>NZ_JBITLP010000008.1:0-67308 GCF_044465265.1 Actinoplanes sp. NPDC049681
CCCCTATCAAGGGGGGGGGGCGGGGTTCACAAACAACCAAAAAACCGCCCCACCAGCCGTCTTGGTCACCCCGGCCCCCCACCGTCAACCGCAAGAAATCCCGCAATGGTTTGCGACAACACCCCAGGGGCACCCCGAAAACCATGAAGCTCGGATACAAACTGTCAGCCGAGGGCTTCGGCCCCAAAGAGCTGATCGACCAGGCGCAAAAAGCGGAACGAGCCGGCTTCGACTTCGTCGAGATCAGCGACCACTACCACCCCTGGCTCGACACCCAAGGCCATTCCCCGTTCGCGTGGACGGTCCTCGGCGCCATCGCCGCCCGCACGGAACGCATCGGCCTGGCCACCGGCGTCACCTGCCCCACGGTCCGCTACCACCCGGCGATCATCGCGCAGGCCGCCGCCACCCTGGCGATCACCTCCGACAACCGCTTCACCCTCGGCATCGGCGCGGGGGAGCGGCTCAACGAGCACGTCGTCGGCCAGGGCTTCCCGAGCGTCCGCGGCCGGCACGAGCGCCTGCGTGAGGCCCTGGAGATCATCAAGCTGCTGTGGCAGGGCGGCTACCAGTCGTACGAGGGCAAGCACCTGCAGCTCGAGGACGCCCGCGTCTTCGACCTGCCGGACGAGTTGCCCGTCATCGCCGTCGCCGCGGGCGGCAGGAATGCGGCCACCCTGGCGGCGGAGCTGGGCGACGGCCTGTTCGTCACCGAGCCGCGAGCGGACCTCGTCGAGGCCTACCGCGGGGCGGGCGGCGCCGGGCCGCGCTACGCCGAGGTACCGATGGCCTGGGCGACCACCGAGGAGGCCGGCGTGCAGGAGGCGCTGCGGACCACCCGCTGGGCGCTGACCGGCTGGAAGGTGATGAGCGAGCTGCCCAATCCCGCCAACTTCGAGGCCGCGTCGCAGACCGTCCGCGAGGAGGACATCCGCGGGCAGTTCGCCGTCGGCCCGCATCCCGAGCCGTACGTGGAGGCGGTGCGGAAGTACGCCGATGCGGGCTACGACCACATCGTCCTGCAGAACGCCGGCCCGGATCCGGAAGGCTTCATCGACTTCTTCCACAAGGACCTCGGTGACAGGCTGCGCGCCCTGTAATCAGTCCACGAGCTTGTCCAGGACGGCGGGGAGCCGGGCGATCAGGGCCCGTTCCTCGCCGTCGAGCGTCTGCAGGGCGGCGGCGATCCGGGCGGACCGCTGCCGCCGTTCTTCGGTCAGCCGCCGGGTGCCCGTACCGTTGAGCGTCACGACGACCCGCCGCCGGTCGTCCTCGGCGGCACCGAGGCTCACCAGGCCCTGATCGTTGAGCAGGTTGATCGTCCGGGTCATGGACTGGTGCTTCACCCGCTCGCGCCGCGCGAGGTCGGCGATGGACAGCGGCCCCGTCCGGGCGAGGTGTCCCAGCACCGCGACCTGGCTGCGCGGCATCGTGTCGTACGCCCGCACCCGCCGCACGAAGTCACCCACGGCCGTCCGCAGCTCCTCGGCCAGGTCGGTGAGATCCGCGTCATGGTCCATGGCCCAACAATACAGCCTTGCTGTACGTTCGAAAACTACAGCAAGCCTGTATTTTTGAGGAGCCGTCATGGATCACGACCCGTACGCCAAGGCCTTCCCCGTCCCGGCGTTCCCGCTGGCCAGCACCGACTTCGCGCCCGGCGGGCCGCTGCCGCCGTCCGCCTGCGCGACCGTGGACGGTCCCGGTGAGTCGCCGGCGCTGTCCTGGGGGCCCCTGCCGCAGGCCGCCCGCAGCGTGGTGGTCACCGCCTTCGACGCGGACGCCCCGATTCCCGGCGGGCTCTGGCACTGGGTGGTCAAGGACATCCCGGCCTCGGTCGGCGGCCTGCCCCGGGGCGCTGCCGACCGGCTGCCGGCGGGTGCCTGCCACCTCGCCAACGACCTGGGCCGCGCCGCGTACTCCGGGGCGAAGCCGCCGCCGGGAACCGGCACCCACCGCATGTTCCTCGCGGTCACCGCCCTGGATGTCGAGGTCCTGGAGGTCCCGGCCGGCGCGAGCCTCGCCATGCTGCACATCCTCATGGTCCCGCACACCGTCGGCCGCGGGGTCCTGGTCGGCACCAGCGTCGCTCCTTGATGGACGATCGCGTTTCCGCGGGAGGCGCTCCGGGTAGCGGTGGTGCATGCGTCCAGACGTCCTGTTGCGCGCCGCCGTGCTCGGCGCCTCCGCCGGTGCCCGCAGTGTGACCCCGCTGGCGACGCTGGCCCAGGACGGCGGCGGCCGCTGGGTGCGCGTCCTCACGCTGGCCGCCGCAGGTGGCGAGCTCGTCGCCGACAAGCTTCCCGGGACGCCCAGCCGGCTACTGCCCGGACCGCTCGCCGGCCGGCTCCTCCTGGGTGCCGTCGCCGGCGGCTGGTACGCCCGTCGCCGCGGACAGTCCGTGGTCGTGCCGGCCGTGACCGCGGCCGCCGCGGCCGCCGCCGCGAGCTGGGCGGGAGCGCGCTGGCGTGCCGTCGGCGCGCGTCACGGGCTCGCCGTTCCCGCGGCTCTCGCCGAGGACGGTGCCGCGCTCACCCTGGCGGGGGCCGCCACCCGCCGCTGAGCCGGGTCCGAGGCGCAACCCGCTCACGCCGTGCTGGCGAATGGGCGCCGTTCACCCGATGTGATGGCTTCGACACGCATGCTCGGGGTACAGGCGGGGCCATGACGATCCAGATCGACCGAGCCGCGGCACCGGGGCGCCGCGCCGTGCCCGAGACCGGCGACGTGACCGTGGTGGTCGCGACCCGCAACCGCCGTGACCGGCTGCGGGAGACCATCCCCCGGCACGCCGCCCCGGTCGTCCTCGTGGACAACGGCTCCGACGACGGCGGCCCGGACGACCATCCCGGCGTCGACGTGGTCCGGCTGGGGGAGAACCGGGGAGCGGCGGCCCGCAACGTCGGGGTGGAGCGGGCGGGGACGAAGTACGTAGCGTTCGCCGACGACGACTCGTACTGGGAGCCCGGGTCGCTGGCGTGCGCCGCGGCGCTGCTCGACGCGTACCCCCGGACGGCGTTGCTCTCCGCCCGGGTGCTGGTCGGGCCGGAAGGGCGGGAGGATCCGATCTCGGTGGCCATGGCCGGCGCGCAGCTCGGCGTGCCCGCCGACGCACCCGGCCCGGCCATCCTCGGCTTCCTGGCCTGCGCCGTCGTGGTCCGGCGGGACGCCTTCCTGGCGGCCGGCGGTTTCGAGCCGGCTCTGCACGTGTACGGCGAGGAGGCGCTGCTCGCGATGGACCTCGCCGCCGCCGGGCACCGGCTGGCCTACGCGCCGACGCTGACCGTGCGGCACCTGCCCCTTCCCGGCGGCCGCGACCCCGGGGCCCGGCGCCGCCTCGAGGTGCGCAACCGGGTGCTGACCGCGATGCTGCGGCGGCCGCCGGGGGTGGTACGGCGTACCGTGGCGGCGGCCTGGAGGCAGGACCGCGCCGGGGTGACCGACGCGGTGCGGATGGCGCCCTGGGCCCTGAGGCAGCGGCGGGCGCTGCCCCAGGACGTCGAGCGGGATCTCGTCACGATCGGCGGCTGAGCCGGCTCACCAGCCGGCCGGCGGTGCCTCGATGTGGACGGCCTTGGTGACCGTCAGCTCGTCGAGCAGCTCGGGGCCGTACCCGAAGCCCTGGCCGCTGCCGCGGCGCGGGTGGGCGGCGCCGCCCGGAGCTCCGCCGAAGACGGCGTTGATCTTCACCGTGCCTGCCGGCAGCTCCCGCCAGGCCTGCTGCGCGTGGCTCATCGAGCCGGTGAGGACGGTGGCGGCCAGCCCGTACGGCGAGTCGGCCGCGCGGGCCAGCGCCTCGGTGAACGAGTCGACCACGACCACCGGGGCGACCGGGCCGAACGTCTCCTCGCGCACGACCGCCATGTCGTCGGTGCAGTCGGCCAGGACGGTCGGCGGGTAGAACGCGCCCGGCCCGTCCGGCACGGCGCCGCCGGTCAGCACCCGGGCGCCCGCCTCGACGGCGGCGCTGACCTGGGCGTGCACGGCGTCGCGCAGCCGGGTGTCGACCAGCGGGCCGATCTGCCCGGCCCACGTCCCGGCCTCGGCGGTCAGCGCCTCGAGGAACGGCCCGGCGATGTCCCGGTGCACGTAGATCCGTTCGACCGCCACGCAGATCTGGCCCGAGTTCACGAACGCGCCGAGGGCCGCCTGCTGCGCCGCCCACACCGGGTCCACATCGGCGTCGACGACCAGCGGGTCGCTGCCGCCGTTCTCCAGCAGGGCCTTGGCCCCGGTACGCGCGCACGCCGCCGCGATGGCCCGCCCGGTGGTGGTGGAGCCGACGTGCGCCACCACGTCCACCTCGGACCCGGCGAGTGCGGCGCCGACCGGGCCGTCGCCGTTGAGCAGCGAGAGCACGCCGCCGGGGAAGTGCGGCGCGAGGATTCGGGCGAGCCGCCAGCCCGTCGCCGGGGTGCGCTCGCTGGGCTTGTAGATAACGGTGTTCCCGGTGACCAGAGCCGCGCCGATCAGGCCGCAGGACACGGCGACGGGGTCGTTCCACGGAGTGATGGCGGCGACGACACCGCGTGGTCCGTACGCCATCAGGTCGATCGCCTCGTCGTTGCCGGCCAGGCTGCGGCCGCGGTGCGTCGGGCCGAGCTCGGCGTACTGGCGCAGCGTGGCGACGCCCGCGCCGATCGAGTCCTTCGCCCCGTCCACGGGCTTGCCCATCTCCGCGTTCATGATGGTGGCGAGCTCGTCCGCCGCCGCCTCGACCGCGTTCGCCGCCGCATGCAACGCCGCGGCCCGGGCCGCCGGTGCGGTCCGCGCCCAGCCGGGCGCGGCGTCGCGGGCAGCCTTCACCGCCGCCGGGACATCCGACTCGGAGGCGACCGGCACGGTGGTGACGGGCTGACCGTCCATAGGGTTCAAAACGGTCAAATTGCGTGTACCGCTGCCGGTTCCCCAGACTCCACCGATGAGCTGTTCGATGTCATACATGGGTGGGCGGGTGCCCTGGCCGGGCTGTTTCAAACGGACTATCAGTGCAGCTCACTGCGCGAATAAAGAAGTTTCGAAGAAGTCGATGATCATGTGAGTACTTCCGCGGGAGGCGGGTATCCGCGGCCCCATGCGAGTCCTGGGAATCAATGCGATCTTCCACGATCCGGCCGCCGCGCTGATCGTCGACGGTCAGGTGGTCGCCGCCGCGGAGGAGGAACGGTTCAGCCGGCGCAAGCACGGCAAGCGTCCCGTACCGTTCTCGGCCTGGGAGCTGCCGGAGCTGTCCGCCGCCTGGTGCCTGGAGGAGGCCGGCCTGAAGCCGGGCGACCTCGACGCGGTCGCCTACTCCTTCGACCCGGGGCTGTCGCGGGACGCCGAGAGCCTCGGCCTCAACGACCCGTGGGACCACCTGCGCGTCGACTACGCCCGGCGGGCACCGCAGTTCCTCGCCGGTGCCCTGCCCGGCCTCGACCCGGAGCAGGTCCGCTTCGTGCCGCACCACGTCGCGCACGCCGCGTCGGCCGGGCTCTCGGTCCCCGAGGACAGCGCCGTGCTGGTGCTCGACGGCCGCGGCGAGATCGCGAGCCACCTCGCGGGCGTGTACCGCGACGGGCAGCTCACCACACTCGCCAGCCAGCAGCTGCCGCACTCGCTCGGGCTGCTCTACGAGGACCTCACCCGCCACCTCGGCTTCATGCACTCCTCGGACGAGTACAAGGTGATGGCGCTGGCCTCGTACGGCCGGCCGCGGTACCTCGACCTGTTCCGGGAATGGGTGCACGCCAACGACGACGGCGGCTTCACGGTCGAGCGGATCGACTGGTCGGCGCTGGCCAAGGCGCGTACGGCCGACGGCGAGATGACCGACGCCCACGCCGACCTCGCCTCGAGCGTGCAGGTGCGCCTCGAGGAGGTCCTGCTCGACCTGGCCCGGTGGACGTACGAGGCCTCCGGCGGCGTCAAGACCCTCACGATGGCCGGCGGCACGGCGCTCAACTGCGTGGCCAACGCGCGGATCGCCGCCGAGGGCCCGTTCGACCGGGTGTGGGTGCAGCCCGCGGCCGGCGACTCCGGCACCGCGCTCGGCGCCGCCCTCTCGGTCGCCCGCGCGGGTGGCGCCGTCGCCCCGTTCGCCGGCGCCGACCTGGGCCGGGGCTGGAGCGACGAGGAGCTCGAGGCCGAGCTGAAGCGGGCCGCCCTGCCGTACACCCGGCCCGAGTCGATCGCTGCCGAGGCCGCCCGGGTGCTCGCGGGCAACGGCATCGTCGCCTGGTACCAGGGCCGCAGCGAGTACGGCCCGCGCGCGTTGGGACACCGGTCGCTGCTCGCCCACCCCGGCGACGCCGACACCCAGACCCGGATGAACAACGTCAAGGGGCGCGAGCAGTTCCGCCCGATCGCGCCGATGGTGCGCGCCGAGCGCTTCGCCGACATCTTCGAGGGCGTCTACCCGAGCCCGTACATGCTGTTCGTCCACAAGGTCAAGCCGGAATGGAAGGACCGCATCCCGGCCGTCACGCACGTCGACGGCACCGCCCGCGTGCAGACCGTCCACACCGAGACCGAGCCGGTGGTGGCCGAGATGCTGGCCGAGTTCGAGCGGCTCACCGGGCTCCCGGTGGTGGTCAACACCTCGCTGAACACCGCCGGGCGGCCCATGGTGGACACTCCGCGCGAGGCGATGGAGCTGTTCGGTTCGGCGCCGGTGGACCTGCTGGCCCTCGGCCCCTTCGCCGTGCACCGTGCGTCCGCCTTCGGGGACGGTCGATGAGCGGCATATCCGTGGTCGTCCCCACCCTCGGCAGGCCGAGCCTCACCGCGTTGCTCACCGCACTGGCGGCGGGTGAACCGGCCCCGGGCCCCGTGGAGTTCCTGGTCGTCGACGACCGGCCGGCGGCGGCCGAGGAGCTGCCGGTGCCGGCCGGCATCGACGTGAAGGTCCTCACCGGCCGCGCCGCCGGACCGGCCGCCGCCCGCAACGTCGGCTGGCAGGCCGCGACCCACGAGTGGGTGGCCTTCCTCGACGACGACGTGCTGCCGGACCCGGACTGGCTGTCCACGTTGCACGACGACCTGACCGGTGCGGGCCCGGAGGTCGGGGGAGTGCAGGGCAACCTGCGGGTGCCGCTGCCCGGCGACCGGCGCCCGACGGACTGGGAACGGGTCACCGCCGCGCTGGCCGACGGCGCCTGGATCACCGCGGACATGGCGTACCGGCGGTCGGCGCTCGCCGCCACCGGTGGCTTCGACGAGCGGCTCCCGCGTGCGTTCCGGGAGGACGCCGAGCTCGCGTACCGCGTGCGGCGGGCCGGCTTCGCGCTGGTCAAGGGGGCGCGGACGGTCACCCATCCGGTGCGGCCGGAGGACCGGTGGATCAGCGTACGCACCCAGCGCGGCAACGCCGACGACGCGCTCCTGCGGCACCTGTACGGCCGCGACTGGCGTGAGCGCCTCGAGATCCCACCCGGGCGCCGCCGCCGGCATGTGACGGTGACCGCCGCGGGGGCTCTCGCCGTGGCGCTCGCCGTCACGGCGGCACTGACCCGGCGGCGGCCGGTGGTCACCGCCGCGGCGGCCGCTGCCGCGTTCTGGGCCGCCGGGACCGCGGAGTTCGCCGCCGCCCGGATCAAGCCCGGGCCCGGGGACGCCCGCGAGGTCACCACGATGGTGCTGACCAGCGCGGCCATCCCGCCCGTGGCTACCGTCCACTGGCTGCGAGGCTGGGCGAGGTGGCGTGGGGCCGTACCGGTGGAGCCGCGACGGTGAGCGGCCTGTACGACGCAGTCCTGTTCGACCGGGACGGCACGCTGATCGTCGACGTCCCGTACAACGGCGACCCCGCGCTGGTGCGGCCGATGCCGGGCGCCCGGGCGGCGCTGGACCGGCTGCGCGCCGCGGGTCTGCGGCTGGGCGTGGTCACCAACCAGTCCGGCCTGGCCCGGGGCCGGTTCACCGCCGAGCAGCTGCGCGCCGTGCACGCCCGGGTCGAGCAGCTGCTGGGACCCTTCGACACCTGGCAGATCTGCCCGCACGACGACACCGCCGGCTGCCGGTGCCGCAAACCCGCCCCCGGCCTGGTCGAGGACGCGGCGACCGCCCTCGGCACGGTGCCGCAGCGCTGCGTGGTCGTCGGTGACATCGGCCGCGACATGGTGGCCGCCGGCGCCGCCGGTGCGACCGGCATCATCGTGCCCACCGAGGTCACCCTCGCCCCGGAGGTGGCCGCCGCCCCCTCGGGCGCCGCCGACATGGCCGAAGCCGTGGACCTGATCCTGCAGCGGCAGGTGCTGGTGACCCCGGCGGATACCCGGGAACGGGCGGGAACGGTGCTGGTCGTCCGCTCCGACTCCGCCGGCGACGTCCTGCTGACCGGCCCCGGCATCCGGGCCGTCGCGGCCGGCGCCGAGCGCGTGGTGCTGCTGTGCGGGCCGCGCGGCCGGGCCGCCGCCGAACTCCTGCCCGGCGTCGACGAGATCATCGAGGCCCGGCTGCCCTGGATCGACCCGCAACCGTCGCCGGTGGACGCCGGATTCGTCGCCGGGCTGACCGCGCGGCTGGCCGCCATCGGCGCCGACGAGGCCGTCGTGTTCACCTCGTTCCACCAGTCGGCGCTGCCGTTGGCCCTGCTCCTGCGCGCCGCCGGGGTCGGCCGGATCACCGCGATCAGCGACGACTACCCCGGATCGCTGCTCGACGTGCGGCACCGCGTACCGGCAGGGGTGCCGGAGGCGGAACGGGCCCGCTCGGTCGCCGCCGCCGCGGGGTTCGCCCTGCCGGCGACCGACGACGGTGGCCTGCGCGTCGACCTCGGACCGGTCCGGGCCGGCACCTACGTCGTCGTGCATCCGGGCGCCTCCGTCGAGGCGCGGTCCTGCCCGCCGGAGAACGTCCGGGCGATCGTGTCCGCCCTCGCCGCCGAGGGGCACGAGGTGCTCGTCACCGGCGGCCCGGACGAGCGCGACCTCGCCGCGTACGTGGCCGGTACGGACGCCACCGACGTGGGACCGACCAGCATGGCCGACCTCGCCCGCCTGCTCGCCGGCGCGGCCTGCGTGGTGGTCGCGAACACCGGCCCGGCGCACCTGGCCGCCGCGGTCGGCACCCCCGTCGTGAGCCTCTACGCCCCGACCGTCCCCTTCGGGCAGTGGGGCCCCTACCGGGTGCCGCACGTGCGCCTCGGCGACGCCGCCGCGCCGTGCCGGGACACCCGCGCCACACGCTGCCCGGTGGCGGGGCACCCCTGCCTGTCCTCGATCCGGCCCGCCGACGTCCTCGCCGCCCTGCGGCTGCTCGGCGTGCCGGCCCCCGCGAAGCACACGGAAGAGGTAGCCGCGTGAACATCCTGCTCTGGCACGTGCACGGCTCCTGGACGACGTCGTTCGTCCAGGGCAAGCACCGCTACCTCGTCCCGGTCAACGCCGGACGCGACGAGTGGGGGCGCGGCCGCGCCCGTACCTTCGACTGGCCGGAGACCGTCGAGGAGGTCGACGTCGGCGCCCTGCGGCCCGCTGACGTCGACGTGATCGTCCTCCAGCGTCCCGGCGAGCTCGAGCGGATCGCGCACCTGCGGGCCCCGAAGATCTACGTCGAGCACAACACGCCCAAGGGCGACGTCCCGAACTCACGGCACCCGATGGCCGACCGCGATGACCTCGTCATCGCCCACGTGACCCACTTCAACGAGCTGTTCTGGGACACCGGCGCCACTCGCACCACGGTGATCGAGCACGGCATCGTCGAGCCCGCCGCGCGCTGGACCGGCGAGCTCGAGCGGTTCGCGGTCGTCACCAACGAACCCGTGCGGCGCAACCGGGTCACCGGCACCGACCTCATGCCGCGGTTCGCGGCGGTCGCCCCGCTCGACGTGTACGGCATGGGCGTCGCCGGACTGGACCTCGACCGGGTCACCGCGTACGACGATCCGCCGCAGGCGCGGATGCACGAGGCGATCGCCCAGCGGCGGGCGTACCTGCACCTGTGCCGGTGGACGTCGCTGGGACTGAGTCTGATCGAGGCCATGCAGATCGGCATGCCGGTGCTCGCGCTGGCCACCACGGAGGCGATCGCCGCCGTTCCCCCCGACGCCGGTGTGCTCTCCACCCGGGTCGACACCCTGGTCGAGGCGGCGCAGTGGCTGATCGACGAGCCGGAGGCGGCCCGCCGGCTCGGCGCGCGCGCCCGTCAGGTCGCCCTGGCCCGATACGGCCTCGACCGCTTCCTCGCGGACTGGGACCGACTGCTGGAGGAGGAAACATGCGTATCGCGATGATCTCCGAGCACGCCAGCCCCCTGTCCGCCCTCGGCGGGGTGGACGCCGGCGGCCAGAACGCGCACGTCGCCGAGCTCGCCGCGGCCCTTGCCGAGCAGGGCCACGAGGTCCGGGTCTACACCCGACGCGACGACCCGGGCCTGCCCCCGGTAGTGGCCGCGAAGGGCTTCGAGGTGGTGCACGTCCCCGCCGGTCCCGCGGTGACGCTGCCCAAGGACGACCTGCTGCCGTACATGGGCGACTTCGCCGAGTGGACGGCCGCGGACTGGCGCGGCACCTGGCTGCCCGACGTGGTGCACGCGCACTTCTGGATGAGCGGCCTGGCCGCGGTCACCGCCGCCCGCAGCAGCGACGTGCCGGTGGTGCTCACGTACCACGCGCTCGGCTCGGTGAAGCGGCGCCACCAGGGCGCCGCCGACACCAGCCCGGAGCACCGGGTCGCGTACGAACGCCAGCTCGGCCGCGTCGTCGACAAGGTCGTCGTGCAGTGCCAGGACGAGATCCGCGAGCTGCTGGCGATGGGCGTGCCGCGCAGCCAGATGGCCCTGGTGCCGTCCGGCGTCAACACCGACCTGTTCCGCCCCGAGGGACCGGCCGAGCCCCGCGACGCCGACCGCCCGCGCATCCTGACCGTCGGCCGGCTCGTCGAGCGCAAGGGCTACGAGGACCTGATCCGCGCTCTTCCCTCGGTGCCCGGCGCCGAGCTGGTCGTCGTCGGCGGTCCGCCCGACGGCCGCCTCGACGACGACCCGTACGCCCGCCGGCTGCGCGCCCTCGCCCAGCACTGCCGGGTCGGCGACCGGGTACGGCTGGCCGGCGCGGCCGCCTCGGCGGACATGCCCCGCTGGTACCGCTCCGCGGACGTGCTCGCCGCCGCACCCTGGTACGAGCCGTTCGGCCTCACGCCCCTGGAGGCGATGGCGTGCGGCGTACCGGTGGTCGGCACGGCCGTCGGCGGCCTGACCGACACGGTCGTCGACGGCATCACCGGCGACCTCGTCCCGCCCCGTGACCCGCGCGGCCTGGGTGTCGCCCTGCGCCGGCTGCTCACCGACGACATGCGGCGCGTCTCGTACGCGGCGGCGGCGGCCGACCGGGCCGCCCACTCGTACTCCTGGCGGCGCATCGCCACCCGGCTGGCCGCGGTCTACGCGACCGTCGCCGGCGGCACCCTGACCACCACGGATTCCCCCCGAGAGGCGGTTGTGTGATGGACCTGTTGGACTCCCACCTGCGTGGCATGGCGGCGGCGCTCGGCCCGTTCCGGGCCGTGGCGTCCGAGCGGCTGGCCCGCTGGGGCGCCCAGCTCGCCGACCACCTCGGCACCGGCGGGCGGCTGCTGGTGGCCGGCAACGGCGGCAGTGCCGCCGAGGCGCAGCACCTGGCCGCCGAGCTGGTCGGCCGGCTGCGCGACGAGCGGATGCCGCTGTCGGCGATCGCGCTGACTCCGGACTCCTCGGCGGTCACGGCGATCAGCAACGACTACGGCTACGACGAGGTCTTCGCCCGGCAGGTCCGGGCCCACGGCCGCCCGGGCGACGTGCTCATGCTGCTGTCGACCAGCGGCCGCAGCCCCAACCTGGTCCGGGCCGCGCACGCCGCCCGGGAGATGGACGTACGGACGTGGGCGCTGGTCGGCAACGGCCCGAGCCCGCTCGCCGAGGCCTGCGACGAGGCGCTGTGCTGCCCCTCCGACGACTCCCAGGTCGTGCAGGAGCTGCACCTGGTCGCGGTGCACGTCATGTGCGAGTACGTCGACGCGCACCTGCCGGTGGTGCTGGGAAAAGCGCCGGCCGCCCGGCGCGAGGCGGTGCTGGTCCCATGAGCCGCCCGCTGCTGGTCGTCGTCGGCGACACGCTGCTCGACCGCGATGTGGACGGTGCCGTCAGCCGGGTCGCCCCGGACGCGCCGGCGCCGGTCCTCGACGAGCGGTCCGTGTCCGACCGGCCGGGCGGCGCCGGTCTCGCCGCGCTGCTCGCCGCCGGCCAGGACCACGACGTCGCGCTGGTCACCGCGCTGGCGGACGACCCCGCGGGGGCGCGGCTCAGCGAGCTGCTGACCGCCGCGGGGATCGAGGTGTACGCGCTGCCGATGCCGGGCGCCACCCCGGAGAAGATCCGGCTGCGCGCCGGCGGCCAGGTCCTCGTCCGCCTGGACCGCGGCGGTGAGCCGGTCCCGCCCGGCGCCGCTCCCGAGGCGGCGCTGGAGGTCCTGCGGCACGCCACCGCCATCCTGGTCAGCGACTACGGGCGGGGCGTCGCCCGGCACCCGGAACTGCGCCGGGCGCTGGAGGCCGCGAAGGCACCGATCGTCTGGGACCCGCATCCCGCCGGTCCGGCACCGGTGCCCAACGTGCGGCTGGTGACCCCGAACCAGGCCGAGGTCCGCAAGCTGACCGGGGACGCCGGCGGTGGCTCGATGCTCAGCACGGTCCAGCGCGCCGGGCACCAGCTGCGGCAGCGGTGGCGGGCCGGCGCGGTGGTCGTCACCGTCGGCGCCGCCGGGGCGGTGCTGTGCCACAACGGGCCGACGCCGCTGGTCGTGCCGGCGCCGCAGGATGCCGACGGGGACACCTGCGGGGCGGGGGACCGGTTCGCGTCCACCGCGGCGCTCGCGCTGGCCCGGGGCGCCCTGGTCTCGGAGGCGGTCCAGGAGGCCGTCGCCGCCGCCACCGCGTACGTCGCCGCGGGCGGGGTCACCGCGGCTCTGGCACCCGGGGAGCCGGCGGCCGAGCCGGAGCGGATCGGTGCCGCCGAGGCGGGGAAGCTCGTGGCCGACGTGCGGGCCCGTGGTGGCACGGTGGTGGCGACGGGCGGCTGCTTCGACCTGCTCCACATCGGGCACCTGGCCACCCTGCAGGCCGCCCGCAAGCTCGGCGACTGCCTCGTGGTGTGCCTCAACTCCGACCGCAGCGTCTCGGCGCTCAAGGGCCCCGACCGGCCGCTGACCCGCCAGGCCGACCGGGCCCGGCTGCTCGCCGCCCTCGACTGCGTCGACGCGGTCGTCGTCTTCGACGAGCCGACGCCGGAGGCCGTGCTGACCTGGCTGCGGCCGGACGTGTGGGTCAAGGGCGGCGACTACGCCGACGGCGGCCCGGACCTGCCCGAGGCCGAGCTGGTGCACCGCTGGGGCGGGCAGACCGTGATCGTCCCCTATCTCGACGGCCGTTCCACCACCAAGACCATCGCCGCGGCCCAGGCCGCCGCTTCCAGGAGGTAAGCATGGACGCAGTCATCGTCACCGGCGGGTCCAGCGGGCTCGGCGCCGCCGTCGTCGACGCCGTCGTGAAGGCCGGCGGCCGCCCGTTCGTCATCGACCGTCAGCCGCCGAAGGAGGGCGTCGAGTGGGTCGAGTGCGACCTGGCCGACACCCGCGCCGCGGAGGCGGCCACCCGGGAGCTCATCGAGCGGGCCGGCGGCAGCGTCGACGGCGTGGTGACCGCGGCCGGCATGGACGTGCCCGGCGCCCTCGCCGACGTCCCGGGCGAGACCTGGGACCGGATCGTCACCATCGACCTGCTCTCCACCGCCGCCGTCATCCGGGCCGCGATCCCGGCGCTCAAGCGGTCCCACGGCGGCGTGGTGACGGTCGCGTCGACGCTGGGCGTCAAGGCGGTCAGCGACGCCACGGCGTACTGCGCCGCGAAGTTCGGCGTCGTGGGCTTCACCCGGGCCCTGTCGGCCGAGCTCGCCGGGCAGGTCAACGTCACCCTGGTGATCCCGGGTGGCATGCGGACGAAGTTCTTCGACGACCGCGACGCGCAGTACAAGCCGGGGCCGGACGCGATCCTGAACGACCCGGCCAACGTGGCGAACGCGATCATGTTCGCGCTCAGCCAGCCCGCCGGCTGCGCGGTCCGCGAGCTCGTCATCGCCGCCGAGCAGGAGAGCTCGTACCCGTGATCCTCGTGCTGCGTGCCCTCGGCGTGGGCGACCTCGCCGCGGGCGTGCCCGCGCTGCGGGCGGTCCGGGCCGCCTTCCCGGCCCGGACCCTCGCCCTCGTCGCGCCCGCCTGGCTGACGCCGCTGATCGACCTGATCGGCGGCGTCGACCGCGTCGTGACCGCCGATGGGCTCACCGCGCCGCTGCCCGCGCTGCCGCCCGTCGAGGTCGCCGTCAACCTGCACGGCAGCGGGCCCGAGTCGCACCGGCTGCTGCAGGCGGTGCGGCCGGCGAAGCTCTGGGCGTTTGCCAGCCCGGACGCGGGGCATCTCGACGGTCCGACCTGGGCCGAGGAGGAACACGAGGTGCGACGCTGGTGCCGGCTGCTGCGCCACTACGGCGTGCCAGCCGATCACACGGATCTGTCCCTGGCCGTGCCGGAGGCCGACGTGCCGCGCGGCGCGACGATCGTGCATCCGGGCGCCAAGTCGCCGTCCCGGCGCTGGCCGCCGCAGCGGTACGCCGCCGTGGCGAAACGCCTGGCGGCGGCCGGGCACCGGGTGCTCATCACCGGTTCCGCCGCCGAGCAGCCGATCGCGCAGCGGGTAGCCGGGCTCGCCGGACTGGGCCCGGACGCCGTCGCGCGGACCGGGCTGGGGGAGCTCGCCGCCCTCGTGGCGCACGCCCGGCTGCTGGTCAGCGGGGACACCGGCATCGCGCACCTGGCGACGGCGTACCGGACGCCCTCGGTCGTCCTCTTCGGCCCGGTGCCGCCGCAGCGCTGGGGGCCGCCGCCGGAGCGTCCGTACCATCGGGCGATCTGGCACGGCACCCGGGCCGAGCGCGGCGACCTGCCCGGGCCGGACGTCCACCCGGCGCTGCTCGCCGTCGGGGTGGACGAGGTGCTGGACGCGGCGGCCGAGGTGGAACGCCATGCGGTTACGGCGTAGCGATCTCGGCAAGCCCGGCTTCGGGCGCCGGCGCAGCGGCAAGGGCTTCACCTACCTCGGCACCGACGGCAAGCCGCTCAAGGACGACGAGGCCGTGGCGCGGATCAAGGACCTCGTCATCCCTCCGGCGTGGACCGACGTGTGGATCAGCACCGACCCGCGCGGGCACATCCAGGCCACAGGGGTCGACGACGCCGGGCGCAAGCAGTACGTCTACCACCCGCAGTGGCGTACCACCCGCGACGAGAAGAAGTTCGACCACGCGCTCGAGGTCGCCGAGCGGCTGCCCGAGATCCGGTCCCGGCTCTGCAGCGACCTCAGCGGCCGGGGCCTCACCCGCGACCGGGTCCTCGCCGCGATCACCCGGCTGCTGGACATGGGCATGTTCCGCGTCGGCAGCGACCAGTACGCCCAGCGCGACGAGGACCCGTCGTTCGGCCTGTCCACGCTGCGCCCGGAACACGTCCGGACCGGCCGCGGGTGCGTGGTGCTGGAGTTCGTCGGCAAGTCCGGCAAGGAGCACGCCAACCCGGTGCGGGACGGTGAGGTGTGCCAGGTGCTGCGCGACCTGCGGCGGCGGCGCAAGGGCGAGGAGCGGCTGTTCGCCTACTGGGACGGCAAGGAGCGGCGGTGGCGGGAGATCCGCGCCGACGACGTCAACGCGTATCTGCGCGAGATCAGCGGGCACGAGATGACCGCGAAGGTGTTCCGGACGTGGCACGGCACGGTCAAGGCGGCCGAGGAGCTGGCCGAGGCCGGGCCGCAGAAGAGCGCGACGGCGCGTAAGAGGGCCGTGTCGCACGCCATGAAGGAGGTGGCCGAGCTGCTCGGCAACACCCCGGCCGTGGCGCGCAGCTCGTACGTCGATCCGCGGGTCGTCGAGGCGTACGAGAAGGGCGAGACCGTCGACGAGCCGACCGAGGAAGCGGTCGTCGACCTGCTCACGGATTGACCGCCGGCCCCGGCGGGAATTCCGGTGTCATGCCTGCACGAGAGAATCTGCCCAGCACGATCCGGCGGTCGCCGCGCAAGGCCCAGGACACGTACGCCGCGACCCTGGACAGCGCGACCGAGCAGTACGGCGACGGCGAGCAAGCGCACCGCACGGCGCTGTCCGCCCTCAAGCACTCCTTCGAGAAGGTCGGCGACCACTGGGAGCCCAAGGAGCGCCGCGGCCCCAGCGACGCCCAGGCGGCGGGCGGCGTGGACACGGACCGCCCCACGGCCGGGGGAGTGGACGCCAACGCGAGCAAGAAGCACCTGCTCGACGTGGCCCGGCGCCTCGACGTCCCCGGCCGGTCGCGGATGACCAAGGCGGAGCTGGTGACCGCGATCGGGAAGGCGAACGCGGCCGCGAGTCGCAGATCACTGGAGGCCGAGCGCCGCAGCTGACCATATCTGGGATAGATTCCCAGATATGAGAGATGCGCTCGACGAGAGGCTGGCCGCCCGGCTCGCCGGCCTGCGCGTGCAGCAGGGCTGGTCGCTGGACGACCTGGCCGCGCGTACGGGCGTGAGCCGGTCGACGCTGTCGCGCCTCGAACGCGGGGAGATCAGCCCGACCGCCTCGCTGCTCGGCAAGCTCTGCTCCGCGTACGGGTGGACGATGTCGCGCCTGCTGGCCGGCGTCGAGTCCGCCCCGCCCGCCGTCGTCCGCGCGCAGGAGCAGGCGATCTGGCACGACGACGCCTCCGGCTTCACCCGCCGGGTCGTGTCGCCCCCGCACGCCGGGCTGCGCGGCGAGATGATCGAGGCGGTGCTGGAGCCGGGCGCGGACATCGCGTACGACGGCCCCGGTGTCCCCGGCCTCGAGCAGCACGTGTGGATTCTCGGCGGCACGCTCCAGCTCACCGACGGCGGCACGACGCACGAGCTGCACGCCGGCGACTGCCTGCGATTCCGCCTGTGGGGCGCCACCCGCTTCCGCAACACCGGCACGGAGCCGGTCCGCTACGCCGTGGTCATGGTGCTGCCGTGATCGAGCGGCTGACCCCCGAGACCTTCGCCGCGGCGCTGCCCGGCCTGGCCGACCTGCTGGTCGACGCGGTGCGGGACGGTGCCTCGGTCGGCTTCCTGGCCGGCTTCGACCACGAACAGGCGACCGCATGGTGGCGTGAGCGGGCCGGCGCCGTTGCCGACGGCAGCCTCGCGGTCTGGACCGCGGCCGGCAGGGGCGGGCTCGCCGGCACCGTCAGCCTGGCGTACGCGGACAAACCCAACGCCCGCCACCGCGCCGAGGTCGTCAAGCTCGCCGTCCACCGTGACCACCGCGGCCGGGGCCTGGGCCGCCGCCTCCTCGCCGCCGCCGAGCAGGCGGCGGCCGTCTCCGGCATCACCCTGCTGCTGCTGGACACCGAGACCGGCAGCGCCGCCGACCACCTCTACCGGTCGGCGGGCTGGCAGCAATACGGCCTCGTCCCCGGCTACGCGGCGGGCCCGGCCGGTGAGCTGCGCGCCTGCAGCTTCTACTACAAGCCGGTTTCTCTTGTCCCCGGGGCCGCCCCGGCCGATGGGGGAGTGTGCCCCGCACCCAGCTCCTGATCGACTTCGGCGAGGTCATCAGCGTCGCGCAGCCGGCCGCCGAGGTGGCCGCCATGGCCGGCGCGGCCGGGCTGCCCGTGGCCGAGTTCACCGCCCGCTACTGGGCCCACCGGGCCGGCTACGACCGCGGCCGCAGCGCCCGGGCGTACTGGGGCGACGTCCTCGGCGCGGCGCCCGGTCGTGCGCTGCTGCGCCGCCTGGTCGAGCTCGACGTGGCCAGCTGGCTGCACCTGAACCCTGCCACGTTGCGGATGTTGGAGGAGGTGCGGGCGGCGGGCGTACCTGTGTCGTTGCTGTCCAACGCCCCCCGTGAACTCGCCCGCGAGCTGGACCGGCACGAAGACCTGAGGCCCTTCGCCCGGCGGCTGTTCAGCGCCGACCTCGCGCGGATCAAGCCGGACCCGGCCGTCTTCGCCATCGCCCTGGACGCGCTCGGGGCGTGCCCGGGCGACGTGGTGTTCGTCGACGACCGCGGTGACAACGTCGCGGCCGCGGCGGCCCTCGGCCTGCGGGCGGTGACCTTCACCGGTACGCCCGAGAGCCTCGCCCTGGTCGCCGGGGCCGCGACGGCGGCCTGATCACCGGCGGCCCGGTGCTCCGCCTACCCCCGCGCGGCGACGGCATCGGCCACGCGCGGAACCGGCGGTAGCGGAACGCCTACCGGCCCCTTCCCGGCGACGGCTGCTCATGTTCGACGTGAACCACCGCCGGCGTGGCTGAGCGAGCTGAGCCGGCTGTGCCGCTCCCACGGGACCCTTCCCGTGGGGTGATGCCGCTCGTCAGCCCCAGCTCGCCGGCCCGTTCTGCGCATTCGCCGGCGGACCGGCCTCCCGGGCTCGGAGAGGCTCGGCTAGCGTGTGCGCCGTGTCGATCTTCGCGGAGCAGCCGGGGCGGCCCGAGGACACGCCCGGCGCCGCGCTGCTGGGCGGGCGTTACCGCCTGCTGCAGCGGATCGGGGCCGGCGGGATGGGTGTGGTGTGGTCCGCCTACGACGAGGTCCTGCGCCGGCACGTCGCGGTCAAGGAACTGCGCCACAGCTGGGGAAGCACCGACCGTACCGTGGCGCAGGGGCGTGAGCGCAGCCTGCGCGAGGCTCGCGCCGCGGCTGCCCTGCACCACCCGAACATCGTGGCGGTGTACGACATCGTCGACCACGACGAGCGGCCCTGGATCGTCATGGAGTTCGTGGCGGGCCGGTCGCTGAAGGAGATGGTGGCCGGTGAGGGTCCGCTGCCGGTGGACCGCGCGATCCCTGTCGGGCTGCAACTGCTCTCGGCCCTGCAGGTGGCCCATGCCGCCGGGATCACCCACCGAGACGTCAAACCGGCCAACGTCCTGATCTGCGGCGAGGACGTGGTGCGGTTGACCGACTTCGGCATCGCCACCATGCAGGACGCCGAGACGCTCACCGAGACCGGCGCCGTGCTCGGCACGCCCGGCTATCTCGCCCCGGAACAGGCCAGAGGTCTGGCCCCCGGACCGCCCGCCGACGTGTTCGGCCTCGGCGCCACCCTCTACTACGCCATCGAGGGCGTCGGGCCCTTCCAGCGCGAGGGGTACCTGCCGATGCTGGTCGCGTACGCCCGGCACGAGATCCGGCTGCCGCAGCGCGCCGGGACCCTCGGCCCGGTGCTGCTGCGGTTGCTGGCCGCGGACCCGGCGCGCCGGCCGACGGCGGAACAGGCCCGCGAGATGCTGCTCAGCGGTGCCCCCGCGCGCACGCGCGGGCTCTCCCGGCGGGCGGTGATCGGCGCGGGCGCCGCCACGGTGGCGGCCGCGGGTGGGACGGCCCTGTGGCGGGGCACGAGAGGGCTTCCTGCCAGGGCGCAGCCCCGGGCCTCGGCACCGGTCCCGCCGAGTCCGGTGCCCGGACTGGGTGCCCCGGCCTGGCGCCGTGACGACCTGCGGCAACCGATCGCCATGGGGCCGGTCGCGGTCGGTACGGACGGCGATGCGGTCCGCGCCGTCGACCTCGAGACCGGTAAGCAGCGCTGGCGCCGTAAGGAGCCCGAGATCACCGATCTGGTGACCTTCGCCGACAACCAGGTGCTGGTGGAGGCGGGCGACGCCTTCCGCGTGCTCGACGCGGCCACCGGCGCGGTGCGGGCCGCCCGCCCGTCCGGCTCGCAGGGCATCCTGACGGGACTGGGTGGCCTGTTTCTGACGCTCGAGGGGTCGTCCACGCTGTTCGGGTACGACGCCCGCACGGGCCGCCGGAGGTGGCGTCTGCGTTGGGCCGGCGACTTCGGCTACCAGTACTGCATGAGCCGCGGCGGGCTGCTGCACGGTCAGGCGGGGAAGACCGAGCGGGACCCCTGCTGGCTGTACGGCATCGAGCCGGTCACCGGCAGAGTGGCCTGGAAGACCGCGGTGGCGCCCAAGGGCGTGATGGATGGTCCCTGGTGCACCGGCGACCGCCTCTCCGTGACGGTCGCGGCCGGTGACGCGTGGAGACTGATCACCGTGGAAGCGCGGACCGGCAAGGTGATCAGCGCCGTACCCGTCGCGACCTACATCCCGGGCGACGACTCGCCGACCGAGATCTCCGTCGTCACGTCGGCGGGCGCGATGACCCTCGTCGGCGTCAACGACGCCCGGCTGACCGCGGGGGAGTCGGGGGTGGCCGCCGCGGACGGTGCGAAACTGCGCTGGCGGCGTGCGCTGTTGAACCCGGTCGTGGCGACGAGCCGCGACGGGCGCATCTTCGCGGCATCCTACGACTCGATCCTGCACGAGCTCGATCCGGCGACGGGACGCACCCTGTGGTCGACGCCGACCCCGGGACCGGTGGAGACGCTGACCGTGGGCGCCACCATGGTGGTGACCTCGAGCGGTTTCACGGCGACGGGATATCCGCTGCGGCCCTGAACCGCGTTCATCACTGCCGGGACGAACGTTGTCATGCTGCTGGGCGACGTACTCGGTGACTATCTCCACCGGGTGGTCGTCGGCACGCAGGCCGAGGTGATCGGTCCTCCACGTTGCCGGCGTAGCGAAGAACTCCGGCCCGTAGTTCGTACGTGGCGTCCACCCGGTCGAGCCCCTCGGTGCGGTGGGTGAACAGGAGCACCGTGCGGTCCCCGGCGGCGTCCAGGAGGTCGGCCATCAGCGCCGCGGCGCCCGCCTCGTCGAGGCCTTCGGTGGGCTCGTCGAGGACCAGCAGGTCGGGCTCCGCGAGCAGGGCCCGGGCGGTGGCGAGCCGGCGCTGCTGTCCACCCGAGACGGTGCTTCCGCCGGCACCGAGCCACGTGTCCAGCCCCTGCGGCAGCCCCGCCAGCCACGGCCCGAGACCGACGCGGGTCAGGGCCGCGTGCAGCTTCGGGTCCGTCGCCGACGGGCTCGCCAGGCGCAGGTTCTCCCGTACGGTCGAAGCGAACAGGTGATCCGCGTCGTCGCTGACCAGGGCCGTACGCGCGGGCCGGCGTACCGTCCCCGAGCGGGGGTCGAGCAGCCCCGCGAGCACCGCGGCCAGGGTCGACTTCCCGCCGCCGGACGGGCCCAGCACCGCCACCTTCGCGCCGCGCGGGAGTTCGAGGTCGACGCCGCGGACGGCCGGGGGCCGCCGCGGGTCCCAGCCCGCCACCAGACCGTGCAGCACGACGCCGGCGGACTCCTGAGGCACCCGGGTCGCGGACGGGGGCTGCGTACGAATCTCCGCCAGCCTTCGCCGTGCCGCGGCCGCCCGGGCCCGCGCTACGGCGGCGTCCGGCAGGCCGGCGACGGGCTCGCCCAGCGCGACCACCGCGAGCAGCAGGACGGCGGCCCACTCGGGGGCGAGGCCGGGGGTGTGCCGGAGCGCGACCGCGGTGCCGGCGACCGCGGCGCCCCAGCCCAGCAGGCTCACCGCCGTGGCGACACCGGAGGCGTGGGCCGTCCGTGCCTCGAGCCGGGCCAGGTCGCGGCTGCGCCGGTCCGGCACGCCGAGCGCGTCACCGCCGCGCAGCGCCAGCTCCTCGACCCCCTCGACGGTCTCGACGACGGCGTCCCGCAGCTCGGCGCGGGCCTGCCCGGTGGCCGCCTCGACCCGGCCGGCGAGCCGGGTGGCGAGGGCCGGCGCCAGCACCGCCGCGATGAGCAGCCCGGCGGCGAGGGGCGGCAGCAGCCGGGGAGCCACCGCGACCGCCGCGGCCGTGGTGAGGAGTACGGTCACCGCCGCGCTCAGCGCCGGCAGCCGGCCGCGCAGCAGTCCGTCCGCCCGGGTGTCGACGTCCGCGCCGACGCGGGTGAGCAGGTCTCCCCGCCGCCGCAGGCGGGGGCCCGGCACGCGGGGGATCAGGTCGGCGTAGACCCTCGATCGCCACCGGCCCAGCCGGGCGAACGCGACGTCGTGCGCGACGAGCCGCTCGAGGTAGCGCAGCAGGGGCCGGGCGACGGCGGACCCGCGGACCAGCACGACAGCGGCCGAGAGGCTCAGCACGGGCGGGAGGTCAGCGGCCCGCACGAGCAACCATGCGGCGGCGCCGGTCAGCACGATTCCCGCCGATGACGAGGCCGCGCCCAGCACGACGGCGGTCGCGGG
This sequence comes from Actinoplanes sp. NPDC049681, assembly GCF_044465265.1. Taxonomy (NCBI): domain Bacteria; kingdom Bacillati; phylum Actinomycetota; class Actinomycetes; order Micromonosporales; family Micromonosporaceae; genus Actinoplanes; species Actinoplanes sp. NPDC049681. The sequence goes on from NZ_JBITLP010000008.1 coordinate 22,108, forward strand.
CCGCCCCGGCAGACTCCAACCTATCTTCCTAGGATGCGCTAGAGGGTGTGCCTTCGGTTCCGGGGGAGTCTCCGGAGAAGAGACGACGTCCGCCTCCGGTGATGCCGGCTGACGCGGCGAGGTCACGTCGACCACGCGATCCGCCTCCGCCAGCAACGCCGGGCGGTGCGCCACCACCAGCACCGCGCAGCCCCGGGTGGCGGCGGCCCGGACGAGCCTGACGACCGTTCGCTCGGTGACCGCGTCCAGGTGCGCCGTCGGCTCGTCGAGGAGGAGGACCGCCGGTTTGCGGGCCGCGGCCCGCAGCAGTGCCGCCAGGGCCAGCCGCTGCCGCTGCCCGGCCGAGACCCCGCTCCCGTGCTCGCCCAGGACCGTGCCCGCCGTGACCTCCTCGTCGAGGCCGACCGTCGCCAGCGCCCTCACGATCTCGTCCCGGTCCGCGCCGGGGAAGACGTCGGCGACCGTACGGACGTGGGGCAGCGCGGGCCGCTGGGGGAGGTACAGCACCCCCGGGCCGGCGCACGAGACCCGGCCCTCGGTGGCCGGTTGCAGGCCGGCCAGAACCCGCAGGAGTGTGGTCTTGCCGGCGCCGGACGGTCCGCGTACCGCCACGATCTCGTGGTCACGGACGGCCAGGCCGGCGATCGCCAGCGCGTCGGCCGCCGCGCCGGGATGGCGCACCCGCAGGCCCGACGCGTACAGCGCCGGGCGGGCGTCGTCACCGGTGCGGGCCGGCAGGTAGGCCGCGTCGTCGCGCAGCATCTCGTCGACGTCTTCGATCACCGCGGAGGCGTCCGCGCTCGCGTGGAAGCGGGCGGCCATCTCGCGCAGCGGCCGGTACGCCTCCGGGGCCAGCAGGATCACCAGCAGGGCCGGGCCCAGGTCCAGGGCGCCGCTCGCGACCCGCAACCCGGCCTCGACGGCGATCAGCCCCACCGACAACGTGCCGACGAGGTCCAGGGCGGTCGAGGACAGGAAGGCGAGACGCAGCACCCGTACGGTGGCGTTGCGGTGCTCGTCCGTCATCTCGCGCACGACGGCGGTCTGGCGGCCGGCCCGCCCGTACAGGCGCAGGGTCGGCAGCCCGCGCACGACGTCGAGGAAGTGGCCCGCCAAGCGGGCGTCCGCCTCCCAGGCCTGCCGGGCCCGCTGCTGCGTGGCCCAGCCGATCAGCGCGCCGAGCAGCGGGATCAGCGGCAGGGTGAGCAGGGCGATCAGCGCGGACGCGGGGTCCACGACCGCCATCGTGACGATCACCAGGGGTGGCAGGGCCACGCCGAGCACCAGCGCGGGCAGATAGCCGGAGAACCACGGGCGCACGGCGTCGAGGCCGCCGGTCAGCACGGCGCTGAGCCGGCCCCCGCCGTAGGACGCCACCCTCGCCGGGCCCTGCCGCAGCGCGGCCGCGAGCGTGCGGCGGCGCAACTCGTCGGTGACCCGGGCGGCGGTGCGCCGGGCGACGATCTGCTCGGCCCAGGTCAGCGCCGCCCGCAGCACGAAGGCGGCGGCGAGCAGGGCGACCGCGTCGCGGCCGGTGACGATCCGGGCCAGCGACACCGCGACCATCACCGTGGCTGCGGCCTGTCCGGCGCCGATCAGGGACAGAACTGCGATTCCCGTACGCCCGGAGCGCGCGTGCCGCACCAGCCGGGGATCGACCGGCCCGCGGCTCACGACGGCACCCGCTCGCTGGCGACGCGCCTGCGGAACACCCAGTAGGAGAAGGCCTGGTAGACCAGCACGCCCGGGAGCACGACCACGCCGACGACACTGAGCAGCCGCAGCGCCGACGGGGTGGCGGCCGCCCCGGTCGTGGTCAGCGACCAGGCCGGGTCGAGCGTGCTGCGCAGCACCACGTCACCGTGGACGGTGAAGACCGCGACGACCGCGCCGGCGATACCGAGGGCGGTGCCGCCGAACGCGAGGAGTTCGTGGCCGTGCCGGGCGATGAGGGCGACGCCCAGGCACAGCACCGCCGCCGCGACGACGAGCCGGGACGTGCTCAGGAATCCGGCCGCGCCGAGCAGCACGGTGCCGGCCGTGGCGAGGCGGAAACTCCAGGTGCGGGCCCGGGCGTGCACCGGCCCGGTCGTGCGCAGGGCCAGGAACGTGGCGCCGATGAGCAGGGCCGCGTACAGGGCGAGGGCGGCACCGGCGAGGGCCGGCCAGGAGACCAGCGGGGCGAGGGTGCGCCCCGGGCCGGCGCCGGTCACCTGACCGTCGGCCCCGACCGCGAGACCGTGGGTCAGCACGCCGAGGACGGCGCCCCACAGCGCCACGATGCCGGCCGAGCTCGCTGCCAGGGCGGTGTCGCAGCGGCGGCGCCACGCCGGGCCGTCGCCCTTGCCGCGGAACTCGAGGGCCACGCCCCGGACGGCGAGCAGGAGCAGCAGCACCGCCATCGGCAGGTAGAGACCGGAGAGCAGGGCGGCGTACCAGTCGGGGAACGCCGCGAAGGTGAGGCCGATGGCCGCGACGAGCCAGACCTCGTTGCCGTCCCAGAAGGGTCCGACGGTACGGACGATCGCGCCGCGTTCGTGGTCGTCGCGGCCGAGCGCGGGCCCGAGGAGGCCGACGCCGAAGTCGAAGCCCTCGAGGACGAAGAACAGCACCCAGCAGAGGACGACGAGCGAGAACCAGACGGTGACCAAGGGGTCCTCCTCAGTAGACGGGCGCCGGGACGCGGTCGGTCTGCTCGGCCGGTGCGTGCTCGGGCGCGAGCGGTTGGCGGGCGAGGTGGCGGATCAGGCGCAGCCAGACGACGGCGAGCACGCCGTAGACGACGGCGAAGCCCACCAGCGAGCCCACGACCTCGCCGCGGGTGAGGCCGGGGGAGATGCCGTCGGCCACGCGCGAGATACCGAAGGCGAGCCAGGGCTGGCGGGCGGTCTCGGTGAAGATCCAGCCGAGGCTGTTCGCGGCGGCCGGTAGGAGCGGGATCAGCGGCAGGAGCCGCAGCAGCAGCGGGTGCGTCCGGCGGTCCCGGCGCGTGCTCCACAGGTAGTACGCCGCGACGGCGGCCGCGAGCATGCCGATGCCGATCATCAGCCGGAAGCTCCAGAACGCGACCGGGATCATCGGCACGTAGCTCCCCGGGCCGAACTGGGCCGCGTACTGCGCCTGCAGGTCGTCGATGCCCTGCACGGTCGCGCCCGGGGTGCCCTTGGCGAGGATGGACAGCAGCCGGGGGATCTCGATGCTCAGGAACGGCTTCCCGCCGCCCGGGTCGCCGACGGCGAAGACCGAGAAGGGTGCGCCCGCGGTGGTGGCGTAGAGGGCCTCGGCGGCGGCCATCTTCATCGGCTGCACCTCGGTGATGACCTTGCCCAGGTGATCGCCCGTGACGGCGGTCAGGGCGCCACCCACGACGGTCAGCCAGGCGCCGAGGCGGGCCAGCGTCCGGAAAGCCGCTTCCCCCGCCGCGCGCAGCCGCCAGGCGCCCACCGCGAGCAGGAGCGATCCGCCCGCCATCAGCGCTCCGGAGAGGGTGTGCGGGAACGCGGCGAGGTTCACCTTGTTGAGCAGCAGGGCGCCGAAGTCGTCGAGGCGGGCGCGGCCGGTGACCGGGTCCAGCGAGTACCCGACCGGGTTCTGCATGAACGAGTTCGCGGCCAGGATGATGAACGCGGACAGCACGGTGCCGACGGCCACCACGACGATGGTGGCGGCGTGCAGCCGGCGCGGCAGCCGCTCCCAGCCGAAGTACCAGAGCGCGAGGAACGTGGCTTCGAGGAAGAAGGCGAGCATCCCCTCGATGGCCAGGGTGGGCCCGAAGACGTCGCCGTAGAACCGGGCGAAGTTGCTCCAGCCCATGCCGAACTGGAATTCCTGCACGAGGCCGGTGACCACACCGACGGCGAACGTGACGATCAGCAGCTTCCCGACGAACTTGGTCAGGTCGCGGTAGGTCTCCCTGCCCGTACGCAGCCAGGCGATGTGCAGCCCGGCCGCGGTGGCGGCGAGGCTGATGGACAGCGGCACGAAGAAGTAGTGGTAGATCGTCACGACCGCGAACTGGAGCCGGGTCAGGTCGAGCACGTCCACGTCGGCATCCCCTCTACGACATCTCGTAGTAGATACTACGACGTGTAGTACGACGCCGTGCAGTAGAGTGGGTCACATGGCGTTGGGGGACCTCGAGCGGGAGGTCATGCAGCAGTTGTGGGATGCCGCGGAGCCGCTGACCGTCCGGCAGGTGCACGAGCGGCTCAGCCGGGAGCGCGACCTGGCGTACACGACGGTGATGACCGTGCTGGACCGGCTGGCCCGCAAGGGCGTGGTCACCCAGCACAAGGCGGACCGGGCCTACCGCTACGCGCCGGCGCAGTCTCGCGAGGAGATGACGGCGGCGCTGATGCTCGACGCGCTCAGCACCGCCCCGGACGGCGTACGCGACGCCGCGCTGGCCCACTTCGTCGGGCGCATCGACCCGTCGATGCTGACCGCCGCCATCGAGGCGGCCCGGAGGGATTCGGCCGCCGGGTCGTGACCGCCCTGCTGCTCGGCGCGCTGGGCCTCACCCTGTCGCTGGTCGTGCCGGGGACGCTCGCCGCTGCCCGGTGGCCCGGCCGTGCGCCGGCGGCCGCGGTGGCCCTCTGGCAGAGCATCACCCTGACCGGCATCCTCTGCGCCCTGGGCGTCGTGCTCGCCGGCCCCCAGGAGCTGGTCGGCGCACTGGGCTCCGGCCGGCCGGCGGGGGCGGCCGCCCTGGTCGCGGCCCTGGTGGTGGCGACCGTGATCATCGTCCGGCTGCTCGTGTCGCTCGCCGGGGTGACCTACCGCTCGCGGACCCGCCGCGCCCGGCACCGGATGCTCGTGGATCTGCTCGACGACGCCGAACGCCACGGCGAGCTGCCGGCCGAGGTGCCGCACGGCCTGCGGGTGCTCGACGGCCCGCTGCCGTTCGCGTACTGCCTGCCGGGCCGCAATCCCCGGGTCGTGGTCAGCGGGGGAGCCCTGCGCGTGCTGAACCGGGCGCAGGTGGCCGCCGTCATCGCTCACGAACAGGCACACCTGCGCCACCGGCACGACCTGGTGCTCGAGTCCTTCACCGCGTTCTACCGGGCGGTGCCGCGGCCGCTGCGCAGCCGGGCGCCGCTGGACGCCGTGCACCTGCTGCTCGAGATGGTCGCCGACGACGCGGCCCGGCGTCGCTGCGGGGCCGAGCCGCTGCGCACCGCCCTGTCCGTCCTGAGCGACGCGGTGAGCCCGGACGTCCCGGCGGAGGCCGGTGGCGACGCCGGCGAGGAGCGGCGCCGCCGCCTCGAGCGGCTCGCCGGGACGGATGCCGGATCTCCGATGTGGACCGTGGTGGCCGTCCTGATTGCGGTGAGTTTGATCGTGTTACCCACAGTGATCCTGGTGGTGCCCTGGCTGGGGCGCGCGCTGACCGCCTGGCCGCTTTAAGTCTTTCTTAATCACAGCGGGTCACGTGCGATATGCGGTGAGTGCCCGGGTATCACCGGGTTTAGTTCTGCGGTGATCGGGAGTACGGTGGTGCCCGGCTCGTCGGTCCCCCCTCGTCCAAACCGGGCGAACCGATGAGTCACCGCTCAATCGTGCGCTGTTCGACCGAGCCTGATCGTGCACCACGAACCGGGGACCCAGGGACCTGGGGTGAAGCCGCGGCACCATCGCGGCCGGGCGTTCTTCCCGTCCGAACCCGACAGCTAACCCGGTCGGCGGCTGAGGGAAGAAAGGACACTGCACCTTCGTGAAACGGATTGGGGCGCGCCGCGCCACGATTCTGCGCAGTCTGCTCGGTGTCGTCGCCGCGGTCGGGGTCCTGCTGGTGCCCACCGCGGCCCACGCGACCCCGTCACCCTCGACCATCGAGAAGCAGATCGACGAGCAGTGGGACAAACTCGAGTCGATCATCGAGCAGTACAACGACGTGCACAACCAGCTGATCAAGAACCGTGCACAGCTCAAGAAGATCAACGACCGGCTGGAGCCCCTCCAGCTGGAGGTGGATCTGGCCATGTCCCAGGTGGGCGGCATGGCCGCCGACGCGTACATGCAGGGCTCGCCCGGCGCGATGGAGGCCATGGTGGTCAGCGGCTCGCCGACCGGTCTGACCGAGAAACTCACGTTCCTCGACCAGATCGCCCGCCACCAGCGTCAGCAGGTGGCCGGCGCGGCGCAGCTCCGCGACAAGTACGCGCGGGACAAGGCGGCACTGGTGACCCTGACCGACGCCGTGGCGGCCCGTGACAAGGACCTCGGCGCGCGGAAGGCGGAGATCCAGAAGAAGGTCGACGCCCTGCAGAAACTGCGGATCCAGGCGTACGGCTCGGCGGGTGCGAACGACGGCCCGCTGCGCACCGGTCCCTGCCCGGTGAACTACACCAACGACAAGGGCGGGCGCGCGGCACAGAAGGCGTGCGACCTGATCGGCATGCCGTACGTCTTCGGGGCGGAGGGGCCGCGCGGTTACGACTGCTCGGGCCTGACCAAGGTGGCATGGGCCTCCGTGGGGGTGCACCTGGAGCACTTCACGGGTGATCAGATCCACGAGGGCCGGGCCGTCAGCCGCAGCGAACTGCAACCGGGCGACCTGATCTTCTACGGCAGTCCGGTGCATCACGTGGGCATCTACGTGGGCGGCGGCATCATGGTGCATGCACCCCACACGGGTGACCATGTGCGCATGGCGCCGATCGACCGCAGCGGTGCCATCACGGGCATGCGCCGCCCGGGCTGACCCGGGCACCCGCACCACGCCGAAGAGCCGCCACGTCCCGCGTGGCGGCTCTTCGCGTGCCGGTCAGCCCTCGACGCGGTGCGCCGCCCAGAAGGACGTGAGATCCGTCGAGCCGGCGGCGGCCTGAGCGGCCGCCTTGAAGTCGGCCACAGTCGAGACGCCGTACCAGTGCGAGGCCGCGTACGAGCGCAGCAGCTGCGTCATCGCCGTGCTCCCGATCAGCCGGCGCAGGTCGTGCAGGGTGCACTTGCCGTACCCGTAGACGACCGTGCTGTAGCGGCTCGAGTGCGCGTCCCAGTACGCCATCGAGTTCGTCAGCTTCTCGGCGGACGACTGCCAGGTGATGCCGCACCCGGAGCCGGTCTTGTTGAAGTACAGATCGGTGGCGTAGTCGGTGAAGCCCTCGTCCAGCCACGGCGTGCTGTACTCGTCGTCGCCCACGATGCCGTAGAACCACTGGTGCGCCAGCTCGTGGGCCAGCGCGGTCGAGCTGACCAGGTCCAGCACGAAGCCCGGGTACTCCATCCCGCCGAACCAGAATCCGTTGTCGAGGACCACGTCGGCCTCCCCGTACGGGTACGCGCCGAATCGGGAGGCGTGGGCGTCCAGGGCACCGGTGGCGACCGACAGCATCGAGGAGGCGCTGCGGTTGGAGATCGACGCGACCGAGTAGACGTTCACCTTGACGCCGGCCGCGGTCGTACCGGAGATCTTCTTGAACGGGCCCGCCGCCCAGGCGAACTCGCGCACCTGCTTGCCGACCGCGTGGGTGACGGTCCGCCCGGCGGTCCCGGCGCTGTCGGTGGAGGTGCCCGTCGCCGGCACGGCCATCGAGGTGGGGTGGTCGAGCGTGACGTCGTAGTCGCTCGCCAGCTGGTAGAAGGACTCCCCGTTGTTCGTGTACGGGTCGAGGTGCCACCCGGCCCCGTCGCGCACGGCCAGCACGGGCAGCGCGTTGCCGATGAAGTAGTAGCTCCCGTCGTGCCCGAAGCGGTCCACGCCGGACGGGATCACGATCTTCAGGTCGAAACCGACGCTCGCCGACCGGCCCTGGGCCAGCGGCGCCGGCAGCGTGATCGGCAACGCGGTGCAGGCCACTGAGAGGGATCCCGCCGTCCCGCCCGTCACGTTGCTGACGGTGATCGGCATGGCCGCGCAGGTGCCGTGCGCGTTGTCCCACAGGCGCAGGTAGATCTCGGTCAGGGGCTCGGCGGAGGCGTTCGTGAACGAGATGCTCTGATGCCCGGTCCAGGTCCCGCCGGCCGTGTCGCTGGAGAGCGAGACGGTGTACGCCGGGGTCGCCGGCGTACGGGTGGGGTCCGTGGCCGCGGCCGCCGCCGGACCGCCCGGCACGGCGAGCGCCGGGGCCAGCAGCAGCAGTCCCGTGAGGAGTTTGGTAACCATTCGACGAGCTTGGATCTCGCCGGGCCCGCCGGTCAATGGAGGAAACCCTTGTCGGGTCACATCCAGGGCGCGCTGATCTCCTCCTCGACGTACAGCGTCGTGCCGTTGCGGCCCCGGCGCTTCGACCGTTGCATGGCCGTGGTCGCGTGGCTCAGGATCGTCGCCGCATCGGAGCCGCCCGGGTACGCCAGCGCGATCCCCACGCTGCAGCCGACGTTCATGCGGACCCCGGCGACCGCCGCGTTGCCCGCCACGCCCTCGACGATCCGCCGCGCCACGTGCAGGGCCTCGTCGGCGTTGCGTACCCGCGTCAGCAGCACCCCGAACTCGTCGCCGCCCATGCGCGCGGCCGTGTCGGTGTCGCGGGTGATGCGCTTCAGGACGTGGCTGACCGTCTGCAGCAGGCGGTCGCCGACCTCGTGGCCGTACAGGTCGTTGACGGCCTTGAAGCCGTCGAGGTCGCAGTAGATCATCGCCACCGGGTACTGGTACCGGGTGCCCTGGGCGAGCGCCCGCTCCAGGTCCCGGTGCAGCGTCGGGCCGTTCGCCAGCCCGGTCAGGCCGTCGTGCGATGCCGCGTACGCGATCCGCTCCTGGGCCTCCCGGCGCTCGGTGATGTCGCGCTGGTGGCTGACGATCGCGTGCACCGCGGGGTGGGCCAGCATGTTGCGCGCGATGATCTCGTGCCAGTGCCAGGACCCGTTCGCGTGCCGGACCCGCACCTCCGCCGAGTGCTCGACCGTGCTGTCCGAGGCCAGCAGCCGGGTGAACAGCTCGCGGGAGGCCGTCTCGTCCTCGGGGTGGAACAGGCCGCGCATCACCTTGCCGCGCAGCTCCTCCGGCTGGTAGCCCATCATCGTGCGGGCGGCCGGGCTGACCCACGTCACGTCGCCCTCGGCGTCGCTCATCGTGATGACCTCGGAGCCGTCGCGCACCAGCGCCCGGACCCGCTCCTCGCTCATCCGGCTCGCCGCCTCGGCCTGCTCGCGGCCGGCCACGAACTGCCCGAGGGTGCGCGCCGTCGTGGCGGTGCCGAGCGCCATCAGCAGCGCCAGGCCGTGCGACGTGGAGCCGCCGACATAGCTGGGCAGCACGCCGCAGGCGACGAGGAGCTGGCCGGTGGCGAGGCCCGCGACGCTCGCCGCCGCGGCCGGTTTCCACGCCCGCGACCCGGACTGGCGTACGTGCACGGTGAGGATGTGCAGGTGGGCGACGGCCAGCAGGGCGCCCCACCCGATCAGGTACATCGTCGCCGTGCTGGCGAGGATGTGCACGGGGATCCGCAGCCACAGCCGGCGGCCGGTGTCGCCGCCGGCGATCCGCAGCTGCACCTGCGGCTGCATCCAGGCCGTGGTGATGATCAGCGGCAGGGCCACGGCCCACAGCGGTCCGTCCCCGCCCAGCCCGAAGCGGCGCAGCACGGCGACGGCGGCCAGCACGAGCAGCGGTTCCACACCGTTGCGGGCGAACCGTGCCGCCTTAGCCAGCGAACTGTCCCTCACGTCGACCTCGCCTGTCGAGCCGGACCTTGCGCGCCGGGCGCGCGCCGGCCTGACCATCGACAGGCCCCGCCGGAATCCAAATCATCCGGCGGGAAAGACCGTGATGTCCGATTCGGCCGGGCCTTGGGCGCCGGGGAGCGCGCGGCGGCGCGGGCATAATCGCCTGTCATGAGCGACGCCCTGATCGAGAGCCTCACCGCCGCGGTCGGCGCCCGGCCCGACGACCTGCCGCTGCGCCAGCACCTGGCCGAGCTGCTGGTGGCGGCCGGCCGGCCGGCCGAGGCGGTCGGGCACGCCGCCCACATCCTGGCTCGCAACCCGGGTGACGCGGCGGCCCGGCAGATCATGGCGGCGGCTCTCGGCCCGGGCCCGGCGCCCGGTGCGCCGCCGGCACCCTCGCCGTCACCCGCAGGGGTGGACTGGGAGGCTCTCGAAGGTGAATTCCGCGGCATCGTCCCGCCCCGGTTCGTCACGGGCGGCGCGGACCGGGCGTTCGACGTCGAGCGGGCCGGCGTCACCCTGGCCGACGTCGGCGGCATGCAAGACGTCAAGGAGCGGCTCGAGCTCTCCTTCCTCGGCCCACTGCGCAACCCCGGGCTGCGCGGCCTGTACGGCAAGAGCCTGCGTGGCGGCCTCCTGCTGTACGGCCCACCGGGCTGCGGCAAGACCTTCCTCGCCCGCGCCGTGGCGGGAGAGGCGGGAGCCGCCTTCCTGTCCCTGTCGGTGGTCGACGTGCTGGCGATGTGGGTCGGCAGCTCCGAGCGCAACCTGCACGACCTGTTCGCGGCGGCCCGCGCCCACGCCCCCTGTGTGCTGTTCCTCGACGAGATCGACGCGCTCGGGCACAAGCGCAGCCAGCTGTCCTCGTCGGGGCTGCGCACGCTGGTCAACCAGCTGCTGACCGAGCTCGACGGGATCGACGGCGGCAACGACGGGGTTTTCGTGCTCGCCGCCACCAACGCGCCGTGGGACGTCGACGCCGCCCTGCGCCGGCCCGGTCGCCTCGACCGCACCGTGCTGGTGCTGCCTCCGGACGAGCCCGCCCGCGCCGCCGTCCTCGAGTACCACCTGCGGGACCGTCCGATCGCCGGCGTCGACCTGGGCCGGCTGGCGGCCGCCACCGACACGTACTCGGGCGCTGACCTGGCCCACGTCTGCGAGACCGCCGCCGAGTACGCGATGCGCGACTCCCTGGCCACCGGCGAGGTTCGCATGATCACGCAGGATGATCTGGCGGCGGCGGTCCGCGAGGTCCGGCCCTCGACCGGTGCCTGGTTCGCCACCGCACGCACCGTGGCGGTGTTCGGCAACCAGGGCGGCGAGTACGACGACCTGGCGGCGTACCTGAAGCAGCGCAAGCTCCTGTGACCCGGGACGACCCCTACCGCCGGGCCCGGCACCTCGCGGAGCTGGGCCGGCACGCCGACGCGGAGGCGGAGCTGCGTGCGGCCCTCGCCGCGGAGCCGGGCGACGCCGACCTGCTCACCCTCCTCGGATACGTCCTGCGCCGGCACCACGACTACGAGGCCGCCCTGGAGGCCTGCGACGCGGCGATCGCGGCCGACGCCCGGCTCGCCGACGCCCACGCCGAACGCGCCGAGTCCCTGATGGCGCTGATCCGGGACGCGGACGCGATCGCGGCGGCCGGGGAGGCGGCCCGTCTCGCGCCGTACGAGCCCGCCGGCCACCTCGTCCTGGCCCGGGCGCTCGCCTCCGCCGGCCGGCACGACGAGGCGCGTACGGCGGCCCGGCACGGCCTGTCCCTCGCGCCCCAGTCGGTGGACGCCCTGCTCACGGTCGCCGGCGTCGAACGCGGTGCCGGCCGCCGGAAGGAGGCCGAGCAGGCGGCGCGGCAGGCCCTGGCGATCGATCCGGCGAGCCCGTACGGCCGCTGGCTCATGGCGATGCTCGACGCCGAGCGCCTCCACGTCGGCCGCTCGATGCGGGCCCTGCACGACGTGGCCCGCGACGACCCGGCGCGGCCGGACGTGATCTCGATGACCTGGCCGGTCCGGAGCCTGCTCAGCGCGCTGCGCCGCTGGCTCGCCGCGGCGGTGCTGCTGGTGGCGGCCGCCGCGCCGGCCGCGACGTGGTGGCGGCCCGCCGCCGGGGCGAGCCGCGTCCTCGCCGCCCTGTTCGCCGCCGTGGTGGCCGGCTTCGGTCTGCGCGTGCTGCTCCCCGCCGGCCGGCTCCCGTGGCGCTGCCTGCGCCTGGTGCCGCGGCGGCTGCGCCGGGCCACCCTCGGCGGCACGGCGACGGTCGCCGTGATGGTGGCACTGCTGACGGCGTACGCGATGACGGGTCTGTGGTGGTTGCCGATCCTGGCCCTCGCGGCGGTGCCGGCGCTGGTGGCCCTCGGCGCGGCAGAACGGGCCGGGGCGCGGCCGGAGGGGCGTCGATGAGCCACGGACACCAGCACGGCCCGGTTCCGCGGGCTCACGGCGTACCGGGCGCCGCACCGAGCTGCCCCTGCTGATCGCCGCCGGCAGCGAAACGATCGGCGAGCTGCGCCCGGTGCGGCCCGCCCGGGACCGCGGGTAGCCGGGCCGGGGACGCGCGGAACGGCACCCGCCGCGCCCCCGGCCCGGTGGCTCAGCAGTTGCGCAGCTCGGGGGACTGGTTCAGCAGCTGACCCCGCGGCGAGACGAAGGCCTGGTAGCGCTCCCCGCCCACCGCCCCGAACCGGAACGCGGCGACGCGGTGGCAGTTCTGGAACGCGAGCCGGGCACCGAAGTGCCGCTCCAGCCCGCCCCGGATGGCATCGCTGGCCAGGGCCCGCAGGAGCTGGCCGCGCTCGGTCTCGGACGGCGGCGGCACCTCGTGGTCGGCGACATCGGCACCGTCGCGGCCGAGGTCGGCCATGACGGAGCTGACGACCTGCCACGCGTACGGCAGCGAGGTGCGGACACAGTCGACGAACTCGGCGTCGGAGACCTCGCCGCGCTCGGCCACGGCGAGCAGATCGGGGGAGACGTTCAGGGACATGCGGTTCCTTTCCGTACGGGAGGTCACCGGCCGGACGGCCGGCGACGCGGTCCATCTTGTTGGCAACGATTTTCATTGTAAAGTGCGGCACGCCGGTCACCGCCCGGATTGACGACCCGGCGCGGCCGTGCTGGGCTGGGGACCGTGATCCTCGACTGGCCCGGCTGCCGCAACGCCCGCGACCTGGGCGGACTGCCCACCATGGACGGATCGCGCATCCGCGCCGGCGCGCTCGTGCGCTCCGACCACCACGGCCGGATGAGCCCCGGGACCGTGGCACGCATCCGCGCCACCGGGCTCGGCCGGGTTCTGGACCTGCGCTGGCCGCGGGAGCTCGCCGAGGACCCGAGCCCCTTCGCCGGCGACCCGGTCTACGCGCACGTGCCGCTGCTCATGGACCCGATCACGTACGAGATCCCCGAGGATTCCTACGGCCCGCTGCTCGACCACAACCAGGACCGCGTCGCCGCTGCCTTCCGGTCCATAGCCACCGCCCCGCCGGGTGCTGTCGTCGTGCACTGCAATGCGGGCCGCGACCGCACGGGCGCCCTCGTCGCCCTGGTCCTCGCCGTTGCCGGAGTCCCGCCGGAAGCGATCGCCGACGACTACGCGCTGACCGAGGGCACCAAGCCCGCCGCCATCCTCAACACGCTGACGCACGCCGAGGAGAAGTACGGCGGCGTCGAGGCGTACCTGCAGACCATCGGCGTGAGCCCCGCGGAGATCGACGCCGTCCGTCACCGCCTCCGCGAGCCGGCCTAGCCCCGGAGCCGGGTCCAGCTGGGGCGGTCGCCCCAGATCGAGAGAGGGTCCAGGTACGGCCGGGCGAGCGTGGTCAGCTCCGGGTCGCCGCGCCCGTGGAGCTCGTTCTGGGCGATCGTGCGGACGGTGCCGGCGAGGATGTCGGCCAGCTGCACGCGGGGCTCGGACTCGGCGGCCGCCAGGCGTACCTGCTCGAGCGTCAGCCCGGCGCGCCGCAGGATGCGTTGCACGCCGGCGATCCGCTGGGCGGGGAGCATGGTCTGCCGGTCGTGGACGATCGTCACCGGCCGCCCGTCGTGGCCCCAGTGCGCGACCGCCCGTACCAGCGCGGGGATCAAAGGGTCGAGGATCGAGAGCGAAGGATCGTTCCTCATCCGTACGCGCAGAGCCACGGCCCTGTCCCGCGCGGCCGGTCCGCCCGCGATGCCCGCCGCCCCGTCCCGGACCGCGGTGAAGAACGCGTCGACGGGGCCGTCGACGTCCTCGCGTTTTTTGCCGCGCATGAGGTCGTTCGCGGCGACGAGCAGGCCGTGTCCGTCGCGTCCGCGGCCGACCAGGCGGTACAGCTCGTCCGAGGCTGCCCGGGCGTGCCGGTCGGTGCTGAGGCCGGGCGTGTCCGCGTCGGCGTGCAGGAGGTCGGTGAGCTTGCCGAGGACGAAGCACACCTTGTCGATGAGGTAGACGTGGGCGTGGCGGAACAGCGGGCTGGAGGGTCCGAGGAACCACACGAGCACGGCCCGGTTCTTCTCGCGCAGCAGGTGGGTCGCCTTGTACTCCGTGGCGGGGGAGCGGATCCGTTGCCGCAGCTCGGAGAGGCAGGCGGCGGCGACGCCGGCGGGCAGGTGGACGCCCGCGTGCGCGAAGACGTCCGTCGTGGTGCCGACGAGCTTCTCGCCCTCGTACCCGGATTCGTCGCACGCGATCTCGGCTGCCTGCACGAAATGATTATGTCTGATGTTACGAAGGCGCCCAACAGTTCTAGAACTCTGCCCCGAGATATGGCATGCTTCCGAATAAGTTCTAGAACTTTGGAGGTGCGTCATGACCCTGGTCTCGGCTCCCGTCGGGCATCCACCCGCTGCCGGCGGCCGATTCGGCGCGTTCGGCGGGCGGTTCGTGCCCGAGGCGCTGATCCCCGCCTGCGCTGCCCTGGAGGACGCGTTCCGTGACGCCTGGGCCGATCCTGGGTTCCGGCAGCAGCTCGACATGTTCCGGACGGTCTACGCCGGACGGCCGACCGCCCTGACCCCGGCGTGGAACCTCTCCGCGGAGCTCGGCGTCACGCTGCTGCTCAAGCGCGAGGACCTCGCGCACACCGGCTCGCACAAGATCAACAATGTCCTCGGCCAGGCGCTGCTGGCCCGGCGGATGGGCAAGACCCGTCTGATCGCCGAGACCGGAGCCGGTCAGCACGGCGTGGCCACCGCCACCGCCGCGGCCCTGTTCGGCCTGCGCGCGACGGTGTTCATGGGCGAGCGTGACATCGAGCGGCAGGCACTGAACGTCCTCCGGATGACCGTGCTCGGCGCCGAGGTCGTACCCGTCACCAGCGGGAGCCGGACGCTCAAGGATGCCACCAGCGAGGCGATGCGGCACTGGGTCTCGTCGGTCGAGGACACCCACTTCTGTCTGGGGTCGGTCACCGGGCCCCACCCGTACCCGTGGATGGTCCGGGAATTCCAGCGGGTGATCGGCGACGAGGCCCGCCGCCAGTGCGCGGGTGAACTGCCGGCCGGCGTACCCGACGTCGTCGTGGCCTGCGTGGGCGGCGGCTCCAACGCGGCGGGCACGTTCGCCGGTTTCGTCGGCACCGGCGCGCGCCTGGTCGGCGTCGAGGCGGCCGGCGGTGCGGCGATGACCGACGGGCGCCCCGGCATCGTGCACGGCTCGCGCTCGATGGTGCTCCAGGACGACGAGGGTCAGATCGCCGAGGCGCACTCGGTCGCCGCCGGTCTGGACTATCCCGGCGTCGGACCCGAGCACGCCTACCTCGGTGGTGCCGGTCGCGCCGAGTACGTCACCGTGACCGACGACGACGTGCTGGCCGCCGTCCGCCACCTTGCCCGCGCGGAAGGCATCATCTGTGCCCTCGAGTCCGCGCACGCGGTGGCCTGGGTGCTCAGGGCGGCCGGGACGGGCGAGCTCCCGCGCGGTGCGACGGTGCTGCTGACATTGTCCGGGCGCGGCGACAAGGACATGGCGCAGCTCCAGGAGGTCTCGCGATGATCGACGCCGCCCGGCGCCCGCTGCTCGTGCCGTACGTCACCGGTGGCCTGACGCCGGACTGGACCGACTACCTCCTCGCCTACCGGGACGCGGGTGCGGATGCGATCGAGGTGGGCCTGCCGTTCTCCGACCCGATGCTGGACGGCAGCACCATCCAGCAGGCGTCCGACCGGGCACTGGCCCGCGGTGCCACGGTCAGCGGGATCCTGGCCGACCTGACGGCTGTCGCCGGGCGGGTACGCGTGCCGATCGTCGTCATGACGTACGCCAACCTCGCTCTGCGCGTGGGAATGGACCGCCTGGCGCAGGCGGGCGTCTCCGGGCTGATCGTCCCGGACCTGCCTTTGGAGGAGTCGGCGGAGCCGGCGGCCGCGGCGGCCCGCGAGGGCATCGACCTCGTCCTGCTCGCCGCGCCGTCCACCCCGGACGATCGGCTCCGGGAGATCTGCGCCCGCAGCCGGGGCTTCGTGTACGCCGTCAGCGTCATGGGCACGACCGGTGAACGCGACGTGCTCCCGCCCGAAGCCGCGGATCTTGTTCGGCGGATACGAGCAGCCGGCATCTCCTCCCGGCTGCCGGTGCTCATCGGGTTCGGCATCTCCACGCCGGCACAGGCGGCCGAGGCGGGACGCGCCGGGGACGGTGTGGTCGTCGCCTCCGCGCTCATGCGTAGGGTGCTCAACGGGGCCACGGCCGATGATCTCCGGTGCGACGTCGCGGCCCTGCGCGCCGCACTCGACCTGGGGGTGTCCACTGGAACGCCGTACGCCGAAGTATCAGGCGATCGCCGATGACCTGACCGCGAAGATCCGCGCCGGCGAGCTGGCGCCGGGTTCGATGCTGCCCCCGCAGAAGGAACTGAGCTCCCGGTACGGGGTGACGCTCGCGACGCTGCGCCAGGCACTGCAGCGGCTCGAGGACGAGGGCCTGGTCTCGCAGGAGCCGGGGCGCGGCACGTTCGTAGCCTCGCCCCGGCTGATGTACCGGCTGGATTCCCTGCGCGGGCTGGCCGAGGACCTGAAGGCCCAGGGTCAGGAGGTCACCACTCTGATCGTCGCCCAGGAGCTGCGCCGGCCGCCCGCGTGGGTGGCCGCCCACCTGGGCGAGCCGGCGACCCGCCGCGTCCTGCGCCTCGAGCGCCTGCGCCTGCTGTCCGGCCGGCCCGCGGTGCACCAGCTGTCCTGGGCGCCCGACCGCGCCGGCCTGGGCCTGGCCGGCCTCGACTACAGCGGCGCCTCCCTCTACGCGGTGCTCGCCGCCCACGGGGTGGTGGTGCACCGCGCGTCCGAGGCGCTGCGCCCGGCGCTGCTCGACGAGCAGATCGCCGGCCTGATGCACCAGCCGGCGGGCCTGCCGGTGTTCGTGTCGGACCGGGTCACGTTCGGCCTGGACGACCGCCCCGTCCTCGTCGACCGGGCCACCATCCTCGGCACCGTCATGGAGATCCGCGCGGAACGCGCCGCGACGGGCGTCTCCCTCCAATGGACCCGCCAGGAACGCTGACGGCGCAGCTTGGTTTGTTTGTGGCGTGGCGTGGCGTCGCCTAGCGTTGGTCCGTGGATGTGGGGGATGCAGCGGAAGGCCCCGGCCGCGAACCTGACAACGAACAGCGGCGGGAGCGGACTCTTGACGCCCGCGAGCGTTCCGCCGTCGAGCGGGATCAAGTCGCCGATGAGCGGGAACGGCTGGCGGACGCGCGGGACCGCATCGCCGATCACCGCGACCACGTCGCCGATACCCGCGATGCGAGCGCGGACGACCGGGAGCAGCGGCTCGACGCCTGGGAGCAGACGCTCAGCGGACGCCAGAACCAGCTTCGGGCGGGCGTCGACGACCGTCTCCGGACCAGCCGCGACGCGATCGCACGGGGACACGAAGCATTGCAGCGGTCCAGGGCCCGGCTCGAGCGAGCCGACGCCGCGTTGACCGCCGGCGAGGCGGAGGTCGCCCGTGCCCAGGCCGAGATCGACCGGGAGGTGGCACGCAGCCGGCGCGAGACCGACATCGACTAGCCTCCGTCACGGGACGGCTCGCGGCCGTCGTGGGCCGGTCAGCTGGTGACGTCACGACCCGCGAACCGTGCCCAGGCCGCCGGCAGGAACACCGTGATGTATCCACCCGCCGACAGCAACCCCGGCCACAGCGCCCGCCACGACACCGGATCGCGCAACAGCTCGCCGAAGTCCTGCCAATGCCGCGTCAGCAGGTACGGGTGCAGCCAGTCCAGCTGCGGCACCTGCCCGAGCACGAAGCTCGCCACGGTCAGCATGGTGAGGGCGATCGTGGCACCCATCGGCTGCTCGGTGAGCGTCGACAGGAAAAGCCCGACCGCGCCCAGCGCCGCCAGGCAGACGCCGAGGTACAGGCACACGGCGAGCAGCCGGAGCAACGCCGTCCCGAGGCCGATGCTGGTGCCCGACAGCGTCGTCACGTCGCCGCCGCCGAACAGGAGCAGGCCGGCGATCAGGCCGGAGACCGCCACCACCAGCGGCGCGACGAAGGCGCCCAGGACGATGCCGGCGTACTTGATCGCGAGCAGCCGGGTCCGCCCGACCGGGACGGTCAGCAGGTAGCGCAGCGTGCCCTGGGCGGCCTCGCCCGCGACGGCGTCGCCGGCCAGCATGGCGATCGCGATCGGCAGGAACAGGCCCAGCTCCACGCCGAGGGCCGCCAGCGCCACGAAGAAGCCGTTGCCCAGGATCTGGGCGAAGAAGTCCGGCCCCCGGCCGCCGTCGCGCCCGTCCGGCGTGGCCACCTTCATCGCCACGGCCAGCACGACCGGTACGGCCGCCAGCGCCGCCAGCCCCACCTGGTTGCGCCGGCGCACCGCGATGAGCCGAAGCTCCGACACCAGGAACCGCGGCGACACCCGCACCTCAGCCTGAGACATCGAAACCCCGCCCGGTGAGCTGCACGAACACGTCCTCGAGGCTGGGCGCCTCGACGGCGAAGCCGCGGACCGCCACGCCGTCGTGCACCAGCGCGGCCACGACCTTCTCCGGGGCCGCCGCGCCGAGCCGCCCGGACGCCTCCGCCGCGGTCTCCGCGATCTCGGTCAGGCCGAGCGTCCGCAGCACCCGCGCCGCCTCCACCGGCTGGTCGGTGAGCACCCGGGCCCGCGGCGCCGCGTCCGACCGCAGCTGCGCGAGCGGTTCCTGGGCCACCAGCCTGCCCCGGTGCATGACGCCCACGTGGGTGCAGATCTGCTCCACCTCGGTCAGCAGGTGCGTGCTCAGCAACACCGTCGCCCCCTCGGCGGCGAGCGTGCCGACCAGCGCGCGCACCTCGCGGGTGCCCTGCGGGTCGAGGCCGTTGGTGGGCTCGTCCAGCACGAGCAGCTCCCGGGGCACGAGCAGAGCGGCCGCGATCGCCAGGCGTTGCTTCATGCCGAGCGAGAAGGTCCGGTACCGCTTGCCCGCCGCGGCGGACAGGCCCACCCGGTCCAGCGCCGCCCCGATCCGGGCCTCCGCGGTGCGCCGCGGGGCCGTGCGGTCCGCCGCGTCGAGCCGCCGCAGGTTGTCCCGCCCCGACAGGTACGGGTGGAAGCCCGGCCCTTCGACCAGTGCCCCCACCCGGGGCAGGACGTCTCCGGCGCGGTCCGGCATGGCCTCGCCGAGCAGTTCGTGCCCGCCGGCGGTGGGGCTGATGAGGCCGAGGAGCATCCGAATGGTGGTCGTCTTGCCCGACCCGTTCGGACCGAGGAAGCCGTACACCGCCCCGCGCGGGACAGCCAGGCCGACGGCGTCCACCGCGACCTGGCTGCCGAACCGCTTGGTCAGCCCGTGCGAGGCGACCGCGAGGTCGGTCACCGACCCGCTGCCTCGTACAGCTTCTCGGGGGCGACGGCGCCGACGAGGATCCGGCCGTCGTCGGTGAGCAGGGCGCTGAACAGGGCGCTCTGCAGCAGCCGCCCGCTGCCCCAGGTGCCGCTGACCTTCGGCAGGAGGCCGGTCAGCGCGTCGAGCTGCTGCTTGCCCTCGCCGGCCTTCGCGCCCAGGTCCTTCGGCATCTTGGCGACCAGGACCGAAGTCCAGCCCTTGCCGACGACACGGGTGCCCTCGGGGGCCTCCGGCTTGCCGGCCGCCGCCTTCTGCTGGGCGTGCTCCGCCTGCTTCTGCGCCCGCTCCGCCTGCTTCTGCACGTCGGCCGCGCTCGGCGTCTCCACCTTCGTGCCCGGCGGCGGGTTGAAGGCGAACTGCTCCGGGTCCGGCTGGGAGAAGCTGACCTGCTGGAACGCGATCCGGACCGCCGGCTTGGTGGCGTCCTTGGCGTACACGTCCACGCCGAGCGGGATGTGCTTCTCCGCGTCGATCGCCAGGCGCACCTGGCCGACGAGGGAAGCCGTGTCGCGCGGCGTCAAGACCAGCTCGTACGCGTCACGCCCCGCCACTTTGGCCGCCCCGGTCGTGGTGACCGCCGTGGTCGGGTCGACGGCGGCGAGCGCGGCGTCCGCGGCCTCCTTCGGCGTCGCCGGTACGCCCTGCGGCAGGGTCTTCTGCTCGTGCTGCTTGTCCGCCGGAATCGTGAAATGCGTGGCCGAGCTGTCATTGCTGCGCCACAGCCACACGTCGGAGCCGTTACGGATGACGTCCGTCTCGCCGAGCTTGCTCTGCACCGCGAGGCGAACCTTGTCCTCCCCGCCGTACCAGACCCGCGCCGTGTTGCTCCCGGCCACGAGGTTGATCAAGTCGGCGTTGGAACCGGCACCGCCCGTGATGCCGGGCAGGGCGGGCAGCCCCAGGTCCGCGGTCTGCTGAATCGTCCCGGAGAGCCCGTCGATCTTCGCCGTCTGCACGTCCACGAGCAGTTGCGCCGCGCTGCGGTCCGGCAATGTGGGGTCCGCGCTCGCTGCGATCGTCCCCGCTGCCGCGCCGCCGCCGATGACGACGACCGCCGCGGCCGCCGGAACCAGCCAGCGCATCGCCGGCCTCGACCTGAAGACACTCACGATGTCCACCTCCCGTTGTCTGCAGCCATCCTGCGCCGGGTGTGCTGTGACGCCGCTGAGAGCGTCCCCTAGGGCGACTCAGGGTTGCACAGCGGGTGCCGAACAGGATCCTGTGCGCCTTTCCCTCGCCGACGTGAGCGTCAACGCCAAGATTCTCGCCGCCGTCCTGGTCGGCACCGCGGTCTCGCTGGCGGTCGGGGTCGTCGGGCTGGTGGCGCTGGCCCGCTCCAGCGACGCCGCCCAGGAGATCTACCGCAGCAACGTCGCCAGCGTCGACGCGGTCGGCGATCTCAAGGCCGCCATGGCGCAGGCCCGGGTGGACCTGGCGAACCAGGCGATCTCGCAGGACGAGACCTCCACCGCCCACTACACCGACGCCTTCACCGGGGACCTGCGCGCCGTTGACGCCGCCTTCGCCGCCTATCGTGCCAGCCGCCCGGCCGGCGATCCGGCCACCGTCACGGCGCTGGACAACAACTGGCGGGCCTGGGTGCAGGTCGCGCAGGAGAAGCAGCTGCCGGCCGGGGCCCGCGACGACTTCTCGGCGTGGCAGATGGTGCGTGACACCAAGATCCAGCCGATCATCACCGACATCCACGGCGAACTCGAGCAGCTGGGCAAGGCCGAGGCCGACGAAGCCGCGCAGTCGGCCCGGTCCGCCAGGTCCGCGTACGAGAAGAGCCGCTGGGTCTCGACCGTCCTCATGGTGGTGGGGATGCTGCTGGCCCTCGCCGCCGGCCTGATGGTCGCCCGGCGCATCGTCCGGTCGCTGAACCGGGTGAAGGCGGTCTGCCTGAGCCTCGCCGACGGCGACCTGACCCGCTCCACCGGCCTGACCTCGCGCGACGAGACCGGGCAGATGGGCGCCGCCCTGGACGCCGCGGTGGCCCGGCTGCGCCAGACCATCAGCACCATCGGCGGGTCCGCCTCGACGTTGTCGGCGGCCTCGGAGGAGATGTCGGCGGTCAGCACCCAGCTGGAGTCGGGCGCCGGGGAGGCCGCGGCGAAGGCGAGCACCGCCAGCGCCGCCACCGAGCTGGTCAACGCCGGCGTGCAGACCATCGCCGCCGGGGCCGAGGAGATGAACGCCTCGATCAGCGAGATCGCCACGAACGCCGCGCGGGCCGCCGAGATCACCCTGCAGGGCCTGACCGTCGCCGAGCGCACCAACGGGCAGGTCGCCGAGCTCGGCACGGCCAGCGCCGAGATCGGCGACGTGGTCAAGCTGATCACCAGCATCGCCGAGCAGACCAACCTCCTGGCCCTCAACGCCACCATCGAGGCGGCCCGGGCCGGTGAGCTCGGCAAGGGTTTCGCCGTGGTGGCCGGCGAGGTCAAGGAGCTGGCCCAGCAGACGGCCCGCGCGACCGAGGAGATCACCGCCCGGATCGCCAACATCCAGGCGTCCAGCGGCTCGGCGGCCCAGGCGATCGGTGAGATCACCGAGGTGATCAGGCTGGTCGGCGACTACACCACCACGATCGCCTCGGCGGTGGAGGAGCAGACGGCGACGACCAGCGAGATGGGCCGGCAGGTGGGGGACGCCGCGCACAGCAGCGGGGAGGTCGCCCGTACGGTCTCCGGCGTCGCCGAGGTCGCCGGGGCCACCGCCGACGGCGCCCGGGCGACCCAGCAGGCGGCGGCCGAGCTGACCCGGCTGGCCGCCGACCTGACCGGGCTCGTGGCCGACTTCCGGCACTGAGCGCCGGCCCGTACCGGGTTCAGACCCGGCCTTGAGACCGTACTGAGGGTCCGTCGCGATAGTTCCTGTGACAGCGCCGGGGAGCATCGCTAAGGAGACCTCACATGCCGATCGACCGCCTCGTTTACGGCCTGCGGCGGCCCACCCTCGCCGACGCCCGTGAGAGCCTGCGCCGGGGCGTCGCCGATCCGGCCGCGGTCTGGCAGGAGTTGCTGACCGAGACCGGCCTGACCGGTGAGGAGACCGACGCCGGCTCGGTGGCGTCGATGGCACGGGCGATGATGAACAGCGGAGGCATCGTCGGCCTGTGCGGCAACGCCCTGTCGATCCGGATCACCGCCTACACCGCCCTGAGCGCGGTCGGGGAGCTGTTCGCCGTCGCCTGAGCGGTCCGCCGCTGTGACCCTGCTGAGAACCGATTCGCTCACCGGCGCCCGCATGCCAAGGTGGACGGGTGCGCTTGCTGGTGGTGGAGGACGAGGCGCGGCTCGCGACCGCGCTGCGACGCGGCCTGCAGGCCGAGGGGTTCGCCGTGGACGTCGCCGCGGACGGTGCGGACGGCCTGGAGATGGCGCGGCACGGTGAGTACGACGCGATGATCCTCGACGTGATGCTGCCCCGCCTGTCCGGTTACCGGGTCGTGCGGCAGCTGCGGGCCGAGCAGAAGTGGCTGCCGGTGCTCATGCTCTCCGCCAAGGACGGCGAGTACGACCAGGCCGACGGGCTCGACTGCGGCGCCGACGACTACCTGACCAAGCCCTTCTCGTACGTGGTGCTGCTCGCCCGGCTGCGTGCCCTGCTGCGCCGCGGCACCCCCCAGCGCCCGGCCGTGCTGCGTCACGGCGACGTGGAGCTCGACCCCGCGCAGCGCAAGGTGACCGTGGGCGGGGCCGAGGTGGTGCTGACCGCCCGGGAGTTCGCGCTGCTGGAGTATCTGATCCGGCGCCCCGGCGAGGTGGTCTCCAAGACCGAGCTGCTGGACCACGTCTGGGACGCCGCGCTGGACACCGCGGCGAACGCGGTCGAGGTGTACGTCGGCTACCTGCGCCGCAAGATCGGCCGGGATCGCCTCGAGACGGTCCGGGGCGCGGGCTACCGGCTCGCCGGGGGCTGAGCGTGTCGCGGCTGCGCCGGTTGAGCCTGCGGGCCCGGCTGCTGCTCGTGTCGATCGTCGTGCTGACCGTGGGCCTGGCCGGCGGGGGCGTCGTGCTCGTCGCCACGATGAACTTCGCGCTGCTGCGCACCGCCAACACCGAGGCTCTGCAGACGGCCCGCGCGGTGGCCGAGCTGGTCGACACCGGTTCGCTCTCCGACCCGGTGCCGGCTGCTCCGGCCGTACGGGTGCAGGTCGTCAACGCCGCCGGCCAGGTGCTGTCGGTCTCGGCCGGCGCCGACCGCCTGGTGCCGATCCTCTACGAGCGGGAGCGCGAGTCCCTGCCCGACGGCGAGGGAATGTTCATCCCCGGCGCCCGGATCGGCTTCGCGGGGCGGGTGCGGGTGGTGGCCCTGGCGGCGGGGCCCGCGGACGCCCGGGTCACGGTGCTGGTCGCCCGGTCGACCGACGATCTGATCCAGAGCGTCCACCTGCTGCGTACCACGCTGCTGGTGACGTTCCCGCCGCTGGTCGCCCTGCTCGCGCTGGTGGCGTGGCGGGTGGTCGGCGCGGCGCTGCGCCCGGTCGAGGCGCTGCGGGCCGGCGCCGAGGAGATCACCGGCGGGGCGCGGCCCGGGATGCTCCCGGTTCCCGATTCCCGCGACGAGATCCACCGTCTCGCCACTACGCTCAACGACATGCTGCACCGCCTCGACGCCGCGCGGGCGCGGCAGCGGGCGTTCGTCGCCGACGCGGCCCACGAGCTGCGCAGCCCGCTCACCAACATGCGTACCGAGTTGGAGGTGGCGCAGCGGCTGCCGGACACCACCGACTGGCCGGAGCTCGCCGGTGACCTGCTGACCGACGTGCACCGGCTGAGCCGCCTCGTCGACGACCTGCTGCTGCTGGCCCGCGCGGACGACGCGACGACCCGCCCGGCCCGCCCGGTGCTGGAGGACGTCGAGCTGGGCCGGCTGCTCGCCGAGGTCGCGGGCCGCTATCCGGACGTGGCGTACGAGCGCCCGGCCGTGCCGCTGCTGGTGCACGGCGAGCGGGACGCGCTCGGCCGGGTGGTGTCGAACCTGCTGGACAACGCCGTACGCCACGCCCGCTCGGCGGTGCGGCTCGAGGTGGCGTCTGACGGCGCGTACCAGCGGATCGCGGTCGTCGACGACGGCCCCGGCATCCCGGCGGCCGACCGCGAGCGGGTCTTCGACCGCTTCACCCGGCTGGACGACGCCCGGGCCCGCGACGCCGGCGGATCCGGGCTGGGCCTCGCCATCGTCCGGGAGCTCGTGCGCCGCCACCACGGCACGGTGACCCTGCGGGGCGCCACCCCGCCGCCGGGCCTGCACGCCGAGGTACGCCTGCCCGCGGCCTGAGCCGCGAAATCCGCCGGAACTATCCCGGCGCGGACACCGACCAATGACCGTGCCCGGCACCCGCCGGAGCAGATCGAACCGGAAGGCCTGAAATGTCCCTGTTGAAGCGTTCGGCCGTGGTCGGCGGCGCCGTTGCCGCGCTGACCCTCGCCCTGGCGGTGCCCGCCGCCGCGCACGTGACCGTGAATGCGAACACCGCCGTCCAGGGCGGCTACACGAAGGTCACGTTCCGGGTGCCGAACGAGTCCGACGCCGCGAGCACCACCAAGGTGGAGGTGAACCTGCCGGCGGACACGCCCTTCGCCTCCGTGTCGCTCAAGCCGGTGGCCGGGTGGACCATGAACGCCGAGAAGGCCAAGCTGGCCCAGCCGCTGCAGGCGCACGGCACGGCGATCACCGAGGCGGTCAGCAAGATCACCTGGACCGCCACCGGTGACGCGGCGATCAAGCCCGGCCAGTTCCAGGAGTTCGACGTCTCGCTCGGCCCGCTGCCGAAGGTCGACCAGGTGGTGTTCAAGGCCCTGCAGACGTACTCCGACGGCAGCGTCGTGCGGTGGATCGACGAGCCCACCACCGACGGCACCGAGCCGGACAAGCCGGCGCCGGTGCTGAAGCTGACGGCTGCCGCCGCGGGCGCGCCGGCCGCCGCGACCGGCCCGACCGTGACGAGTGCCACGGCGGGCGACAGCAAGGGTGACGGCAACGGCACGTGGGCGGGCATCGTCGGGATCGTCCTGGGCCTCGCCGGCCTGGTGCTGGGCCTGCTGGCCTACCGGCGCGCCAGTGGTACAGCCGGGGGAGGCGCGGCTACGGGCGGCACGGCCGCAGCGCCGGCGGGCGCGGCGACGTCGTCAGCCGCGACCAGGTGACCGGCGCTCAGGACGTGGCGGGCGGGTCGTATTTCGGTTCGTAGAGCGTGATATTGCCCGCGCCCGGCACCTTGAGCTGGATGGTCAGCCCCCAGCCCTGGTCGCCGACCTCGCCCTCGAAGGTGGCGCCCTTGGCGGTCAGCTCGGCCACCGTGGCGTCGAGGTCGTCGCACATGAGCGAGACGTCGAAGCGCTGATCGGTGGTGCCGGAGGTGCCGGCGTGCTGCCACGTGCGCGGATGCGCGGCGAGCTCGCTGGGCCCCGTCTTGAAGATCAGCCAGCCGCTGCCGGTGTCCGTGGCGGGGAAGCCGAGCACGTCGCGGAAGAAGGCCCGGGCGGCGCCGGGATCGTCGGCGTAGATGAGGGTGTGCACCGCCGTTATCACGCTGGTCATCCTAGGGGTGTTTCGCGGATCATGGCGTCACAGGCCGTCATGATCCGCGAAACACCCCCTGGCCCCGCGCGAGCGCTCAGGCGGCCCCCGTGTACGCGGCGAAGGTGCGGTCGGCGGCGGCCCGGGCCTGGTCCGGGTCCTCGCCGGCCGCCACCGCGACCCGCGCCCAGGCGTCGACGCTGAGCCGCATGAACTCCTGGCCCTCCGGCGACATCATCCAGGCCGGGCCGTCCTCCGGGCGGATCGCCGAGCCCGGGTCGATGAGGTGGCCGGCCAGGCCCAACATCCCCAGGTCCCAGCCCAGGCCGGTGGCTGAGGGGCCGAACTTGTCCCAGAACTCCGCGGCGACGTGCGCGACGTGCTCGAGCTCCAGCCGCGTGCGCCCGTCGCCCTCCGCGGTCAGGCGGACCTCGATCCAGCTCACCTCGCCGTTGTACTCCCACGTGGCGGCGAAGCCGTGCGGGCGCTCGCACCGGCTGATGGTGCCGCCGGCGTTGCCCTCGAGCTGGTAGTGGCCGCCCTCGCGCAGGTCGCCGGTGATCGGCATGAACCAGCGCGGGATCCGCTCGGCGCTGGTCACCGCCTCCCACAGGTCCTCGGCGTCCGTGTCGTAGACCTGGCTCATCGTGGTGACCTTGGCCTCGCCGGCCTCGAGCCGCCGGTCGCCCAGCGTCCGCCGGACGTCGCTGATCTGCTGCTTCACCTGCATCATGGGGTCGCTCCCGGATCGTCGTCGCGGCCGGCGAGGCGCCGCTGCCGCTTGCCACGGGCCACCTCGGTGGCCAGCGCGTCGAAGTGCGGCGTCCAGAATCGCCGGAACCGGCCCAGCCAGGCGTCGGCCTCGCGCAGGGCGGTGTCGTCCACCGCGTACAGCCGGCGGGCGCCGTCGGGGCGCACGGTCGCGAAGCCGTTGTCGCGCAGCACCCGCAGATGCTGGGAGACGGCGGGCTGGGAGATCCCGAACTCGGCCCGGATCACCTCGGTCACCGCGCCGGAGGACCGTTCGCCGTCGGCGAGCAGCTCCAGGATGCGGCGGCGAACGGGATCGCCGAGCACGTCGAACGCGTGCACGGGACGACGTTATCAAGCCGTACTTATATAAGCCAGTTCTGAATCAGCCCTGAGCCGGCGGGAATCTTGGAAAACTCGGCACATGCGACTGGCCGGCCTCCTGCTCTGCGGTGTGCTGCTGGCGGGATGCGACGAGGCCGCACCGCCGGCGGTGCCCTCGGTGGCGCCCTCAGCGTTGCCCAGTCCGTCGCCCGGTGCCACACCGAGCAAGCCGGCCCCGAGGTCCGCGCCGCCGGTGAGGCTGCCGGTCGTCACCGTCCCGGTGCTCACGAGCGGCTGGGAGGTGACGGTCTACTACACCGCCGTGGAGGCGTACCACTCCGGCGAGGCCGAGACCGTCACCGGATGCCCGCGGATCGACTGCGCGCACGGCGATCAGGATCTGGGCGCTTACAAGAGCGACTTCGTCGCGGCGGTACGGGAGGAAGGCGCGGGGCGTACGGCCGGTGGCGCGTACCTGAACTGGTCCCACGACGTCGGCTTCTGGCTGGACACCCGGCCGCGGGACACCGGCGGGCGAGCGCTGCGCCCGTTCGTCTCCGCCGCCGCCGACCCGGGTGTGCTGGCCAGGGGCACGCAGTTCCGCATCGCCGACTGCGGCCACGCGGACGACGGCTCCCGGCCCGCGGCGAAGGTCTGCGCCGCGCTGCGCGCCGCCCGGTGGACGGTGACGGACGAGTTCACGCCCGGGCTGGGCGGCAGCAAGCACATCGACGCGTACATCGGCGAGGAGACCGGGCCGGACTTCACGTCCTCGCCCTGGTACCTCACGCTGCAGGGCGCGACGCTGCGGCGCGGATGAGGTCAGGAGGCGTAACGCTGCCGGGCCCGCTCGCGCGCCTTGGCGGCCTCGATCTCCCGGTCGCGCGGCGGCGCGGCGGTCACCAGCTCCTCCAGCAGCGCGCCGGTCGCGGCCGCCACCGCCTCGACCGCCTTGTCGAACGCGGCCTGGTTGCGCTGCGAGGGCTTGGTCGCACCGGCGACCTTGCGGACGTACTGCAGGGCGGCCGCGTGCACCTCGTCGGGCGTTGCCGGGGGCTCGAAGTTGTGCAGCTGGCGGATGTTTCGGCACATGGGCCGAGCGTAGCTCCGCCGGGTAGGTTTCTGCGGTGACCGCCGACCTCCAGGAGCGCCCGACCGGCGCGCCGGCCGCCGATCGACCCCGCCGCTGGGTGGTGCCGCTGCTCGTGCTGGTGCTGCTCGGCCAGATGGCGGCCGTCATGGTCACCACCGCGGTGCAGCAGACCCCGACCATCGACGAGCCGGTGTACGTCGGCACCGCGGTCACCTACCTCGAGCAGCACCGCGTCCGGTACAACCCGGAGCATCCGCCGCTGGGCAAGGAGTTCATGGCGATCGGGCTGGCCTTCGCCTCGCCCCGCCTGGATCCCGCGTTCCGGGGCGACCAGACCGCCCTCGGCCGGCACGTGCTGTACGAGTCCGGCAACGACCCGTACGAGGTGATGCTCCTGGCCCGGCTCCCCATGATCATCCTGACGCTGCTGTTCGGGCTGGTCGTGTTCGCCTTCGCGCGCGACCTCACCGGCGCCGCCGGGGGAGTGCTCGCGCTGGCGCTCTACGCCTTCTCGCCCGACGTCATCGCGCACGGCTCGCTGGCGACGCTGGACGTGCCCGCGATCGGTTTTCTGCTGACCGCCGTCTGGCTCACCTGGCGGGCGCGCGACCGGCCGCTGCGGTATCTGCCGCTCGCGGGCCTCGCGCTGGGTGCTGCCGTCGCGACCCGGATGAGCGTCCTGCCCGCGGTGCCGGTGGTGCTCCTGCTGGCCCTGCTCGCGACGTCCTCGTGGCGGCGCGGGGTGCCGGCGCGGGAACGGCTGCGCGGGGTGGCCCTCGTGGCCGCGGTGGCCGTCGCCGCGGTGCTCGTCGTGTGGCTCAGCTACCTGGTGGTGGATCCCGGGCTGCGGTGGACCGAGCCGGCCGGCACGCCCGTCGTGCACGGCGTACGCGGCCTGCTCACCGGCTGGCTGCCGCTGCCGGAGTCGTACCGCGACGGCATGCGCATCCAGTTCGGCTTCGAGGACTCGACCTTCAGCGGCTTCCTGTTCGGCCGCCACTACCAGGGCTCGCTCTGGTATTACCTGCCCGCCGCGCTGCTGGTGAAGACGCCTCTCGGGATGCTCGTCCTGTGGCTCGCCGGGGCCGTGGCGATGCTCGCGGTGCCCCGGCTGCGCACCGCGGCCCTGTACGTGCTCGTGCTGCCGGCGCTGCTGCTGGCGGTGGCGATGACCGGCGCCCGCGACTTCGGCACCCGGTACGCGATCTTCATGCCGATCTTCCTGGCCGTCGCGGCGGCGGCCGTGGTGGCGCTCCGATGGCGGTGGGCGCACCTCAGCGCGGCGGTGCTCGCGGCCTTCGTGGCGGTCAGCTCGCTGCGGACGTTCCCCTACTACCTGCCGTACTCGAACGAGGCCTTCGGCGGTCCGGCCCGGACCCACCTGCGGCTGCACGACTCGAACGTCGACTGGGGGCAGGACCTGGGGCGCCTCGCCGACCGGCTGCGCGAGAGGTATCCGGGCGAGCCGGTGTGGCTGGTCTACAAGGGCGCCGGGGTGCCGCGGGCGTACGGGATCCAGGCCCGCGATCCGCTACGGGTGCCGGCGGGCGACGTGCACGGCCTGCTCGTGGTCTCGGACAGCTCGATCGCCAAGGCGACCGGCCGGCTGGCGACGCTGCTGGGCGCCAGCGGCGAGCCGATCGACGAGGTCGGTCACTCGATCAGCATCTTCCGCCGCCCGTGATCCCGGCAGGTGGGATTGGCGCAAGATCGTCCGGGTAATCCACCGGCATGAGTGGTGAACGACCCGGCGATCGTACGGAACGCGCGTCGGACCTCATGCACCTCAACGCCATGGCGCTGGAGGAGACCGAGCGGAGCCTGCACGACAACGCCGACGACCGGGCCGACCCCGCGTCGGCGCAGCGGCTGCACCGCCTCGCCGACTCGATGACCGACACGGCGCGGGACATCGCGGACCGGGCACGGGGCCTCGGCGACCCCGCACCCGAGCGCGGACGGCGCTGAGCCGGCCGGCTCAGCCCGCGGTGAGCTCCGCCCGCAGCTTGCTCAGGGCCCGGGCGATGAGCCGGGACACGTGCATCTGCGAGACGCCGATCCGGTCGGCGATGTCCGACTGCGTCATGTTGCCGAAGAAGCGCAGCGACAGGATGGTGCGCTCGCGCTCGTCGAGCGAGGCCATCGCCGGCCCCAGGGCCACCCGCAGCTCGGCCAGCTCCATGTCGTGGTCGTCCTCGCCGAGCATGTCGCCCAGCGAGGTGGCGCCGTCCTCCGTGACCGGCGTCGACAGGCTCTTCGCGCTGTAGGCGCGGGCTCCCTCGAGGCCCTCGAGCACCTCCTCCTCGGTGGTGTTCAGGTGAGCCGCGATGTCCGCGACCGTGGGTGAGCGGCCCAGCGTGTGCACGAGGGCGTTGCTCGCCTCGGTGATCGCCATCCGCAGCTCCTGCAGCCGCCGCGGCACCCGGACCGACCAGGTGCGGTCGCGGAAGTGCCGGCGGATCTCGCCGAGGATGGTGGGGATCGCGAACCCGGCGAACTCGACGCCGCGGTCCGGGTCGAACCGGTCGATCGCCTTGATGAGCCCCACCGTGGCGGTCTGGAGCAGGTCGTCGTCCGGTTCGCCGCGGCCGCTGTAGCGGTGGGCCAGGTGCTGCGCGAGGGGGAGCCAGGCCCGCACGGCCTCGTCCCGCAGCGCCGCCCGGCGCGGCCCGGCGGTAGCCGCGACCATCTGCTGCAGCACCTCGCCGCCGTTTCGCGGCACCCGCGTGGTCATGGTCGTCATTACGCATCCTTTCGCCGACGCGCACGGTGTCTACCCGCCTCCTGACACAATAAACGACGCAAGAATCGACGCAACTCGCGCCGGGCATGATTCGGCGCCGGTCGGGTACGCGCGATCCATGACCGTGAGCGCCAGCGTCACCTTCGTCGGCAACGCGACCACCGTGCTTCGGCTCGGCGAGTTCACCCTGCTCACCGACCCGGCGTTCGGGCCGGCGGGCAGCCGCGTGTACCTCGGCAAGGGCATGTGGACCCGGCGGCTGGTGGACCCGGCGCTGGAGGTGGTCGACGCGGGGGCGCTCGACGCCGTCCTCCTGTCGCACCTGCACGGCGACCACTTCGACCGCGTCGCGCGCCGGGACCTGCCGAACGAGATCCCGATCGTCACCACCGTCCAGGCGCAGCGCCGGCTGAGGCGTTTCCGCTTCACCGCCGCCCAGGGCCTGCCCACCTGGGACAGCACCGAGTGGCGTCGCGGTACGCAGCGCCTGCGGGTCACCGCGGTGCCCGGTAGGCACGGCCCGGGGATCGTCGACAAGCTGCTGCCCGACGTGATGGGCTCGGTGGCCGAACTGGAGGTCGACGGCCGGTGCCGCCTGCGGCTGTACGTCACCGGCGACACGCTCCACGGCCCGCACCTCAGCGAGATCCCGCGCCGGTGCGGCGAGATCGACGCGATGCTCATCCACCTCGGCGGCACCCGGGTGCTCGGGATGCTGCTCACGATGGACGACCGGCAGGGGGTCGCGACCACCCGCCTGATCCGGCCCGGGCTGACGGTGCCCATCCACAACGACGACTACAAGGTCCAGAAGATGCCGCTGTCCACGTACCTGAAGCGGGCGCGCGAGGAAGGCCTCACCGGGATCCGGCCGGTCACCCGGGGCGAGACCCTGGAGCTTCCCGTTCGCGTCTGACGCGGCCAGCATGGGGTGATGGACACCGACTTCCGTGCCGTACCGGACTGGACGGCCGACCAGAACGCGGGTGGCGGGATCGCGGTCGCGGACCTCGACGGCAACGGCTTCCCGGATCTCGTGGTGCTGCGGGTGGACGACCTGCCGGAGCGCAACGCCGCCTTCTTCCGCGTCGGGCGCGGCACCGACGACGACGGCACCGTCGGCGCATGGACCGCGTGGGCGGCGGTGCCGGACTGGACCACCTGGGTCAACGAGGGCGCCGGCGTCGCCGTGGCGGACGTGAGCGGCAACGGGCGTCCGGACCTGGTGATCTTCATGGTGGACGGTGTCCCGGGCGGCGCCAACGCCGGCTGGTACCGCATCGGCTGGGATCTCGGCGTGGACGGGCGGGTCGGCGGATGGTCACCGTGGCAGGCCGTACCCGACTGGTTCCCGTGGGCGAATGCCGGCGCCGACATCACCGTGGCCGATGTGGACGGCGACG
Organism: Actinoplanes sp. NPDC049681; assembly: GCF_044465265.1. Classification (NCBI taxonomy): domain Bacteria; kingdom Bacillati; phylum Actinomycetota; class Actinomycetes; order Micromonosporales; family Micromonosporaceae; genus Actinoplanes; species Actinoplanes sp. NPDC049681. The sequence goes on from NZ_JBITLP010000008.1 coordinate 54,370, forward strand.
GGCGCCCGGACCTGGTGGTGCTCATGGTGGACGCGCCGATCGGCCGGAACCAGGGCTACTACCGCAGCGGCCCGCTGCGGGCCGACGGCACCGTGCCGCAGTGGCGTCCGTGGGCCGCGGTGCCCGACTGGCGGTTCGAGGACAACCAGGGTGCGGGGATCGCGGTCGCCGACCTCGACGGCGACGGTACGCCCGAACTCGTGGTGCTGGCCGTGGACAGCCCACCCGGGCGCAACGGCGGCTACTACAGCGTCGGCTGGCGGCTGGCCGGCGGACGGCCCGCCGACGGGTGGGGCCCGTGGGAGGCCGTACCGGACTGGCGCTTCTGGGAGGGACAGGATGCCGGGGCGGCGGTCGTACCGCTCGGCGCCCGCGGGATGCCCCATCTGGTGGTGCTGACCGTCGACAACCCTCCGGGGCGCAACGACGCCTGGTACCGCGTCCTGGACCTGATGACCGACCTCGCGATGGCCGCGGAGGCGGGTGTCTGGCGGCTGCTCGAGACCGACTCCCGCGTCAACCCGGTGCACGCCGCGTTGCTGCGTACCGGAGACGTCTTGTTCTTCTCCGGATCGGGCAACGACGTCGACCGGCACCGGGAGCAGCGGTATGCGACCGCGGTGTGGCACTATCCGGAGCCGCTGGTGAGCACCCCGCCGACCCCCGCCGACCTGTTCTGCTGCGGGCACGCGTTCCTGCCCGACGGCCGCCTGCTGGCGGCCGGGGGCACGGAACAATACGATCCGTTCATCGGCCTGCGCCAGGCGGTCACGTTCGACCCGGGTGCAGGGTGGACGGCCCAGCCCGCCATGGCGGGCGGTCGCTGGTATCCCACCCTGACGGCCCTGCCGGACGGCCGGATCCTCGCGGTGTCCGGCCTGGACGAGACCAGCCGGCTCAACGTCGTCCCGGAGATCTACACCGACGGGTCCGGCTGGAACGCGCTGCCGCGTTCACCGTCGAACTGGCCGATGTACGCCCACCTGTTCGTCCTCGCCGACGGCCGCATCTACTACAGCGGCGGTCAGTACGGCGGCAACAACGGCGTACGGCCGGCCCTGTGGGACCTCGCGGCCGGCACCGTCACGGACGTCGCCGGCGTGCTGCCCGACCCGGGCCGGCGCAACCAGGCGGCGAGCGTGCTCCTGCCCCCGGCGCAGGACCAGCGCGTCATGCTGATCGGCGGCGGGCCGTCCGACATGCACGACGAGACGGGCGCGACCGCGACCACGGCCATCGCGGACCTCTCCGGGCCCGCCCCCGCCGTGACGGCCGCCGCGCCGCTGGCCATGCGCCGCATGCACCTGTGCGCCACGCTCCTGCCGGACCGGACCGTGCTCGTCAACGGCGGCGCGATGATGGAGGAGAGCGGCGTCGACGCCACCCTGGAGGCCGAGATCTACCACCCCGATCCGGCGGGCGGGCCGGGCCGGTGGACCATGGCGGCGGCCTCCCGGGTGCCGCGGCTCTACCATTCCGTGGCGCTGCTGATGCCCGACGGCAGGGTGATCACGGCCGGGTCCAACCCGGCGCGCCGTACCGAGGAGCTGCGCATCGAGGTCTACTGGCCGCCGTACCTGTTCGCCGGGGAGCGGCCGGCCTGCGTGCCGTCGCGGACGGAGCTGGACCACGGCGGCTCGCTGACGGTGGCGACGCCCGACCCGGACGGCGTCGCCTCGGCGTGCCTCATGCGGCCCGGGGCCACGACCCACTCGATGGACGGCGAGCAGCGGCTGGTCGATCTGCCGCACCGGGTCGCCGGGCCGGGCGAGCTCGTCCTCGACCTGCCGTCGTCACCGGGGATCGCGCCGCCGGGCTGGTACCTGCTCTTCCTGGTCGGCGCGGCTGGTGTGCCCTCGCCCGGGTCGTGGGTGCACCTAAGCTGATCACATGTCCGCACTCGCCGCGGTGGCGGCCGCCGGCATCCCGCACGCCGTCGTGCGGCACGGACCGGTGAGCAGCGTCGCCGAGGCCGCCGCGGCCCAGGGAATGGCCGTCCGCGACCTGGCCAAGACACTGGTGGTACGCCGCGCCGACGACGACTACCTCTTCGTTCTCGTGCCCGGGGACCGGCAGATCTCCTGGCCCAAATTGCGCGCGCTGCTCGGCGTCAACCGGCTCTCCATGCCCGACGCCGCGACCGCCAAGGAGGCCACCGGCTACGAGCGCGGCACGATCACCCCGTTCGGGTCGGCGCGCCCGTGGCCGGTCGTCGCCGACGAGCGGCTGCGCGGGCGGCGGATCAGCCTCGGCGCGGGGGAGCGGGGAGTCGGGCTGCAGGTCGAGGCCGACGATGCGGTCGGCGCGCTCGGCGCCACGTACGCGGATGTGACCGACCCTTCGTGATCGCGCTGTACGCCCGTGCCCGGGCTCGTCGTCGTTCTCGTCGTGTCCGGGCTGGACGCCTGCTGCCGTTCATGCCCGGCGAGTCGACCGTCATCGCCGCCGGCGCCTGGCGGCCGGATCCGGGCGGCCGCACCTCGTGACCCTGATCGCGGCGGCCGCGGCCGGCGCCTACGCCGGGGACTGGTGCGCGTACGGCATCGGCCGGCGCCACACCGGTACGGTCGTCGCGCGCCTGGCACGCGGCCGCCGCTCCCGATCGGTCCACGCCTGGGCGCACCGCCTCCAGCACCAACGCGGCGGAGTCGTGATCCTCTTCGCGCGGTACGTCCCTGGCGGCCGCTCGACCACCGCGGTCGCCGCCGGCGTGGTGGGCTACCCGTCCGGCCGCTTCCACCGCTACACCGCCGTGGCGGTGCTGCTGCGGGCGGCGGAGGCGGCGCTGCTCGGCTACCTGGGCGGCACGGCGTTCGCGGACCGCCCGGTGGGGGGCCTGATGGCCGTCGACGGGTGCGCTGGCCGTGACGGCCGTCGCCGGTCTGCCCGGACGTGCCCGGCGGCGGGGGCCGGGTGTACCCCAACCGCCGCGGGACTCCTTGCCGGCCGTCCGGCCGGACAGTTGAATCGGGGTTGTGGTCTTCCCTGCCGTCCTCGCCGCGCTCGCCGCCTTCTTCGTCCTGCACACGGACGCCGCCGTCATCGCACCACCGCCGGTCGACGCGACGTTCGACTACCAGATCGGCGCCGCGTACGACCCGCCCGCCGGCGTGACGGTGGTCAGCCGTGACCGGGAGGCGCCGGTCGCCCCGGGCATGTACACGATCTGTTACGTCAACGCGTACCAGACCCAGCCGGGCGAGGTCGCCTGGTGGCAGCGCGAGCACGACGACCTGCTGCTGCGCGGCGACGACGGCGAGTACGTCGTGGACGGCGAGTGGAACGAGATCCTGCTGGACGTCTCCACGCCGGCCAAGCGCGAGGCGATCGCGGGCATCGTCGGAGGCTGGATCGACGGCTGCGCCCGGGACGGGTTCCGGGCGGTCGAGCCGGACAACATCGACTCGTACGACCGCTCGGACGGCCGGCTCACCGTCGAGGACTCGATCGCCTACCTGGAGCTGCTCGTCCCGTACGCGCACCGCGCCGGGCTCGCGCTCGGTCAGAAGAACGCCCCCGAACTCGGCACGCGAGGCAGGGATCTCGGCCTCGACTTCGCGATCGCCGAGGACTGCGGGCGCTGGGAAGAGTGCACCGCCTACACCGGCGTGTACGGCCACGTCATCGACGTCGAGTACACCGACGGCGGTTTCCGGAAGGCGTGCCGGGCGGTGGGCGCCGGCGCATCGGTGGTCCGGCGCGACGTGAAGGTGACGGCGCCGGGCAGCGCCACGTACCGGTACGACGCCTGCTGACTCCTAGCGCACCAGCTCGGCCAGCCGGTGCACCGCCGGGTTGGTGGTGTCGCGCGGGTACGCGAGGGCGATGTCGACGGTCGGTGTGGGTGCGGCGAACCGGCGCAGCCGCACCCCGGGCACCTTGAGCGCACGCGCCCGTCCCGCCGGCACGGCCGCGATGGCCGCGCCCTCGGCCACCGCTCGCAGCAGCTGCTCGTCGTCGGGCTCGTGCCGGACCAGGTGGAATCCACCGTCCGGCCAGACCTGGGCGATGGTGCGGTCGTACATGCCTGCGGCGTTCTCCCGCGGCCACATCACGGCCGGCTCGCCCAGGATGTCGGCGCGCTGGATCCGCCGGTGCGCGGCGAGCCGGTGATTTTCCGGTACGGCCAGCAGCAGCTCCTCGCTGTCCACGTGCCGGCAGACCAGCGACGGCTCGTCGATCGGCGGCCGGACGAACGCGGCGTCGAAGCGGCCGGAGAGCAGGCCCGCGACGTTGGGCGCTGTCCAGGCGGTCTCCGGCACCACCTCGACGAGCGGATGCAGCACCCGGAAGCGGGCCACGAGCGCGTCGACGCGCCCGCCGCGCGCGGACCGGGTGTACGCGAGCCGCAGCCGCCCGTCGCGCCCGTGGACCGCCGCCCGGATCCGTGCCGCCGCGGCGTCCACGTCGGCCAGCGCCCGCCCGGCCTCGGCGGCGACCAGGCGGCCGACCTCGGTGAGGGTGCAGCCGCGGGCGTCCCGGCGTACCAGATCCGTGCCGAGCTGCCGCTCGAGCGCGCGGATCTGCTGGCTGAGCGCGGGCTGCGTCAGGTGCAGCCGCGCCGCGGCGCGGGTGAAGTGCAGCTCTTCGGCCAGGATCCGGAACGATCGCAGCCGGTCCAGCTCGGCCCCGGTCATCCGTGCGTCACCCATGCGCCGAGCGTAGGCGGACGGCGGCCGCCGTGGCATAGGCGCTTCTTATGGCCGCTGCGGCGACGGCTATTGGCGGTCGCCGCGCCATGCCGCGCACGATGCCGGCATGACGAATGTGACTGTCCTGGGTGGGGGGATCATCGGGCTCACCGCCGCCGTACGCCTGCAGGAGCGCGGTGCCCGGGTGACGGTGGTGGCCGACCGGCACGCGCTCGCCACCGTCTCGGCGGTCGCCGCGGCGGTCTGGTACCCGACCCACACCGACGGCGGCGAGCGGGTGGACCGGTGGGTCACCCGGACCCGGACGGAGTTGCTGGCCCAGGCCCGGGCGCGAGTGCCGGGTGTGCTGCTGCGCGACACGCGGATGCTGCTGCGGACGCCTGTCGGTGCGCCGCCCTGGTGGGCGCCCGCCGACGCCTCGCTGACGGACGCCCCCGAGCCCTACGCGCAGCAGCTGCGGTTCGTGGCACCGCTGGCGGAGATGGACGTCTACCTGCCGTGGCTGCAGCGCCGGATCACGGCCGCCGGCGGCAGGTTCGTGCGCCGGCGGGTGGCCCGGCCGGAGGACCTGCTGGCCGAGACCCCGGTGGTGGTCCAGGCGACCGGTCTGGCGGCGGCCGACCCCGCCATGGTTCCGGTACGCGGCCAGATCGTGCTCGTGCCCAATCCGGGTCTGCGCCATTCGGTACGCGACGAGGACAACCCGGCCGGCATCACGTACGTCCACCCGCGGCGGCACGACGTCGTGCTGGGTGGCACGTTCGAGGAGGGCCGCGCGGACCTGACGCCGGACGTCGCGTCCCGGGCCGCCATCGTGCGCCGCTGCACCGCCCTGGTGCCGGAGCTGGCCGGCGTGCCGGTGCACGGCGACCGCATCGGGATCCGCCCCGGGCGGCGCGGTGGCCCCCGGGTGGAGGCGGAGGAGGTCGCCGGAGGGCGGATCGTCCACGCGTACGGCCACGGGGGAGCGGGCATGACGATGTCGTGGGGGTGCGCGGACGAGGTGGCGGACCTGGCCCTCGCGTGATCCGGGCAGTGGCGCTCACCACAATCCGATACGAGACCGTTCCGTATTGCTGTGCCGCGGCCTACTGTCGGTCGCGTGATACGGAACAGTTCCGTATCGTAACTCTCGGATCTCGGGGGACCACCACATGGACGTTCCGCAAACGGGACACCCGCGGCGCTGGGCCATTCTCGGCGTGCTCGTCATCAGCCTGCTCGTGGTCGTGCTGGACAACACCGTCCTCAACGTCGCCCTGCGCACCATCGCGGACCCGCAGGCCGGCCTCGGCGCCAGCCAGGGTCAGCTCGAGTGGGCGATCAACTCGTACACCCTCGTCTTCGCCGGCCTGCTCTTCACCGCCGGCATCCTCGCCGACCGGCTCGGCCGGCGCATCACCCTCACCGTCGGGCTCGGGCTCTTCGGCCTCGCCTCGCTGCTGTCGGCGTACGCCCAGTCGGCCGACCAGCTCATCTGGGCCCGCGCCCTCATGGGGCTTGGCGCCGCCGCCGTCATGCCGGCCACCCTGTCGATCATCGCCAACGTGTTCGAGCCGCACGAGCGCGGCCGGGCGATCGGCGTCTGGGCCGGCGCGGTCGGCCTCGGCGTCGCGATCGGCCCCCTCGTCGGCGGCGTGCTGCTCGAGCACTTCTGGTGGGGCTCGGTCTTCCTCATCAACGTACCCGTGGTCATCGCCGGGATCGTCCTGGTCAGCGCCTTGGTCCCCGAGTCGCGCGACCCGCGGCCCGGCCGCATCGACCTGGTCGGCGTGCTGCTGTCGATCCTCGGCCTGACCCTGCTGACGTACGGCGTCATCGAGGGCGGCGAGAACGGCTTCGGCCGGCCCGCCTCCTGGGGCGCGCTGGCCGGCGCGGTCGTGGTGCTCGCCCTCTTCGTGGGCTACGAGCGCCGCATCCCGTTCCCGTCGCTGGACGTACGGTTGTTTACCAACCGGCAGTTCGCCGCCTCGACCGGCATGATCGGCCTGGTCTTCTTCGCGGCCATGGGTTCGATGTTCTTCAGCGCCTTCTACCTGCAGCTGGTCCGCGACAAGGGCCCGCTCGCCTCGGGCGTGCTCTTCGTCCCGTTCGCGGTCGGCCAGATGGTGTTCGCGCCCCGCAGCGCCGCCATGGTGAAGCGCTTCGGCCCCAAGGCGGTCAGCACCGTGGGCCTGCTGCTGGTGGCGGTGAGCCTGGCCGGTTGGCTGGTCATCGACGCCACGACGCCGATCTGGGTCGTCGGCGCCCTGTTCTTCGTCATGGGCGTGGGCATGGCCAACGTCATGCCCCCGGCCACGGAGTCGATCATGGCTGCGCTGCCGCGGGAGAAGGCCGGAGTCGGGTCGGCCGTGAGCAACACCATCCGCCAGGTCGGCGGCGCGCTCGGCGTCGCGGCGCTCGGGGCCGTTCTCTCCTCGGCGTACCGCGACGACATGGCCGGCCCCACGGCCGCGCTGCCTGCCGCCGCCCGCGACGTGGCGAGCGAGTCCATCTCCGGCGCGTACGGTGTCGCGGCGCAGGCCGGGCCCGCGGCGCCCGGGCTGATCCAGAGCGCCAACGACGCGTTCATCTCCGCGATGCACTACGCGTCCATCGGCAGCACGGTGTTCGCGCTCCTCGGGGCGCTGGTCGCGGTGATCTGGCTGCCGGGCAAGCGGCCCGCGCAGGCGCCCGCGGCGACGGCCGCGGAGGGCCTCGCCGAGGAGCAGGGCGTAGAACTGGTCGAGGCGTGACCGCCGCCGTGGCCGGGAAGTGAAGGCTCGGTAACAATGGAACGCATGACGACGGTCAGCGTTGACTCGGGGGCCGACCAGGGCCGCAAGGCACCTGGCCGGCCCCGCGATGCCCGGGCCGCGGAGGCCATCCTCGACGCCGTGACGGCGTTGCTCAGCGAGGGGCAGAGCGCCGACGCGCTCTCCATCGAGGCGGTGGCCGCCCGGGCGGGTGTGGGCAAGGCGACGATCTACCGCCGCTGGCCCAACAAGGAGGCCCTGCTCGTCGACGCGGTGGCCCGCATGAAGGGCCCGCTGCCGGTCCCGGTGGGCGAATCGGTCCGCGACGACCTGATCATGCTGGTCTCCCAGACCCGCAACAAGCGCATGGAGCAGTACGGCAAGGTCACCGCCTGCCTCATGCCGGAGATGGTGAAGAGCCCGGAGATGCACGCGGTCTACCAGGCCGTCATCGAGCCCCGCCGCGAGGTCATGCGCCAGGTTCTCCGGCGCGGCGTCGAGACCGGGGAGCTGCGCGCCGACCTCGACATCGAACTCACCCTGCTCATGCTCACCGGTCCGACCATCGCGCAGAACATGCTCAACTGGAACCCCGGAATCCCGATCGAGGGGTACGCCGAAGCGCTGGTCGACGCCCTCCTGCGAGGCGCGGCCGCCTGAAACCCCTCGCGCTGGGCGGCGACGGCGGTCAGCTGGTCCAGGACCGGCGGAACGGCCCCCGCCACGGCAGTGGCATGCCCGCTTCCCGCCCTCCCGTCAGAGCAGCTCGTCGTCGAGGTCCGCCAGCAGCGTGTCGCCGCTCGCCAGCAGGTCGAGCCACGGACCCGTGCGCGGCAGCTCGTGGTCGAAGAAGTACCTCGCCGCCAGCCGCTTGCCGTCGTAGAACGCACCCTGCTTGCCCGCTGCCGCGACCGCCTGTTCCAGCCACATCCAGGCGATGACGATGTGCCCGGCCGCGTCGAGGTAGGCGGTCGCGTTGGCCAAAGCCTTGCCCGGGTCGCCGGAGGCCCACAGCAGTCGGGTGACCTCGGCGAGCCGCGCGCACGCCGCCTCGAGCGCGCTTGCCATGCCCGAGAGCTCCGGTGGGGCCGCGGCGATCGTCGCGCCGATCGTGCGGAGGAGCAGGGCGAGGCCGGCGCCGCCGTTCATGGTGACCTTGCGGCCGAGCAGGTCCAGCGCCTGAATGCCGTCGGTGCCCTCGTGGATCGGGTTGAGGCGGTTGTCGCGGTAGAACTGCTCGACCGGGTACTCGCGGGTGTAGCCGTACCCGCCGTGGACCTGGATCGCGTAGTCGTCGGCCTTGAGGCACCACTGCGACGGCCACGCCTTGACGATCGGGGTCAGCACGTCCAGGAGCTGCGGGGCGTCCGGGGAGTCGTCGTCGAGGAGCTTGGCCGCGTACAGGATGAGCGCCATGCCTCCCTCGACGTAGGTCTTGGATGCCAGCAGCATCCGGCGCACGTCGGGGTGGCGGATGATCGGCACCGGCGGTGCCGACGGATCCCGGTTCGCGGTCGGGCGGCCCTGCTGACGTTCCCTCGCGTACGCCAGGGCGTGCAGATAGCCGGTGTAACCCAGCGCGACCGCGCCCGCCCCGACGCCGATCCGGGCCTCGTTCATCATGTGGAACATGTACGCGAGCCCGCTGCCCTCCTCACCGACGAGGTAGCCGACCGCCCCGGGCGCTCCCAGCGGCGTGTAGGTGCCGTCGCCGAACGCGAGCACCGCGTTGGTGGTGCCCCGGAAGCCCATCTTGTGATTGAGCCCCGCCAGCACGACGTCGTTGCGTTCCGCGGGAGCCCCGTCCGGCCCGAGCAGATGCTTCGGGACGATGAACAGCGACAGCCCCTTGACACCGGCCGGCGCGCCCGCGACCCGGGCCAGCACCAGGTGCACGATCGTCTCGCTCAGCTCGTGATCACCGGCGGAGATCCACATCTTGCTGCCGGTCAGCCGGTAGACGCCGTCCCCGACCGGCACGGCCCGGGTGGTCACGTCGGCCAGCGACGAACCCGCCTGCGGCTCGGACAGGCACATCGTGCCGGTGAACCGGCCTTCGATCATCGGTCGCGCGAAGGCCTTGACATGCTCCTCCTTCGCGTACGCGAGGAGCAGGTTGACGTTGCCCATCGTGAGCATCGGGTACGCCGACGTGGCGATGTTCGCCGCCTGGAACCACGCGAAGCAGGCCCGCAGCACGACGTGCGGCAACTGCAGGCCGCCGTCCTCCTCGTCGAGTGCCCCACCGAGCAGCCCGGTCTCGCTGAACGCCTTCAGAGCAGCCTTGACCTGGGGGATGACGGTGACGCGCTCGCCGTCGAAGGTGGGCTCGTGCAGGTCGTTCTCGCGGTTGTGGTTCGCGAACTCCCGCTCGGCGATCCGGGCGGAGACCTCGAGGAACGCGTCGAAGGTCTCCCGCGAGTGCTCAGCGAAGCGGGGGCGTTCGGTCAGCGCCTCCACGTCGAGCCACTCGTAGAGCAGGAACTCGAGGTCGCGCTGCGACAGGATGCGGGACATCAGCCGAGCCTAGCGGCTGTACGCCGGGCGAGAAGTGTGGCGAATTCCTCGTTCGGCGTGATGAAATGCCCGGCTTCTCCACCTTGGTGGCCTTGGATCCGGCCCGCTCGCCCGCCACGACCACCGGTCGGCGCGCTTCGACACCGAGCCGCAGCCGCATACTCGCCACCGGCGGGACCCTCGTGAACGGCGGACATGGGCGACCTTCCCCTCAGTTCTTGCCGGCTGGGTCCGACAGGTTGCGGGCGGTGATCTCCACGCCCGCGGTCCGGAGCCGGTCGACCAGGGCGTCGCCCATCGCGGTGGCGGGTGTGAGCACCCCGCCTTCCGACGGCGGCAGGGAGTCCCGGTCGGCCGCGAGGGCCAGGGCCGCCTCCCCGAGCATCAGCGCCGTGGCCGCGTACCCGGGATCGCCCTTGGCCCGGAAGCGGGCCGTGTAGCGCGCACCGGTGGTGGTCCGGGTGTACAGGTCGATCGTGAAGTGGCCCTCACGGCGGGCTTGCTCGCTCGGCCCCTCGCCGGGCTTGGGCAGGATGCGGTCCAGCACGAACCGCGTCGGCGGCAGCGAGAGCCCGACGACGAGCGCCGCCAGGCCGGCCTTCGTGCCCGCCGCGATCAGCGGGGACAGCGGCGAGGTGCCGACACTCATGACTTCGCGGTAACGGAACCTCCGCCCGTACGCGTACTGCCGCAGCGCGTTGGTCCGCCGCACGATCCGGGTGTTGTAGGACGCCATCACGAACGGGGCGAGGTTGCCCCGGAGGGTGGGATCGACCTCGGCGCCGCGCAGCGAGACGTGGTCCTCCTGCCGGCCGACGTCGGGCTCGGCGGCTCGATCCGGGCTCAACGAGTAAGGACTGGCGGCGATCCGTTTCAGGTCACGGTCCCTGCGCACCACGTCGAGCTGATGGCGCATCGAGTCGATGGTGCCGCCGCTGAACCCGCCCCGCAGGCTGGTGACGACGAGCGTGGTGTCGGTCAACTCGCCGGCGCCGTCGGCGGCCACCCGCTGGTGCAGGACGTGCACGCCGAGGTCGGACGGGATGGAGTCGAAGCCGCAGGAGTGCACGATCCGGGCACCGGTCGAGCGGGCGAGCTCGTGGTTCTCGTCGATACTCTGCCGCACGAAGAGGACCTCGCCCGTCAGGTCGGCGTAATCGGTTCCCGCGGCGGCGCAGGCATGGGCGAGAGCACGGCCGTACTTCGCATACGGCCCGACGGTGGTGACCACCACGCGAGCGGAGCCCGCCATGGCAGCAAGCGCATCGGCGTCGCTCGCATCGGCGACGATGACGGGCCAGTCGACACCGAGTCGCTGTCGCAGGGAGGCGAGCCGCTCGCCGGACCGGCCGGCCAGCGCGATGCGGACGCCGTCGGGGGAGTGACCGGCCAGATACTCGGCAACGAGCGCACCGACGAAACCCGTGGCGCCGTAGACGACGATGTCATGATCTCTCATGCCGGTCGATTGTGCGGCATCCCCCGCGTCCTCGCCGAGCGGTGATCCGGGTGCCATCAGGAACGGACCGTCAATCTCGCCACCGGGAACTTGCGGTCGGTCTTCTTCTCGTATTCGGCGGCGTCGGGCCAGTAATCCCGCCAGATGCCGTAGAGACGTTCCCAATCCGGCTCTGCGGGCCGGACCACCGAGTGGTCGGCCTGCACGGTGTCGGCGCCCACCTCGATGGTCACCGGCCCGTTCATCGCCTCGAGGTTGGCCACCCATTGCGGATCCTCGGGAGCGCCGCCCAGACTGCCGCAGACCACGTAGGCGTCACCGTCCGGGGCTGCCACGAGGGGGTTCACGTGTTCCTGGCCGGAGCGCCGGCCGATCGTGTGCAGCAGCACCAGAGTTTTGCCCTCCCAATGGCCGCCCATGACGCCGTTCTGGCGGCGGAACGTCTCTATCACCGTGTCGTTGAACGACGCCATCGCAGATCGCCTCACTTCCGGGGATGTTCCGGACAAGAATCTACTCCGGACGATGAAGACTGATTCTTACCAAGTCGCGACCGGTCCGATCGGGGTGTTGCTCGCTGCACCCGGCCCGAGGTGCGGATGGCGTAACGGGCTCGTCTCCCGCCACGACTGCTCCGGCACGGCCGAGAACTCTCATCCGCGGCATCGGTCTGTCGACCCACAGATCGCGGCGAGCGCCATGGCCGAGAATCCGTGCCCGCTCACCGACCGCGAGCTGGAGGTCTCGCGCATCGCGCGTACCGGCGCAACGGTGGCGGCCATCGCCGCGAGCGTCCATCTCGCGCCGGGCACGGTACGCACCTACCTGTGACACGCCGTGACGAAGCTGAACGCGGCACCCCGCCACGCCGCCGCACACGATGCCTGGGACGAGGGATGGAGCTGATGATGTCGTGAGCCCGGCGTAGCGAAGGCCGCCGTAGGGCTGCTGTTGCCCGCGCAGCGCCGACCCGGTGCGTTGCACCCCGCCGCCTGCCTCGAGCGCTGACCGGGTGCGCAACTGCGCCGTGTGCCCGCCCAGCGCTGATGAGTGCACCGCAATGCGCCGCCAGCGCGCACGGGTGCGTTGTGGAAGGGTCCGCCCAGCCCACGACGCCCCCCGAGTGCATCGGATGGGGGAGAAGGGGGTGGGGTCCAGCCGAGCTGGGTATGCAATGGCGCAACCACCCAGCTCACAGGGAGATCAGACAGATGCTGTTCGCACTCCTTCGCCGTTACGTCGTGATGGCCGTCGCAATCCCGCTCGCCGCCGCGGGCGCCCGCAAGCTGAGCGACGCCGTCGAGGCGCGGCGCGGGCCGAGCCGCGGCACTCGCCTGCTGCGTCGCGGCGCGGACACGCTGCAGGGACATTTCGGGCGTCAGAAGAAGCGCCGTCGTTTCGCCTTCGGCCGCTGATCACAGCCTCCCCGTCGTAACCCGGCAGGGGTGCCGGCGCCCCCAGGCGTGAGCGGAATCAGAACCGCCGGCTGGCGCGGCTGCTCCAGGTCGGGGCGCCGGCCCCCGCAGGCCTGAGCCGACTCGGGACCGCCGGCCGGCGCGGCTCTTCCGCGCCGAGG
>NZ_JBITLP010000008.1:67404-429766 GCF_044465265.1 Actinoplanes sp. NPDC049681
CGGGTATCGGCCCCGCAGGCATCCGCGGACCGCCGGCTGGCGCGGCTGTTCCGGGCCGAGGTATCGGCCCCGCAGGCATCCGCGGACCGCCGGCTGGCGCGGCTGTTCCGGGCCGAGGTATCGGCCCCGCAGGCATCCGCGGACCGCCGGCTGGCAGGCAGCTCCGACCCGGCGGCGATGACCGCCAACGGTGTGAGCGCGGTCCCCGCCCGCCCCGCGTTAAGGAGCCCGCCCCGCGGGTACCCCGCGGCGCACCACCCCTGCCGAAGGAGTACCAGCGTGTCGGTCATGCGGACCAAACCCATAGCGGACGTCATCGTCCAGGGTGGTGACGACGAGGGCGGCGGCCAGCGGCTGCGCCGTCGGCTGGGGCCGCTCGATCTCATGGGTTTCGGGATCGGCATCGTCATCGGTACGGGCATCTTCACCCTCACCGGCATCGAGGCGCGCGACCACGCCGGCCCGGCCGTGATCGTCTCCTTCGTCCTGGCCGGCGTCGCGAGTCTGCTCGCCGCTCTCTGCTACGCGGAGCTGGCCTCCAGCGTGCCGACCGCGGGCAGCGCCTACACGTACGCGTACGCCACCATGGGTGAGATCATCGCGTGGATCATCGGCTGGGATCTCGTGCTCGAGTTCGCGCTCGGTGCGGCGGTCGTGGCGCGGGGATGGTCCGGGTACCTCGCCGAGTTGCTGCACCTGCCGGGCTCGGTGTTCGGCGAGAGCAGCACCGTGAACCTGGGTGCCGTACTGATCACCCTGGTGCTCGGCGGCGTGGCGACCCTCGGGATCCGGCAGTCGTCGCGGGTCACCAATGCGCTGGTCGTCGTGAAGGTCGCCATCTGCCTGTTCGTCGTCGTCGCCGGGGCCTTCTTCGTCAGGGCCGCGAATCTGACGCCGTTCGTGCCGCCCGCGCAGCCGTCCGGTGCGGGGGAGTCCGGACTGACCCGGCCGCTGTCGCAGGTGGTGTTCGGGTTGGAGCCCTCGGCGTTCGGTGTCGCCGGGGTGCTCACCGCGGCTGCTGTGGTGTTCTTCGCGTACACCGGGTTCGAGGCGGTGGCGAACCTCGGTGAGGAGACCCGGCGGCCGCGGCGCGATCTGCCGCTGGGGCTGTTCGGCACGCTGGCGATCTCCGCCCTGCTGTACGTGCTGGTGTCCTTCGTGGTGGTCGGCATGGTCGACTACCGGCAGATCGATCCGGGCGCGCCGATCGCCTCCGCGTTCTCGGCGGTCGGTGCCGGGTGGGCTTCCGCCCTCGTCTCGATCGCCGCCGTGGCCGGGCTCACGAGCGTCATCCTGGTCGACATCGTCGCCATCGGGCGGATCGGGTTCGCGATGTCCCGCGACGGGCTGCTCCCGCCGGCTGCCGGGGCCGTCCATCCTCGCTGGGGCACGCCGTACCGCACCACGCTCGTCGTCACCGGCGGGATCGCGCTGCTCGCCGGGTTCGTGCCGCTCTCCTCGCTGGCGAACCTGGTCAGCATCGGTACGTTGTTCGCGTTCGTCATCGTGTCTGCGGCCGTACCGATTCTGCGGCGGACGATGCCGCAGCTGGAGCGGCCGTTCCGGGTGCCGCTGTCGCCGGTGGTGCCGGCGCTGTCGGCACTGGCCTGCCTCTATCTCATGACGAACCTGTCGGTGGAGACCTGGCTGCGTTTCCTCGTCTGGATGGCGCTCGGTCTGGTCGTCTACCTCGGGTACGGGCGGCGCCGCAGCCGGGTGGCCGCCAAGGGCTACGAGTCCCGGTCGGTACGGTAGCCCGTCGGCGCCGACAGGTCGATCCGCCAGCTCTGCACCCCGGTGCTGTCCACCAGCTCGACGTGGCTGATCTCGACCGTGCGGGGGCGGCCGTCCCCTGCCGGTACGCCGTCCTCGCGAACCGCGATCGTGACCTCGTCCCAGGCCGGCGGTGCCAGCCCGGCCCCGCGTTCGCAGGGTGCGTCCCACTCCGGCGGCAATTCCTCCAGGGCCGCCCGCAGCGCCTCGCGGGCATGGTCGTCGCCGCGGGTGGCCGGGTCGAGGGGGCAGACGTACGCCGCAAGAGCCGCGGCCAGGCCGGGATGTTCCCGGAGGGAATCCGCGCACGCCGGCAGGGTGGCGATCCTGAACGATCCTGTGTCCTCGTGGCAGAAGATGACGAGGCGGCCGAGGAAGCCGGGCCGGGGCAGGTTCGCCAGGCGCAGCGGTTCCGCGGCCACCGGGAAGCCGTGGGCCCGCAGGTCCGAGGAGATCGTCTCCCGTGCGGCCTGGTCGCGGGGGTCGCCGAGTAGGTCGGCGACCGCCTGCCGGACGTCCTGGTGCTCGAGCGCCGCGCCGAGGCCGGACGGCGCCGTCCCCGCGCGGGCCACGAACCTGTTCACCGTCACGGGACCGGGCGCGGCCGGGCCCGGCACGTCGGCGGCGCTGATCCGGCTGTCCACCGCGGCGAGGAGCCCGGCGCGGCGGCCGTCGGGGTCGAGGGCCGCGGATTCCCAGTCCTCGCCGAGGTCGAGGTCGGCCGCCGTCGGGCCGAACGGGTCGCCGGCGAGCGTGACGCGAGGGGTGATCACGGCGGGTCCGCCGGGTGCGGCGACCAGCTCGGCGCTGATGTCGGCGAGGGGGCGCACCACCGAGCGCAGGACCTGCTCGCGGACCGCCGGCAGCTCGCGGTCGGTGACGGCGGCCAGGAAGAACGGCCAGAGCAGGAACGGTACGGGCTCACCGGTGACGATGCGCCGCCATTCGTCGTCGGTGTCCTGGAACGCCCCGGCGGCGGCGGCCTCCGGGGAGATCTCCTCCGAGCGCCAGAAATCGTCGGACGTCTCACCCGTGGCGTGGTCGGCGACCGTCCGGTGCAGCAGGAGCCAGCCGGCCGTGGTCCCGTGCGGTACCCACACGAACCGCGTCGTGACCGTGGTGGATCCGTCGGCCCGGCTCATCCGGCCTCCTCGGGGAGTCGCTCATCGAAGCAACTTAGCGCCACGGCGGGGCCCCGTCACCGTACGGAGGCTTGTTGATCTCCCGCGGAGGAAGAAGGATCAAAGTGCCGGAGCTATCGGGGGAAAGCGTTCTCCCGTTCTAGGGTGGGAGACGCCGGAACTTTCGCAGGACCCGGGAGGACAGATGCGCATCAGCGACGTACTGCGCGACAAGGGCGACCGTGTCGTGACCGTGACCCCCGACCTCACCGTCCAGGAACTGCTGGCCACGCTCGCCGAGCACCGCATCGGTGCCGCCGTCGTGTCCGCCGACGGCACGACCGTCGAGGGCATCGTCAGTGAGCGTGACATCGTCCGCCGGCTCGCCGAGCACGGTGCCGCCGTGCTCACCCGGCCGGTCTCCGCCATCCAGACGACGCGGGTCCACACCGTCGAACCCGAGTCCGACGTGGCCGAGGTCGAGCGGCTCATGACCGAGCACCGCTTCCGGCACGTCCCGGTCGTGACCGGGGGGCGGCTGGCCGGCATCGTGAGCATCGGCGACGTGGTGAAGAAGCGCATCACCGAGCTGGAGGTGCAGACCTCGGCGCTCAGCGGTTACATCACCGGCGAGCGCAGCTGATCCGCGACGACACGCCGCCCCTGCCGGAAGGTTTGTCCGGTTTCCGTGGGGGTAGCCCGGCGCGATGTCCACCGAGATCCACTCGTTCCTCACCGGCAACCGCGATCACATCGCCCGCGAGCTCTGCGACTGGGTGAGACTGCCCTCGGTCGCCGGGGTGCCGGAGCGCGCCGCCGACGTCAACCGGTCCGCCCACTGGCTCGCCGGTGCCCTGCGTGACCTCGGGTTTCCCACCGTGGAGGTCTGGCCGGCCGGTGACGCCCCGGCCGTGTACGCCGAATGGTGCGCCGCCCCGGGAGCACCGACCGTCCTGATCTACAGCCACCACGACGTACGGGCCGCGAAGGACGAACAGTGGGAGGAGACGGCGCCGTTCGAGCCGGTGGTGCGGGACGGCTATGTCTACGGCCGGGGGGCCTCGGACGCGAAGGGGCAGGTCGTCGCGCATCTCTGGGGACTGCGCGCCCATCTGGCCGCCACCGGCCGGGACGCGCCGGCGGTGAACGTCAAGATCCTGGTCGACGGTGAGGAGGAGACCGGCTCCGCGCACCTGGCCGGCCTGCTCGACGAGCACCGCCCGCAGGCGGATCTGATCGTCTTCTCGGACACGCTGCTGTGGCGGCGCGACCACCCGGCCGTCTGCCTCAGCATGCGCGGCACCATGCTGGCCGAGCTCGAGGTCTACGGACCTCACCGGGACGTGCACAGCGGCGCGGTGTCGGGCCCGGCACCGAATCCCGTGATCGAGCTGGCCGCTCTCATCGCCGCTCTGCACGACGACGAGGGCCGCGTCACGCTGCCCGGCTTCTACGACGCCGTCACCGAACCCTCGGAGCAGACCCGGGCCGAGCTCGCGGCCCTGCCGTACAGCGACGAGGACTGGCTGACCCGGTCCGACACCCGCAGCATCGGCGGCGAGAAGGGGTTCACCGTGCTGGAACGGCTGTGGGCCCGGCCGACCGTGGAGGTGCTGACCGTCGTCGCCGGCGACCCGGTGGGGCCCTCGCGCGCCGCCGTGCCGGCCGTCGCCACCGCGTCCATCAGCATCCGGACGGTGCCGGACCAGTCGATGCCGGAGGTCGCCAAGCAGCTGCAGCGCTGGGTCGAGGCCACGATCAGCGACAGGGTCGAGTACAAGCTCGACGTCCCGGTGGAGGACGGGCAGGAGCCGTACCGGACGCCCCGCGACCATCCGGCGGTGGCCATGCTCGCCGCGGCCATGGAGGACGGATTCGGCGCGCCCGCCGGGCGGATGGGCAACGCCGGCGGCGGGCCCGCCGACCTGCTCGTGCGCAAGGTCGGCGCACCCCTGGTGTTCTTCGGTACGAGTCTGCCCGAGGACCGCTGGCACGACAGCGACGAACGCACCGGCCTCGATGTCCTCATCGCCGGCGCGGCCACGCTGGCCTCTTTCTGGCAGCGGCTGTCCTCCTGCCGGGTGACTTCCGAAGTGCCGGACTACGGCGAAAACGGCACGGTTGACTCCGGCACGGCGGGGGTAGCCGTCCAGCCGTGACGGACTTCAAGGACCTGGACGTGCCCGGCGCCACCCGCGTGGTCTGCGCCGACAGCCTGGGTGCCGGCCTGCTGGCGGCCACCGCGCGGGCGGTCGCGGGGCAGGACTGCCGGAGCCTGAGCCGGGTGCCGACCCTGGGGCAGCGGCCGACGGCGCGCGAGCAGGTACGCCTCGAGGCCCTGGCGTACGACGCCGCCGAGGGGGCACTGCCCGTGGGCCTGGCCGCGCGGCTCGACGCCGACGCGGTCGCTTCCTGGATCACCGCGCACTACCCCGCGGACGCGTACCCGGCGGTTCTGCTCGGATCGCCGCACGGCGCCGCGTGCCACCTCGCGGCCGCGCTGGGTGCGCCGTGGCTGCCCGACGGCTTCACCGTCACCGTGCCGTGGCCCGGCGGGGCGGTGGGGGACTGGGAGAGCGCGATGGAGTGGGGAGCGATCATCGCCGACTCCATCGTCGCGGCCAACCCGGACGTCTCGGTGCGGCAGGTGCACGACCCGGTGCAGCGCGGCAGCCTCTGCGGCGCCACCGTCACGCTGCACGTGCGGTGGCGGCGGCTGCCGGCGGCGTACCGGGGCTTCCTGCGCTCGCGGCTCGAGCCGGGGGCGGCCGCGCTGATGATCCGCGACGTGCGGACGTGGCCGGTGCTCGAGCTGGCGCCGGGGCACAGCTTCCAGCTGGGCAGCCCGGTCAGCGGCTGGGAACCGGACGACTACACACCGGACAACCCCGCCTTCCGCCGGACCCTCGCGGCGCTCGACGAGGTGCTGTGGGCCTCGCCGTACCAGGACGTGCGGCAGGGGACCGCCGAGGTGGCGGGCGACCCCGACTTCGGGGCGGACCTGCGCCGGTGCGCGACCACGCCCTTCCGGATCCGGTACGCGCGGCCGTCGGCGCTCAGCGCGTTCGTGGCCGGCCTGTACCGCCGCTGGCTGGCGGCCGAGCGCGGCGGGGGCGACCACTGCCTGGTGAGCTCCGGCACGCTGGTGGATCCGTGGCTGACGCTGACGGCCGGACTGGTGCCGTACTGGCTGGAGTCCGCGACCCGCCAGTCGGTGGAGGCCGCCGAGTGGTGGCTCGCCGGGAGCGCCGGCTTCGACACGGTGACCGTGCTGCCGCAGGCTCCCGGTTCGCGGTCCGAGGCGTACGCGCCCGCGGCCCAGTGGCGCTCGGTCGCGGCGTTCGCACGGTTGCGCCCGCACACCGACCCGCTGGCGCTCAGCCACTACCCGCTCTTCCCGCTGCCGGCCGCGCACGCGTCCACGGTGCTCGCCACGGCGGCGCCGCTGGGTGCGGTGCCGCCGCCGAGGCTGACGGCCGACGAGGTGGTGGCCGCGCTGGGCAGCGGGGGCGCCGCCCTGGGGCTGCTCGTCAGCTGAGCCGCGCGGCGCGGCCGGGGCGGGCATAGGTTGACGGACATGGAATATCGTCAGCTCGGCCGGTCCGGCCTGAGAGTCTCCGTCCTGACCATGGGCACCATGACCTTCGGCGGCAAGGGGAACTTCGCCGCCGTCGGTGCCACCGATGTCGCCGAGGCGCGGCGGCAGGTGGACCGGTGTCTCGACGCGGGGGTCAACCTCATCGACACCGCCGACGTCTACTCGGAGGGGTTGTCCGAGGAGATCGTCGGTGAGGTGCTCGAGGGCCGCCGCGACGACGTCCTCGTCGCGACGAAGGTCCGCATGCCGATGGGGCCCGGTCCCAACGACGCCGGCCTGTCCCGGCACCACGTCGTCGCCGGCTGCGAGGCGAGCCTGCGGCGGCTCCGGACCGATCACATCGACCTCTACCAGGTGCACGAATGGGACGGCCGGACCCCGCTGGAGGAGACGCTGGAGGCCCTGGATCTGCTCGTGCGCCAGGGCAAGGTCCGGTACGTCGGCGCCTCGAACTACGCCGGCTGGCAGCTGATGAAGGCCCTCGGCACCGCCGACCGCACGGGCACGCCGCGCTTCGTCAGCCAGCAGATCTACTACTCGCTGCAGGCCCGCGACGCCGAGTACGAGCTCATCCCGGCCGCCGTGGACCAGGGACTCGGCGTGCTGGTGTGGAGCCCCCTCGCCGGGGGCCTGCTGTCCGGCAAGTACCGGCGGGGTCAGCAGCCGCCGGCCGGCTCGCGGCAGCTCACCGACTGGAACGAACCGCCCGTGCACGATCAGGAGCGGCTCTACGACACCGTCGAGGTGCTCGTCTCCATCGGTCAGGAGCGGGGCGTCTCCGCGGCCCGGGTGGCGCTGGCGTACCTGCTCGGCAAGCCGGCGATCACGTCACTGGTGATCGGGGCGCGCACCGATGAGCAGCTCGCCGACAACCTCGCGGCCGCCGGCCTGAAGCTGAGCGACGAGGAGCGGGCCCGGCTGGACGCCGCGAGTGCGCCGCCGCTGCTGTACCCGTACTGGCACCAGGCGAAGACGGCCCGCGACCGGCTCTCCCCGGCGGATCTGACCCTGCTCGGGCCGCACCTCTAGCTGTCGGAGACCGAGAACCGGTCGACGATGGCGCTCAGGTTGCGGGCCGTGTCCCGCAGCGTGCCCGCCATCTGCCGGGTCTGGGAGGCACCCGTGGCGGTGCTGCCGGCCGCCTGCGACACGTCGCTGACGTCGGCCACGATCGCCTCGCAGTGCCCGGCGGTGCCGCGGACGCCCGCGCCGATCTCCCGGGACGTGGCGGTCTGCTCCTCGACGGCGCCGGCGATGGTGGTCTGCAGGTCGCTGACCCGGCCGATGAACTCGCCGATCTCGCTGATCGCCTGGGCCGCCGCGGCGCTGTCGGTGCCGATCGCGGAGATCCGGGCGCTGATGTCCTCGGTGGCCGCGGCGGTCTGCAGGGCCAGGTCCTTGACCTCGCCGGCGACGATGGCGAAGCCCTTGCCCTGCTCGCCGGCCCGGGCCGCCTCGATCGTGGCGTTGAGCGCGAGGAGGTTGGTCTGCTGGGCGATCGCGGTGATCGCGCGGACCACGTCCTGGATCGCCGTGGTGCTCGTGCCCAGCCGGGCCACCGTCTCGTTGGCCTGGGTCGCCGTCTGCACGCCCTGCGCGGCCACCTCGGCGGCGGTGGCGGAGCTGCGCGCGATCTCGGAGATGCTCGCCTCCACCTGGGCCGCTCCGGCGGCGATCGAGGCGATGCTGGCCGTGGCCCGGGCGGCCGACTCGGCCATCGCCGAGGCGCGGCCCGAGGCCTGGGCGGCGTCGCCGTCCAGGTCGGTGCTGACCGTACCGAGGCGGTCGGCCGACTGCACGAGCTCGGCGGCGTTCGTGCGCAGCGCCCCGACGGCGTCGCCGAGCAGCGCCGTGAGCTCGTTCAGCGAGTGGGCGGTCTGGGCCACCTCGTCGCGGCCGCCCACGTCGATCCGGCCGCGCAGGTCCCCGGCGACCAGCCGGCCCAGGAACGAGCGGATCTGCTCGAACGGCAGCGTGATGGCCCGGGCCGCCCAGAGGACGACCAGGAAGCAGAAGACGACGTTCCCGACGCCGAGCAGCGCCATCCGGGTCACGAAACCCGACGGCGCGGGCCCCTCGTAGAGCAGGGCCGCCCCGACCGTCAGGAAGAACGAGGCGTTGGCGCTCAGCGAGATCGCCAGGAAGATCATCAGCGCCCGGATGCTCGGGAACATGCGGAACGGATTGAATCGCGGCACACCTGTCTGGTCGGCCGCAAGGCCGCGGAGTTGAGCCGTTACCGGGCCGGAAATATCAGAACGATATTGCGGGCGTATTACCGATGGACGCTCGTCACACTTTTTCGCCGTCGGCGGATATTCGGGATACCGGCCGTAGCATCGACACGCGAAAATTCCCTCCCGATCGGCAAACCGGATTCCTCATGGTTCTCACCGCTGTCCTGCACGCCGTGTCCGTCCTGCTCCTGCTGTATTTCGGCTGCTTCGCGGCGTACAACTACGCCTATTCTGCCGCCGCCTTGTTCCCTTCGCGTATTCCTACGGTCGTCCCGCGCCCGGCGGCGAAGGTCGCGGTCGTGGTGGTGTCATTCAACGAACGCGAGGTGCTCGCCGACACCGTGGCCGCCTGCGAACGCCTCTCGTATCCCGGCAAGACGATCATCGTGGGCGACGACTCCAAGGATCCGGAGACCATCGACCTGCTGCGCAAGCTGGCGGCCGAGCGCGGCTGCCTGCCGGTGGCCTGGGGCGACGGCGTCGAGATCTGGGAGTCCGAGGGGTTCGTGGTGTTCCACCGCGCGGACAACGTGGGCTTCAAGGCCGGCAATCTGAAGGCGCTCGAGGGATATCTGCGGCACCGCGGTTTCGACTACATGTACCTGCTGGACGCGGACTGGCGCCCGCAGGCCGACGCGATCGAGCGCTGCCTCGAGGTGATCGAGGCGGACGACCGGGTCGCGTACGTGCAGACGAAACGCCTCTACCACCACGGCCCCGCCGACCACTTCCAGCGCTGCCTCGCCATCAACGAGGAGGCCTGCTACGTCGTCGATCTCGCCGGCCGGCAGCGGCTCGGCCACATGGTCCTGTTCTCCGGCTGCTGCGCCCTGTTCGACCTGCCCTCGCTGTACGCCGTCGGCGGGTTCCGAGCCGGTCACCTCACCGAGGACATCGACCTGTCCAACCGGTTCTACCTGGCCGGATACCGGGGCGTGTACCTCGAGAGCGTCGCCAACGTCGGCGAGGTCCCCCCGAACTACCGGGCGTTCCGCCGCCAGCAGGAGCGCTGGGCGATCGGCTCGGCGCGCACCTTCGCGGAGTACCTGATCCCCGTGCTGCGGTCGGATCTCGACCTGCGGACCAAGCTGAGCCTGCTGCGCCAGAACGCGTACTACACGGCCGCGCTCGGCATCGAGGTGTCCGCCCTGTGGTGCGTCGTGGTGGCGCTGTGCACCGCGTTCGGCGGCGCGCGCGGCTGGGCCGATTCGGTCATGGCACCGATGATGGTGCTCACGCTGTTCGGCAGCGTGCTGCCACTGATCGTCGCGGCGGTGCGGAAGCGGACCTGGGCCGATCTGCTCTACATTCCCGCCGCCTGCTGGATCGCCCTGTCCGTGGTGCACACGTACGCCGTCGCGAACGTCAAGGGCTTCCGCCGCCGGGCGCACACCTGGTTCGTCACGCCGAAGACCAACCGGCGGCGAGGCCACGTACGCGTCGGCGGCGCGCGGCGTATCCGGGTGGTCAGCATGACGACCCTGCTGTGCCTCACGGGCGCCTATGCGGCCGCCTGTCAGGCGGAGCCGGGATCGGTGACGGCCCGCGTGCTGATCGGGGCGTATGCCGCCCTGTGGATTCCGTCGATGCTGATCGCCGCGTGGAAGAGTTGACGGTTGTCGCCCTTTCCCCGGAAACGGTAAATGTTGCAAACGGAAGTTCATCATCGATCTGCGCCCTGCTCTGTTGCGGGTCTCCGGCGACTCGGCATACTCGGGGTGGAACCGGTACAAAGGAGCGCGCCATGCATTGGGTGTTCCCGCTCGGCCTGGTTTCCACCCGGTGAGCCACGGCCCGGCAGAACCGGTCGCGGGCCGGGATGCGGAGCGGCACATCCGCATCCCGGGTCCCGGCGTCGCCGGGGGTTCGCATGCCTGACCCGGCGGCGCTGAAGGCCGAGATCTCCGCCATCGCCTCCGGTGCCGCGAGCCTCGCGGCGCGCGCGGAGGCGCTGGTCGAGTCCCTGCGTCCCGTGATGATCATCGACGCCGCCTGCGTCACGCTCCTGCGCCCGGACCGCAGCCGGCAGCCCCCGCTGTACGTGTACGGCTATCCGGAGGCGCTCGAGGAGCACCTGGCCACCCCCCAGTTCCTGGCCAACGCCGAGCGGCTGGGGCTGACCCGCGACCGGACCCCGCTGCGGGTCATGGATATTCCGGCGCCCAGCTTGGAGATGTCCGCCTGGGGCCGGTACATGGCCCCCGCGGGATTCTGCGAGGGGGTCGGCATCCCGCTGCACACCTTCGACGGCCGGTACCTCGGTGTGCTGGCCGCGCACACGTACCGTCCCACCCCGATCGGCGACGACACCCGTGACCTGCTCGCCGGGCTGGCGCCCCTGCTCGCGCACGCCCTGGACCCCATGCGGTCGGTCTGCGCGCTGACCGGGCTGGTCACCGACGCGGTCGCCGGCGTGGTGCTGACCCAGGACGACACCGTCGAGACCCTGCCCGGCATGCCCGGGCACCGACTGCTGACGCGCGGCTCCGCGGTGCTGGCCGAGGCCGCTGCCTGCTACGCGGACGGCGACAGCCAGGCCACGTTCCTCATTCCCCGCTCGGAGAAGGACCCCGGCCGCTACTGGCGCACGACGATGCTGGCGTGCCCCGACCAGCCGCCGCACCACGTCAGCGCTCTCGTGGTGCTCCGCCCACCGGACGACCTGCTGCACCTCGGCCATCGGGAGCTGACCGTTCTCGGGCTGCTGATCGCCGGCTGGCCCACCGCCCAGATCGCCGCCCGCCTGCGGGTCAGCGTGCTCAGCGTGTACGCCACCCTGGAGGAGGCGAAGGGCAAGCTGGGCGCCCGCACCACCGCCGCCGCCGTGATGCGCGCCGCCGACCGCGGCCTCTACCTGCCGGCGACGGTCACCGGGCACGCGGAGCACGGGCACCGGCCCTGACCGGGTACGCCGTCAGGGGCCGTCGTACGGGATCCAGCCGAGGTGGGCGGCGCGGACACCGGCCTGGAAGCGGGTCTCCGCGTCGAGCCGGACGAGCAGCTCCCGCAGGCGACGCTGGAAGGTGCGGTAGCTCAGCCCCAGCTGCCGCGCGATCACCACGTCCGGCATGCCGGTGGTCAGCAGCGCCAGCAGACGCCGTTCGTCGCGGGTGGGTCCGGCGTCCACGGTGGCCTCTCCGGCCGCGACCAGCCCCAGGGGCAGGGCGCGTGCCCAGAGCGACTCGAACAGCGCGCTGAGCGCCTCCAGCAGCGCCGACGGATGGACGACGATGATGCTCTCGATGGAGGACGGCGCCGCCTGCAGGGGCATCATGCCCACCCGGTCGTCGGCGAGGATGAGCTTGGTCGGCGCGGCGGCCAGCACCCGTCCCACCTCGCCGCGGGCGGCGGTCTGTTCCAGGTCCGCCCGCAGGTCGTGGAAGTCCGTCAGCCCCTGCGGGTCGTAGATCACCCGGTACCGGATCCCCCTGGCCAGCATCTCGTGCTCGACCGGGTTGCGGTTGCCCGACGGTACGGCGTAGGGCGGCTTGTCGATCGCCCGGATCTCGTGACGCGCGGCGCGTTGCACCTGCTCGAACCGTTCCAGTACGGCCATCCGCCCGGTGACCACCTCGACCAGTGACGCGGGGTCGTCACCGGCGTGGGCGCGGCGGTGCCGGGCGGCCAGCTGGTGCGCGTGCAGGCGGGCCTGTTGCAGCCGGGCCTCCTGGCGCAGCAGGAGCGCCTCGAGAGCCACGTCCGGTGCCGCCGCGGTGTGCTGCTCCGGATGGCCCGCGCCCCGGCCGGCCAGGCCCGCCTCCTCGAGGTGGTCCAGGGCGACGCGGACCACCTCCTCCGGCAGGCGGGTGCTGCGGGCGAGCTCGGGCACGGTAGCGGGGCCGTCCACGAGCGCCTCGTAGACCGCCTCGTCCTCGGGTCCCAGCCCGGCGACGGAGAACACCTGACTCATCGTGGCCGTCAAACCCGCCGCCGGGCTGGCGGTGTGCCGTCAGCGGCGAGTTCGCGCCAGGGCGGAACCGTTCCGCCATGTCTCACCGGACCTCATCCTTTTCATAAGTTGTTAGCGGCTGGTTCATATCCACCGCCCTAGCGGCCCATCAGCACCGCGCCGTGCACCCGATGGCGCGGTGCTGCTGCTTTCGCCATCCGGACGAAAGGACGGTCCCATGAGCTCCAGTCACCGTTCCGGCTCTGCCCGGCGCTGGATCGCGGTCGCCGCCGCGGTCCTCTGCGCCGGCGCCGCCCTCCCGCCCACCAGCGCCCAGGCCCGGCCGGCGGCGCCCGGCCACGCGGCATCGACGCACGCGGCCGCCGACGGGACGCACACCGTCACCCTCCTCACCGGCGACCAGGTCCGCTACCGCGAGCTTCCGGACGGCCGGGCACAGGTCACCGTCCAGCCCGGAACGCCGGACCGCGACGGTGTCACCTTCGCCACCACCTCGCAGCGTGCGGCGGCCGGCGGCCCGGCCCTCTACGTCGTCCCCTCGGACGCCGATCCGCTGCTGACCGCCGGCGTGCTGGACCGCGAGCTCTTCAACGTGCGGGGGCTCAGCCGGCAGGGCCTGGACGACAGCCGCTCCGCCACGCTGCCGGTCATCGTCAGCCATCCGCGGACCCGGGATCTCGGTGCTCTGCCGGGCAGCCGCCGTACCCGTGAGCTGCCGGCGCTGCGCGGCTCGGCGTTGCGCGTGGAGCGCAAGGGCTCGGGCTTCTGGAAGGCGATCCGGCCCGGCGGCACCGGCCGAGCGGGCCTGCGCGGCGGCCTCGGCAAGGTCTGGCTCGACGCCCGGGTGACCGCCACCCTGGACCACAGCGTGCCGCAGATCGGGGCGCCGGAGGCGTGGCAGGCCGGATACGACGGCACCGGCGTGAAGGTCGCCATCCTCGACACCGGCGTCGACGCCGGCCACCCCGACCTGCAGGGCCGGATCACCGCGTCCGCCGACTTCACCGGCAACGGCACCACTCAGGACGGTCACGGGCACGGCACGCATGTCGCCTCGATCATCGCCGGCAGCGGCGCGGCGTCCGGCGGCCGGTACCGCGGGGTGGCCCCGGGTGCCGACCTGATGATCGGCCGGGTGCTCGACGACGACGGGGCCGGGCTGGACTCGATGGTGATCGACGGCATGCAGTGGGCGGCCGACGGCGGCGCCCGCGTGGTCAACATGAGCCTCGGCGGCGAACCCACCGACGGCACCGACCCGCTGAGCGCGGCGGTCGACGAGCTGAGCCGGCAGACGGGCGCCCTGTTCGTCGTGGCCGCCGGCAACGACGGCGCGCCGGTCAGCGTCAACACACCCGGCGCCGCCCGCTCCGCACTGACGGTCGGCGCCGTGGACGGCGACGACCACCTGGCGTCCTTCTCCAGCAGGGGACCGCGCCTGGGCGACGGCCTCATCAAGCCGGAGATCGTGGCACCGGGCGTCGGCATCGTCGCCGCCCGCGCGGCCGGCACCGAGCTCGGCGACCCGGTCGACGACTCGTACACCGCGCTCTCCGGCACCTCGATGGCCACCCCGCACGTCGCCGGTGCCGCCGCGATCCTGGCCCAGCGCCGTCCGGCGTGGCGCGGTGACCGGCTGAAGGACGCGCTGATCAACAGTGCCGCCCCGATCGGCGGCAGCTGGTCGGCCGTCGGCTCCGGACGGGTCGACGTGGCCCGCGCGGTCCGGCAGGACATCGCCGGCACCGGTTCCCTGCAGGCCGACGGCGGCACCCCCGGCACCGACGACACGGAATACCCGGTCAGTTACGTCAACGACGGCACCGAGCCGCTGAACCTGCACCTCGAAGTGGCCTTCACCGGCTGGAACGGCGCCCCCGCACCGAACCTCGGCCGGCTCTCGGCCAGCGAGCTCGCCGTGCCCGCGGGTGGCCGGGCCACCGTCACGCTCACCATCGGTCCGGCCGCGGCAGCAGGGGCGTACGGCGGGGCCGTCACGGCCACCGGCGCCCAGGTCTCGCTGCGTACGGCGGTCAGCGTCTATGTCCGCCCGGAAACCGCGCAGGTGACCGTGCGGCTGACCGACCACCACGGCAAGCCGGCGCCCTACGGCACGGCGTACCTGGTGGACGCCGACCTCGACCCGTCCACGTCGAACGATCCCTTCGCCGCCCCGACGATCGTCGTACCCGTCGAGGAGGGTTCCGCGGTGGTGCCGGTGCGCCGTGGCGGCGTGTACACCGCGATGGCCTCGCTGTCCTCGGCCGAGCTGACCGGCCGGCGTACCGATGTCATGGTGTCGCCCGAGATCACCGTCAACGGCGACACGGAGATCACGCTCGACGCCCGCAAGGGGCAGCGGCACACCGTGACCACCGGTGAGCCGACGGACGAGCTGGCCCGCGCGCTCGAGGTGGTGCGGACGACCACCGGGGCGCAGATGAGCCTGCTGGCCGCCGTCCGTACCGATCCCGATCTGCAGTTCTTCGTCACCCCGCAGCCGGCGGCGCGGCACGGCTCGCTCGACACGTACGACAAGCGCACCCTGGCCACCGCCGGCCTGAAGGTACGCGCCGAGACCGGCTCCGCCGCCGTGGACCTGCACCCGCGGTACGACGTCTACCGCACGCCCGCCCGCTGGACCGGGACCCGCCAGGCCGACCTGGTCTGGGCCGGACGCGCGAAGCCGGCGGACCTGGCCGGGCTGGACCTGCACGACCGGCTCGCCCTGGTCGCCGTCTCCGACGACGGCGCCGATCCGGTCACCGCGGCGGCGCAGGCGGCGACCGCGGCCACCCGGGCGGTTGCCGACGCGGGTGCCGCCGGTGTGCTGCTCTACGTCGACCACGCCGGCGCCGTGCCGCTGGCCCGGCCCGCCGCGACGCCGGTGCCGCAGCTGTTCCTCGGCCAGCAGGAGGGCGCCGCCCTGCGGTCGTGGCTGACGGGTCAGGCCGTGCGGGTCACCCTGACCGGCGACGACTCGGCGGACAGCAACTACAACCTCTTCTATCCCGCCGCCGGCGTCCCGTCGGGGCGCAGCGACACCGCCACCCCCGCGGCGCTGGTGACGATCCCGACCCGCTACCACGCCGGCACCCCGATGACGTACGAGAAGAACTGGTACGCCTTCGGACCCCGCAGCGTCAGCGCCGTCCGGGAACGCGTCCAGTTCGCGGCGCCGGCCGTCCGTACCGAATATGTGGGACCGGCGAACCCGGGCGTGACCTGGATCCGCTGGACCACCCAGAACGAGCAGCCGGCGAACTCGCCGGCACTGACCACGTCCCTGATCAGCCGCGACGTCTTCGGCACCGGGGTCCGGTCGCTGCCGGAGGAGCGCTGGTACGAGGGTCCGGTGCTGGAGGGCGAGCCGGAGGGCGCGACCGACGGCTGCGGCCTCTGCCGGGGCGGTCCCGACGGTGCCGTGTTCTACCCGGCGTGGCATCTGCGGGACTCGTCCGACACGCATGCCATCCAGTCCTGGCCGGACTACCGCAGCACCGTCCGGCTCTTCCGGGACGACACCGAGGTGCCGGCGCAGGAGCAGACCAACGGCCTGCCGATGCCGACCTACCGGCTGCCGGCGGAGCCGGCGACCTACCGCCTCGAGGTCGACGGTCCCACGCCGGCCGGACCCGGGGTGCGCCCGGTGCAGCACACGACGTCGCAGTGGTCGTTCCGTTCGGCGCCGCCGCAGTCGCCGGCCCTGTCCTGCCCCGGCGCCGTTGCCGGCGGATGTGCCTCGCAGCCGCTGATTCAGCTGACCTACCGGCTGGGCCTGGATCCGGCCAACCGGGCGCCGGCGGGGCGGGACCTGTCCTTCGAGGTGCTGGCCCGCGAACCGCAGCAGGCGGAGAACGGCAGCGCCCTGGCCGGTCTGTGGCTGTGGTCCTCCGCGGACGACGGGAAGACCTGGCGTCCCGCAACGGTGCGGCAGGTGGCGGCGGGACGCTACGGGATCACCGTACGCAATCCCGCCACCGCCGGACCGGACGGGATGTGGCTGAAGGCGGAGGCATGGGACGGCGCGGGCAACCGTCTCCAGCAGACGGTGCGGGGCGCGTACGGCCTGGCGGACGCCACCCGGTGACGTGATCGCGGTACGGCCCGGTGGGAGCTTCCACCGGGCCGTACCCGTCGAGCGGGTCAACCGTGGATCAGGACGAGCTGCTGTTGCGCGGCATGGCCGGCGCGACCCTGCGGAAGTCGAACGCGTTGTTGTTGGTGTCGCGGTCGTTCACGCGCAGCGCGGCCTGGTCGGTGAAGTCGATGCTCTGGGCCGGGGCGGCGGCCGTCTCGGTGCACGGGTTGGCGGACGAGAAGCCGACCGAATCGATCCGGGCGCCCGTGGGGCTGCCGGTACGCGGGGCGCCGCGCAGCAGCACGCCGCCGGTCCGCGCGATGTTGCCGTTGTAGGTCTGGTCCGGCGGCGTGATCCGCTCGTAGCCCTGGGCGGCGAGCAGGTAGAACTGGCCGATCTCTTGCTGGTCCTCGGAGCCGCTCAGCACCGTGCCCTGCGGCACCGTGGCGAGCAGGACCTGCTGCCCGGCGTTGGTGCAGGACCAGACGCTGAAGTTCGAGATGTCCATCGACTCCTCGCCGAGGTTGTGGATCTCGACGAACTCGTCCGTCACGCCGCCGGGGCCCTGGGTGGAGACCTGGCTGATCACCATGGTGGACGCGGGCGCGGGCGGCACGAGCGGCGCGGCGTTGGCGGGTGACATGGACAGCGCGGCGGCGGCGCCCGCCGCCAGGGTGGCCGAGCCGAGAGCGGCGATACGCCGGGTGGTGTGAGACACGGGGTCCTCCTTGCGATCGTGAACGGTTCCGGTGGGCCCGCCGGTGGCGCGGGGTCCGGTCTTTCCGGAATCCGATCCTGGTCCTGGGAGAGGCGGTGAGAAAGAGTCCGTTTTCTGGCCACACAGCTATTGAAGAACGTCAATGGAGAATCGGCTTTTACGCCTCCCGTGCGGCGGTGGAGAGCAAGCGTTCCGCCCGGGTCCGGGCCGCCGCCCGATCCAGCTCGGTACGGGGCAGGCCGAGCACCACGCTCAGCCAGCCGCGCCAGTACGGCCCCGGCACCCGGCCGCCGCCCTCCCAGCGGCTGACCTGGTCACGGGTGACGGATCCGTTGCCGGAGACCGAGGCCAGCGCCTCCGCGAGGGCCGCCTGGGTCATGGCGCGGCGCAGCCGGTGCCGCCTGATCAGCTGCCCGACGGGCGGCTCGGCGAAACTGATCACGAAAGTCCTCCTGCGACTCGACGAGCGGTACGGAGACCATTCCGCAGTCAACACCGGGAGGTCGCCGGCCGCGCGGTCGCCGAACCCGCGCGCGGCATCGAGCAGGGTGTTCGCGCGGGTACGTGCACCAAGGGAGTGCCCGTGACTACACCTTTCGGGGTAGGCCCGCCGGGCGGCGAATTTGAACGGTCCGAGGCCGTATGTGAAAAGACGTCAACCAGCCCTGGATGCGTGGACAATCGCGTGCGCATGTCGGCAGAATCGACGTGTCAGGCATGTGCCGAATCGCGGCGCGGTCGTTCAGCGGGAGGTGGCCCGGCCGTCCCTCGGCGACGGCTGCCACACCGGAATGTGCGAGGTGTCATGCACAAGCTCGACAGGAACGGGCACGCCCCGTTCGTCTCGCCGGGACCGGCCCGCAACCGGGGCGGCGTCCGGCGATCCCCCCGGCAGCGGTCGTCACGCCCCACCCCGCCCGCGGCCGGTGCGGCGATCGACGTCCTGGTCGCCGGTGACCATGCCCTGCTGCGGGAGGGGCTCGTGGAGTTCATCGCGGCCGAGCCGGACCTGCGCGTGGTCGGTCAGGCGGGCAACAGCGTGACCGCGGTCCAGTCGGTGGCCGTCCGGCAGCCGCGGGTGGTCCTGCTCGACGTGAAGATGCCGGACCACCCCGTGTGCGCCACCGTGCGGCACATCCGGCGGATCTCGCCGGACACCCGCATCGTCGTGCTGGCGATGGACGACGACCTGCGCCTGCTCCAGGAGGTGCTCGCGGCCGGCGCGCACGCCGTGCTGGTCCGGTCCGCCAGCCGCCAGGAGCTGGTCGGCGTGATCCATACCGTGTGCCAGGAGGCGAACAGCGTGCTGGTGGTGTCGCACCACAACGCGACGCGGCTGGCCGTACCGGCCGACAACCCGCTGAGCCGGCGCGAGCTGCAGGTGCTGGAGCTGGCCGCGCTGGCGCTGAGCAACGCGCAGATCGCCGCCCGGCTGCGGATCGCGGAGGGCACGGTGAAGCGTCACCTGACGAACGTCTACACCAAACTGGGCGCCGTCTCGCGCATCGATGCCGTCAACAAGGCCACGGCGGCCCGCTTGATGCCCGCCCCGGGACCGCAGGCGTGGTCCGGGCCGCGGCGGACGGCAAGGGCGCGCGCCTGACGCCGCGGCGGCCCGGGCCGCCGCTCACGGGGCAGAGGCGCGTACGGTGGCCCAGACGACCTTGCCGCCGCCGACCGACCGGGCTCCCCAGGCGCTGGCAGCGGCGTGCACGATGCGCAGACCCATTCCCTCTCCGGGCATCCCGGTGCCGGCCGGCAGGGTGTCGGGCAGGCGGGGCAGCCGCGGGTCGCCGTCGCGGACGGAAACGTAGAGGCCGGTGCCGCGCCGCGACACCATCACGTGGATGCCCGTGGCGGCGTGTTCGACGGCATTCGTGACCAGTTCGCAGATGATGGTCCGGGCCGCGTGCACCAGCGGCGTCAGGTGCCAGGCCGCGCAGGCCTCCTCGACCAGCACGCCGGCGCGGCGGGCCGACGCGGGCTCGGGGGGTAGGAACAGCTGCAGGTGATCGGGTACGGGCAGGCTGCGGGCCAGCGCCGAACGGGCCTCCGGCATGCTCGCGTACATCGGCAGGAAGTGGGATACCCCGATCCGCCGCAGCCGGCCGGCGAGCATGGTCGCCGGCGGTACGCACAGCGCCAGGCGTACGGGCGGCTCCGGGATCGTGCCGGCGTGGTAGGCGGCGAGCCACATCGGCGCGCTGTGCCCCTGTGGGTCACCGAGGTCATGAAGGTCGATGAGCAGAGCGGCCGGGTGTTCGGCCAGGCACTTGTGAATGCCGGTTCGCAGTTCGGTGGCGACCGGCGGACTCCAGCGGCCGTGCACCGCCAGTTCCATCGATTCGCGGTCGGCATCGCCGGTTATCGTCATGGCTGCGTCGTGCATCGGTGCCGCCGTCAGGTGTGGAGGGTGCGCTTCCATGGCCAGCCCTTTCGGGTCGTACGCGACCTTCGGCCGTCGGCGCGGCCGTGCCGTGCCCCTCCGTTCCCCGTGCTATCGCGATTCGCCGGCCGCGTAAGTCATTCCACTTTCCCATCGTTTCTCGGACCGCAACATGCCATTCCGTCTGTAATATTCGAGGGCGGATTTCCTATGTGTTACATCACGTCGTGAGGTGATCAGGCGGGGCCGCGATCGACGAAGCTGACCGTCGTGCGGCGCCGCGGGGCGGTCGTCCTGGTCACGACGACGCGGTCGTCCTTGCCGGACACTCCGACCGCCCCGTAGGCCTCATTGACCAGCAGATAAGCCGGGCGGCCCGCACGGTCCCGGGTGCCGCTGGGCCGGATCGAGAAGACGGTCGCCGGGCTCTGGTGGCAGGACGCGGTCATGAGCACCGCGTCGGCGCCGGGGTTGATGTGCACGCCGAGGCACTGGCCCGGATACTTCTCCGACAGCCACCTGATCTGATGACCGTTGCCGGACGGCACGAGCGTGAAATGCGATTCACCGCCCACCGCGTCGGCGCTGGCCGTCGTCTCCGCCTCGCCGCCGTTCGGGTAGACCCACATGTCCTCGCCGAGCTCCGCGAAGTGGATGACCGCCCGCCGTCCACCCGCGAGGACGTCCGGCGCGGCGGCGGGGCCCGCACCGCGATCGGGCTCACCGGCGGTCAGGGTCCTGACGGCCGGGACCGCCGCCCCGGCGAGCACGACGGCGGCCGCGGCGACGGCGAACCGCCGCCGGCCGCCGCGGTCCTTCACCGCCTCCGGATCCTCCGGAGCCTCCGGCCCGCTGACGTCGACGCCGTGCAGGTACGCACGGTCCGACCCGGGCACCACCAGCTCGTCCAGGAGATGGCGGGCGCTCGGCCGGTCGGCGGGATCCTTCGCGAGGCACCGGGCCACGAGGTCGCGCAGAGGTCCGGGCACGCCGGCGAGGTCCGGCGGCTGCGTCAGAATCCGTACGGCGGTGGCGGACGGGTTCCCGGCGTGGAACGGGGTCCGGCCCGTAGCGGCGTACGCGACGAGGGCGCCCCAGGCGAAGACATCCGCCGGGAAGCCGGCGTCCGGGTGCTCCCCGAAGCGCTCCGGGGCCATGTACGCGACCGTGCCGACCATCTGATCGGTGGCGGTGTGGTGGCTGGTCGCCTCGAGCGGCCGCGCGATGCCGAAGTCGATGACCTTGACACCGCCCCGGGGCAGCAGGACGTTCTCGGGCTTCAGGTCGCGATGGATCACGCCGGTGCGGTGGATGGCGGTCAGAGCTGCCGCGGTGCCGACCGCGACGCTGTGCAGGGCCGTGCCGCCGAGCGGGCCGCGCTGCGCGACGACCTCGGCGAGGCTGGGACCGTCGACGTACTCGACGACGAGGTACGGCGGATCGTGGTCCGGGTCGGCGTCGAGGACCTCCGCGGTGGAGAACGGCGGCACCTGCTGGGCCCGGTGCACCTCGCTGCGGAAACGGCCCCGGTACTCGGGGTCGCCGGCGTACTCCGGGCGGACCGTCTTGACGGCGACCCGGCGGTTGCCGGGGGAGCGGCCGAGGAACACCGTCCCCATGCCACCCTCGCCCAGCCGGGCCTGCAGCACGTAGGAGCCGAGCCGGCGCGGGTCGCCGGGGCCCAGCGGCATGGCCATCTCGACTCCCTCCCACGCCGTGCGACCTGCCGCCCGGCACCCTACCCGCGCCCGGCCCGGCACCGGTAGTGGCCGGCGACGAAGGACCGTGGCACAGGCCGGCGTGACGATGCCGAACCCCGCGCCGACGAAGACGTCGACGCCGGCGGCCGCGTTCACCACCCGCACGAGCCACCGCAGGGTACGGGCACCATCGGTGCGTTCCCTGTGCTCTGTCATGCCTCCGACGCCAGGAATTCCGGGCCGCCGGACTCGGGCGCGGGGCGCGGATCCGGCGTACGGTCGCGGGCACCCGGCTCACGCTCACTGTGGACGAGCGGTGCGGCCCGCCCCCGGCGACCGCGGTCACGGGGGCCATCCTCGCTGACCCGGGCGCCCGCACGCAGCCGGCCGCCCTCGCGCACCCTGTCGACCCGGGTCGACTCCGTCGTCACCTGGCGCCCCTCGGCGGTGGCGACGCCGTACGGGTGGTCGAGGTCGCTGCGGAGGGAACGCTGTCGGAGCCGGTGGCGACGCGCATCACGCCCGGCCGGCTCGAACGCCACGCTCTCGCAACGCTATGCCGTTCAGGTCGCCGCCTACTTCGGGCGAACCTACCCGGGCCTGCGCGCCACCCACACGGGACGCGGCGAGACCCAGCCCGAACACCCTCGACCCGGCGGTGAACCGCCGGGTCGAGATCTCTGTCGGATGACGGGCGTCAGGACTTCGGGGCGAAGACCATGATGCCGAGGCACATCTCGTCGCTGGTGCCGTCGCCCCACACGACGTAGCGCGGCGGCAGCGTCTTGAGCTGGGGCAGCTGCCCGCGCAGCGTGGCGTCGTGGGTGCAGGTGACCCGGACGACGTCCCCGGCGGCAACGCTGATCGGCTTCGCCAGCGGCACGAGCGCCTGGTTGTCGAAGTCGTACCGGGGCACGTCGATGATCGTCTGCGCCCGCGGCGTACCCGGGTTGAGCTCGAGCTTGATCGAGCGGCCCAGCAGGTGCATGTGGCCGGCCGCCATGTAGATGGTCCCGGCCTCGCGGATCGGCTGGTCGCAGTGCTGCGTCGGGCCCGGGACCGGGGCGGCGCCGTGGTGGCACATCTCGTTGAGGCCCGAGACCAGCTCGGCGGAGTCGGCGCCGAAGCGCTTGCCGACGTCGGCGACGGCGGTCTTGCGGTCGCAGAGCGGTCCCTTCGCGCCCGGTTCGCACGGCAGCTCGATCGGCGCCATCGCCAGCGCGGTCTTCAGTGGCTTCAGCGCCGTCCCGCCGTCCGCGATGCGCATGCGGATGCCGGACTGGTCCGACCCGGGAGTGCCCTCGCCGGCGCCCAGCAGGTTGTAGTGCACCTGCATGACGAGCTTGCTGCCGGGCGGCATGGCGAAGCCGAAGCCGTCGGGCATCAGCGTCTCGCCGGCTCCCGGGACCCAGTGCGCGACCCACGCGGTCTCGCCCTGCACGCCGCTGTCGCCGAAGCAGGTCCAGCCCTCGCCGGGCGTGCCCGCGTCCACCCGGGCGGCGGCCTTCGCCTGCTCGGGGTTCAACCGGTAGAAGATCGCGTGGTGGACGATGGCGGCGTTCTGCGGGAGGAAGCGGCTGCCGGTCAGGTACGCCGGGCTGGTGAGGCCGGGGTCGACGAGGAAGCACCTGTACTCGTCCGTGCCGCCGTTCGGGGGCGACGGGGTGTACGGCTTCGGCAGCGCCAGGTCGACGAAGCGTTCCCCCTGGCGCAGGGGCTTGGCGGGTGCCGCCGACGTCGCGCCGTGCGAGCCGTGCGAGGCGGCGGCCCCGGGGTCCTCCGCGGGGGAGGTGGTCGAGCCGCATGCCGCGGCGAGCAGCACGGCGGCGAGGGCGGTGGCGATACCGAGGGAAGGGCGTAGGGATCGCATGCCTGCAATCCTCGCCGGAAGGGCGCAGGGCGTATATCCGGGGGAACCCGGATATACGGGCACCGATCAAGGGGCCCGGGTCGCGCCGAGCCGCTCGAGGACTTCTTCGGCGCGGGCCGCCGCCGCCCGGCCGATCGCCCGCAGCGCGTTGTCGTCGAGCTGATGGTCGGTGCGCATCCGGGTGGCGAGCAGCTCCACCGGATCGACGTCCGCGGCGGGGGCCCGTAGCCCTAGCAGGCAAGGGCCGGCGCCGGTGCGCAGCTCGCCGACCTCCGTGGCGGCGGCGCCCGCGATCGCCTCCACGTCGGCGCTGTCGGCCGACAGGACGCTGACGACGGGGGACCGGCCGGCCGCGACGAGATGCTCGCCGCGGCAGAACAGCACGGGCAGCCCCGCGCATGCCGGCGGCGCGAGGGTGGCACCGGCCAGGTCGTCGCCGGGTATGCAGACGGCGACGATGCGGCACCCGCCGGCGCCGGCCTTACGCCGTGCCGCCGCGACGGCCTCAGCCGGATCCGGGGCGTTGGTGACGTCGCCGCCGAAGAGCAGGGCAGCCGCACCCACCGCGTGCCACGGGCGGACGCCCGCCGAGACGACGGCGTCCTGCGGGCCGAGCACGCTGAGCAGACCGATGGCGACCGCCTCGTCGCCCACCGGAACCGCCCGCATGAGGCGTTGTTCCAGCCGGCGGACCACGAGCATCCGGTGCAGCAGGCCGGTGCGGCGAGCCGCTGTTGCCTCCACCATCGCGGCCTCCCGCGTACGCCCGGGGCCTATGACCAACGCCACACCTAGCGTGGCCGCCGTCGCCACCGAGCGCAAGCGTCCCTGGTGGGAGCCCTGATGTGGGCGTCCGGTTGGCCGGAAAGGCAGCTCTTCCACCCGATCGGCTCACGGTCCGGTCGCCATGATCCGCTACTGTGTGTGACGTTTGTATCGGTCCCGAATGTGCAGGAGTCGCTGGTGGTGGACGTGACGAGCGCCAGAGCGCCCGCCCGGGATCGTTATTTCGACACTCTGCGTGCATTGGCCATCGTCCGGGTCGTGGCGTACCACGCCTTCCATTACGCCGTCCTCGCCCTACTTTTCCCATCCATGGGCGTGATGTTCGCACTGGCCGGTTCCCTCATGGCGAGGTCGCTCGACCGGTCCGCGGTGCCGACCGTCGTCCGCGGCCGGCTCCGGCGCCTGCTGCCGGCTCTGTGGGTGATGGCCGCCGTCCTCGTGCCGCTGATGCTCGTGGCCGGCTGGGGGCACCGGCCGGCCTGGCCCGCCTTCCTGCTGTGGCTGCTTCCGCTGGCCACACCCCCGGCCAGCCACGGGCTCGGTGACGTCGGCGCGGAGGGCGCGGGCGTGCTCTGGTACCTGGCCACGTACCTGTGGCTGGTGCTGCTGTCGCCGCTTCTGCTGCGGCTCTACCGGCGGCAACGGCTCCTGACGATCGCTTTGCCGCTGGTCCTCCTTGCGCTGCTGCACAGCCGGCACATCGCCGACGGCAACAACGCGGTGCAGACCGCCGGGTACGTCCTCACGTTCCTCCCGTGCTGGCTGCTGGGGTTCGCGCACCGCGACGGCGACCTGCGCCGGATCCACCCGGTCGTCGTCGCCGGGGTGGCCACCGGCTGTGCCGCGCTCGGGCTCGGCTGGGTCGTGGATCACCCGGGACCCGGCGGGCTCGACCTCGTGCCCTTCCCGCTGGCGCACGCGCTCTACTCGATGGGCTTCGTGCTGGCGCTGCTGCGCCTGAACCCCGGGATGGCCTGGCTCGCCCGGGTGCCGCTGCTGCAGCGGGCGGTGTCCGCCCTGAACAACCGGGCCGTGACCATCTACCTCTGGCACAACGTCGTGATCACGGTCGCGATCATCATCGGGGACCGCTTCGAGCTCTGGGACATCCGCCCGGGCGCGCTGATCTACCTCGGCTTCACCTGCATCGCCCTGTCGCTGCTGACCGTCGCGGTGCTCGGCCTCGGCTGGGTCGAGGACCTGGCGGCCCGCCGCCGGCCCCGGCTGCGCCCGTGGCCGGTCCGGGAGCCCCGCCACGCCGCCGGGCGGATGCCCGACCGGGTGGACCGCGGCCCGCGGGTCGGCGCCGCCGCCTGAACGGTCAGCCGGCGAACCGGGGGATGACCTCCTCGGCGAAGCGCAGCATCGGCTCGTGGTCGTACGCGACCCGGGGCACGTACACGATCACGTAGTCGGCGCCCGCTTCGGCGATCCGCTCGATGCGCCCGATCGTGTCCGCGGTCGAGGCGTTCAGGTCGAGCTCCAGCCCGGTGGACTTGATGATCCGGTCGTAGTCGCGCCCCAGGGCGTCGCAGTGGCCGCGCAGCACGCCCAGCTTGTGGCGGATGAGCTCCGGATCGCCGCCGCCCACGTTGCAGGCGTCCGCGTACTGGGCGACGAGCTTGAGGGTGACCTTCTCGCCGCCGCCGCCGAGCCAGAACGACGGGTGCGGCTTGCGGACGCCCTTCGGCTCGTTGATCGGCTTGTCGATCGCGTAGTGCCGGCCGGAGAAGACCGGCTGCTCCTCGGTCCACATCCTGTGCACGATCTCGACGGCCTCACGGAACTCGCCCATCCGCTGCGGCACGTCCTTCCACTCGTAGCCGTACGCCTTCCACTCGTGCTCGTACCAGCCGGCGCCGAGCCCGGCGTAGAGCCGTCCGTGGCTGGCCACGTCCACGGTCGAGGCGATCTTGGCGTAGAGGGAGGGCTGCCGGTAGCCGTTGCAGCCCACCATCTGCCCGATGTTGACCCGGCTCGTGTCCCGGGCCAGCGTCGACGTCACGGTCCAGCACTCGAAGACGGTGTTGAGCGTCGGCTCGGGAACGGTGTGGAAGTGGTCGTAGACCCATACCGAGTCCCAGGGGCCGGCGTCGGCGGCCCGGGCCACGGCGGTCATGGCCTCGTACTGCTCGACCGGGTCGGCGATCTCGACCAGGTCCATCTTCCAGCCCTGCGGCACGAACACTCCGAAGCGCACACTCATGTCGGCAACGTACCCGATCATGTGTCACCCGGCCGGTCGACGACGTCCATGGCGTGCGCCGCGGGATGCCACCATGGAGCGTGCCGATCGCGAACGAGAAGGGCTCCTTCCCGGGGGAGCCCGAGCTGCGCACCTACCTGGCGGTGTGCGAAGTCCCGCCGCACGAGGCCGAGCGATGGCTCGCCGCCCACGAACGGGCCTGCGCACCCCGGCCGCCGGGTGCGGTGAGCGTCAGCGAGGCCCGGCCGCGGGACCTGGGCGTTCACGCCGCCATCCGATGCCCCGGGACGGAGGGCGAGGTGCCGGCGTACATCGAGCGTGACGTCGACGCCGACCTGCGAACCGCCCTGCGCCGCGGCGCTGATCAAGGGGCCTTCGTCCTGCTGGTCGGAGGCTCCTCGGTCGGCAAGACGCGGACGCTGTACGAGGCGGTGCTGGCCGAGTTCCCGCACCGGTGGCTGGTGCATCCCGCCGACCCCGGCGAGATACGCCGCCTGACCCCGTCACCGCACGTTCCCGCGGTGATCTGGCTGGACGAGCTGCAACGCTACCTCCGCAGCGGTGACGGCCTGGACCCGGGAACCGTACGAGCGCTGATGCGCGCCGGCCAGGTGGTCGTGGGAACGATGTGGCCCGACGAGTACGGCGCCCGGATAGCCCGGCAAGATGCCCCTGATGCCAAGCTGCTGGCGTCGGCGTCCGTGTTCACGGTGGACGGTTCTTTTACCCGGGCGGAGCGGGAGCGGGCCCGGCAGGTCGCCCTGACAGACGGCCGGGTCCGGCTGGCGCTGGAGAGTCGTGACGCCGGGCTCACGCAGGTCCTGGCCGCCGGGCCCGAGCTCGTGCGCTGGTGGGAGCAGGCGCCGGAGCCGTACGCCCGGGCCGTCATCACGGCCGCCGTGGACGCACGCCGTCTGGGCATGGAGAGCACACTGACCACCCGATTCCTCGCCGACGCCGCACCCGGTTACCTCGATCGCATCGAGCGCGCCACGGCGCCGGGCGACTGGCTCGAGCGGGCCGTCGCCTACGCCACGACGCCGCTGCACGGCGCCGCATCCGCCCTCACCCCGGTCGCCGGCGACGCCATGGGCGAGGTGGCGGGCTACCTCTGCGCGGACTACCTGCTGCAGCACGGCCGCACCAGCCGGCGCACCGCGATGGTTCCGGCGGCGTGCTGGGAAGCGCTCGTGAAGCACGTCGGCGACGTCGGCGACGGCAGCCGCCTGGTGCGAAGCGCCCGGAACCGGATGCTCTTCGGCTACGCGGAACCGCTCTATCGCTGGCTCGTGGCCAACGGTGACATGATCGCCCGCCACGATTACGCCAACCTGCTGCGGGAACAGGGCCGCCGCAGCGACCTGCTGACCTTCTACCGCGAGCAGGCGGACGCGGGTGACCGCGTCTTCGCCGGCAGTCTTGTCAGCCACCTCCAGCTCCACGGCGACATAGGCGAACTTCGAGCGCGGGCTGTCGACGGCGACGTGGACGCCGCCGTAGCCGTGGCCTGGCTCCTGCCGGCGGAAGAAGCGGTGAGGCTCCTGCGGCCCCATGCGGCTGCCGCCCACGGTGAGGCGGCAACGAGACTCGCGCACCTGCTCGACAGGGAGGACGGCCTCGACGAGGTCATCGCGGCCCTCCGTCCCGCCGCGGAGGCCGGCGACGAGGGCGCCGCCGACGAGCTGGTGTTTCTCCTCGAGGAGGGCGGCCGGGCGGAGGAGGCGCTCGAAGTCCTCCGCGCTGCCGTGGCCGCCGGCAACAAGAGCGCGTGCGAGGACCTGACCTACCGGTACGAGGAAGCAGGCAGGCTCCATGAGCTCGTCCCGCTGTGGCGCAGCGCCATAGAGGTGATCGGCAATTACGAAGTGTGCCTCCTGCAGGAAGAACTGCGGCGACAGGCCCGGCTCGAGGAGTGGGAGGAGTCTCTGCGACGTCGGATCGCCACCGATGACCACTGGTCAGCGCTGTACCTCGCTGAGCTCCTGCAGGAACGCGGCAGGTCCGAGGAGGCGGTGCAGGTGCTGCGTCCGGTCGCCAACGCGGAATCGGAATTGAAGCCGTGGGACACCTCCGATTACGCCGCGGACCGCAGGCGGGCCTGTTCGGAGGCGCAGGAGCTCCTGGCCGACCTGCTCGCCGAGCTGAAGCGCGAGGACGAACTCGTCGCCCGCGCCGCCGGCGGCGACGAATGGGCGGCGCCCCGGCTGGCCGACCTGCTGGCCGAACAGGGCCGGGAGACCGAACTCACCGCCCGCGCAGCCGCGGGCGATCCGTCGGCGGCGCAGCGGCTGGCACGTCTGCTGGCTGACCAGGGGAGGACGGCCGAGCTCGAGGCGCGAGCGGCCGCCGGGGACGGCCCGGCGGCCATCGTCCGCGCCGACATGCTGATGAAAGACGGCTCGGCTGCGCAGGCGGCGAGATACCTGTGGAGCCTGTTGCCGGCAGGGCATCCGGACGCGGTGGACCGGCTCATCGGACTGCTCGCCCGCGACGACGACATTCCGGAGGTCCTGACCGTTCTGCGGGCACGCCCGGATGCGGCCGACGGCTACGCCATCAGCCGTCTCGTGCGCGATCTCGAGAAGCAGGGGCGGGTGGAAGAATTCCTCGAGCTCCAACGGGCCAGGGCTGCGGGCGGTGACCCGCTGGCCTCCAGTGAGGTCGCCCGTCTGCTGGCCGCTCACGGGCGAGCGGACGAGGCCGTCGAGCTACTGCTCAAGAGCTGGCCGGACGGCGACCAGCTCATCGACCTGCTGGTCGAGCAGGGCCGCGTCGACGAGGCGATCGACCGGATCCGGTCCTCGCCCGACGGGAGCACCCACTACCGGCTGGCCGCCCTGCTCGGCAAGCAGGGCCGCACCGAGGAGCTGCGCCTGGAGGTCCGCGCCGGCACCCCGGGTGCGGCCGATCGGCTGTGCGAGCTGCTGCACGTCCAGGGCACCGTCGGCGAGGAGCACGTCCGGAGCTTGCGGACGTACGGCCTGAACGCCGACGGTTCCCTCCGGCAGCCGGGTCCGCTGCACTGACGTCATGCAGCGGCTGCCCGACGTCATCGAGGTCGCCGGGGAGCACGCCGCGTCCCGTCACGCATCGGCGAAGGCGTCGTACTTGATGCGGGTGGACGGGATCTGCATCTCGGTGAGGCGCCGCAGGGTCGCCGAGACCATCGGCCCCGAGCCGGCCACGTAGAAGTCGTGGTTGCGCCACGGGCCGTGCCGCGACAGCACGTCGGGGATCGCGCCGCGTTCCCCGGGGTAGTCGGGTTCGTCGCTGACCGCGCGGACGATGGTGAGCCACGGGTGGCGTTCGGCGATGCGGTCGAGAGGTTCCTTGTCGTAGAAGGCGTCGCCGTGGCGTTCGCCGCGGAACAGGTGCACCCAGCGGGTGCGGTTGTAGCAGGTGAGCTCGTCGAGCAGCGCCTTGACCGGGGCGAGCCCGGTGCCGCCCGTGACCAGGACGACGTCGCGGCGCGAGGTGGCGTCCAGCGT
This sequence comes from Actinoplanes sp. NPDC049681, assembly GCF_044465265.1. Lineage (NCBI taxonomy): Bacteria > Bacillati > Actinomycetota > Actinomycetes > Micromonosporales > Micromonosporaceae > Actinoplanes > Actinoplanes sp. NPDC049681. The sequence goes on from NZ_JBITLP010000008.1 coordinate 97,279, forward strand.
CATCGACCCCATCGGGGCGCCCAGGCGCAGCATGTCGCCGGGCTTGAGCCGGCGGACGAGGGCGCTGGAGACCCAGCCGCCGGTGGAGCGGACGTGGAACTCCAGCACGCCGTCGTCGCGGGGGCGGTTCGCCATCGAGTACGTGCGCCACAGCCGCGGCTGGTACGCCGTCTCGATGCTGACGTACTGGCCGGCCCGGAACCGCAGCGGGTGCAGGGGGCGGCAGGTGAACACCGCGACGTCGGTACCGCGCCGCTCGTGGGTGAGGACCTCGGCGTGCCAGTACGGCGGGCCGTCGTCCTCCGCCGCCCCGGCGATCATCTTGCCGGCGACCAGGTCGTAGACGTCGTTCCACGCCTGCTCGTACAGGCTGTTCCAGGCCTCGCCGGCGTGGGTCCGGATCGCGTCGAGCAGGGCCGCCTTGACCTGGGCGTAGTGCTCCGGGGTGACGTGGAACTTACGGTGGTCGCGGCCGAGGGCGCGCAGGTACTCGTCGAGGTGCCCGGGGTCGTCGACCAGCTGGACCGTCGCCACGATGGCACCGAGCAGGCGGTGCCGCTGGATGTCCATCTGCACCGGGAACAGGTCGCGCAGCTGGGGGTAGGACAGGAACATGCGGGCGTAGAAATGAGCGGCCACGCGGTCCTGGCGGTCCTCGACGAGCGCCCAGCTCTCCTTCAACGTGGTGGACAGACTGGCCATGTGATCAGGGTCGTGAGCACCCGGCCCCGCCGGTCGCACACGCGGTGCGACTCGGCGGGCCGGCGCCGGGTCATTTGCGGTGCGCGGCGACGTCCTGCTCGCAGGAGGGCATGAGGTCCATGCCCTTCGTGATGGACCTGCGGTCGTTCTGCTCCCCGCCCAGCATGATGTCGGTGCCGTTGTCGCCGACCTCGACGTACTTCACACCCTTGCCCTTGAGGCACGTGACGACGTCCCGGGCGAAGTCCTTCGCCTCGGGGTTGGACGGGTCCTTCTCCCACGGGGGCAGCGGGTAGTACAGCGGCTGGCAGATCCGGTCGGCCGCCTCCAGCTTGTCCACCTCGGACCCGGTCGGACGGTGATCGCCGCGCCAGTCCTCTTTGGGCTTCGCGCCGTGCTCGCGCAGGCAGGTGTTGTACGGCCCGAGCATCGCCTCGAACTCCTCCGGTGTGGTGTCCAGGCGTTCCCGGGGCCGGTTCGCCGCCGCCGACGCGGAGGCCGCGGGGGTGGCGCCGGTGCTGACGAGGGTCGCCACCTGCCGTTCCCCGCCGGCCGAGTCCTTCGTCGACGAGCACGCCTGCACCGCCACGAGCATCGCCACCGCCACCAGCAGGCTTCCCGCCGTGCGTTTCCGGACCATCATCGTGCCTCTCTGCCTCGTGTGCCTCGAGGCAGGATCGCGGGCAGATGTGTGGAAACCGTCAGGTCGCGTCGCTGCGGTCCCGGGAGCCGATGTAGTCGAGCACCTCCGGGTCGGTGGCGTGCAGCCGGTCGACCTCCTCGCCGGCGTCGCAGCTGAGCAGGGCCACCACGACCGACCCGGGTGAGCGGCCGAGGACCCGCCAGGTCGCGCCGGAGTCCTCCCAGCGGCGCAGCAGCTGCAGCGGCGACGACCCGGGCGCGGGGCGGCCGATCAGGTCCGGGTTCGCGTCCTCCTCGGTGAGCAACGAGCCGTCGGCCACCCGGTCGGCCGTCGCCCGGGCCCACGCGGTGAGCCGACCGACCGGCACGCCGTGCGGAGGGCTGGTGGCGTACGGCTCGATCCGGTCGGCCGCGCGCCGCAGCAGGCGGGCCGCGCCGACGGAATTGCCCCGCCGGGCGTGGGTGAGCCCCACGGCGAGCTGAGCCAGGCCCTGCCAGAGGTCGCGCTCGGGCTCGCCGGCCGCCTTCCACGCCGCCTCCAGCACCTCGTGGGCGTGGAAGGGGCGTCCCGCCGCCAGCAGGCGCTGGGCCTCGCACAGCGACTCGGCCGGCGGCAGGGCGATGTCGTCGGGGGTCGTCGGCACGCCGGTCATGCCGTGCGGCAGGGGACGGCCCAGGCCGTCGCGGGGGCGGGCGTTGCGGGGACGGCCCGCCGCGTCGCGGTCGCGTGAGTCGTGGTCGCCGGCTTCCCGGCCCGGTGCGGTGGTGGCCATGACCCGATTCTGCCCCGCCGGGCGCGGCACCGCGCGAGGCGCGGGGTACCGCCGGGCGGTGTCAGACCGCGCCGGCGGCGGTGGGCCCGGCGACGGGGTGGGCCCGACGGGAGCCGCGGAAGTCCGGCTCGGCCACCGGCCTGCCGAAGTGGTAGCCCTGCGCCAGCCGGTACCCCAGGCGTTCCAGCTCGGCCGCCTGCTCGCGGGTCTCGACACCCTCCGCGACGGCGGTCAGTCCGAGCCCGTTGGCGACCTGGATCAGCGCGGTGGCGATGACGGCGTGCCGCCCCGCCATGGTGATCGTGTCGACGAAGCTCTTGTCCACCTTCAGCACGTCGACCGGCACGGTCTGCAGCAGGCCGAGCGACGAGTGGCCGGTGCCGAAGTCGTCGAGCGCGATCCGTACGCCGAGGGCCCGCAGGTCGTGCAGCGCCTCGATCGCCTGGCCGCCCTCGAACACCGCGGTCTCCGTGACCTCGACGGTGAGCCGGCCGGCGGGCAGGCCGCTGTCGCGCAGCGCCTCGGCGACCATGGCCGAGAAGCCGCGGTGGGCGAGCTGGCGGGCGGAGGCGTTGACGCTGATCCGCTCCGGCGCGTCGGCGCCCAGCTCGGCGCTCCAGCGGGCCGCCTGCCGGCAGGCCTCGCGCAGGATCCAGGCACCCAGCTCGACGATCAGCCCGTTGCGTTCGGCGGCCGGGATGAAGTCCACCGGCCCGACCACGCCGCGCTCGGGGTGCTCCCAGCGGACCAGGGTCTCGACGGCGACGATCCGCCCCTGCGGCAGCTCGACGATGGGCTGGTAGACGAGCCGGAACTGCCCGGTGTCCAGGGCGGTGCGCAGCTCGGCGCCGAGCTGCGCCTCCTCGCCCGCCTGGCGGTCGAGCTCGGGCACGTACCAGCGGAACGGCTCACGGCCGTCCTTGGCCGCGTACATGGCGAGGTCGGCGCGGCGCAGCATCTCCATCGCGTCGGCGCCGCCGGCGCCGTCGGTGAGGCCGATGCCGGCGCTGACCAGCAGCTCGTGGCCGCCGCTGCGCAGGGGCTCGTGCAGGGCGGTCGTGATGCGGCGCACGACGTCGCTCGCGGCCCCCGCGTCGGCGTCGGTGATCAGCACCGCGAACTCGTCGCCGCCCATGCGCGCCACCAGGGTGTCACGGCCGACGGTGGCGGTCAGGCGGTCGGCCACGGCGATGAGCAGCTGGTCGCCGACGGAGGGTCCGAGCTGGTCGTTGACGCGCTTGAACCCGTCGAGGTCGAGCAACGCCACGTACGGCCGCCCGCGGGCCAGCTCGGCGCCGAGGACCTGCTCGAAACGGCGCCGGTTGGCGAGCCGGGTCAGGTCGTCGTGCATGGCCAGGTGCTCGAGCTGACCGGCCTGCTGCTGCACCTGCCCGACGAAGCCGAGCATGCGCAGCAGCACCAGCAGGAACAGGATGATCGCGCCGATGGCGATGAGGGCGCGGTCCAGGACGTTGCCGCCGATCGCGGGCACGAGCAGCAGCGCCGGCCCGAGCAGCGAGCTGACCAGCAGCAGCACGACGCGCGGGGCGCCGACGCGCACGGCGGCCCGGTCGGCGGTGCCGGTGCCGGCAGATCGCATCGACGGGTGCAGCGCGGCGGCGGCCCAGGAGACGTACGACATCAGGAATGCGGCGTCGAACGCGGTGCCGTCGGCGTCGGAGTAGAGGCTCACCACCGAGAAGCCCACGTCCCCGACGAGGAGCAGGATCACGGCGGTCAGGAGCAGGCGGGTGCCGGCCGTACGCTCGGCGGCACCGAAGTAGAGGCGGGCGAGCAGGGCCAGCAGGGCCGCGTCGGCTGCCGGATAGGCCACGCTGACGAACCGTTCCAGCGCCGAAACGCTGGAGTCCCCGGCGACCGGCTCGATGACGAAGATCCAGAAGACCAGGCCGAGCCCGACGGCCACGGTGGCGGCGTCGACCAGGGCGGCCTTGTCGCGCCCGCCGCCGCTGCGCACGAGCAGGATCAAACCCACCAGGAGCATCGGGTACGCGCTCAGGTAGAACGCGTCCGCCGGCGACGGGTACGGCTCCTGGTGCAGCACGTACTCGTAGTACTCGTAGACGACGTCGCCGGCGACCCACACCAGCTGCCCGCCGGCGAACCAGTACCACATGGCCGGGCGCTCGGGCCGGTGCACCCGTACGGCGCCCAGGATGAGCAGACCGGAGAGGAGTCCGACGACGTTGTAGCTCAGATTGCGGGCGAAGCTGTCGGCGGGCAGCAGGTAGTAGCCGCCCGTGGCCAGCGCTCCCGCCGCCAGCCACAGCCACCACCACCGCCCATGCCGCACGATCTGCTATCGGCGCCCTGGCGCGGAACATGAGGAGCCTGCACCGTGCAGGAAACCGGTCATGCGGCGGCCAGCTCCCGGACGACCCGGACGAAAAGGTCGATATCGGCCTCGGTGGTACGCCAGTTCACGATCGCCGGGCGCAGCGCGACGCGCCCGTCGTACACGGTGGTGCCGGCGAAGACCCGGCCGTCCGCCAGCAGCGCCGCGCCGACCCGGCGGTTCAGGCCGTCGAGCTCGCTCTCCGGCACGCCGGGCGGGCGTACGCGGAAACACACGATGCAGAGCGGGACGTCCGCCAGCCGTTCCAGGTCATCGGCCTCGTCCACCCGCCGGGCCAGGTGCCGCGCGAGGTCGAGGTGGCGCTCCACCATCGCCCGGTATCCGTCGCGCCCGTAGGCGGCCAGCGTGGCCCAGATCGGCAGCGCGCGGGCTCGGCGCGACGACTCCGGCCCGTACAGTCCGTAGCCGCCACCGGGGTCCTGCGGCCCGGGCAGATAGGCGGCGCCCGGCATGCCGAAGGCCGAACCGAGCCGCTGGGGCTCGCGGATGAGCGCGAACCCGCTTTCGTACGGGACGTTGAGCCACTTGTGGGCGTCCGCGGCGATCGAGTCCGCCCGCTCGATGCCCCGCGTCAGGTGCGACGAGCGCGGCGACAGCGCCGCGAAGAGCCCGAACGCGCCGTCCACGTGCAGCCAGGCCCCGTGGTCGCGGGCCAGGTCGGCGAGCGCCTCGAGCGGGTCGAAGTCGCCGGCGTTGACCTCCCCGGCGTTCGCGATGATCACTGCCGGGGCGTCGCCGAGCGCGTCCAGCCGTCGCGCCATGGCGTCCAGGTCGACGCGCCCGACCCCGTCCGCGGCGAACACCTCCACCGCGTCGCGGCCGTGGCCGAGCATCTGCAGCGCCTTACGGGCGCTGGCGTGCACGTAACCCCCGGACAGCACCGGCATCCGGGGCAGGCCGGCGAGCCCGTCCCGTACGGGATCGGCGCCGAGCCGCTCGCCCCACCAGTGCGTGGCGCACCCGAGCGAGGTGAAGTTGGCGAAGGTCGCGCCGGCCACCAGGGCACCGCCCCAGCCGGCCGGCAGCCCGGCCAGCGCCCGGAGCCAGTCCAGCACGACCGCCTCGACCTCGGTGCCGAAGGCCGACGACGCCCGCGCGAAGCTGTTCTGGTCCAGCAGCGACGCCGTCCAGTCCGCGGCGAGCGCCGCTGGGGTGGCTCCGCCGGTGACGAAGTGGAAGAACCGGGGACCGGACGAGGCCGTTGCGGCGGCGGTGCCGGTGGCGATCAGCCGCTCGACGGCCGCGACGGTGCCCAGGCCGTGCTCCGGAAGGGCACCGCCGAGCGCGGTGAGCAGCTCCGCTGCCCCGTCGTCGTAGACCTTGCGATCGGCCAGGGAGTCGAGATAGGGGCCGGCGGCCGCGGTCACCCGGCGCAGAGCGTCGGCCGCCAGGTCCCGCTCGGCGAGGGGATCGGTCATCCCCTCAGCTTTCCACCGGGGCGCTGATCAGGTAGTCGTCGGCGTCCGGGCTCCACGCGAGGGCCACCGCGCCGCCGGTCGCCGCCGCCTTGCAGAACTGCAGGAAGCTGCGGTAGCCGAGTTTGCGCTCGCTGAAGTCTGGCGCCACCTTGCGGAGCTGGTTCTTGAGGCCGGACAGCGGCACCGGCCCGTCGCGCCCGGCCAGGTCGACGACGACCGCGCGCAGCAGGGCGAAGGCCGTCTCCCGGTCGCCGTGCTCCGGGAGCGTCACCTCGGGGTCGCCCTTGGCCGTGCGGTCGCTGAGCTCCACCACGTTGTGCTCGGCGAGGTGGCGCAGCAGCTCGCCGAAGGCGCGGAACCCCCAGTCGGCCTCGTTGAAGGTGGGGTCCTTGCGCAGCAGGGTCCGCTTGAGCGTGGAGGAGGTCACCGCGCCGCCGGAGCTGCGCTGCAGACCCGCCACGGTCTGCGCCACCAGAGCGGTGAGGGCGTCCATGTCCCGGGCGGGCGCCTCCGCGGCGGGCTGCGGCTCGGCCTCCGGCTCCGGCACGACCGGCGGCGCGGCCGGCTCCGGCGAAGGGACGGTGCGGCCGCGCCGGGCCCGCTCCGGCGGTGCCTCGACGCCGTCGAGGCGGTCGTAGTAGAGGAACTCGTCGCAGGCCGGGGGCAGCATCGCGGACGTGGTCCGCTCGACCCCGACGCCGATCACGCGCTTGTTGAGCTCCCGCAGCTTGTGGACCAGGGGCGTGAAGTCGCTGTCGCCGGTGCAGAGCACGAACGTGGAGATGTAGTCCCGCTCGAACGCGAGCACCAGCGCGTCCACGACCATCTTGATGTCGGCGGCGTTCTTGCGGGAGGCGCCCATGCGCTGCGGCATGTCGATGAGCTCCACGTGCGAGCGGGTCAGCATCCGGCGGTCCTCGTCGAAGTACGACCAGTCCGCGTACGCCCGCCGCACCACGACCCGGCCCCGCTCGGCGAGCGCATCGGTGACCGGGCGCAGGTCGAACGTCATGCCGCCGAGGTGCTCACGGGCGCCGATCGCCAGATTCTCGTAGTCGAGGAACAGGGCGATCCGCTCTTCTTGATCCACGCCGGCCAGCGTACGCGAGGCAGGATGGTGAAGCCCGGGGCCGGCGGCGACTACGAGATCCGCAAGTCGGCCTTCTTCGACCGGCCGGCCTCGGCCCGACCCTGCTCCCGCAGCATCGCGTGCAACTCCGCGACCGGCGCGGGCCGGGCGAAGTGGTAGCCCTGTGCGAGGTCGCACCCGAGCGCGCGCAGCCGTTCCGCCTGGGTGGCGGTCTCCACCGCCTCGGCCACGGTGCGCAGCTCCAGGCTCCGGCTCAGGTCCAGGATCGTCCGGACGAAGGCCACGTCGCGCGGTGTGCCGCTCTCGATCTGCCGGGCCGTGAACGAGCCGTCCATCTTCAGGATGTCCACGGGCAGCTCCCGCAGGTACGCCAGGGACGAGTAGCCGGTGCCGAAGTCGTCGATCGCGATCCGTACGCCGCTCGCGCGCAGTTCCTGCAGCTGCGCGACCGCACTGGCCGCGTCGGTGATCGAGGTCATCAGCACGGTCTCGGTGATCTCGACGATGAGCGCGCGGCCCGGCACGCCGTGGCGGTCGAGCAGGGCCAGCAGGCGGGCGGAGAACAGCGGGTCGCGCAGCTGGTGCGCGGAGACGTTGACCGTCACGGGAACCTGGTGCTCGGTCCACAGCCGGCGCAGGTCGGCGCAGACCGTGGCGAGGACCCAGTCCCCGAGGGCGACGATGGAGCCGCTCTGCTCGGCGAGGGGGATGAACCGGTCGGGGCCGATGCGGGTACCGTCCGGGCGGGTCCAGCGCAGCAGCGCCTCCGCGGCGGCGACCCGGCCGCCGGCCAGGTCGACGATGGGCTGGTAGTGCATGCTGAACTCGCCCGCGGCCAGAGCCTCCGGCAGCTGCGCGACCAGCGCGGTGTTCGCCAGCCGCTCCGCGTGCACGGCCGGGTCGAAGACGGCGACCATGCCGCCGCCCTGCGCCCGGGCACCGCTGAGCGCCAGGTCGGCGTCGCGCAGGCCGTGCGGGTGGGCGCGCCCGGCCTCGAGCGTCATCACCCCGATCCCGGCGGTGAACCGCGGGGTGCTGAGACCGCGCAGCCGGTACGGCTCCCGCACGGCGTCGAGGATCAGCCGGCCGAGGCGCTCGCCGTCGGCCTCGTCGGCCAGCACGGCGAACTCGTCGGCGCCCAGCCGCACCACCGTCGCGCCGCTGGGGACCGCCGCGCGGATCCGCTGGCCGGTCTCGATCAGGACGGCGTCGCCGGCCTGGTGCCCGAAGGTGTCGTTGAAGTCGCGGAAGCCGTCCAGGTCGGCCACGAGCAGGGTGCGGTCCCGGGCACCCGCGCGGCACAGCTGCTCCTGCAGCACGACCCGGTTGCCGAGCCCGGTGAGCTCGTCGACGCGGGCCCGGCGGTTGAGCAGGCCGGCCAGCTGGGAGAGCCGGACCACCAGGAACACCGACATCGTGCCGCCCAGCACCTCCAGCACCAGCAGGCGCACGGCATCGGTGCCGGGCACGACGGCGAGGAGGCTGGCCACACCCAGTCCGGTGATGGCCGCCGTCAGGGACACGTATGTGGCGAGCCGCCGACGGGAGGCGGGGGAGGGGTTGCCGGGGACCGTACCGGTGCTGCGGGCCATCGAGGGGTGCAGCGCGGCGGCGCCGATCAGCAGGTACGACCCGAGCCAGCCGAGCGCGGTCAGCCGGTCCGCGGACGCGCCGTTCACGAGCAGGGTGTAGTTGACGGTGTCGGTGAGCACGAGCAGCCCGGCCGCGCCGACCATCAGCCGGTACGCCGGGGTCCGTACCCGCGAGACCACGACCACGCGTGCGGTGGACACCAGGATCACCAGGTCGACCGCCACGTAGCAGAGGTAGCTGCCGAGACGGAGGCCCGAGAACCGACCGTCGAACAGCATCGGCGCCACCACGAGCGTCCAGAGCACGGCGCCACCGCCCAGCGCCACGATCCCCATGTCGACCGCGGCGCTGCGGCGTTCCTGGGGCCGCACCCACCGGTAGTTGCTCCAGGCCACCAACGGCAGCATGGTCGCGTAGCAGACGTCGCCCATCGACGGGAACCGGGGCGCACCCGTGGGGGTCATCGCCATGGCCCAGAAGAAGTTGGCCAGCAGCGACATGGCGATGGCGGCGATCACCAGCCACCACGGCAGCGGCCAGACCGGCCGGTGCCGGCGTACGCCGGCGACCACCGCGACGATGACCGAGGCGGCGACCCCGACGTACAGCCAGTTCCGGATGATCGGGTCGAGCAGCGCGCCACCCACCAGGACCAGCGTCCCGACGAGGAGGTAGCAGCGGTGCGCGGCCCGCCACGGCCGAGGAGACGTCTGTCGGGTCATTGGTCCAGGTGTACGGGAGCCCGGGTGCCGTTGCGTTGCGGGGCGGCAGCAAGAGCAGCGCAACCGGGGCCGGCTGGTCGTGCGGGCGCGCCGCTGGCATCCTGGCGGGATGTCTGCGCAGCCCTCTGACGACGTGCCGGTACGCATCGGGCTCGCCCTCGGCGGCGGTGCGGTGCGGGGAGCCGCCCACGTCGGGGTGCTCGACGTGCTGGACCGGGCCGGCCTGGAACCCGCCGTGATCACCGGGACCAGCGCCGGTGCCCTGATCGGCGCGCTCTACGCCGCGGGCACCAGCCCGTCCGAGATCAGCAAGGTGGCTCAGGCGCTGCGGTGGTCCCGGCTCGTGCGGCCGGCGCGTACCCGCAAGGCCCTGTTCGACACCGCCCGCCTCGGCACCTTCCTCGACGGGCTGCTCGGCGGCCGGGACTTCGACGCGCTCGACCGGCCCTTCGCCGCGGTCGCCTGCGAGCTGTGCACCGGCGACCGGGTGGTGCTGCGCGACGGGCCGGTGTCCACCGCCGTGCTGGCCAGCGCGGCCATCCCGGGCGTCTTCCCGCCGGTGGAGCGCGACGGCCGGCTGCTGGTCGACGGCAGTCTGGTCGACATGGTGCCCGCCCGCCTCGCCCGCGAGCTGGGCGCCGACATCGTCGTGGCGGTGGACGTCTCGGGCCCGCTGCCCCGCCGGCCGCCCACGACGCTGCTGCACATCATGGTCGCCGTCAGCACCCTGCAGCCCGGCGGCGCGGGGCGGCTGGGTGACGACGCCGACCTCACGCTGACGCCGACGGTGGACGAGTACGCGTTCTGGGAGCTGTCGCGCATCACCGAGTTCGAGGACGCGGGCCGGGCGGCAGCCGAGCAGGCGGTGCCGCTTCTGCAGTCCATGGTCGCGACGGCCGCCGCCCGGCGCGACTGGGAGCATCGAGTGGCCGCCACGCCGGAGCCCTGAGCCGGGCGGATCAGGCGGGTACGGGCCGCGGGGCGGGGCGCCACTGCTCGGAGCCGAACACCTCGTAGCGGATCCGCTCGTCGGGCAGGCCCCGGCGCTGCAGGCCGGCACGGATCATCTGCATGAACGGGACCGGCCCGCAGAGGTACGCCTCGGCGTCCGGGTGCAGCGGGATGAGATCCGGGTCGGGCCGGCCCGCGTACGCGTCCGCCGCGCCGGCCGGCTGCTCGTACCAGACGAGGTCGTGGAAGGTGCGCAGGCGCGAGCCGTGGATGCGGACGTCGGCGCGCAGCGGGTGCCGGTCCGGGCTGCGATCGGCGTGCACGGCGGTGACCTCGCGGGTCGGCCGGGTGCGCGCGACGTGTTCCAGCATCGCCACCATCGGCGTGATCCCCACCCCGGCGCTGATCAGGACGAGCGGGGCGTCGGTGTCGCGGAGCACCAGGTCGCCGTACGGCCGGCTGATCCGCAGCTGGTCCCCGGCGTGCACGTGGTCGTGCAGGAAGCCGGAGACCACGCCGTCCGGTGCCCCGCCGGAGCCCCGCACCCGCCGTACGGTGATGCGCAGCGTGCCGCCCGCCGGGGCCTGTGACAGCGAGTACTGGCGCAGCTGGCGGCCCTGGCCGGGCAGGTCGGCGGCGACGGTGACGTACTGCCCGGGCCGGAAGACCGGCGCCGGCCCGCCGTCCGTCGGAACCAGCACGAACGACACCGTGTCGCATGCCTCGGTGACCCGGCTCACTACCGCGACCTCGAGCCAAGGGTCGTCGTTGACTCCGGCTTCGGCGTAGAGGCGGGCCTCGCGACCGATCAGCCGGGCGGCGAACAGCCAGTACACCTCGTCCCAGGCGGCCGCGACGGCCGGGGTGACGGCGTCGCCGAGCACCATGCGGACCGCGCCGAGCAGGTACCGGCCGACCATCGCGTACTGCTCCGGCCGTACGCCGAGGGCGCAGTGGCGCTGGGCGATGCGCTCGACGATGTGGCCGAACACGGCCGGGTCCGGGCCGGCGCCGACGAGGTGGGACGCGAACGCGGCCACCGCCCCGGCGAGCGCGCCGCGCTGCTCGCCGGTCGCCTGCCCGCTGCGGCTGAACAGGTCGAGCAGGCCGGGGTTCTCGCCCAGCATGGTGTCGTAGAAGACCCCGGTTATCGCGTCGAGGTGTTCGCCGACGACCGGCAGCGTCGCTTCGATCACCGGGGCGCTGGTTGCGGACAGCATGGTTCCTCCAGGGGAGAGGTGGTGGAGGTCAGCGACGGCCGAGGCTGAGCAGAATCTGCCGGGCCGGTGGTGCGGCGAGGTCGCCGACCGTGATGGGGTCCAGGGCGGCGTAGAACGCCTCCTGGGCGCGACGCAACGCCCCGCGCAGCCGGCAGCCGCCGCTGAGCGGGCACCCGGGCTCGCCGTCACAGTCGACCACCTCGGCGTCGCCCTCGAGGTCGCGGACGACGCGGCCGACCGAAGCGGCCAGGGCGGCCGGTGCCAGGCGGACGCCGCCGGCGCGGCCGCGCACGGTGTCGAGCAGGCCGAGCCGCTGCAGCCGTTGCACCACCTTGGCGAGGTGGTGGCGAGGCACGGCCAGGGACTCGGCCAGCTCGTCGACGGTCAGCCGGTCGTCGCGGGTGGCACTCACCATCAGGATGCGCAGCCCGATATCCGTGGCGCGGCTGAGTCGCATGTGGACGACCCTACGGAAAAGAAGACTCTGGGACTCCTGTTTATGGCGAGGGTCACTGTGGACCGGGACACGGCTGAGGGCGTTCCTATTTCGGAGCGGCAAATTTCGAAAACAAAAGTTCACTTTGGATCTGTTCCGGGCCCTTATATGGGTCTTGGAAGAGTTGGCATACTTCTCGCGTCACGGTCCTTTGCGGCGCGCGCGCTCAGGATCTTTCCCCTATTCGGCATCCGAGTTTGCCGGTGAGCTCTCAATCGAGAGGAGCGCACGATGGGAAAGGTATTGCCACGGGTCGCCGTGCCGCTGGGCACGGTGCTCGTCACGGTCTTCGGCGTATCCGGTGCCGCCGCGGCCGCCGGGCCCGCGCGGCTGGCTTCCACCCTGGTCGTCAAGTCGGGAACCGTCATCACGGTCACCGCGGGCGTCGGGCGTGCGAACACCATCTCCGCCTGGCAGTCCGGGACCACCATCCACATCGATGACACCGGGGACGGCCTCGTCCCGTACGGGGGATGCACGTCCGTCTCGCCCGGCGAGATCAGCTGCCCGGCAGCCGGGCTCACGGAGTTCGTCGTGTACGCGGGCGACCAGAACGACGAGGTCCACTCCTACCTGGCGACCCCCGGGGTGACCCTGATCGGGGGAGCGGGTGACGACGCGCTCTTCGGCGGCTCCGCCAACGACACGCTCGAGGGTGACGACGGCGGGGACTTCCTCTCCGGCGGCAACGGTAACGACACCCTCAGCGGCGGCACGGGGGCCAACGGCCTGTCCGGCGGCGCGGGCAACGACTCCATCGACGGCGGACCGCAGAACGACGTGGCCGACGGCGGTGCGGGCAACGACGTGATCAACGGCGCCTCCGGCAACGACCAGCTGTACGCCGGCACAGGCAACGACTACGTCGGCGGCGACGCCGGCAACGATGCGATCTACGCGCAGGACGGCGTGTTCGGCAACGACTACGTGGACGGTGGCAGCGGCACGGACACCTGTAGCGCAGACCCCGGCGACAACGTCGCCGGCTGCCCGTGAGACGAGGAGGCGGATGATGAGAGCACGAAGGGCTCTGGCGGCCGCATCGATGGGATTGCTCGTGGCAGGCTCGCCGGCGGCGGCCGGCGCCCGCGCGGACCGCCTCGCCGAGCCCACGTCGGTGACCAAGACTCCGGGCAACGTGGTGCTGGTCGTCGCCGGGCCGGGCGTGGCCAACGACCTGCGGGTGCAGCGGCAGGGCTCCGTCATCACGGTGTCCGACGGCGCCGCACCGGTGTCCGCCGGTCGTGGCTGCCAGCAGGCGGGCGCCAACACGGCTCAGTGCCCGCTGCCGGTGACCGCGGTGGAGGTCTACAGCGGCGACCTCGACGACCAGGTCCGGATCCTGCCCAATGTGGACGTTCCTGCGGCCGTCTACGGCGGCGACGAGGACGACGTGCTGGAGGGCGGCCCGCAGGCGGACCGGCTCATCGGTGACGACCCGGCGAAGACGGGCATGGCGGCCACGGCCGGTAACGACACGATCATCGGTGGACCGGGCAACGACACCATCTCCGGCCTCGCCGGCAACGACACCATCAGCGGCGGCGCCGGCAACGACACCCTCAACGGCGACAGCGGTAACGACACGGTGAACGGCAACGAGGGTAACGACACGAGCACCGGCGGCAGCGGCAACGACACGCTCATCGGGGAGCAGGGCAACGACACCCTCAACGCCGCTGACGGCATCGTGGCGAACGACTCTCTCGACGGTGGGACGGGCTTCGACAGCTGCACCCGCGACACCGGGGACTCGATGCTGAACTGCCCGTGAGCGGACGGGCTGCCGCGGGCCGGGACTCGGAGCGGCAAATCCGTTTCCCGGCCCGCAATACTTTTCGGTGCCGAAATTGTCGAACTCGGTTCATGGCCGTGGTCCGAAACCGAGTTCCTCGCCCCGGGAATGACCGCTGAAAAAGGAATGCCGACGCCGACGGTATACGGTGCGGCCAGCGCCGGGCGCGGCGGGAACCGCACGGCTCAGCGGACGTCGCCGAGGAGCCGCTCGATGAGCCGCGGTTCGCCGGGCCACGCCGCGAGCAGCACCTCCCGTGGGACCTGGCGGCCGGCGTACCGAAGGGCGAGCGCCACCACGACGATGTCGTCGAGCGGGCCGATGATCGGGATGAACTCCGGGATGAGGTCGACGGGGCTGGCCACCCAGACGCCCGCCACGATGATGGCGATCCGGGCGCGCCGGGGCACGCGGGGATCCTTGCGCAGCCGGCGGACCGTGGTCACGCAGTCCGGGATGAACGCGGCGAGGTCGCGCAGGATGCCCGGTGGCAGGCGGCGCGCGAGGATCAGCAGCAGCCCCCAGCTCAGCACCAGGCACAGCACCGCGACGCCGAGCCCGGCGAGCCAGTTGCGCATGGCACCTCCCCGGCGAGTCTATGCCGGGGGTGGATCAGTGGGTGAAGAACACCGCGATCATCAGGAGCACGGGTACGCAGGCGATGGTCGACAGGAAGATGGCGTCGCGGGCCACGATCAGGCCGGTGCCGAAGCTCTGCGCGTACAGGAAGATGTTCTGGGCCGTGGGCAGGGCGGCCAGGACTGTGACCGCATAGGCCGCCTCGCGGGGCAGGTCGAGCGCGGCGGCGAGCAGGAAGGCGATCGCCGGCATGGCGACGGTCTTGAGGGCGACGGCGGCGATCGTCGCCACGCGGTCCGGGCCCGGCGCCAGGACCGCGCGTCCGGACAGGGACATGCCGAAGGCGAGCAGCACCACCGGTACGGCCGCGGACCCGACCGTGGCGACCGGCTGCGCCAGCACCGCGGGCAGACGCACGCCGGTCAGGGACGACACGATCCCGGCGAGGACCGCCACGATCAGCGGGTTGCGCAGCGGCGCGGTCACCGTGGTACGCAGTGAGGCGTGCCCGGTGGTGGCGACCTCCAGCAAGGTCAGCGCGACCGGCGTGATGATCAGCAGCTGCAGGACGACGATCGGCACCACGAGCGCGGCGTCGCCCAGCACGTACGTCGCGACGGGAATGCCGATGTAGTTCGCGTTCGTGTAGCCCGCGGTCAGCGCGCCGACGATCCGCGTGCCGCGGTCCCGGCGCCGGGTGACCAGCGCGTGGGCGCCGAAGCAGAGGGCGGCGGCCGCGGCGGAGACCAGCAGCGGCTCGCTGAGCAGCACACCGAGGTCGGCCGCCGCCACGCCGGTGAACAGCAGGCACGGCGTCATGACGGTGTAGACGAGCCGGCCCAGCACCGCCTCCGCGTCCGGCGGCAATCCGGCCCGGCGCCGGGCCACCCAGCCGATCAGCACGATCACGCCGATCAGCGCGAACCCGGAGAGCGCCTTGATCATTACCGACACGCTAACCGGTGAAAATCCGTTGCCGGCGCCGGGCCGCCCCGGGAAGCTGGGCGCATGACGTTCTGACGGATCACCCGCCCCGCCGCACCGCTGTCCGGCTGTGTCGCTGTCCGGCTGTGTCGCTGTCCGGCTGTGTCGCAGTCCGGCTGTGTCGCAGTCCGGCTGTATCGCAGTCCGGCTGTATCGCAGTCCGTCCGGACCCTGTCCAGGGAGAACGTTTCTTGTCCACCGTCACCGTGCTCGCCTCGCCGGCGAGCTGGATCGAGTCCGACGCCGTCGCCCAGTGCCACCAGGTGGCCGCCCTCGACGGCATGCGTCACGTCGCCGGCATGCCCGACCTGCACCCCGGCAAGGGTGCGCCCATCGGCGCCGCGATGCTCTCCGCCGTGCTCTACCCGTTCCTCGTCGGCTCCGACATCGGGTGTGGCATCGCCGTGTTCCCGATCAAGCTCAAGCGGCCGGTGCCCGAGCGGCTCGCCGCCCGGTTCCCCGACCTCGACCGCCCGCTGGAGCCGGCGGACGTGGACGGCGACATCCCCGCCGGTCACGTCGAGAGTCTGGGTACGGTCGGCCGCGGCAACCACTTCGTCGAGCTGGCGCGGATCGACGCCGTCCTCGACCCGGGCCACGCCGCCCGCCTCGGGCTCGCCGGCGGCGATCTCGTGCTCATCGTGCACAGCGGCTCGCGGGGCCTGGGGGAGCGGATCCTGCGGGCGCACACCGAGGCGCACGGCGCGGGGCCCGCGCCCGACCCGGCGGCCTACCTGGCGGCGCACGACGCCGCGGTGGCCTGGGGATCGCTCAACCGGCGGCTGATGGCCGACCGGGTGGCCCGGGCCCTGGGCGCTCGGCCCGCCGAGCCGATCGTGGACGAGTGCCACAACCTCGTCGAGGTGCGCGACGGGCTCTACCTGCACCGCAAGGGCGCCGCGCGCGGCGACGGGCGCGACGTCCTCGTCGCCGGCACCCGGGGCACCCACTCCTACCTCGTCGCGGCCCACGCCGGGCCGGACGCCGGGTTCTCCGTCGCCCACGGCGCGGGACGCAAGATGTCCCGGGCGGACGCCCTGAAGCGGGGACGGGCCAAGCACACGGTGGAGGAGTTGCGCCGTACGCCGGTGGGATCGCTGGTGGTGTGCGGGGACCGGCAGCTGCTGTTCGAGGAGGCTCCGACGGCGTACAAGCGCATCGAGCAGGTGGTCGGCGACCTGGTCGCGCACGGGCTCGCCACGCCGGTGGTCACGACCGTCCCGCTGGTCACGTACAAGACGGCGGAGCGGACGGCGGGTGACCGCCGCCACGGACGGCGCTGACCGCGCAGGTTTCGCCCCTCGAGCCCCGGGTAGCCGTGCAGCGCTGGAACATACCGCTCATGGAGGACGGGGTCAGATGGATTCGAGCAAGCCGGTCAAGGCGGTCAAGGACGTCGTGGAGGCCGCCGCCGCCAAGGTGACGGAGGCCCTGACGTCCGACGTCCCCGGCGCGCCGGGCAGCGCCCCGGCCACCGTCGAGGAGCCGACCACCCCGAAGGGCCCGCTGCCGCCGAAGAAGGAGCAGGGCGCCCCGGACACCCGGACGCCGACCGGTGCCGAGACCGGCGCCCCGGCCGAGACGAAGGGGCAGCAGGGCGCCTTCCTCACCACCTCGCAGGGCGCGCGCCTGCGGGACACCGACCACTCGCTGAAGGCCGGGCCGCGCGGCCCGATCCTGATGCAGGACCACCACTTCCGCGAGAAGATCACTCACTTCGACCACGAGCGCATCCCGGAGCGGGTCGTGCATGCGCGCGGCGCCGGCGCCCACGGCGTGTTCACCGGGTACGGCACCGCGGCGGAGGTCACCAAGGCGGGGTTCCTGGCCAAGGGTAAGGAGACGCCGGTCTTCGTACGCTTCTCCACGGTGCTCGGCTCCCGCGGCTCCGCGGACACGGTGCGCGACACCCGCGGCTTCGCGACGAAGTTCTACACCGATGAGGGGACGTTCGACCTCGTCGGCAACAACATCCCGGTCTTCTTCATCCAGGACGCCATCAAGTTCCCGGACGTGATCCACGCCGGCAAGCCGCACCCCGACCGGGAGATCCCGCAGGCACAGAGCGCGCACGACACGTTCTGGGACTTCGTCTCCCTGCACACCGAGGCTCAGCACCACACCATGTGGAACATGTCCGACCGGGGCATTCCGCGCTCGTACCGGACCATGGAGGGCTTCGGCGTCCACACCTTCCGGCTGGTCGACGCCGCCGGCAAGACGGTGCTGGCCAAGTTCCACTGGAAGCCCAAGCTGGGCGTGCACTCCCTGGACTGGGAGGAGGCGCAGATCGCCGCGGGCGTGGACCCCGACTTCCACCGGCGGGACCTGTACGACGCCATCGAGGCCGGCGCCTTCCCGGAGTGGGAGCTCGGCATCCAGGTCTTCCCCGACACCCCCGAGGAGACCTTCGCCGGCATCGACCTGCTCGACCCGACGAAGATCGTCCCGGAGGAGCTCGCCCCGGTGCAGCCGGTCGGCAAGATGGTGCTCGACCGCACCCCGCGCAACTTCTTCGCCGAGGTCGAGCAGGTGGCGTTCCACCTGGGCCACCTGCCGCCGGGCATCGACGTCACCAACGACCCGCTGCTGCAGGGCCGGCTGTTCTCGTACGTGGACACGCAGCTCACCCGGCTCGGCGGCCCGAACTTCTCGCAGATCCCGATCAACCGTCCGCACGCGCCGGTCAACGACATGCTCCGCGACGGCTTCCACCAGCACGCCGTGCACGCGGGGGTGGCGCCGTACCGGCCGAACTCGCTGGACGGCGGCAACCCGTTCACCACCGACGAGAACGCCTTCCTGGACCTGCCGGTGGTGGTGGCCGAGGCGCCGAAGGTCCGCGCTAACCCGGCCACCTTCGACGACCACTACAGCCAGGTCCGGCTCTTCTGGCAGAGCATGTCGCCGGTGGAGAAGGAACACATCATCCGGGCGTACACCTTCGAGCTCGGCAAGTGCTACGAGCAGGCGATCAAGGAGCGCCAGGTGCAGTGCCTGGCGAACATCGACCCGGTGCTGTGCGCGGAGGTCGCCAAGGGCCTGGGGCTGCCCGTGCCGGAGCCGACCGTGCCGCTCGCCGATGTTCAGGCGAGCCCGGCGCTGTCGCAGGTCGGCCGCACCTGGCCGACCGACGGCCGCCTGATCGGCATCGTGGTCGACCCGGCCGTGGACCTCGACGACGTGGGCTCGGTGCGCCGGGCGGTGTTCGCCGCCGGCATGGTGCCGTTGCTGATCGCGCCGTACGGCGGCATGGTGGACGGCATGCCGGTGCAGCGCACCTTCGCCACCGCGCGTTCCGTCGAGTTCGACGCGATCCTGGTGGCCGGCGCCCCGGCCCCGGCCCCGGACGCGCTGCCCGCCCGCGACGCCAAGGCGGGCGCGGCCGGCTCGATCGCGGTGGACCCGCGGGTGCTGCTGCTGGTCGGCGAGGCGTGGCGGCACGCCAAGGCGATCGGCGCCTGGGGCAACGGCCGCACCGTGCTCCAGGAGGCCGGCGTGGCCGGTACGCCGGGCGTCGTGACGGCCGAGTCCGGTGAGGACGCCCTCACCGCCGTGCAGCAGCTGCTGGCGGCGCACCGGGTGTGGGAGCGGTTCCCCGCCTCCGTCGCCTGAGCCCTGCCGTGCCTTCCGGGCCCGTCCTGTGCCGCAGGGCGGGCCCGCTCACGTCCGGCGGGCGGCCAGAGCCAGCTCCGCCTGACCCGTACGGTGCATCCGCTGCCAGCGCTGGCGGTCGCCCAGCAGCGCCGCCACGGTCGCGTGCACCACCACCAGGTACATCAGCTGCCGGTAGACGAGCTGCTGCAGCGGCAGGCTCCACAGCGGCCCGAACCGCTCGCCGTCGAGGCGCAGTGCGTACGCCGCCGTGATCATCTGCAGCGCCTGGAAGGACGCCCAGGTCGCGACGATCTGCGGCCAGGGCAGGAAGAAGATTCCGTAGACCGCCGCCACGTCCACGGCCGGGGCGGTCAGCGGCAGCAGTACCTGGAACAGCAGCAGGTAGGCCAGCCCGCGCCGGCCGAGCCTGCCGCCCGGGCCGCGCTCGGCCAGGGACCGGCGGTGCTTCCACATCGCCTGCATCGTGCCGTAGCACCACCGGTACCGCTGACGCCACAGCTGCCCGAGGCTCGCCGGCACCTCGGTCCAGGCGACGGCGTGCGGCTCGTAGACGACGCGCCAGCCGGCCCGGATGACCGCCATGGTGAGGTCCGTGTCCTCCGCCAGGGTGGCCTGCGACACCCCGCCCACGTCGGCCAGCGCCGTTCGCCGGAACCCTCCGATCGCGCCCGGCACGGTCGGCATGCACCGCGCCAGGTCGAACATGCGGCGGTCCAGATTGAACCCGATCACGTACTCGAGGTGCTGCCAGCGGCCGAGCAGCCCGCCGCGGTTGGCGACCTTGGTGTTCCCCGACACCGCGCCCACCGAGACGTCGGCGAACGGCTGCACGAGCCGGCTGATCGCGTCCGGGGCGAACACCGTGTCGCCGTCGACGAGAACCAGCAGGTCGCCGGTGGCCGCCGCGATGCCGGTGTTGAGGGCGGCGGGCTTGCCGGCGTTCTCCTGCCGGACGACCCGGACGCCGGGCAGCCCCAGCCGGGTGACGATGCCCGCGGTGTCGTCGGTGGAGCCGTCGTCCACGACGACGATCTCGAGCGGCCGGTAGTCCGAGGCGGCGAGGGACCGTACCGTCGCGGCGATGTTGGCGGCCTCGTTGTACGCCGGCACGATGACGCTGACCGTACCGAAGCGGGCCTGCCGGTGCGTCTGCCGCCGGGTTCGCCGGACGTGGCGCCGCGAGTAGTACAGCTGCGTCAGCAGCCGCCCGACGCCGAGCAGGACCGCCGCACCCAGCAGCACCGACATCGCCGAGGCCGCGACGGCTCCGGCCCGCTGCACCCCGGTCAGCGCGTACCCGCGCAGGCGCAGGGTGGTGGGGGCGGGCGGTGCCGGGTCCAGCCGTACGGCCTGGGACACCGTCGCGAAGCGATAGCCCCGCGTGGCCCCGAGCAGCCGGTCGAGGGCGGCGACGGTCTGGGCACGGTCGCCGCCGCTGTCGTGGAACATCACCACCGCGCCGTTCCCGGCGGGCGGCGTCGCCGCGCGGACGATCGCCGCGGTGCCCGGGCGACGCCAGTCCTGGCTGTCACGATCGGCCAGCACGGTGAGGTAGCCGGCCGCCCCGGCCCGGTTCATCGCCTCGGCGTCGGCCCGGGTGACCGCGGCGGGGGTGGAAGCGTACGGCGGCCGCAGCAGCCGGGTCCGGGTGCCGGTGGCCGAGGCGATGACGGCCTGCGTCGCGGCCAGCTCGGCGCGCTGCCGCCAGCCGGGGATCGCGGCCGGCTCGGCGTGGGTGTACGTGTGCACGCCCAGCTCATGACCCTCCGCGACGATCCGGCGGGCCAGCTCGGGGTGCTCGGCCACCTTGGCGCCGACGACGAAGAACGTCGCGTGGGCGCCGTGGCGGCGCAGCACGTCGAGAATCCGCGGGGTCCAGACCGGATCCGGCCCGTCGTCGAAGGTCAGCGCCAGGACCCGCGACGGCGGGCGCAGGCTGCGGATCGGCTGCCCGGGAGCCACGCGCAGGACCGGCCCGCCGGCACGGATCGCCGGGTCCGCCGCGATCGGCCGGCCGGTGTGCCGCGGCACGCCGGTGCCCTCCCCGCCGACGTGCCGGACGTACCCGTTGACGCAGAGCGCGATCAGCAGCAGGACCAGGGCGATGCCGAGGCCGACCCAGCGGGACAGGGGACGGGCGCCGGTCACCTCTTGTGCCCGGGACGGGCGCGGCAGGCGGCGTCGGACCGCGGCGGCTTCCTGCCGGTGGTCCGGCACGGCTTCGGCGTGTGCCCGGTGGTGGCCGACGCCGACGGTGTGGTGCCGGGCGTGGCCGCGTCGCGGGCGCTCGGCGAGGGGAGAGGCGGTGGTGCGCCGGTCACGGCCGTTGCCGGCGCTCCCGCCGGGCGGCCGTCGGGAGCCGGGCCGGCGACGGCACCCGGGCCGGCGACGGCACCCGGGCCAGCGACGGGACCCGGGCCGGCCACGGTAGCCGGGCCGGCCACGGCAGTAGGGCCGATCACCGCAGCCGCCCGGATTCCCGCGGTCTCCAGGACCGGCCGGGCCGCCGTGGCTGCCTCGCGCCGGGGGAGCCGCTGGACCGGCGGCACCGCGCCGGCCGCCGAGGGAGGCTGCGCCTTGTGCGTGGTGCGGGGTGCCAGGGGAGCCGGCAGCGCCAGGAAGGGCAGGCGCGCCCCACCGACCAGGCCGGCGACGGTCACCGCGGTCATCGCGGCCAGGACGGCGATGACCAGCCGGCCGCCCACCACCAGCCGGCGCCTGCGCCGGCCGGTGCCGTCCACGAAGACGGGAACCTCGCCCACCGGTGTTGTGTCCCGCGTGGCCACCGCTCGCCCTCCTGCCGTCCGACTGGATCGTCCGTTATCCGGACGTATCGGGAACAACGACCCGGGACGACGGAGGTGGTGTTCGAGGAGCGGGGTCAGCAGGTCATGGACGGCTGTTGCGCGGCAGCGAGGTGAGGCTGCGTCCCCGGACCAGGGCCTGCCGGCGGCCGATCTCGCGGCCGTCCGCGGTCACCTCGACGCCGTCCACCTCGTACCAGCTGTCGTTGTCGTAATGCACCGGCCTGTTCCAGTCCACCCGCTCGACGCGCATCCGCAGCGGCCCGGCACCGAACCGGTAGTCCGCCTCCGGGAAGAGGCTCACCGGAGCGGCGGGGCCGCGATTCCTGTCCATCCACCCACTCCTGGTCCGCCGGGGCCCGCGACCGGGCCGGGACGCCGCCGGGATCGCCGGCGGGTGCGCGCGAGCGGCGCACGTGCCCAAGCATGGCCATATGCCAGCGACGATGCAAGTACTCCTGCACGTGCATATGCACATTGGCTCACAAGACAACAGGAACGGATGTCTGAAGTGCACCGTTCGGAGGAGCCCGACCGACTGATCAGAGCTCCGCGGTGCCGAGCTCGTCGAGGATCTTGTGGAGGATCGCCGAGGTCCGGTCCGGCGGCTCCGCCTCGAGGCAGGCGCGCTCCATCGTCTCGGCGTAGAGGTCCACATCGCCCGGCTTGTCGAGGTAGAGGGCGGTGGTGAGCTGCTCGACGTAGACCACGTCGGGCAGCTCGGTCTCGGCGAAGCGCAGGATGGCGAAGGGCAGGCCGGCGGCCGCGTGCGCCGTCGCGTGGAAAGGCACGATCTGGATGTGCACGTGCGGCAGCTCGGCCGCGTCGACGAGCGCCTCGATCTGTCCCCGCATCACCTCGGGGCCGCCGAACTGCCGGCGCAGCACCGCCTCGTCGAGGACCGCCCATACCTGCGGCGGATCCGGCCGGTGCAGCACCCGCTGCCGGCCCAGCCGCAGCGCGACCCGGCGCTCGATCTCCTCGGGCGGCGCGTCGGCGTGCCCGTGCGTGATCACCGCGCGGGCGTAGTCGCCGGTCTGCAGCAGGCCGGGGACGAAGTGGACCTCGTACGCCCGGACCAGCGACGCCGCCTCCTCCAGGCCCAGATAGGACAGGAACCAGGGCGGCGCGATGTCGGCGAACTCCTGCCACCAGCCGGGCGCGTTGGCCTGGCGGGCCAGGGCCAGCAGGTCGTCGCGTTCGGACTCCGGTACACCGTAGAAGGCCAGCAGGTCGGCGACGTCGCGCTCCTTGAACGGGACCCGGCCCAGCTCCATCCGGCTGATCTTCGACTCGGAGGCGCGGATCTCCCAGCCGGCCGCCTCACGGGTGATCTCCCGGTCCTTGCGCAGCCGGCGGAGTTTGGTGCCCAGCCGGATGCGCAGCGCGGCGGGCCCGGTGCCGGCATCCTGACGAGCCGCGATCAATCCGCTCACCCCGATCAGCCCTCGGTCCTCTCGGGGAACTCCATAACCTGATGCACGTGCATCCAAACGTGCAGCTTCCTTCGACAATGCAGAGCCACCTGCACGATCTTAGGGGTGCGGCGGCCCTTTTCCATGCGTGTCACCCGGTCGCCGACCCGTCGCGGCGGCGCACCAATCCACGCCTGTAGATGCATCCTCGGGCTTGACGTGGTACGCCGTTGACAGGCGCGTGCGTACGAACAGGGGAGGACGTCATGACCACGACACCGGAGCGGTTCGGATCCGGGAAGGGGATCTTCCGGCGCAAGCCGGTGGAGGACGTCTCCGACGAGCGGGAGGCGGACCTGTCCCGCACGCTCGGGCTGTGGCAGCTCACCGCCATCGGTGTCGGCGGCATCATCGGCGCCGGCATCTTCGCCCTGGCCGGCGCGGTGGCCCACGAGACCGCCGGCCCGGCCGTGCTGATCTCGTTCCTGATCGCCGGCGTGGCCAGCGCCGCGGCCGCCCTGTCCTATGCGGAGTTCGCCGGGATGATCCCCAAGGCCGGCTCCGCCTACACGTACGGCTACGTGGTGCTGGGCGAGATCGTCGGCTGGTTCATCGGCTGGGACCTGCTGCTGGAGTACACCGCGATCGTGTCCGTGGTGGCGATCGGCATCTCGGGCTACTTCGCGTTCCTCGTGGGCGAGCTCGGCATCCACCTGCCGGCCTGGACGCTGGGCGCGCCGGGCACCGGTGACGGGCACGTCGTGGACCTGTTCGCCGTGCTGCTGTGCCTGCTGATCGCGTACCTGCTGAACCTGGGCATCCGGGCGGCGGCCCGGACCGAGACCGTCGTGGTCGGGATCAAGGTCCTGGTGGTCCTGCTGGTCGTGGCGGTCGGCGTCTTCCACATCCGTACGGCGAACTACCGGCCGTTCTTCCCGTTCGGGGTGGGCGGGGCCATCACCGGCGCGGCCACGGTCTTCTTCGCGGTGTTCGGCTACGACGCCATGAGCACCGCCGCCGAGGAGTCCCGCGACGCCCGCCGGCACCTGCCCCGCGCGATCGTCTACTCGCTGATCTTCTCGATGGTGCTGTACGTGGCGGCCACGCTGGTGCTCACCGGCATGCAGAACTACCGCGAGATCGACCCGGAGAGCGGCTTCTCCTCGGCCTTCGCCTCCGTCGGCCTCTCCGGGCTCGCCGACGTCATCGCGGTCGGCGCGATCATCGGCATCCTCACCGTGATGTTCACCTTCATGCTCGGCGTGACCCGGGTCTGGTACGCGATGAGCCGCGACGGCCTGCTCCCGGCCTGGTTCGCCAAGCTGCACCCGGTGCGCCGGGTGCCGAGCCGGGTCACCTGGATCGCCGGGGCGGTCTCCGCCGTCATCGCCGGCTTCCTGCCCATCCGCGAGGCGGCCGAGCTGACCAACATCGGCATCCTGCTCGCCTTCGTCGTCGTCTGCGTCGCCGTGATCGTGCTGCGCTACCGCCGCCCCGAGCTGCCCCGCACCTTCCGCCTGCCGGGGATGCCGGTGATCCCGGCGGTCGGCGTGCTCTTCTCGCTCTGGCTGATCACGTTCCTGAGCCCGGTCACCTGGCTGCGCTTCGTGATCTGGTTCGCGCTGGGGCTGCTGGTGTACCTGCTCTACGGCCGTCACCACTCGCTCCTGAACCGGGATTCGCCCG
Organism: Actinoplanes sp. NPDC049681; assembly: GCF_044465265.1. Classification (NCBI taxonomy): domain Bacteria; kingdom Bacillati; phylum Actinomycetota; class Actinomycetes; order Micromonosporales; family Micromonosporaceae; genus Actinoplanes; species Actinoplanes sp. NPDC049681. Next base: position 122,144 of record NZ_JBITLP010000008.1, read on the forward strand.
GCCGCCCGTGAACCTGCACCTCCGGCGGGCCGTTGCCTGGGCGGCGACGACGTCGATCCCTTCCGGAGGTTCAGGTGCTCAAACGTACGGTCACCGCCGCGGCGATGCTGCTCGCGGCCGGCTCGGCATTCGTCATCGCGGCCGATGCCGGGGCGCAAACCCCGGGCGCGGAACCGGCCCGCTACGTCGCCCTGGGCGACTCCTACGCCGCGGGAGTCGGCGCGGACCCCTACGACCCGGCGAGCGGGCAGTGCCGGCGCAGTCCGCTCGGCTATCCGCGGGTGTGGGCCGCGGCGCACCCGGCGTACGCCCTCACCGACATGTCGTGCGGCGGCGCGACGATCGCCGACGTCGAGGACACCCAGCTCGGTGCGCTGGACGAGCGGACGGCCATGGTGACCGTCACGGTCGGCGGCGAGGACGCCGGTTTCGCCGGGACCGTCCGGACCTGCCTGGCCGGCAGCGACCGGATGTGCCGGCGCTCCACCCAGATCGGTACGTGGTACGCCCGGCACCGGCTGGCCGGCCGTCTGACCGGGCTCTTCACCGAGATCCGGCGCCGGGCGCCGCACGCCGAGGTGACCGTCCTCGGCTATCCGCGTCCGGTGGGGGCGGACGGCATCTGCCCGGGTCTGCACCTCGAGGAGGCCGGGCTGCGCGGCCTCGACGACAACGCGGACGCGGTCGCGGAGGCGCTCGCCGCGGCCGGGCGCCGTGCGGGCTTCCGCTTCGCCGACGTGCGTGACGCCTTCCGGGGCCACGAGTCGTGCAGCTCCGATCCGTGGCTGCGGGCCGCTGACCCGCGGCGGCTGACGGAGACGTTCCATCCCACCGCCGCCGGGTACGCGGGTGCCTACGGTGCCGCGCTCGGCGGCGTACCCGGGACGACACCGCCTTCGGATCCCGCCACGCCGCCGTCCACTCCCCGGTCCTCGCCCCCGTCCGTGCCCGCTTCCGAGCCGGCGACGCCTCCGGCGCCGGACGGGCCGCCGGCCGGCGAGGACCAGGTGGAGGACCGGATGATCGAGCTGATCAACATCGAGCGGGCGCGGGCCGGCTGCGGTCCCGTGACGCGCAGCGGCACGCTGACGGCTGCCGCCCGTACCCATTCCCGGTTGATGGCCCAGAAAGGGGAGATGAGCCATCGCCTGGCCGGGGAGGCCGGCCTCGGCGACCGGATCACGGCGGCCGGCTACCGGTGGTCGGGCATCGCGGAGAACGTCGCCCCGGGTGCCTTCGCGACGCCCGAGATCGCCATGTACGGCAAGCACGACGCGACGACCGACTTCACCGGCTTCATGGAGAGCGAGGGGCACCGCGCCAACATCCTGCGCTGCGGCTACACCGAGGTCGGCGTGGGCGTGGCCCGCGACGGCAGCGGCGCACCATGGTGGACCCAGGACTTCGGTTCGCCGCGCTGATCAGCTCGCATCTATGATGCACGCGGACGCTCGCCGACCCCGGGAGGAACCATGGCCGAGCCGCTGGACACCGGGCGAGCCCACCCCGCGCGCGTGTACGACTACCTGCTCGGCGGCAAGGACAACTTCGCCGCGGACCGGGCCGCCGCCGAGCAGGGCCTCAAGGTCAACCCCGACGCCGCCACCGCGCCGCTGCAGAACCGGGCCTTCCTGCGGCGGGCGGTGCGCTTCCTGGCCGCCGAGGCGGGCGTGCGGCAGTTCCTCGACATCGGTACGGGCCTGCCGACCTCTCCCAACGTGCACGAGGTGGCACAGGCGGCCGACCCCTCCGCGCGCGTCGTGTACGTGGACAACGACCCGATCGTGCTGACTCATGCGCGGGCCCTGCTCACCAGCTCGCCGCAGGGGCGGACCGCGTACGTCGACGCCGACCTGCGCAACGTCGACGAGATCCTCGGCGCCCCGGAACTGGCCGCGACGCTGGACCTGGACCGGCCGGTGGCGGTGCTGCTGCTCGCGATCCTGCACTTCCTCGACGACGACGCCGACCCGTACGCGATCGTGGGCAAGCTCATGGGCGCCCTGCCCCGCGGCAGCTACCTGGTGGTCTCGCACATCACTGCGGACTACGACCCCGCCTCCTGGGCGCGCTTCACCGAGATCATGCGGCGCCAGGGCATCACCACCCGGCTGCGCAACCAGCCGGAGGTGGCCCGCTTCTTCACCGGCCTGGAGCTCGCCGAGCCGGGCGTGGTGCCGATCCTGCGCTGGCGGCCCGACGGTGCCGAGCCCTTCACCGACTCCCAGGCGGCCCTCTACGGCGGCGTGGGCCGCAAGCCCTGAGCCTTTATTCGCGCGTTACGCATCGGCGGGCACGATCGTCCCCATGCGCTATCAGCTCGACCTGGCCCTGGACCGCCCCGGCGCCGTGCCGCTGCTCGTCTGCTGCGCCCTGGCCGCCGCCGTGCTGTTCGTCCCGGTGTCCCGCCTGTTCGGCTGGCGGCCCGGATGGACCCTGCTCGCGCTGCTGTCCCTCGCACCCATCCTCGTCTTCACCGCGCCGCTGGAGGCGCCGGGCTGGCAGGACGGCGCGGTGTACCGGGTCGGCGGATACGTGCGCACGTTCCTGCACGTGGCCACGTTCCGTGCCGAGCTGCACCAGCCGACCTCCCCGGACGAGCAGATGGCCAACCTGCTGCTGTTCGTGCCGTTCGGGCTCTTCGGGGCGCTCGCCACGCGGCGGCCGGTGTGGACGGCGCTGGCGGGGGCGGCTTTGTCCTTCGGCATCGAGGGGTGGCAGGCCGTCAGCGGCGTACGCGTCGCCACCGCGGCGGACTGGCTCTACAACTCCGGCGGTGCGCTGATCGGCGCCGCCGCCGGACTGGTCGTGCTCGCGGTCGGCGCCATGACCCGGCCGCGCCACGCCGCCCGGCCTCCGGTCGCGGCCCGGCCTCCGGTCGCGGTCCGGCCGCCCGCGCCCGTCGCGCCGCGCATCCCCGCACCCCGGTCATGGTCGCCGGTGCCCGAGCCGACGCTGGTTCTCACACCGGCAGCCGGTGACGAGACCACGCTGAACCTGACCCGGTGAACGCCGGTGCCGTCGCCCGCACGACGGTCGTCGGGCAGTCGGCGTGGAAGATCAGGTGCTGGCTGACCGAGCCCAGCATCGCGCCGGGAAGCCCGCTGTGGCGCCGCTCGCCGACGACCACCAGTTGCGCCATGCCCGACCAGTCGGTGAGCAGCGGTCCGGCGTGGCCGCGCACGACCTGCCGTCGTACCGGCACCTCGGGGTAGCGGTCGGCGGCGCCGGCCAGGGCCTCGGCGAGCACTCGCTCCTCCTGCGCCGCGCCCGACCGGAACACGCCCCGCGCCGGCAGGCCGCCGTCGAGCTCCGTACCGTCGGTGCCGCACCAGGCATGCAGCGCCACCAGCGACGTGCACCGCAGCGACGCCTCCTCGAAGGCGACGTCGACGGCCCCCGCCGAGTCCCCGGTCCCGTCGACGCCGACCACCACCGGGCCGGCCGTCCGCGGTTCGCCGCGGACGACGAGCACCGGGCAGCCGGCGTGCGAGGCGAGATGGTGCGGCACCGAGCCGAACAGCATGCCGCCGAGCCCGCGGTCACCGACGACCAGCAGGCTGGCGTGCCGGCTCAGCGCGGTCAGCGCCGCCGCCGGCCGCCCGTGGACGACCTCGGTGGTGACCGCCACGTCGGACGTCACCTTCCCGGCCATCCGGACGGCCTCGGCGAGGCACGCCGCCGCGTTCTCCCCGGCCGCGTCGGCCGTCCCCGCGGACCGCGGCGCCCGCCCGGCCTGCGCGTGCACGATCCGCAGCGGGCGGCGGCGCAGGGCGGCCTCGGCGGCGGCGACCTCGACGGCGTCCAGGCTCCGCGGTGATCCGTCGACACCGACCATCACGGCGGCTCCGGCGACTGTGGTCATGACCCCGACCTCCCGGCCCCTCAGCCCTCGGTCCCCAAGCCTCTTGGCCCGGACGACGCGGCGGGGCCTCACTACAGCATCCGCCGGTGCAGCACCGTGGGGAAGAGCCGTTGTGCCCACCATGGGACAGGACCTTGTGGACTTCGGGGCCCGAATGTCAGCCGGCTTCGTGGGTCCTCGTGCCCTTCCCGGGAACCTCGGCGGGCGTGGCGGCCCAGCTGGCGAGCAGGCCGAGCGCCTCCTGCGACGCCGTGCCGGGCTCCGCCGTGTACGCGTTGAGCCGCAGCCCCTGGTCGGCGGTCAGCTCCAGCGACTCGTAGGTCAGGGTCAGATCGCCGACGACCGGATGGTGCAGGTGCTTGACCCCGGAGCGGTGCATCCGCACGTTGTGCGCGGCCCACCGGGTGCGGAACGGGTCGCTGATGGTGGACAGCTGCCCGACCAGCTCGGTCAGTGCCCGGTCGTACGGGTCCCGGCCGGCCTCGCCGCGCAGCAGCGCGACGGTGTCGCCGGCCAGCTGCTCCCAGTCGGCGTAGAAGCGGCGGGCGGCCGGGTCGAGGAACAGGAAGCGGGCGATGTTGGGCGGCCGGGAGGCGGTGGCCGTCGGACTGTCGAACAGGGGCGCGAACACGGCCCGGCCGAGCGGATTGGAGGCGAGCACGTCCAGGCGGCCGTTGCGCACGTAGGCCGGCGCGGTGCTCATCGCGTCGAGGACTCGTTGCACCCCGGGACGGACCTGGTGGCCGGTGCTGCGGCGCCGGGTCCGGCCCGCCAGGGCGCCGGCGTTGGCGGCACGGGCCAGGTCGAGCAGGTGCGCGTGCTCCGCCTCGTCGAGCTGCAGTGCCCGGGCGACAGCCTCGAGGACACCGTCGGACACGCCCTTGAGGTCGCCGCGCTCCAGCTTGGTGTAGTAGTCGACGCTCACCCCCGCGAGCAGGGCGACCTCCTCGCGCCGCAGCCCCGCCACGCGCCGCTGGCCGCCGTAGTCCGGCAGCCCCGCCCGCTCGGGGGTGATCCTGGCGCGGCGGGTGGTCAGGAAGTCGCGGATTTCCGACCGGTTGTCCATGACGCCCACGCTACGAGTGGTCCGCCCGGTGCGGGAGGTTCTGTCAGTACCGGGCTCAGCAGACACTGTCACCGGGGCGTCATCAACGGTTGGCTGAAGGCGCGACCCCCGTTTCGACACGACAGGAGTACGACGATGGACCAGCGCACGCTCGGCACCGGACTGCAGGTCTCCGCGCTCGGCCTGGGCTGCATGGGTATCAGCCACGGACTCGGTCCCGCCGCCGACCGCTCCGACGGCATCAAGGTCATCCGCGCCGCCGTCGAGGCCGGCGTCACGCTGTTCGACACCGCCGAGGTGTACGGGCCCTTCGTCAACGAGGAGCTCGTGGGCGAGGCACTGGCTCCGTTCCGCGGCCGGGTCGCGATCGCCACGAAGTTCGGCTTCGCGTTCGACGCCGACGGGCGGCAGGTGGGCCTGGATAGCCGGCCGGAGCACATCGTGCAGGTCGCCGACGCCTCGCTGCGGCGCCTGCGGGTCGAGGCGATCGACCTGTTCTACCAGCACCGCGTCGACCCGGCCGTGCCGATCGAGGACGTCGCCGGTGCCGTCAGGGGCCTCATCGAGGCGGGGAAGGTGAAGCACTTCGGCCTGTCGGAGGCCGGCGCGCAGACCATCCGCCGGGCGCACGCCGTGCAGCCGGTCACCGCGCTGCAGAGCGAGTACTCGCTGTGGTGGCGCGAGCCGGAGGCCGAGATCCTGCCCACCCTCGAGGAGCTGGGCATCGGGTTCGTGCCGTTCAGCCCGCTCGGCCGGGGCTTCCTCACCGGCAAGATCGACGAGAACACCGCCTTCGCCCCCGGCGACATCCGCAGCACCCTGCCGCGGTTCAGCCCCGAGGCGCGGCAGGCGAACCGGGCGCTCGTCGATCTGCTGGGCGCGGTCGCCGGCCGCCGGGACGCCACCCCCGGCCAGGTGGCGCTGGCCTGGCTGCTCGCGCAGAAGCCGTGGATCGTGCCGATTCCCGGCACCCGCAGCGTGACCCGCCTGGCCGAGAACGTCGGCGCCGCCGGCCTGCGGCTGGCCCCCGAGGACCTCGCCGAGCTCGGTGACGCCGCCGCGAAGATCGACGTGCAGGGCGACCGCTACCCGGCCGCCATGCAGGCCTACATCGACCGGTGACATCTGTGGGACGAGGGCGCCCGCGGTGCTAGCTTGCGGGAGTGTCCGCGGACGAGCATGACCGGCTCCGGGCCGAGTTCGAGGCGATGCGCGCGGAGATCGCCGTCCGTGCCGCCGCGCGCGAGGCCGCCGGTCGCAAGGCCTTCGCCGCGCAGCGGGCGGCGCACCGCGCGGAGCGAGCCGCCTGGGAGGTGCTCAGCCGGCTGCGCGAGGCCCGCCGGGGCGAGCCCGGCGACCTGTCCCTGGTGGCGCGGGCCGACCAGGCCGAAGCCGCCTACGAGCAGGCGCGCGAGGTGGCCGAGACCGTCAGCCGGACGGCGGAGAAACTCGCCCGGCGTGCGCTCGAGGCGTCCATGGCGGAGAGCAGGCGGCTGGCCCGGCTCGGCGAACGCCTCCGGGCGGCCCGCCTGGACCGCGCCCGCCGGTCCCGGGAGGTCAGGAAGGCACCTCGGTGAGGCGGCGCGGGTCGAAGAGGCCGATGGGGTGCGCGGTCGCGCCGGTGGTCGCCAGGTCGGCCAGGATCTCCCCGACGACGGGGACGAACTTGAAGCCGTGGCCGGAGAAGCCGCACGCCACCGACACCGCCCGGTGGGCCGGGTGGGTGGCGATGATGAAGTGCTCGTCGGGCGTGTTGCTGTAGAGGCAGGTCTTGGCCCTCAGGAACGCGCCGGGCAGGGTCGGCAGGTGCCGGCGGGCGCGGGCGGCCATCGTCGCGATCTCGTCGTCGTGAACCTCGCGGTCGACCGTCTCCGGGGTGGTGGGGACGCCCCGGCGGAAGAAGGCGATCTTGGCTCCGCCGTCGGGGCCGTCGATGGCGGGGAAGCCGTACACCTGGCTGCCGTGCCGGTCCTCCCAGATGTAGACCGGGAAGCGGTCCGGCAGGTAGGCGTCGACGCCGCCCTCGGGCTGGAACCAGTACTGGACCTGGCGCTCGATGACGAACGGGACGCCCAGGTCGGCGAGAATCCGTGGCGCCCAGGGGCCCGGCGCCAGGACCAGGTGGCCGGCGGTGTACGTACCCGACTCGGTGTCGACCCGGACGCCGCCGTCCGCGGTGGGTTCCCAGCGGGTCATGGGCTCGTGGAAGCGCAGGTCCGCACCGTTCCGGGCGGCCAGGTCCAGGTGCGCGCGGACGGTCGGCTCCGGGCGTACGAGACCGGCCTTGGGCTCGTAGAGCGCCACCTCGTCGGCGCGCGGGTTCAGGGCCGGGAAGCGCTTCCGCAGCTGCGCCGCGTCGAGCATCTCGTGCGGCAGGTCCCACCGCTCGGCGCTGCGGCGGCTGCCCGCCACGGTCCGGCTCGCCGGGTGCCCGGCCATGATCCCGCCGGTCAGGCTGATCACGTCCCGGCCGCTGTCGTGCGCCAGGGCCTCCCAGAGCTCGTACGCCCGCAGCAGCAGCGGCACGTACTCGGGGCTCTCGAAATAGGACTGCCGGACGATGCGGGAGCCGCCATGGCTGGCGCCCCGGTCGTGGGCCGGTCCGAACTTCTCCAGCCCCAGGACGCGCAGGCCCCGCGCGGCGAGATGGTGCGCCGCCGCGCTGCCCATGCCGCCCAGCCCCACCACGATCACGTCGTTGGCCGTCACGTCGCCAGCTTCGGGGGATCCAATGGTGACGGTCAATGCCATACGGCGAGTTTTCCGGATGCGCCGGAAATCGGCTCTCGTAGGATGCCACCATGCTCGCGGTCCCCTGGCGTGACGTGGTGCTGGCGGTGCTGCCCTCCGCCGGCCTGGCCGACGGCGCACCCGCGGCGGCGATCGCGGCCGCGCAGGAGCGGCTGGGCCAGCTCTTCCCGGACGATCTGACCAGCCTGCTGGCCGAAACCGACGGCGTCCGCGGCGAGGACGGCCTGGACGTGGTCTGGCCGGTGGAGCGCATCGTGCGCGACAACCTGGACTTCCGCACCTTCGCGGACTTCCGGGAGCTCTACGCGCCCTTCGGCGGCCTCCTCTTCTTCGGTGACAACGGCGGCGGCGACCAGTTCGCCGTCGTGCCCGGCGACCCGGCGCGCGGCGTCGTGGTGTGGGAGCACGAGACCGACGAGCGCCGCACGGTGGCCGACGGCCTGGCGGACTACCTGACCCGCATCCTCGTGGCCGACGGCGACGACTGGTACGCCCCCAGCCGCTGAGATCTCACTCGGACAGCACGCCGAGGAGGCGGTCGACGTGCTCCTCGCGGGTGCCGATGCCGAGGCTCGCCCGGATCGCCGCGCCCGGCGCCTCCGCCGCGGGGTCGAGCCGGTGCGTCGCCTCCTGCAGCAGCCGGCGGGTCAGCGGGTGCGCGCAGAACAGCCCGGTGCGTACCCCGATCGCGTGGTCGCGCCCCAGGCGGGTGCTGAGCTCCTCGGGGTCGCGGCCCAGCACCGCGAACGAGACGATGCCGACCCGTGGCGCGCTCGCGTCGAACAGGCGCAGCTCCTCGACGTGCGGCAGCGCGGCGATGCCGGCCCGCAGGCGGGCGACCAGGTGGTCCTCGGTGGAGAGGTCGGCGCCGGCCAGGGCGCGGCAGGCGGTCGCCAGGGCCACCGCGCCGACCAGGTTGGGGGTGCCGGCCTCGTGCCGGGCCGGGCCGTCGTGCCAGCGTACGGCGAAGTCGCCGGACACCGCCGCGGTCGCCCCGCCGCCGGCCAGATACGGCGGCGCCGCGTCGAGCCAGTCGGCCCGCCCGGCCAGCACGCCGGCGCCGAACGGGGCGTAGACCTTGTGCCCGGACAGCGCGACGTAGTCGGCGCCCAGGGCGGTCATGTCGACCGGCGCGTGCGGCGCCAGCTGGGCGGCGTCGATCGCGATGCGGGCGCCGTGGCGGTGGGCGACCTCGGCCAGCCGGCGAATCGGCCACAGCTCCCCGGTGACGTTGCTGGCGGCGGTCACGGCCACGAGCACCGGGCCGGAGAGCCGGCGCAGCGCCTCGTCCAGCCTGGCGACCGCCTCGTCGGGCGAGCGGGGTGTGCCGATGCGTACGGGGCTGCGCCAGGGGAGCAGGTTGGCGTGGTGCTCGACGTCGAAGGTCACCACCGTGGTGCCGGGCGGCAGGACGTGGGCGAGCAGGTTGAGGGCGTCGGTGGTGTTGCGGGTGAACACGACCGTGTCGCGCGGACCGCAGCCGAGATGCTCGTACAGGGTCTCGCGGGCCTGCTCGTACTCGCGGGTGCTGCGCTGGGCCAGGGCGCCGGCGCCGCGGTGCACGCTGCCGTACCAGGGCAGCAGGTCGGCCACCGCCGCGGCGACGACGTCGAGGCACGGCGCGGTGGCCGCGATGTCCAGGTTGGCGAAATCGGTGCTGCTGCCGTCGGGAAGTTTGACCTCTGCGGGGCTCAGGACGCTCACCATGACGGGACCATATCTAACCGATAGGAAATATGGTTAGTGTGTCGGCATCGAGTTCCTCTGGAGGAAGCAATGACGCTTCGCACCGCCGTGGTGGAGACCTCGTCCCTCGGTGACCGCACCTACCTCGTGGACGACGGTGAGGTCGCCGTCGTGGTCGACCCGCAACGTGACATCGACCGCGTGCTCGCGGTCGCCGGCCGCCTCGGCGTCCGGATCACGCACGTCGCCGAGACCCACCTGCACAACGACTACGTCTCCGGTGGCCTCGCGCTCGCGCGGGTGACCGGGTCGGCCTACCTGGTCGCCGCCGCGGAGGAGGTGAGCTTCCCCCGCCTGCCGGTGGCCGACGGCGACCGCATCGCGGTCTCCGACCGGCTCACCCTCACGGCCGTCGCCACCCCGGGTCACACCTTCCACCATCTGTCGTACGTGGTGCGTCACGACGGCGAGGTGGCCGGCGTCTGCACGGGCGGTTCGCTGCTGTTCGGCACCACCGGCCGCACCGACCTGCTCGGCGCGGCACACGCCCGGACCCTGGCCCACCACCAGCACGAATCGGCGCGCCGCCTCGCCGACCTGCTGCCCGACGGCACGCCGGTCTGGCCCACCCACGGCTTCGGCAGCTTCTGCTCCGCCGCCGCGCCGGACGCGGACGCGTCGACGATCGGCCGCGAGAAGCAGGTCAACCCGGTGCTGCGGCTGCACGCCGACGCGTACGCCGAGCAGCTGCTGGCCGGGCTGGGCGCCTATCCCGCGTACTACGCGCACATGGGCGTCCGCAACGCCGAGGGGGCGGAGCTCATCGACCTCACCCCCGTCGCGCGCGCCGGCGCCGACGAACTGCGCGCCCGCATCGAGGCCGGGGAGTGGGTGGTGGACCTGCGCTCCCGCAAGGCGTACGCGTACCGCCACCTCGCCGGGACCCTCAGCTTCGGGCTGGACGGGCCGCTGGCCACCTGGCTGGGGTGGACCCTGCCGGCCGGCACCCCGCTCACCCTGCTCGGCGAGTCCCCGCAGCAGGTGGCGGCGGCCCAGCGGGAGCTCGCCCGGATCGGCATCGACCGGCCGGCCGCCGCGGCCACCGGCACGCCCGACGACTGGGCGCGTACCCCCGGCGAACTCGCGGAGCGTCGCCGGGCCACCTTCGCGGACCTGGCGGCCGAGGGCGCGGACGTCGTCCTGGACGTCCGCGCCGACGCCGAGTGGCGGGCCGGCCATCTCGCCGGGGCCGTCCACATCCCCCTGCCTCAGCTCACCGGGCGCTGGGAGGAGATTCCGGACGGCACGGTGTGGGTGCACTGCGCGGCCGGCTACCGGGCGGCGGCCGCCGCGAGCCTGCTGGCCCGGGCCGGGCGCCGCGCGGTGGCCGTGGACGACGACTGGGCGAACGCGGCCGCCGCCGGCCTGCCCGTCACCTCCTAGCGCCACACCATGTCGATCTGCCGTTCGAAGACGCGGTAGCCGGCGCGGGTGAACGCCGCCGCCATCGGGGCGTTCCCCACGTCGGTCGACGCGCGGATGCGGGGCACGTCCTGGCCGGCGAGCACCCGGGTGCCCTCGGTCAGGACGTCGTCGATGTAGCCGTGCCCGCGCAGGTCCGGCACCACCCCGATGTACGCGATGATCGGGTTGTAGCCGTTGTGCGCCGGGATCACGAACCCGGCCGGCGTGCCGTCCGGGCGGTGCGCCACCCGCCACCACTCCCGCGGGCTGGGGTAGCGGGCCAGCTCGTCGTCGTACTGGCGGCGGGCCGCCTCGGCCGCCGTCATCCGGGTGAGCTCCTCGCGGCCGTGGGCGTCGAGTGTGCCGTCCAGGACCCGGGTCATCAGTCCGATCAGCTCCTCCGCGCCGGACGGCGGGCGGAACCTCAGGCGCCCGGTGTCCGGCGGGACCGGCGTGCCCGGATCCCACTCCAGTCGCAGGCGCTCGACGAACAGCCTCGCGCCGGTGCGTTGCAGGGCGTTCATGCGAAGCTCCACCTCGCGGCGGACGCCCGGGTCGTCCCGCCAGCCGGCCGGCACGAACCGTGTGAACTCGGGGCGGCCCGGCAGCGTCGCCAGGGCCGTCTCGAGCAGGCGTACGCCCACCTCCAGGTCCGCGGGCCCGGCCACGTCGAAGATGTCGAGGAGCATGGGCTCGTCGTCGCCGGCCGGGGCCCAGAACCCGGCCCGGGCGGCCACCCGGCCGTCGTCGAGCGCCACCCAGAGCCAGCCGGTGCGGCGCCGCCCGGCGTCCACGTCGCCGGCGACCTCGGCGTTGAGCGCGTACGGCAAGGTGTTGAACAGGTCGATCTCGTCCGGCCCACGGAGCGGGCGCAGGTGCTTCGTCAAGGCGTGGTCCTTCCCTGTTTCTCGGTAGCGTGCCCGGCATGGACGACCTGATCGAGGCCGCCACGCGGCTGATCGCCATCCGGTCCACCGCCGACCGGCCCGCTCAGCTGGGCGAGGCGCTCGAGTTCGTGCTCGGGCGCCTCGGCCCCGGCTTCACCGTCGAGCGATTCACCTGCGGTGGCAAGCCCAGCGCCCTCGTGCACACCGGCGGGCCGAGACCGCACTTCCGGGTGCTGCTCAACGCGCACCTCGACGTCGTGCCGGCCCCGGACGAGCAGTTCCGGCCCCGGGTCCGCGACGGCCGGCTGTACGGCCGCGGCGCCCAGGACATGAAGGTGGCGGCGCTGGTGCTGGCCGACGTCTTCCGCGAGCTGGCCCCCGTGCTGCCGTACGCGCTGGGCCTGCAGCTGGTGACCGACGAGGAGGTCGGCGGGTACGACGGCACGGCTCACCAGATCGAGGCCGGCGTGAGCGCGGACTTCGTGGTGATCGGGGAGCAGAGCGGCCTGCGGGTGGTCACCGAGTCGCGCGGGATCCTGCAGGTACGCCTGCACGCCACCGGCACCGCCGCGCACGCCGCCTATCCCTGGCTCGGCGACAATGCCCTGCTCAGTCTCCTGGCGGGGATCGATCGGGTGCTGGCCCGCCACCCCGTGCCAGGACACGAGGTGTGGGCGACGACGGTCAACGTGGCCCGGATCGAGACGCCGGACGCGGCGGTGAACCAGGTGCCCGCCGCCGCGACCGCGTGGCTCGACATCCGGTTCCCGCCCGAGGACGAGGCGTACGCCGGGCGTACCCGTGAGCAGGTCGCGCGGCACCTGCGGGAGCTGTCCGGTCTCGAGGTGGCGGTGGACGGCTTCGGGCCGCCGCACCGGGCCGACCCGGACCGTCGGGAGGTGCGCCTGCTGCAGGCCGCCGCGCGGGAGGCCGGTCACGGCGGCGAGCTGCTGCGCAAGCACGGTGCCGCCGACGTCCGGTTCTACTCGGCACGGGGCATCGACGCGGTCGTGTTCGGCCCCGGCGGCGACGGCCAGCACGGCCCCGGCGAGTACGCCGACCTGGCCACGGTGGCGCCGTACCGGGCGGCGCTCACGACCTTCCTGCGAGCCCTGCCGTGATCGCCTCGACGTCCAGCAGCACGGTCCCGAGCCCGGCGACCTCCCGCAGGCCCTGCTCGGTGGCCCGGGAGATCGCGTCCGTGGCCAGCACCACCCGGTAGTCGCGCTCGCTGGCCTCGACGATGCTCGCGCGGGGGCAGTGGGGCAGGTTGCACCCGGCGAAGACCACCGTGTCGGCCTGCCGCTCCCGCAGCATCTCGTCCAGCGGGGTGCGGTAGAAGGCACCCCAGCGGGGCTTGAAGAGGGCGTACTCGTGCGGGCCGAGCGGCTGCGGCGCACCGCTGAGCAGCAGGTCGTCGTCGAGACCGGGCCCGTCGCCGATCAACAGCCCCGGTGCGAGCAGCCGGCCCTCGGTGCCGGGACGCAGCATCTCGGAACCGGCACCGACGAGGGTGCGCCGGACCCGGTCGACGTCGTCGCCGCGGTACAGCCGCACGATGTGCACGATCGGCCGGCGCGCGGCCCGGAACGCGTCCACCAGCTCGCGCAGCGCGGGGACGATCTCGGTGGTGCCGGCGTAGCCGAAGCGGCTCTCGGACAGGAAGTCGCGCTGCATGTCGATGGTGACGAGCGCGGACGTGTCCCAGTGCGGCGCGAGGTGGGGATCGATTCCGGCGCCGGTCATGCGCCCGTCCTCGACGCTTCCATCCGGCGGGTGAGCTCGCGGGCCCGGGCCCTCTGCACCGAGCGTGCCTGGCCGATCACGAAGCGGCGCAGCAGGCGCGGGCACGTCACGGTCACGGACTCGGTGACCCGGGTGCCCTCGCCGTCCGCCTCCAGGTCGACCGTGGCGACCAGGTGCACCCGGCCCGGGCTGCGCACGTCGCTGACGATCCTCCGCCCCGGCTCCGGAAACGTCATGGTGACCCGGATCGGATTGTCCCAGTGCAGCGGCCCCAGCCGGAAGCGTTCCACCGCCACGTACGCCACCGCGCCGGCCGTACGCCGGACGTCGCGCACCGCGATCACCAGCGGGGACAGTCCGACGTAGCTATCCGGATCGCCGAGGTGGTCGTAGAGGCGCCCGGGTGCGGCGCGGACCCGGAACGTGTGGCTGAACGAATCGATGGGCACGCCCGCCATGGTGGCACGAACCTTTCGAAAACCTTTGCTGGGAAATTGCTTTGAACCCCTTCCCGGGCGTTCTCGTACTGATGGCTGTCGACGATCTGTCCGGGCAACATTCCCGATTTGCGCGGCGGTGGGGGAGACCTCCGCAGCGCGTGACGAAAGGCCGAGCATGAGTCGTGTCCACTACGGCACGCGGGCGGTTTCCCGCCTGTCGCGCCGTCGGGTTCTTACGATCGCCGCGACCGTGGGCGTCGGAGCCTCCGCCGCCGGAGTGGCCGGGCTGAGCCTGGCGGGCGAGAAGGGCGGCGCATCCGCCGACGCCGAACCGCTGGTCCTGTCGCTGCGGGACGCGAAGAAGGGCACCTTCGACCTGTTCTCGGGCGGCTCGAAGGTCACCATCACCGACGCCGCCCTGGCGAAGAAGCTGCTCAAAGCCGTCAAGCGCTGACTGGAAGGCAGACTCATGTCCTCGCACCGCGAAGCCCCGGAGATCAGCAAGGATCCGGTGGCCGACAGCTCCGACCTGTACGCGTTCGTCAGCCCGGACCATCCGGACACGGTGACGCTGATCGCCAACTACGTCCCGTTGCAGCTGCCCGCGAGCGGACCGAACTTCTTCGAGTTCGGCGACGACGTGCTCTACGAGATCCACGTCGACAACAACGGCGACGGGCGCCCGGATCTGACGTACCAATTCCGGTTCCGCACCGAGCTGCGCAACGACAAGACGTTCCTGTACAACACCGGCCCGATCGAGTCGCTGGACAGCGAGAACTGGAACCGGCGGCAGTTCTACTCGGTGACCCGGGTCGACGCCAGCGGCAAGCACACCGTGCTGGCCGAGAAGCTGCCCTGCCCGCCGTGCAACGTGGGACGGGTGTCCATCGCGGACTACGACAAGCTCGCCGAGGACGCGGTGCACAAGCTGAAGACCGGCGAGAAGGTGTTCGCCGGCCAGCGGGCCGACCCGTTCTTCGTCGACCTCGGCGCCATCTTCGACCTCGCGACGCTGCGGCCGTTCCAGGACAAGCACCTGGTGGGGCAGAAGCTGTTCAACTACGCCGGCAAGGCGGTCAACGCCACCGACAAGACGAACGTGCACAGCATCGCGATCCAGGTGCCGATGCACATGGTCCGCAAGGACGGCAAGAAGAAGGTCCGCGGGCGCGACCCGGGCGCGGTCATCGGCGTGTGGACCTCCGCCAGCCGCCGGCAGGTCCAGGTGCGGCACGGTCGCAAGAACGACGACGTGTACGTCGGCCCGCAGGTCCAGGTGTCCCGGCTGGGCAACCCGCTGTTCAACGAGGTCATCGTGCCGATGGCGCAGAAGGACCTGTGGAACAGCCTGCCGCCGACCGAGGACAAGCGGTTCGCCGAGTTCGTCGAGCAGCCGGAGCTCGCCCAGCTGCTGCCGGTGCTCTACCCGGGCCTGTTCGACAACCTCGCCGAGCTGAACAAGGCGAAGACCGCCCGCGCCGACCTGGTCGCGATCCTGCTGACCGGCATCCCGGACGGGCTGATCGACAACTTCCAGAACAACACCGGCGAGACGCAGGCCGACATGCTGCGCCTCAACACGGTGGTGCCGCCGACCAAGGACGAGAACAAGTTCGGCATCCTCGGCGGTGACCTGGCCGGCTTCCCGAACGGGCGGCGGCCCGCCGACGACGTGGTGTCCATCTCGCTGCGCGCCGTCGCCGGCGCCACCGTGCCGCTGGTCGACGAGAAGTTCAAGCCGGACGCCGCGGCCGCGCAGGTGGAGCAGGGGCTGAGCGCCAAGGACGTCAGCTCCAAGCTGCTCCACAAGTTCCCGTACCTCGGGGTGCCGTTCGACGGATTCAACAACCCGTCGGGGAAGGACGGAAAGTGAGCGTCGGGGTCCACCATCACCACACCCTCGCCCCGTCGGGGCAGGGCACCGTCGTGCTCAACATCGGCGCGGGCATCGGCGCCCTGGTGATCCACACGCCGGGCAGCCTGCACGGCCACGAGATCGAGGTCAGCCCGGTCGAGGACGCCACCCGGCGTACCCACGCGGCGGTCCGGGCGCGGTACGTCCGCGACGGTGTCATGTTCAGCGTGGTCATCGACAGCCTGCCCGAGGGCCGCTACGTCGTCTGGCGGGACCCGGTGACCCCGCTCGCCGAGGTGGGGGTGTCCGGCGGGTCCGTGACCGAGTACGAATGGCCGGAAGGCACAACTCCGTAACCACCGGTGACGCCCCTGCCGGTTTAGGGTGAGCGAATGGACACGGCAGGGGCGGCCGATCGGACCCCCGATCCGGCCTTGGTGGGCTCGGACGTGGCGGCGCGCGCGACGCTGCGGACCCTCGACCCCGACGAAGCGGGCGCGTTCTGCCGCCGGATGTTCTACGGCCCGCTGGAGATCAAACCGGCCGGCAGCATCGAGGGCTTCCACTTCGCGGCCGACGTCGTGCAGGTCGGCCCGCTGACCGTCGGCGAGGTCAGCTACGGGGTGGAGATGTGCGTCGCCATCGGCGACCTGCGTACGGCGTATCACGTGCTGGCCCCGGTGACCGGTTCGGTCCAGGTGCTGCACCGCGGCATGGCCACTTCTGCCGATCCTGGCCGTGCCGCGGTGTTCCAGCCGGCCGGCGACATCGACCTGCGCTGGTCCGCCGACTGCCGCCTCTACAGCGTCAAGGTGGAGCGGCTGGCGTTCGAGCGGGAGCTGGAGGCGGCGTACGACGCGACGGGCGGCGCGCCGCTGGCGCTGGGGGCCACCTTCGGTGTCGTCGGCGGTCCGGGCCGCAGCTGGATGGGCCTGATCCGGATGCTGCACGCCGAGCTGCGCGAGGCCGACGGCCTCACCACCCTGCCCTGGCTGCTACGGCGATGGCGGGACCTGGCGATCAGCGCGCTGGCCGGGGCCGTGGAGCATGCGTCCGGCGACGGCCTGCAGGGCCGGCCGACCGCGCGACGGCCGCGGACGGTCAAACGCACCCTCGACGCGATGCACGCCGAGCCGGGCCGCTCCTTCACGGCGGCGGAGCTGGCGGGCATCGCGGGCGTCGGCATCCGGGTGCTGCAGGAGTCGTTCCGCCAGCACGTCGGCGTGCCGCCGCTGACCTACCTGCGGCGGCTGCGCCTCGAGGGCGTGCACGCGGAGCTGATGCGGGCCGACAAGGGCGAGGTCAGCGTCAGCGAGGTGGCCTACCGGTGGGGCTTCACCCACCTCGGCCGGTTCGCCGGCGCCTACCGCGCCCGCTACGGCGTCTCGCCGTCCCAGACCCTGCGCGGCGACCGCCTGTAGCGGCCACCGCGCCGGGCCGGGTCAGAGCTCGATCTCCTGGCCCTTGCCGACGACCACGATGCCGCCGTCGCTGACGGTGTAGCGCTTGCGGTCCTGGTCCAGGTCGACGCCGATCTGCGCGCCCTCGGGGACGATCACGTTCTTGTCCAGGATGGCGTTGCGGATGATCGCACGCCGGCCCACCTGCACGCCCTCCATGAGCACCGAGCCCTCGACGTGCGCCCAGGAGTTGACGCGCACGTTGGGGGAGATGACCGAGCGCTCGACCAGCGCGCCGGAGACCACCACACCCGGCGAGATCATCGACTCGATGGCGCGGCCCTGGCGGTCGTCGTACCCGTGGACGAACTTCGCCGGCGGCCAGGAGCCGTAGTTGGTGTAGATCGGCCAGTCCATGTTGTACAGGTTGAAGACCGGCAGGGTGGCGATGAGGTCCATGTGGGCCTCGTAGAACGAGTCGAGCGTCCCCACGTCGCGCCAGTAGCCGCGGTCGCGGTCGGTGCTGCCGGGCACCTCGTTGTCGCGGAAGTCGTAGACGTTCGCCTCGCCGCGCTCGACCAGCATCGGGATGATGTTGCCGCCCATGTCGTGCTTGCTGTCGGGGTTCTCCGCGTCGGCCGTCACGGCCTCGCACAGCGCCCGCGTGGTGAACACGTAGTTGCCCATCGAGGCGTAGATCTCGTCGGGGGAGTCGGGCAGGCCGTCGACCTCGGTGGGCTTCTCCCGGAAGGCGCGGATGCGCTTGCCGTCCTCGGCCACGTCGATGACGCCGAACTGGTCGGACAGCGACTTCGGCTGGCGGATGCCGGCCACGGTGACCGCCGCGCCCGAGGCGATGTGGTCGTTGACCATCTGCTTCGGGTCCATGCGGTAGATGTGGTCGGCACCGAACACGATGACGTAGTCCGGCTTCTCGTCGTTGATGAGGTTCAGGCTCTGGTAGATCGCGTCCGCGGAGCCGGCGAACCAGCGCGGCCCGAGCCGCTGCTGGGCGGGCACCGGCGTCACGTAGTTGCCCAGCAGCGTCGACATCCGCCAGGTCTTGGTGATGTGCCGGTCCAGCGAATGGGACTTGTACTGGGTCAGGACGACGATCTTCAGATAGCCGCCGTTGGCGAGGTTGGAGAGGACGAAGTCGATCATGCGGTAGATGCCGCCGAACGGGACGCCGGGCTTGGCCCGGTCCGCGGTGAGGGGCATCAGGCGCTTGCCTTCGCCACCTGCCAGAACGATCGCGAGCACCTTGACAGCCATGACGAGACGCTAACTTTCCTGCCGCGCTCACGCCAGTCGAAAGGCTTATTCTGCGTCACGTGACCGACTCGCGTTCGAAATTCGCCACCGGCAGCCTCCGCGTCGACCTGTTCACCCGCGAGTACCCGCCGGAGGTCTACGGCGGCGCGGGCGTGCACGTCGAGTACCTCGCCCGCGACCTGCGCCCGCTCACCGACGTCCGGGTGCACTGCTTCGGCGCGAAACGCGACGAGCCCGGCGTCACCGCGTACCCGGAGCCGGCCGAGCTGGCCGGTGCCAACGCCGCCCTGCGCACGATGGGCGTCGACCTGGCGATGGCCGCCGGGGCGGAGGGCACGGACATCGTGCACAGCCACACCTGGTACGCGAACTTCGCCGGTCACACCGCCAAGCTGCTCCACGGCGTCCCGCACGTGGTCACCACCCACAGCCTCGAGCCGCTGCGCCCGTGGAAGGCCGAGCAGCTCGGCGGCGGCTACGCGCTCTCGTCGTTCTGCGAGCGTACGGCGATCGAGGCGGCGGACGCGGTCATCGCCGTCTCCGGCGGGATGAAGCGCGACGTGCTGACCGCGTACCCGAGCGTCGACCCCGACAAGATCCGGGTGGTCTACAACGGCATCGACACCGAGCAGTACGCCCCCGACCGTGGCACCGACGTCGTCGAGCGCCTCGGCATCGACCTGAACCGGCCCAGCGTCGTGTTCGTCGGGCGCATCACCCGCCAGAAGGGCCTGCCGTACCTCATGCGGGCCTGCCACGACCTGCCGGCGGAGACCCAGATCGTGCTGCTCGCGGGGGCGCCCGACACGCCCGAGATCGCCGCCGAGGTCGAGGGCCTGGCGATCCAGCTGCGCAACGCCCGCGACTCCCGCGGCGTGATCTGGGTCCAGGAGATGCTGCCCAAGCACGAGGTCGTGCAGGTGCTGACCCATGCCACGGTCTTCGTCTGCCCGTCCGTCTACGAGCCGATGGGCATCGTCAACCTGGAGGCGATGGCCTGCGAGACCGCCGTGGTGGCCACCGCGACCGGCGGCATCCCGGAGGTCGTCGCCGACGGCGAGACCGGCCTGCTGGTCCCCATCGAGCAGGTCGCGGACGGCACCGGCACCCCGGTCGACCCGGACCGCTTCGTCGCCGACCTGGCCGCCGCGATGCGCCGGCTGATCGAGGACCCGGCCCGCGCCGAGCAGATGGGCCTCGCCGGCCGCCGCCGCGCGGTCGAGAAGTTCTCCTGGGGCACCATCGCCCAGGACACCCTCGAGGTCTACCGCTCGCTGCTCTGAAGCAGCGCCGCGGCGACCGCGCGCCCGGACAGCCACGCCGTCTGGACGCGCGGTCTGCCGAAGGCGTCGCCGGCCAGCCACACCCGCCCGTCGGTGGCGTAGTCGCCGGCGACCCGGGCCGGCTGCGCGTACGTCCAGCGGTGCACGTGCACCTCGGGACGGGCGGAGATGCCCAGGAGCTCACCCACCGCCCCGCTCAGCACCGGCCCCGCGGCGGCGGGGTCCGCCAGGTGATTGCGCGCCATCGCGGGGGTCGAATGGGCGACCAGCACCGGAGCGCCGTCGCCGCGGCGGTCGCCGTCGTCGCAGACCGTCGCCAGCATCCGGTGGTGGTTCACGAACGCGCCGTGGAAATCACCCCAGAGCCTTTCCGGGTACGTGAGGACGGCCGCGAGCACCGGCTGCCACTCCTGCCGTCGGGCGGCGTCGGCCAGCGCCGCGGACGGCCCCAGCCGCAGCGCCTGCGGGCCGGGCATCGCCAGCACGACCGCGTCCGCATCCTCCGGGACGGTGTGCACCTCGTGCTCCAGGGTCACGTCCAGGCCGTCCGCCAGGTCCTCCGCGAGCGAGCGCAGGCCGCCCGGCGCCGCCCACCGCAGGGGGCCCCGGGCCGGCGAGCCCGGGTGCACGGCGAACGTGTCGGTCCACGGACGGGCGAGTCCGCGCGCCCGCCACCGCTCGGCGAGGGCGGCGAAATCCGGGTCGTCGGCGACGAAGTACGCGGCGCCGATGTCGGCGTACCGGCCGCCGTACCGCCTGCTCGCGAGGCGTCCGCCGACCACCCGGCCGCGTTCGAGCACCCGTACCCGCACACCCGCGCCGGCGAGCGCCCGGGCGCAGGACAACCCGGCGATACCGGCCCCCACGACGACCACGTCCATGGCAAGACTCTAGGAGCGGGCACACTGGGTGGGTGCCCCGTCCCCCCGTACGGCTCGTCCTGATCGTCGCCGCGGTCCTGCTGACGGTCGGCGTGCTCGGCCTCGGCCTGCTGCGCGCGGCCACCTACGACGAGCCGCCGCCCGCGCCGATCGCCGGTCAGCAGGCGGTCCCCGCGAACGGCACGGCCGGGCGCTGCGGGCCGGTGCCGGCCCGCGCCACCCGGGAGCTGCGCGGCATGTGGCTCACCACGGTCCTCAACATCGACTGGCCCAGCCGGCCCGGCCTGCCCGAGGCGCAGGTCAAGGCGGAGTACCTGAGGTGGCTGGACCTCGCCGTGGCGCAGCACCACAACGCGATCTTCGTGCACGTCCGGCCGTCCGGCGACGCGTTCTGGCCCTCGGCGTACGCGCCGTGGTCGGAGTGGCTCACCGGGAGGCGGGACGGCCGCTCGCCCGGCTGGGACCCGATGGCGTTCATGGTCGCCGAGGCGCACGCCCGCAACCTGGAGTTCCACGCCTGGTTCAACCCGTACCGAGGGACCCAGCCCGCGCCGGCCGGCCCGGGCGCCGACTTCACCAAGCTCGCACCGAACCATCCGCTGCTCGCGCACCGCGACTGGGCGATCGCCTACCCCGACGGTGCGCGCGCCCGGCTGTACTTCGACCCGGGCAACCCCGCTGCCCGCAGGTTCGTCGAGGACGCGATGCTCGAGGCGGTCCGGAAGTACGACGTGGACGGCGTGCATTTCGACGACTTCTTCTACCCGTACCCGGAGGGCGGCGGGCACGCCTTCCGCGACGACGCCAGCTTCGCGAAACGGGCCGACAAGGCGCAGAGCCGCGCGCAGTGGCGGCGCCAGAACGTCGACACCCTCGTGCGGGAGATGAGCGAGCGCATCAAGCAGCTCAAGCCGTGGGTCAAGTTCGGGATCAGCCCGTTCGGCATCTGGCGCAACAAGGAGACCGACCCGGCCGGCTCCGACACCCACGGCCTGGAGAGCTACGACGCCATCTACGCCGACACCCGTACGTGGGTGCGCGAAGGCTGGCTGGACTACGTGGTGCCGCAGCTCTACTGGGCCATCGGCTTCGACAAGGCCGACTACGCCAAGGTGCTGCCCTGGTGGTCCGCGCTGGTCAAGGGCACGAAGGTGCAGCTCTACGTCGGCCAGGGCGACTACCGGGTGGGCGAGAAGGGGCCCTGGCGTCAGCCCGATCAGATCGAGCGCCAGCTCATCCTCAACGACAAGTACGGCGTGCAGGGCAGCGTCCACTTCAGCGCCAAGCAGATCCGCGACGACCCGCTCGGCGCGGTGACCCGCTACCGCACCCGGCACTACGCGGCGCCCGCCCTGCTGCCCACCATGGACCGGCTGCCGGCGCAGCCGCCGGCCGCGCCCCGGACGACCGCCGCCCGGCGGGCCGACGGCGCGGTGGCCGTGGAGTGGCAGGCGGGCGGCGGCACGAAGCCCGTCTCGTGGGCGCTCTACCGGGTCGACGGCGCGGTCGCGAATCTGGTGGCGACCGGGCGCGCGGGGAACCAGAGGGCCGTCGACCCGGCGCCGCCGCCGGCCGGTGCGACGTACTGCCTGAGCGCCCTCGACCGCTCCGGCAACGAGAGCGCGTTGAGCAACCCCGTGGCGGTCAGCCCGTGACCTTGCCGTCGGCCACCTCGAAATGGCGGTCGGTGCGTACCGCTTCCAGCATCCGCCGGTCGTGGGTGACCAGCAGCAGCGTTCCGGGATAGTCCGCCAGGGCGGACTCGAGCTGCTCGATGGCCGGCAGGTCCAGGTGGTTCGTCGGCTCGTCGAGCACCAGCAGGTTGACGCCGCGGGCCTGCAGCAGCGCCAGCGCCGCGCGGGTCCGCTCGCCGGGGGACAGGGTGGCCGCGGGCCGCAGCACGTGCACCGCCTTCAGCCCGAACTTGGCGAGCAGCGTCCGCACGTCGGCGTCGGCGAGCTCCGGCACGGCGGCGCCGAATGCGGACAGCAGCGGCTCGCCGCCCAGGAACAGCCCCCGCGCCTGGTCCACCTCGCCCACCACGACCTGCGGGCCGAGGTGGGCCGTGCCGGCGTCCAGCGGCAGCCGGCCCAGCAGGGCGGCGAGCAGCGTCGACTTGCCCGCGCCGTTGGCGCCGGTGATCGCCACCCGGTCCGCCCAGTCGATCTGCAGCGTCACCGGTCCCAGGCTGAAGGCGCCCCGGCGGACCACCGCGTCCCGCAGCGAGGCCACGACGGCGCCGGCGCGGGGCGCGACGGCGATCTCCATCCGCAGCTCCCACTCCTTGCGCGGCTCCTCCACGACTTCCAGCCGCTCGATCATGCGCTGCGTCTGGCGGGCCTTCGCGGCCTGCTTCTCGGTCGACTCGGTGCGCATGCTCCGGCCGATCTTGTCGTTGTCCTTGGCCTTGCGGCGGGCGTTGCGGACCCCGTGCTCCATCCAGTTGCGCTGCATGCGTGCCCGGTCCTCGAGGGCCGACACCTTGCCGGCGTACTCCTCGTAGCTCTCCCGCGCGTGCCGGCGCAGCGTGGCGCGTTCCTCGAGGTATGCGTCGTAGCCGCCGCCGTACAGGTGGATCTGCTGCTGGGCCAGGTCGAGCTCGAGGACCGCGGTGACCGTACGGGACAGGAATTCCCGGTCGTGGCTGACCAGCACCATCCCGGCGCGCAGCCCCGTGACGAACTCCTCCAGCCGGCGCAGGCCGTCCAGGTCGAGGTCGTTGGTGGGCTCGTCCAGCAGGAACACGTCGTAGCGGCTGAGCAGCAGCGACGCCATCTGCGCGCGGGCCGCCTGCCCGCCGGACAGCGCGGTCGCCGGGTGGTCCAGCGTCACCGCCAGCCCCAGCTCCGTGGTGACCTGCTCCGCCCGCTCCTCCAGGTCCGCGCCGCCCAGGTCCAGCCAGCGTTCGAGCGCCGCCGCGTAGGTGTCCTCCGCGCCGGCCATGCCCTGTGCCAGCGCCTCCGCGGCCGCGTCCATGGCGGCCTGCGCCGGGCCCACGCCGGTGCGCCGGACCAGCAGGTCGCGGACCGTCTCGCCGGGACGCTGCTCACGCTCCTGCGGCAGGTAGCCGACGGTCGCGGTGGGCGGGCTCAGCGAGACGGCACCGGCCTCCACCGGCAGCAGGCCCGCGAGGGTACGCAGCAGCGTCGTCTTGCCGGCCCCGTTGGCGCCGACGAGCCCGATGACGTCGCCGGGCGCCACCACCAGGTCGAGGCCGCTGAACAGGGTGCGGTCGCCGTGCCCCGCGGCGAGGTCCCGGGCGATCATCGTGGCGCTCATCGGGACCCGACTCTAGTGCCGGTTCAGCCGGGGATCGGCACCGCCGTGCCGCTCACCCGCACCCCGGCCTCCCCCGGGGTCAGCGTCACCGTCAGACGGCCGGGGCGACCCATGTCGGCGCCCTGCGACAACTCCACCACCGCGTCGCCCTCGACCAGCCACAGGTCGCGCAGGTAGCCGCCGAACGCGGCCGCCGCGGCGCCGGTCGCCGGGTCCTCGTAGACGCCGCCGACCGGGAACGGGTTCCGCACGTCGAAGCGGTGCTCGTCCTCGCGCCAGACCAGCTGGACGGTGGTCCAGCCGCGGCGCTCCATGAGCGCCTTCAACGCCGGCACGTCGTAGTCCAGCTCCGCGAGGCGCTGCCGGCTGTTCACCGCCACGATCGGGTGGTACGCCCCCGCGTACGCGACCCGCGGCGGCAGGTCCGGGTCCAGGTCCTCCGGGGCCCAGCGCAGCGCGGCCAGCAGGGCGTCCAGGCCGGCGTCGTCCAGGTCCGCCACCCTGGCCCCGACGCTCGTCAGCGTGGCGCGCCGGTCCTCGTCGACGGTCACCGGCACCTCGCCGGCGTTCGTGACGAAGACGAAGGTGCCCGGCCCGCGCCGGTCCGCCAGGGCGACGGCCGCGCCGACCGTGGCGTGCCCGCAGAACGGCACCTCGGCGAGCGGGCTGAAGTAGCGGACCCGCAGGACGCCGTCCCCGCGGTCCTCGGTGACGAACGCGGTCTCGGAGTAGCCCACGCCGGCGGCGATGCCCAGCATCTCCTCGTCGGACAGGCTCCCCGCCCGCAGGACCACGCCGGCGGGGTTGCCGCCGTCCGGATCGGTGCTGAACGCCGCGTACCGGAGGATCTCGAGATCTGTCATGACGCCGAGCCTGCCGGGCCGCGCGGTGCGGAACCAGGGCCAATCGCCCACCCCTGGTCTTGGTCATCGGTCCCGGATGCGGGGTAGCGTTCTCGAAGTGACAGAGGCCTCCACACCGCTTGTCCCCACACCGCCTACGGATCTTCCGCGCACCCTCGGCGAGCTGCGTGCCTCCGGGCACGAGTTCCGCACCGTGAAGCAGGAGCTGCGCGATAACCTCCTCGACCGCCTGCGCAGCGGCGCGCCCCGGTTCCCCGGCATCGTCGGCTACGACGACACCGTGCTGCCCGAGGTGGAGCGGGCGCTGCTCGCCGGTCACGACATGGTGCTGCTCGGCGAGCGGGGCCAGGGCAAGACCCGGCTCATCCGCGGGCTCGTGGGCCTGCTCGACGAATGGACCCCATACATCACCGGCTCGGAGCTGCGGGAGCACCCGTACCAGCCGCTGACCCCGGCCTCGCGCCGGCTCGCCGCGGAGACCGGCGACCTGCTGCCGATCTCCTGGCTGCACCGCTCCGAACGGTACGGCGAGAAGCTGGCCACCCCGGACACCAGCGTCGGCGACCTCATCGGCGACGTCGACCCGATCAAGGTGGCCGAGGGCCGCCCGCTCGGGGACCCCGACACGATCCACTTCGGCCTGGTGCCGCGGACCAACCGGGGCATCTTCGCGGTCAACGAGCTGCCCGACCTCGCCGAGCGCATCCAGGTCTCGCTGCTCAACGTGCTGGAGGAGCGCGACATCCAGGTCCGCGGCTACCAGTTGCGGCTCCCGCTCGACCTGCTGCTGGTGGCGTCGGCCAACCCGGAGGACTACACCAACCGGGGCCGCATCATCACCCCGCTCAAGGACCGCTTCGGCGCCGAGATCCGCACCCACTACCCGCTGGAGATCGAGCTGGAGACGGCGCTGGTCCGGCAGGAGGCGGCGCTCGCGGCGGCGGTGCCCGACCACCTCGTGGAGGTCATCGCCCGCTGGACCCGGGCGGTCCGCGAGTCGCCCGCCGTCGACCAGCGGTCCGGCATCTCCGCCCGGTTCGCCATCGCCGCGGCCGAGACGGTCGCCGCCTCGGCGCTGCGCCGGGCCGGGCTGCGCGGCGAACGCGAGGCGGTGGCCCGCATCTGCGACACCGTCTCGGTGACCAGCACTTTGCGCGGCAAGGTCGAGTTCGACAGCGGCGAGGAGGGGCGGGAGATCGAGATCCTCGCCCACCTGCTGCGCCTGGCCACCGCCGAGACGTTCCGGGCCCACCTGGCCGGCCTCGACCTGTCCGGCTTCACCGACCTGGTCGCCGGGGGCGCGATCATCGAGACCGGCGACCTGGTCTCCGCCGAGGAGCTGCTCGCCCAGATCGGCACGGTGCCCGGCCTGGCGAAGGTGCTCGACCGGCTCGGCCTGGGCGACGCGCCCGGCCCCGGCCAGGCGGCCGCCGGCGTGGAGTTCGCCCTCGAGGGCCTGCACCTCACCCGCCGGCTGGCCAAGGAGCTGACCGACGACGGCCGCACCCTGTACGGGAACTGACCCGTGGCCGGCAACCGATTCCGGTACGGCGCCTGGCGCGACGGCCCGGACCCGCTCGCGCCGCCGTACGACGTACGGGCGGCCGTCGACGAGGTCGGCGAGCGGGTCCTGGGCGGCGACAGCCTGCGCGACGCGTTGCGCGACCTCATCCGCCGGGGCCCGCGAGACGGCCGCGGCCTCGACGACCTGCAGGCCCGCGCGCGCAGGCTGCGCCGGGAGGCGCTGCGCCGGGGCAACCTGGACGGCGCCGTCACCCGGGCGCAGCAGCTGCTCGACCAGGCGCTCGCGGCCGAGCGCGACGAACTGCGCGGCCGTGACGACATGGACGCCCGGTTCAACGAGGCGGTCCTGGACAACCTGCCCCGCTCCACCTCCCGCGCGGTCGAGGAGCTGTCCGACTACGACTGGGCCAGTTCCGAGGCCCGGGAGCTCTACCAGCAGATTCTCGACGGACTGCGGCGTGAGGTCGTCGAGCAGCGCTTCGCCGGCATGCGCGACGCGCTGCAGGGCCGGGACCCGGCCGCCGACGCCCGGGTCGCGGAGATGCTCGGCGACCTCAACGACCTGCTCGGCAAGCACGCCCGCGGCGAGGACACCGACGACGCGTTCCAGCAGTTCATGGAGAAGCACGGCGACTTCTTCCCGGAGCGGCCCGCCACCGTCGAGGAGCTGATCGACTCGCTGGCCCGCCGGGCCGCGGCGGCCGAGCGGCTGCTGCGCTCGCTCAGCCCCCAGCAGCGCGAGGAGCTGTCCCGGCTCATGGACCAGGCACTCGGCGACGGCCCGCTGCGCGAGCAGCTCGCCGAGCTCACCGCGAACCTGCAGTCGCTGCGGCCGAACCTGAACTGGGGCCGCGGCGAACGAATGCGCGGGGGAGCGGACCTCGGCTACGGCGACGCGGCCGCGGCCCTGGGCGAGATCGGCGAGCTGGACGAGCTGCTCGACCAGCTCGGCCAGGAGCACCCCGGCGCCACCCTCGACGACGTCGACGTGGAGGCGGTGGAGCGCCAGCTCGGCCGTGGCGCCGCCGACGACGTCCGCCGGCTGCGGGAGCTGGAGCGGGAGCTGCGCCGGCAGGGCTGGGTGACCCGGGACGACGAGGGCCTGACCCTCTCGCCCAAGGCGCTGCGGCGGCTCGGGCACACGGCGCTGGCCCGGGTCTTCGACGACCTCGACGGCAAGCGGCGCGGCGAGCACGACCTGCGGGACGCCGGGGCGGCCGGCGATCTCATCGGCTCGTCGCGGCGGTGGCGCTTCGGCGACGAGCAGCCTCTCGACGTGGTCCGCACGATCGGCAACGCGGTCCGGCGCCGCGCCGGCGGGGGGACGGCCACGGTGCCCGTACGCCTCGAGCCGGAGGACTTCGAGGTGGCCGAGACCGAGCGCCGCGCCTCGGCCGTGGTGGCGCTCTGCGTCGACCTGTCGTACTCGATGTTCGCCGACGGCCGCTGGGGCCCGATGAAGCAGACCGCCCTGGCGCTGTCGCACCTGGTGGCGACGCGGTTCCCGCAGGACTCGCTGCAGATCGTGGGCTTCGGCCGGCACGCGATGCCGCTGACGCAGGGCGAGCTCGCGGGCATCGAGCCCGACATGGTGCAGGGCACCAACCTGCAGCACGCGCTCAAGCTGGCCGGACGGCACCTCCGGCGGCACCCCGGTGCGGAGCCGGTGGTGCTGGTGGTCACCGACGGCGAGCCGACCGCACATCTCGAGGAGGACGGTTCGGCGTTCTTCACGTGGCCGACCACGCCGGAGACCGTGCGCCTGACGGTGCAGGAGGTGGACCAGCTCACCCGGTACGGCGCGACGCTGAACCTGTTCATGCTCGGCGAGGATCCGGGCCTGCGCCGGTTCGTGGACGCGGTGGCCAAGCGCAGCGGCGGGCGGGTGTTCAGCCCCGACGTGAGCGAGCTCGGCCGCTACGTGGTCGACGATTACGTCCGAAGCCGTCGCGGCAAACGCTGACGCTTTCCACCTATCTTCCTAGGACGCTCTACCGGATGTGCGCCACGGCACGGGGTGATCCGGGCACGCGGCGGAGCTGGATATAGTGACTCGGCGAGTGAGCGGCCGGCGTGCCCGGCGGCCTTCCGGGGGGACGGTCGCAGGGAGGGCAGCCGGGTTCGCGGCCGGTTCGGGGGAGAGGGGGCGCCATGTCGCAGCAGGCTGCGCCCTTCGCCACGGACCGCATCTGGACCCTGCCCAACGTGATCAGCTTCGTGCGGCTGCTGGGCGTACCGCTCTTCCTCTACCTGCTGCTCGGGCCGGAGAAGGACGTCGCGGCCGTGGTCGTGCTCGCGCTCGGCGGCACCACCGACTGGGTCGACGGGTACGTCGCCCGCCGGATGAACTCGGTCAGCCGGCTGGGCGAGCTGCTCGACCCGTTCGCGGACCGGCTCTACATCCTGGCGACCCTCGTCGGCTTCACCGTGCGCGAGGTCGTCCCGTGGTGGCTGACCGCGGCCCTGCTGCTGCGCGAGGCGGTGCTCGGCGTCGCGCTGCTGGTGCTGCGCCGCCACGGGTACGGACCCCCGCCCGTGCACTATGTCGGCAAGACCGGCACGTTCGTGCTGCTCGGCGCGTTCCCCGTGCTCCTGCTCGCCGAGGCGGTGCCGGCCGCGCACAGCGTCGCCGCGCCGATCGGGTGGGGCCTCGCCTGGTGGGCACTCGGCCTCTACTGGGCGGCCGCCGTCCTCTACCTGGCGCAGACCCGGGCGCTGCTGCGCGCCGACCGTGCCGCGGGCTCGCGCGAGGCTGTCGCCGGATGACCTCGCCCGACGGCGGCACCGACGGCGCGCAGCGCCGGACGTACACCCCGGACTTCCTCACCGAGCTGTTCCGCAACCCGCTGGATCCCGGGTACGCCGACGCCGCCGCCCGCCGCGCCCGCGGTGAAGGGCCGGCCGGCGCCCGCCGGAAGCTGCTCAACGGCGTCAGCGCCGTGACCCTGGCCGGCGTGGGATTCCTGCTCGTGGTGGCCTACCAGCAGACCGTCGCCGACGAGCCGGCCCGGGCCCAGGCCCGCGACACCCTCGTCGAACAGGTGCAGAACCGCCGCGCGGAGACCGCCGAACTCCAGGAGCGCGCCGACCGGCTCCGCACCGAGGTGGCCGGCCTGCGGGAACGCCAGCTGGGCGGGGCGGCCGTGGCGCGGCTGCAGGGACTGGAGGCCCAGACCGGGCTGGCCCCGGTGCGCGGCTCGGGCGTACGGGTCACCGTCGGCGACGGGCCCACCCCGATCGACCCCGTCACCGGTGAGCGCCGCAACGAGGCCCGCGTCCGCGACACCGACCTCCAGCTCGCCACGAACGCGCTGTGGGCGGCGGGCGCGGAGGCGATCGCGGTCAACGGCCAGCGGCTCACCGCGACGTCGACGATCCGTCAGGCCGGCCAGGCGATCCTCGTCGACTTCCGGCCGGTGACCACGCCGTACCAGGTGGTCGCGATCGGCCCGGGATCGCTGGTGGAGGACTTCCGCGACGGCGCTGCGGGCAAGTTCTTCCGGGCGCTGGCCGGCAAGTACGGCATGTCCTTCGACGTGTCCGAGGTGCGCGGCGTGACCCTCGACGCGGCCACCGCGCCCCGGCTCCGGCAGGCCACCCCGTCGGCGGTGCCGCCGGGTTCCTCGTCGTCCCCGTCCCGCACCCCGTCGAAAGGCGGCTGATGATCGCCGTACTCGCCCTGATCGCCGGTGTCGTCCTGGGCATCGTCTTCCATCCGACGGTGCCGCCGGCCCTGCAGCCGTACCTTCCGATCGCGGTGGTGGCCGCGCTCGACGCGGTCTTCGGCGGGGTACGGGCGAAGCTCGACGGCATCTTCGACGACAAGCAGTTCGTGGTGTCGTTCATCGCGAACGTGGTGGTGGCGGCGGTGATCGTCTACCTGGGTGATCAGCTCGGCGTGGGCGGCCAGCTCTCGACGGGCGTCGTGGTGGTCCTCGGCGTCCGCATCTTCGGTAACGTGGCGGCCATCCGCCGGCATCTCTTCCGGGCGTAGGGCGAACCGATGAGCGACGAGAAGAACCCCCGGCCGGGCGAGACCCCGCCCGACCCGGATCCGCCGGTGCCCGCCGACGCGGACGCCGCGGCGCCGGCCGGCATCGGTGACGGGGAGACGGTCCGGCTCCAGCCGCCGCCCGCCCCGGAGCCCGTTGCCGAGCCCGCCCCGGACCCCGCGCCGCGACCCGAGCCCGAGTCCGAGTCGGCGACGTCCGAGTCGGAGCCCGTCGCGGCGGCCGCCGAGCCCGATCCGGCCGGTGATCCCGCGGCGGCGTCACCCGCGCAGGTGAGTGAGCCGGCGAGCCGCGTGCCGGAGAAGGTCCTGGCGCCGTGGCGGCGCCTGTCCTCGGCAGGCGCGCTGATCTGGGTGCTGCTGGCACTGTTCGGCTTCACCCTCGTCGTGCAGCTGCGCAGCAACGACGCCGACTCCGGGCTGGCCTCGGCGCGGCAGGAGGACCTGGTCCGGATCCTGTCCGACCTGGAGGCCCGCGACCAGCGGCTGCAACAGGAGATCAACGGCCTGGAGGAGAGCCAGCGGCAGCTCACCTCCGGGGTCGCCGGGCGGCAGGCCGCGCTGGCCGAGGCCGACAAGCGGGCGGAGGAGCTGGGGTTGCTCTCCGGCACGTTGCCGGCGACCGGGCCCGGCCTGAAGATCACCATCGACCCGAAGGGCCAGCCGATCAAGGCGTCGGCGGTCCTCAACGCGGTTCAGGAGCTGCGCGGTGCCGGCGGCGAGGTGATGGAGCTGGTCGGCAACAACGGCGTCGCCGTACGCATCGTCGCCTCCTCGTATTTCGTCGACGCCGACGGTGGCGAGGTGATGGTCGACGGCAAGCAGCTCAGCGGCCCGTACACCCTCTGGGTGATCGGGGTGCCGGCGACCATGCAGACCGCGCTGCAGATCCCCGGTGGGGTGGTGGCGTCGGTGAGCCAGGCCGGCGGTAACGTGACCATGGAACAGCGCACCTCGGTCGACGTGACCGCGGTGCGTCAGCCCGCCAGCCTGCAGTACGCGCGTCCGGTCTCCTGAGCGGGCGCGCTTCTCAACGGAGGAATGTGTGATTCCCGAGGATCTGCGCTACACGGCCGAGCACGAGTGGGTGTCCGGTGACGGCACCGGCCCCGTGCGCGTGGGCATCACCCACTTCGCGCAGGACGCGCTCGGCGACATCGTCTTCGTGCAGCTGCCCGAGGAGGGCACCGCGGTGCAGGCCGGTGACCAGCTCGGCGAGATCGAGTCGACGAAGAGCGTGTCGGAGATCTACGCGCCCGTGTCGGGCACCGTGGTGGCCCGCAACGCGACGCTCGCCGACGAGCCCGAGCTGATCAACGCCGAGCCGTACGCGGCCGGCTGGCTCGTGGAGATCGCCCCGGACGATCCGGCGGCCCTGTCCGGGCTGCTGGACGCCGAGGCGTACAAGGCCCTGACCGAGGGCTGATCCGCCGCTCACGCGGCTCGGCCCGGCAACGTCCGCGCGTCTGGTTGCCCGGTATTTCCGCGCTGACTAGGCTCGCGGAGCACATGTAGAAACCGTTATTACTTCGAAACCGATAGTCGTACGTCCGGAGTACCGGGCAGCGGCGGCGGGGGCGCTGCGCTCCGGACCTCACGTCCGGCTCGCTCACCCTTCGTCGTCGGGCGGCGACCGAAACAGATCCGTGAGGTGGTCCATGACGCGCCCAGACGACGAGTTCCCCCCGCTCGACGTCACGTCCACGCTGAACCTCGGAGCGCTCGACGAGGTGCTCGAGGGACCTGAGACCGACGTGGTACCGAGCCGGATGTCCGGTTCGCTGCCGCCCGGTATGGCCCTGCTGGTGGTGCGCCGGGGCCCGAACGCGGGCGCGCGCTTCCTGCTGGACCACGACGTGACCACGAGCGGGCGGCATCCCGACAGCGACATCTTCCTCGACGACGTGACGGTCTCGCGCCGGCACGCGGAGTTCCACCGTGACGGGGGCACCTTCACGGTCCGCGACGTCGGCTCGCTCAACGGCACGTACGTGAACCGTGAGCGCGTCGAGTCCGCGACGCTCAGCAACGGCGACGAGGTCCAGATCGGCAAGTTCCGCCTGGTCTTCATCGCCGGTCCGCGGCCGGAGGGCGAGGGCGGCGGGGCGTGAACCCGGCGGGGGCGGCCGCACACGACCCGGGCGCGCGCCCGGGTCGTGACGTCGCGCTGATGAGCATCGGGGAGGTGCTGGCCCAGCTGCGCACGGAGTTCCCGGACACGACGATCTCCAAGCTCCGGTTCCTGGAGGCGGAGGGGCTGGTCGACCCGCAGCGCACCGCCTCCGGCTACCGCAAGTACTCGTGGAACGACGTGGCCCGGCTGCGGTTCGTGCTGACCGCGCAGCGGGACCAGTACCTCCCGCTGCGCGTGATCCGTGAGCAGCTCGAGGCCCTCGAACGCGGCGACGACCCGCTCGGTAGCCGCCGCCCGTCGCTGGTGGCGGTGGGCTCCGAGGCCGAGGTGGCCGCGGACGCCGCCGACACCCGGGTGGCGCGTGCGGATCTGATCGAGCGCACCGGCATCGCCGACCAGCTGCTGACCGAGCTCGAGCAGATCGGCCTGGTCACGTCCCGGCCCCCGGGCTGGTACGACAACGACGCACTGGTGATCGTGGAGGCGGTGGTGGGCCTGACCCGCCACGGCCTGGAAGCACGCCACCTGCGGGCGTTCCGCACCGGCGCGGACCGCGAGGTGGGGCTCTTCACCCAGCTGCTGGCGCCGCTGGTGCGCCAGCAGGACCCGGCGGCGCGGGCCCGGGCGGCGGAGACGGCCCGCGAGTTGCAGGCCTTGTCGCAGCGGCTGCACGCGGCGCTGGTGCGTGCGGGCCTGCGCGACACGCTGGGCCGCTGACGCCGCCGCGGCGGCCGCATTACGCCGAGCGCTGAACGAGGTCACGGTGCGGACCGTGGAGCGACCGGCGATGACCAGCAGCCGAGGGCGATTCGGCGTGGTCCGGCGGGGTAACCGCAGTGGGATCGGACACGGACCTCGTGTGGCGCTCGGCCCGGGGCGCCCGTGTACCGTGCAGGATAGGGCGGGAAACAGCCTGGCGGTCACCGTTTCACCCGGTGGCCGGCGGGGCGGCGACGACGTGCGACACGGAGGCGGGCGGTGCGCGAGCTGAGCGTGGTCGGGGTTCGGGTAGAGCTGCCCAGCAACCAGCCGATCGTCCTGCTCAGGGAGGTCGACGGGGATCGTTACCTGCCGATCTGGATCGGCGCGGTGGAGGCGACCGCCATCGCGTACGAGCAGCAGGGCGTCAAGCCGGCACGGCCGCTGACCCACGACCTGCTCCGCGACGTCCTCGCGGCGCTCCAGGCGCCGCTGAAGGCCGTCGAGATCACGGAGCTCAAGGAGAACGTCTTCTACGCCGACCTGCTGATCGGCGACGATCTGCGGGTGTCGGCCCGCCCGAGCGACTCGATCGCGCTGGCGCTGCGGGTGGGCGCTCCGATCCGGTGCGCGGACCAGGTGCTGACCGAGGCGGGCATCGTCATCCCGGACGAGCAGGAGGACGAGGTGGAGAAGTTCCGCGAGTTCCTCGACCAGGTCCGCCCGGAGGACTTCGCCGGCTGAGCGGTGAAATGGGGGCTGACCGGCCCTTTTGTGAATAATGCATTGACGGTCACCACATGTCCGGTCGTCCATACGCGGCGTGTCGCGCCATTACCTCCCTGTTTCCCGGCACGCTGAGTTATAGGCTCGTGAAGTCCAGGTGAAGCGGCACCGCGCAGCGGGGAGGTAGTCGCGTGCACGACTCAGATCCTCAGGAGGGTCCTCTCGTCGGCGAGGACGGCGAGGTCGGGTATCGCGGGGTCACCGCGTGCCAGGCGGTCGGCATCAGCTACCGCCAGCTCGACTACTGGGCCCGGACCAGCCTCGTCGTGCCCAGCATCCGGGATGCGTCGGGGTCGGGGACCCAGCGGCTGTACTCGTTCCGGGACCTGGTCGTCCTCAAGGTGGTCAAGCGCCTGCTGGACGCCGGGGTCTCGCTGCAGAACATCCGCAAGGCGATCGAGACGCTCCGCTCGCGCGGGGTCGAGGATCTCGCCGGGATCACCCTGATCTCCGACGGCACCACCGTCTACGAGTGCCGGTCGCCGGAGGAGGTCGTCGATCTGCTCCAGGGCGGCCAGGGTGTCTTCGGCATCGCCATCGGCGGCGCCTTCAAGGAGATCCAGGGCTCGCTCTCCCACCTGCCCGCCGAGCCCGCCGCCACGCCGCAGCCGGTCGGCACCCCGGCCCAGCCCGCCGCGGGCGACGAGCTCGCCGCCCGCCGGGCGCGCCGCCGCGCCGGCTGACACGGGCTCAGGGCTGCGGAGTCTCCTGCAGCAGGCGCAGCACCAGCGCCAGCGGCGGCCACGAGGCGCGCCCCCGCCGCACCACGGCACAGCTGCGCAGCCACACCGGCGTGTCGGTGAGCGGCAGGAGCCGTACCCCGTCCGCCGCCGGCCGGCGGTCCGGCAGCAGGGCGACCCCCATCCCCGCCACGATCAGGTCCTCGACGAGGTCGAGGCTGTCGGCCCGGTGTGCGATGCGGGGCGTGCAGCCCGCCAGGGCGGCGACGGTACGCACGACGTCCTCGTCCGCGGTGTTGCGCGAGTTCACGATCCAGTCACCGTCGGCGAAGTCGGCGAAGCGGCTGCCCGGGGCGTCCGCGGCGACCGCGAGCGCCCACGGCGTCTGCCAGAGCGGGAACTCCTCCCGGGCCGGGTCCGGTGCGGCCGGGGCGAGGTTGTAGTCGTACGTCAACGCCAGGTCCACGGCATCGGTGGCGAGCAGCGCGAACGCCTCGGCGGGCTCGTGCTCCCGGATGCTCAGCCGGACCCGGGAACGCGCCGCGGCGAGCCGGGCGGCGACGGGCAGCAGCGAGCGGCGTACCCCGGTGGCGAAGCCCGCGACCCGCACCTCCCCGGACGGCTCGGCGTCCGGTGCGAGGTCGAGCCGGGCCGCGTCGACCGCGGCCAGGATCGTCACCGCGTGATCCGCGAGCCGCCGCCCAGCCGGGGTGAGTCGCACCCGTCGCCCGTCCGGTTCGATGAGCGTCGTGCCCGCCTCCCGGGCGAGGACCGCGAGCTGCTGGGACACCGTCGAGGTGGTGAGGTGCACCACGTCGGCGACCTCGCGCATCGAGCCGAGCCGGGACAGTTCCAGCAGCAGGCGCAGGCGGCGGGTCTCCATCTCCCCATCGTCCGCCATCGTCGAACGATCGGTCCAGGATTATCACGTGGACGCGTACGGTCGTCCGGCGTGTACTGGTCCCCATGCGCTCCGAAGCCCGTACCGGGACCGCCATGGCCCTCGCCTCGATGCTCCTCGTGCAGCTGGGGCTCGCGGCGTCGGTCGGCCTGCTCGACCGCCTCGGGCCGGCCGGCACGGCGTGGCTGCGCCTGGCCTGGGCCGGCGTGATCCTGCTCGTGCTGGTCCGTCCCCGGCCGCACGCGTTCTCCCGCGGCGCCCTGCCGGCCTGCGTCGCGCTGGGCGTGGTGACCGCGAGCGTGACGATGCTGTTCATGGCCGCGGTCGCGCGGCTGCCGCTCGGCACCGCGAGCGCCCTGGAGTTCCTGGGCCCACTCGGGGTGGCGGTGGTCCGCGGCCGGCGCGGGACGCTGCTGTGGCCGGCCCTCGCCGCGGTGGGCGTCCTGCTGCTCACCGAGCCGTGGCACGGCGACGTCGACCTGGCCGGTGTCGGTTTCGCGCTGGGCGCGGCGGTGTGCTGGGCGGCGTACATCGTGCTGACCCAGCGGGTCGGTGACGGGGTGTCCGGGTTCCACGGCCTGGCGGTGTCGATGCCGGTGGCGGCCCTGGTGGCCACGGTCGTCGCCGGGCCGTCGGTGCTGCCCGCGCTGACCTGGCAGCTGCTGCTCGCCGGACTGGGGCTGGCGGTGCTGCTGCCGGTCGTACCGTTCGCGCTGGAGTTCCTGGCGCTGCGCCGGCTCACCACCGCGGCGTTCGGGACGCT
Organism: Actinoplanes sp. NPDC049681; assembly: GCF_044465265.1. NCBI lineage: Bacteria > Bacillati > Actinomycetota > Actinomycetes > Micromonosporales > Micromonosporaceae > Actinoplanes > Actinoplanes sp. NPDC049681. The sequence continues at coordinate 158,384 of NZ_JBITLP010000008.1, forward strand.
GATGAGCCTGGAACCGGGCTTCGCCCTGATCATCGGCCTGCTCGTGCTGGGGCAGCGGCCCGGCTGGGTGCCCGTGGCGGGCATCGCCTTCGTGGTCGCCGCCGGCATCGACGCGGAACGCACCGGGGCCCGGGCCGCCACGGCGCCGCTTCCCGGGGCCGCCGGGGATGTTCGTGCTCCTGAGCCGGTGCCGCTGGGACGGATGAACCCCGGAAAAGGTTGACGCCGGGCGAGATCAACTATTCGGGGCCCTCAGCGGTCTTTCCCTTCGCACACCCCCCGGTGCGAAGGAGAGATGCCATGCCCGTCCGCGGTCTCGCCGTCCCGGCCGTCCTCACCGCCGTCCTGCTCGCCGGCTGCGGAGCCGTCGCCTCCGGCAGCGAGCCGGCGCCACCACCGCCCCGGCACCCGTCCCGCCCACCCGCCGTGCCCGCTTCGCGGCCGCCCATGATCACGTACCCCGAGAAGGGCGGCGGCACGTTCGCCGCTGCCAAGGCGGAGCCGGAGCCGGACGCTGCGGGCATCGTGCTGCGCTACCGGGTGCTGGTGGAGAAGGACATCGCCGGGATCAGCCCGGGTACGTTCGCCGCGACCGTCCGGGCCACCCTCGCCGACCCACGCGGGTGGACCGCCGGCGGTGAGCGCGTGTTCCGTCGCGTCGATGGCCGCGGGCCGTACGACTTCACGGTCTACCTGGTGACCCCGCGGACGCGCGACGAGCTGTGCGGGGACGTGCCGGACGGCTACACGTCGTGCCGCCACGGCGACAAGGTGGTGCTCAACGTGGCTCGCTGGGTCAAGGGCGTACCCGGCTACGGCGCACCCCTGGGCGTGTACCGGCAGTACATGGTGAACCACGAGGTGGGACACCGGTTGGGCCACGGCCACGAGCGCTGCCCCGGCAAGGGCCGCCCGGCCCCGGTCATGCAGCAGCAGACGCTGGGCCTGCACGGGTGCAGGGCGAACCCATGGCCGTACCGCGGTGGGGAGCGCTACAGCGGCGCGCCCGGCGTCTACGACGACCCGATGCCGCCGCGGGACCGCGGAACGGCCGGGTGAGGGCCGGGCACCACCCGGCGGTGGCGCCCGGCCGCGGGGCGGTTACCGGAACAGGCTGCCGTCGCGGTACTCGACGGTGGCGCGTACCGGAGGGGCCAGCGGATCGTCCGGGAGCGTGACGGGGCCGATCCGGGCGGGCCGTTCCACCAGGACGCAGACCTCTTCGCCGGGCCACCACCAGCCGGTGGCGCGGGCAAGCGCGGCCCATTCGTCGAGGTGGGCGGCGTCGCGCGGCGCGGGCCGGGACAGGCCGAGGGCGCGCAGCACGTCGTGGTGGGCGATCCAGGGGGCGTCCTGCTGGCCGTACCAGCAGATCGGCAGTGTGGCCGGCGGCCCGAGCGCCGCCCGCACCGGCAGCGCGACGCCGTGCATGAGCACCGAGCGCAAGGCGTCCCGGACGCTCTGCTGCAGCACCACCCGTAGCGGCACCCCGGCCTCGAGCGCCGGTACGGGCGGCAGCACGGGCCACGGCTTGTCGCCCTTACGCAGCTTGCGGGTCGGTTCCAGATCGGGATGGACGGCCGCCTCGTCCAGGGCCGCCCGCAAGCGGGACCAGGACGCGGCGAGGTCGACGGCGATCGGCGGCCGCCCGGCGGGCGGATCCGGGCGCAGCCAGGCGTGGAGATCGTCGTGGCCCGGTATGCCGGTGCGGTGCGGCAGCGCGGCGGCGGGGGAGTTCACCCAGGTGAACCCGGGCCGGCCGCGGCCCTGCCGCAGATAGAAGCGGGTCAGGATCCGTTCTGCGGTCTCCCGGTCGGCGGGCCCGGTGGCGAGTCCTGCGCCGAGCCATTCCCGGCGCCCCTCATCGGCCCGGTGCCAGTGATCGAGGACTGCGGCGGCGCCCCTGCGCCGCGTGGTGGCGGTCAACGCGCGAGGGCGCGCACGCCCTTTCGGTCAGCGGTCATCATGCGCACACCATCGCGGATCATCCCCGCGGCCGCAACCCGGTATCCGGAGCTGGCACCCGCTCGTCGTACGCGCCGGGCGGGCCGCTGTAGCGCTCCGCACCGCGGTACGGCCATGGGTTCGCCCTGCACCCGTGCAGGCCCAGCGTCTGCTGCTGCATGACCGGGGCCGGGCGGCCCTTGCCGGGGCAGCGCTCGTGGCCGTGGCCCAACCGGTGTCCCACCTCGTGGTTCACCATGTACTGCCGGTACACGCCCAGGGGTGCGCCGTAGCCGGGTACGCCCTTGACCCAGCGAGCCACGTTGAGCACCACCTTGTCGCCGTGGCGGCACGACGTGTACGCGTCGCGCGTACTGCCGCACAACATGTCCCGGGTCCGCGGCGTGGCGAGGTAGATCGTGAAGTCGTACGGCTGACCCGGCCCGGAGCGCCGCAGCCGCAGCGTCCCCCCGGCCGTCCAGCCGCGGGGGTCGTCGAGCGCGGCCGTCACCGCGTCGGCGAAGCCCGTGAGCGCGAGCCCCTTGATGTCGCGTTCGACCCGTACCCGATAGCGCAGGAGGTTTCCGCTCCTCCCACCGGTCCGCGACGAACCCGGCGCCGTCCGCCACCGCGCCCCGCCCCGGGCCGGATAATTGATCTTGACAGCTGGGGGTTTCGGCGTGGTGACTATCGAGGCCGGCGCGACCACTGGTTCCGCAGTGGCGATCGGCGGCGGGCTGCAGGCGGCGGCGGTCGGGAGAACGACGGCCAGCAGCGCCGTCGCCCACCGGATCCGCCCCATATCCGACCATCGGCGGCCTCGCCGGTCAGCTGAGCCCGGCGATTCTGTCGGGGGTGACCGCTACGGTCTGGCGGTGACTGCGAACCTCGACGACTTCTACCGCGACGTCGCCACCATCGCCCTGACGGCGGGGGAGAAGCACGGCTTCGTGCTCGGCGGCGGCGTCGCCTGGCTGGTCAACGGCCTGGTCCGGCGCCCCACCGAGGACATCGACCTGTTCACCGACACCGCCGGCGCGGTCGAGGCCGCCGCCGCGGGGGTGACCGGCGCCCTCACCGCCGCCGGTTACCAGGTGTTCCGCGAGGTCGGGGACGAGATGTTCGCGGGCATGGACGAGGACCTGCGCGAGTATCACGTCGCCGACGGGCGCCGGGCGCTGCGCCTGACCCTGACCCGGCTCGACCGGCGCCGGGCACCCGTGGTGATGGAGGTCGGCCCGGTGATGCATCTCGACGACCTCGTGGCCTCCAAGGTCGCGGCCCTGGTCAACCGCCGCGAGGTGCGTGACTACATCGACGTCGCGGCCGCCCTCGAGCGCTACCCGCTGGCCCGGGTGCTGGAGCTCGCGCACGCGCTCGACGACACCCTCGAGGACGAGGACATCGCCGATGCCGGCCGCTACCTCGACCGCCTCGACGACGCGCGCTTCGCGGTCTACGGGCTCTCCGCCGCCGATGTGACCCGGCTGCGGAAACGTCTCGCCCGCTGGCCGCGGTGACGGCAACCGTTTCGCAACCGGCGGCGTCCCGGACGGCAACCGGGCCCGCCGAATCTTGCTGTCAGCGAGGCCACTCAGCACCAGGAAGGCTCCCGGAATGCGCCACAGAATCGGTTCCACCATCGCCGTCTTCGCCGCCGTCATCGGCCTCGCGGGCAGCGTCGCCGGCCCGATCTACGCGGCGTTCGCCGCGTAGGTCACCGCTCCAACTCCACAGCAAGGTCCCTTCCGTGGCCGGGCGCGCACGCGCCCGGCCACGGTGCTGTCCGCGGACGGCCTGCTCATAGACTGGCCGCATCATGAATCTCACCGAACGCCTGCCCGGCACCGCCGAACCCGACGCCGTCTTCGACGCCTTCCAGAGCTGGGTCGCCGAGCAGGGCCTGACGCTCTACCCCCACCAGGAGGAGGCGCTCATCGAGATCGCCACCGGGGCGAACGTCATCCTCAACACCCCCACCGGCTCCGGGAAGAGCCTGGTGGCGACCGGGGCGCACTTCGCGGCCCTGGCCGACAAGCGCACGACCTTCTACACCGCCCCGATCAAGGCGCTGGTCTCGGAGAAGTTCTTCGCCCTCTGCGCGATCTTCGGCGCCCACAACGTCGGCATGCTCACCGGCGACGCCAGCGTGAACGCCGACGCGCCGATCATCTGCTGCACCGCCGAGATCCTGGCCAACCTGGCGCTGCGCGAGGGCGCCGACGCCGACGTCGGCCAGGTCGTGATGGACGAGTTCCACTTCTACGCCGAGCCCGACCGCGGCTGGGCCTGGCAGGTGCCGCTCATCGAGCTGCCCCAGGCGCAGTTCGTGCTGATGTCGGCCACGCTCGGCGACACCACCCGCTTCGTCGAGGACCTGTCGCGGCGCACCGGACGGGAGACCGCCGTGGTCGCCAACGCCGAGCGGCCGGTCCCGCTGATGTTCTCGTACGCGATGACGCCGCTGCACGAGACCATCGAGGAGCTGCTCAGCACCCGCCAGGCCCCGGTGTACATCGTGCACTTCACCCAGGCGGCCGCCCTGGAGCGCGCGCAGTCGCTGATGAGCATCAACATGTGCACCCGCGCCGAGAAGGACGCGATCGCCGCGGCGCTGGGCAGCTTCCGGTTCACCGCGGGCTTCGGGCGTACGCTCTCGCGGCTGGTGCGCCACGGCATCGGCGTGCACCACGCGGGCATGCTGCCCAAGTACCGCCGCCTGGTGGAGACGCTCGCGCAGGCGGGCCTGCTCAAGGTCATCTGCGGTACGGACACCCTCGGCGTCGGCATCAACGTGCCCATCCGCACGGTGCTGTTCACCGGCCTGTCCAAGTACGACGGCGTGAAGACGCGGCTGCTCAAGGCGCGCGAGTTCCACCAGATCGCGGGCCGGGCCGGTCGGGCTGGGTTCGACACCCTCGGCACGGTCATCGTCCAGGCGCCGGAGCACGTCATCGACAACGAGCGCGCGCTCGCCAAGGCCGGCGACGACCCGAAGAAGCGGCGCAAGGTCGTCCGCAAGAAGCCGCCCGAGGGCACGATCGGCTGGGGCCAGCCCACCTTCGACCGGCTCGTCGCCGCCGACCCCGAGCCGCTCACCTCATCGTTCCAGGTCTCGCACGCGATGCTGCTCAACGTCATCGCCCGCGGCGGCGACCCGTTCGCCGCGATGCGGCACCTGCTGACCGACAACCACGAGGAGCCCGCCGCGCAGCGCCGGCACATCCGCCGGGCCATCGCGATCGCCCGCGCCCTGCTGGCGGGCGGCGTCATCGAGAAGGTCGACGGCACCTACCGCCTCGTCGACGACCTCCAGCTGGACTTCGCGCTCAACCAGGCCCTGTCGCCCTTCGCGCTGGCCTGCCTGGAGCTGCTCGACCGGGAATCCCCGGACTACCCGCTCGACGTCGTGTCGATCATCGAGGCCACCCTGGAGGACCCCCGCCAGGTCCTCTCCGCCCAGCAGTTCAAGGCCAAGGGCGAGGCGGTCAACGCCATGAAGGCCGAGGGCATCGAGTACGACCAGCGCATGGAACTCCTCGAGGAGGTCACCTACCCGAAGCCCCTGGTGGACCTGCTGGAGGGCGCCTACGAGACGTACCGCCGCGGGCATCCCTGGGTGGCCGACCACGAGCTCAAGCCCAAGGCCGTCGTCCGCGACATGTACGAGCGCGCGATGACCTTCACCGAGTACGTGTCCTTCTACGGCCTGTCCCGCTCCGAGGGGCTGGTGCTGCGCTACCTCGCCGACGCGTTCCGGGCGCTGCGGCAGACGGTGCCGGAGGACGCGCGTACCGAAGAACTGACGGACCTGATCGAATGGCTGGGTGAGCTGGTCCGCCAGGTCGACTCGAGCCTGCTCGACGAGTGGGAGCGCCTGCGCAACCCGGGCGCGGAGATCGCCGAGCCGTCGCCGCTGGACGACAAGCCGCCGGCCGTCACCCGCAACACCCGGGCGTTCCGCGTCCTGGTCCGCAACGCCATGTTCCGCCGCGTCGAACTCTTCGCCCTGCGCCGCGCCGAGGACCTGGGCGAGCTCGACGCCGAGTCGGGCTGGACGACGGACCGCTGGATCGAGGCGCTGGAGGACTACTACGCGGAATACCCGGTGGTCGGCACCGGCCCGTCGGCGCGCGGCCCGGCGTTGCTGCACATCGAGGCCGGCCCGGCGGTCTGGAAGGTCCGCCAGGTCTTCGAGGATCCGGAGGGCGACCACGACTGGGGCATCGACGCGGAGGTCGACCTGGCGGCCAGCGACGAGGCCGGGGCAGCGGCGATCCGCATCACGGCCGTGGGACCGCACTGATCTCAGGCGGGTGACTGCCGCTTGTCGAGGTGCCAGCGCTGATACCAGCCGCCGTCGCAGGCGGCGAGGGCGAGGCCGGCGTCGAGCAGCCGTTGCCGTCCTTTGATTTCCACGCAGCGGTGGTCCACCCTGCTCTGCAACGCCCCGCCGGCACCCAGCAGCCACCCCTGTTCCGGCGTGTCCTCGCAGTCGGCCTGTTCCAGCGCCGCGGCGGCGTTGCGGGTCAGGCACTTGCTGCTGAACGCGTTGACCATGCGCCAGGTCGTCCCGTCGACGAGTTCGGCCACCCACAGCTGGTTGCGGTAGTCGCCGTCGGTCCGCCACGTCCACAGGTGGACGCGAGCGCCGTCGTCCATCGACCAGTTCTCCACGTCGAGCACGTACGGGACCGCGCTCGAGCCGGGATCCTCGTTGGTGATCGCGATGGTGGTGCCGGAAGCGGGAACGGCCGGCGACGGGGCGGACGTGGAAGGCCGGGGCGACCCGGTCGGTCTGGTCACCGGTACGACCGGGTGCGTCGGTGCGGTCCGGCCGGCCGGCGGGGTGGGCGCCGGCGCGCTGGGCGGCGCCGTCGCGTCCGGCGGCCGCGCAGTGGGCGGCCGTGACGGGGGAGCCGGGGTGCCGCTGCTCGGCTCTCCGGCCGGCACGGCGGGCGTCAGGGTCACCGGCGGCGGGCCGGTGGACACGGTGACAGTGGTGGTGCCCGACAGGGCGTACGCCATCGCGGCGGAGACGGCCATCAGAAGCAGGACACTGACGGCGGCGGCCACGTATCGCGCGGCCGAGGGCGCGGGCGGTGGCGACGGCGCCGGCCAGTCGGGCTCCCAGAGGGGAGCGGGCACCGCGTTCGCCGGCCGCAAGCCGTCGAGCTGACGCAATTGCTGACGCGCCCGGTGCGTCGCCTCCCACTCGGCGCGAAGCGTCCGCGGGTCGGCACCGGCCACCACGGCCAGCGCCTGAACCACCTCCCAGGGTGGCAGCGCCTGGGCGGTGAAGTATCGCGACAACGATGAATCGCTGACGTGCAGCTGGTGTCCCAGCTGCTTCAAACTGAGCCCGGTCTGCGCCCGTAGCGCCGCCAACCGGGTGGAGAGCGGTTCAAGCTCCTGGTTCGTCACGCCGGTCCCCCCGTCACACCCTGATCCCCATTGTGCTTACCATCGGCCGGGATCGATATCTAGAAGCCGACTTCACGGCGCGCCCTGAGCTGCGCCTTCGTCGTCCCTCGCCGTCCCGGGACGAATCCGGGACGCCCTCGGCCTTGTCCGATTCGGGGCGCCGCCCACAACCTCGAGACACCGGCGAGGTGCCGGCGATGACGGACGAGGGGGACCATCGTGTGGAAGAAACTCACGCGCCGCGGCCTGGCGGTCGCGGCGGCCACCGCCATGATGACGGCGGCGGTGGTGACCGGTAGCGCCACGGCGGGAACGGCAGCGCCCGCCGCGCCGGGTCCGGCCGATCTCGCAGCCGTGGGTGCGGCCCCGGTGGCGGCGCCGGCGGTGAAGGGGGACCGGGCCGCGGGCAAGCGGAGCAGCTCCCTGGCCGCGGTGTACTGGCACTGGTACAACTACAACTCCGGCAAGTGCCTCGGCATCGCCGGGGGCAACATGGCCAACGGCACCAAGGCCGTCCAGTGGACGTGTCTGGACCATCCCGACCAGTTCTGGCTCTCCACGCCACTGGACGACGGCAACTTCTACGAGTTGCGCAATCAGGCCAACAGCAACAAGTGCCTGGGCGTGCCCGGCAGCACGACCGCCAGCGGTGCGCAGCTCGTGATCTGGGACTGCAACGGCCACGCCGACCAGTTCTGGAGCCCGGTCTACAACTCCTCGGCGGGCGCCTACGCGTTCGTCAACTACAACTCCGGCAAGATCATCGGCGTCGGCGGCGGTTCCCTGGCCGACGGCGCGCCCGTGGTCCAGTGGGACTGGCAGGGTCATCCCGATCAGCTCTGGCGCTAGGTCGGCAGGCGACGCCCCGGGCCGGACTCCGGCCCGGGGATGTCCCGTGAGATCGGGGGTCGAGGCAGGTGCCGCCGGGCAGGCGGCCCGTCACGCCCCAGGACGCCGTCCCGCCGTACCCGCCGCCGGGCTATCGGCTACTTCGAGCCGTGCGCGTGCCGGGGCCGCGTTCCCAGCGGTGACGATGTTCAGGACGCGTGGCGCCGCCTCGTCGGGACAGGCTCCTCCCGTCGGCGTCGCGGGTCGGCAGGCTTGTCCTGGCAGGCTTGTCCTGGCAGGCGACGAAGCCTACGACGCGGCTCTCGTCCGCCCTCACGCGAATGAGAGCCGCGTCGTAGGTCAGCGTAGGGAAGAGGGCCGGCTCAGGCGGCGCGGCGAGCGTGGCGCAGCGCCGGGTGCCGGGCCTCCCAGGCCGCCCGAACCCCGCGCGGCAGGTTCAGCTCCGGCCAGACCCGCACGAGCGTCGCCCCGTGGATGTGGTCGCGCAGCTCGTCCACGCGGACCGCCTCCCGCAGCACGTTCTCGTACATCCACAGCAGCATCGTGTGCTCGCCGAGGTCGAAGGTGCGCCGGGGGTTCCACCAGAGGCGCAGCGGCAGTTCGACCAGCCCGTGGGTCGGGCCGGTCAGCTCGCCGAGGGTTCCGGCGACCAGGACGGGCCGGTGCGGGCGCGCCTCGTGGACGACCGGGGCGTCGAGCGCTCGGGTGGACATGGTGACCAGCGTAGACCGCCACCCGCACCGGCGGATAACCCCTAGGTTCCTAGGATGCTTAAGAGGTGGTGCGCCTGCTCACGGCACACAGCAAAACGCCTCAGCCGAGGCGGGTACGCACCACCAACTCGTGCAACGCCTCGACCGCGGCGGGATCGGCGTGCCGCGGCAGCGCCGAGGCGTCCCGCGCCGCCTCGAGCTCCGTACGCAACTCGGCGATGTCCTTCTCCACCACGTCGCGCATCGAGTCGGGACACGCCCCGTGCTCCGCGGACCGCTTCAGCGCGATCAACTCCGGCACGTACGGCAGCGTGCTCAGCACCCCGAGATCCGCGACGACCTCTCCGGTGCGCATGAGGTGGATGCCGGTGTGCAGCACCCGCAGGGTGTAGAGGGCCGGCTTGAGCTCGCCGGTTTTGGCGAACAGCCGTTCCTGCGTCGCCGCGAACCCGAGGTAGTGGTGCGCGTGGTGGCTGGTGATCAGGCCCGGAGCCAGCTCGATCAGCGAGCGGTGCACCGCGGAGGTCGTGACGACCAGCGGCGACAGCAGCTGTTCGAGGACGTAGCCGTTGCGGCTGTTCAGCAGGCGGGCGAACTTCAGCAGGTCGTGGCTGACCACGTCGAGCTCCACGCCGTCGCGCCAGGCGTCGGAGGTGATCGTCTCCGGGCCGGTCCGCAGCCCCACGACCTCGGCGGCCGGCAGGACGTGGCCGGCCCGCAGGTCGAGGTCGCTGTCGACCGAGGCGAAGCCGTAGAGGTGGGCGCCGCTGACGGTCACGAACACCGTGGGATAGGGCAGGACCGCGGCTTCCGCGGCCCAGGCGGGCACGTCGACGGTCATGTCAGACCCCTTTCCCGTACGCCGGCGAGCAGCGCGTCGATTCTGGCCCGGTCGGGTTCGCCCGGCAGGGTGCTGGCGGCCTCGGCGGCGGCCAGGTCGGCTTGCAGGTGGTCGGCCCACGACAGCACGGATTCCCACGGCTCTCCACCGGATTTGATCCGCAGGAGGCGGTCGCGCAGCGGGCGTACGTCGACGAGGACGTCGCCGGTGCGCAGGACGTGGGCACCGGCGAGCAGCAGCCGGATCATGTGCATGGCCTGCTTGTGGTTGATCTCGCCGGTGCGTTCGCGCCGGGCGGCGACGCGTTTGAGCTGGTCGCGGGCGTACGCGCCGTAGGTGTGGGCGACGTGCCGGGAGAGGAACGCGGTGCGGGCGGCGAGCAGCTCCTCGCCGTCGGGGCTGGCGTGTTCGATCAGAGGTGACCAGAGCACTTCGAGCACCGTCGGGTTGGCCTGCAGCGCGAGGGTGCAGAACCGTTCGATCTCCCAGGAGAACTGTTCGTCGCGGGGGCCGTCGAGGTGGGTGGGGGGTTTGTCGAGGCGCCAGAAGGCGCGGGTGGGCGCCGCGTACACGCCGCGGCGGTCGTGGTCGGAGTCCGGGCCGTCGAGCCCGTACGCGCGGGAGCCGACCACGACCGCGAGGATCGTGCCGGGCGGGAAGCCGCCGGTCACAGGTCGAGGACGGTGGCGTCGACGGCGTCGAGCTCGTCCTGGCTGAGCTGCGGGTTGCGCAGGGCCGCGACGTTGGTCTCGAGCTGGCCGACGCTGCTGGCCCCGATGATGAGGCTGGTCATGCGGGGGTCGCGCAGGGCCCAGGCGAGGGCGAGCTGGGCGAGGCTCTGGCCGCGGCGCCGGGCGATGTCGTCGAGGGCGTGGATGCGGCCCATGGTCCGGGAGTCGAGGTCGCTCTCGTCCAGGAAGACGCTGGTGCGGACCCGGGAGTCGTCGGGGATTCCGCGGAGGTAGCGGTCGGTGAGCAAGCCCTGCTGCAGGGGGCTGAAGGCGATGCAGCCGGCGCCGACGCGTTCTAGCGTGTCGAGCAGGTGGTCGCGCTCGATCCAGCGGTTGAGGATCGAGTAGGACGGCTGGTGGATCAGCAGGGGGGTGCCGAGTTCCTGGAGGATGGCGGCGGCCTGGGCGGTCTGCTCGGCGCCGTAGTTGCTGATGCCGACGTAAAGGGCCTTGCCGGCGCGGACGAGGGCGTCGAGGGCCGTCATGGTCTCCTCGAGCGGGGTCTCCGGGTCGGGCCGGTGGTGGTAGAAGATGTCGACGTAGTCGAGGCCGAGCCGTTCGAGCGACTGATCGAGCGACGACACCAGGTATTTGCGCGAGCCCCAGTCGCCGTAGGGGCCGTCCCACATGGTGTAGCCCGCCTTGGTGGAGACAATGATCTCGTCGCGGTGGGCGGCGAGGTCGGCACGCAGGATGCGGCCGAAATTGGACTCGGCGCTGCCGGGCGGGGGCCCGTAGTTGTTCGCGAGGTCGAAATGGGTGACGCCGAGGTCGAAGGCGCGGCGGACGATGGCCTGCTGCCGTTCCAGGGGGCGGCCGTCGCCGAAGTTGTGCCAGAGGCCGAGGCTGATCGCCGGCAGCTTGAGGCCGCTGCGACCGGCGCGGCGGTAGGTCATGGTGTCGTAGCGGTCGTCCGCGGGGGAGTAGGTCACACGCCACAGCCTAGGGACACGTGATCGACATGCGTCCGCTGGTAGGTTGAAGGCAGCCGTACCACCCACGCGGGAGAGATCGCCGGTTCGCCGGTGGCGCCGAAGGGGCAAATCCTCCCCGGAACCTCTCAGGCAAAAGGACCGCGGGGGCAGGCGACTCTGAAGTGCGCTCGTGGGTTCGTCCGACTCGTGGGTATGACAGAGGGGGAGGTTGCCCGTCGACCTCGGAAGCCCCCTGGAGCCGCCATGACGTTCGCCCATCGCCACATCGGTCCCGATGCGGACGCGCAGACCCAGATGCTCAAGGCCATCGGGTACGCATCGCTCGAGGCGCTCATGGATGCCGCGATCCCCGAGGTGATCCGCTGGCACGGCACGCTGGAGCTGCCGGCCGCGGCCTCCGAGGAGGAGACGATCGCGGAGCTGCGCGAGATCGCCGGGCGTAACACGGTGACGACCTCCATGATCGGGCTCGGCTACTACGGCACGTTCACGCCGGCGGTGATCCGGCGCAACGTGCTGGAGAACCCGGCGTGGTACACGGCGTACACGCCGTACCAGCCGGAGATCAGCCAGGGCCGGTTGGAGGCGCTGCTGAACTTCCAGACGATGGTGACGGACCTGACCGGGCTGGCGACGGCGAACGCGTCGATGCTCGACGAGGGCACGGCGGTCGCGGAGGCGATGACGCTGGCGCGCCGCTCGTCGAAGAGCAAGAGCAACGTGTACGCGGTGGACGCCGACACGCTGCCGCAGACTCTCGCCGTGCTGCGGACCCGGGCGGAGCCGCTGGGCATCGAGGTGCGGCTGGTGAACCTGGACGCCGACGCGGCGCTGCCGGCGGAGTACTTCGGCCTGCACCTGCAGTATCCGGGGGCGTCCGGCGCGGTCCGCGACCACGCCGCCCTGGTGGCGGCGGCGCACGAGGCCGGCGCGCTGGTGACGGTGGCGGCGGACCTGCTGGCGTTGACCCTGCTGCGGGCGCCGGGGGAGATCGGGGCGGACATCGCGGCGGGCACGACGCAGCGTTTCGGCGTACCGCTGGGGTTCGGTGGTCCGCACGCGGGCTACCTGGCGGTGCGGTCCGGGCTGGAGCGGTCGCTGCCGGGCCGGCTCGTCGGGGTGTCGCGGGACGCGGACGGGGCGCCGGCCTACCGGCTGGCGTTGCAGACGCGCGAGCAGCACATCCGCCGGGAGCGCGCGACGAGCAACATCTGCACGGCGCAGGTCCTGCTCGCGGTGATGGCGAGCATGTACGCGGTCTACCACGGCCCGGAGGGGCTGCGGGAGATCGCGCGCCGGGTGCACGGGCATGCCCTGGCCCTGGCGGGTGGCCTGGCGGCGGCCGGGGTCGAGGTGGCGCACGCGGCGTTCTTCGACACGGTGACCGCGGTGGTGCCGGGCCGTGCGGCGGCCGTGGTGGCCGCGGCGGCCGGGGCGGGCGTGGATCTGCGCCAGGTCGACAACGACCGGGTGTCGGTGTCGTGCGACGAGACCACCACCGCGGCGCACGTCGAGGCGGTCCTGCGGGCCTTCGGCGCGTCCCCGGCAGCTCCCGCGGAGTGCGGAGCACGGCCGCTGGCGCGTACGAGCGACTTCCTGACGCACCCGGTGTTCCGGTCGCACCACTCGGAGACGGCGATGCTGCGCTACCTGCGCCGGCTGTCGGACCGCGACTACGCGCTGGACCGGGGCATGATCCCGCTGGGATCGTGCACGATGAAGCTGAACGCGACCACCGAGATGGAGCCGGTCACCTGGCCGGAGTTCGCGAACATCCACCCGTACGCGCCGGCGTTGCGCACCGCGGGCTACGAGGCGCTGGTCGCGCAGCTGGAGGCGTGGCTGGCGGAGCTCACCGGCTACGACGCGGTGAGCGTGCAGCCGAACGCCGGTTCGCAGGGTGAGCTGGCGGGCCTGCTGGCGATCCGCGGTTACCACCGGTCGCGGGGCGAGGCGCACCGCGACGTGTGCCTGATCCCGTCGAGCGCGCACGGCACCAACGCGGCGAGCGCGGTGATGGCGGGCATGCGGGTGGTCGTGGTGGCGTGCGACGAGAACGGCAACGTGGACCTGGCCGACCTGGACGCCAAGATCGAGAAGCACCGCGAGGCGCTGGCCGCGATCATGGTGACGTACCCGTCGACCCACGGCGTGTACGAGAAGGGCATCGCGGAGCTGTGCGGCAAGGTGCACGACGCCGGCGGGCAGGTGTACGTCGACGGCGCGAACCTGAACGCACTGGTCGGCTTCGCCCGGCCGGGCAAGTTCGGCGCCGACGTGTCGCACCTGAACCTGCACAAGACGTTCTGCATCCCGCACGGCGGCGGTGGCCCGGGCGTGGGCCCGGTGGCGGTGCGCGCGCACCTGTCCGAGTTCCTGCCGGGTGACCCGCTGGAGCCGGGCGAGCACCACGCGGTGTCCGCCGCGGCGCACGGGTCGGCGGGGATTCTGCCGATCTCGTGGGCGTACCTGCGGATGATGGGCCCGGACGGCCTGGCGCAGGCCACGGCGGTGGCGGTGCTGGCGGCCAACTACGTGGCGGCGCGCCTGCGCGATCACTACCCGGTTCTGTACGCGGGCAACGAGGGCCTGGTGGCGCACGAGTGCATCCTGGACCTGCGCCCGATCACCAAGGCGACGGGCGTGTCGGTGGACGACGTGGCGAAGCGGCTGATCGACTACGGCTTCCACGCGCCGACGATGTCGTTCCCGGTGGCGGGCACGCTGATGGTCGAGCCGACCGAGAGCGAGGACCTGGTCGAGCTGGACCGGTTCTGCGAGGCGATGATCGCGATCAAGGGCGAGATCGACCGGGTGGCGGCGGGCGAGTGGCCGCGCGACGACAACCCGTTGCACCACGCCCCGCACACGGCGGCGGCGGTGTCGGCGGACGAGTGGGAGCACGCGTACCCGCGGTCGCTGGCCGGTTTCCCGCAGGGCGTCGACCGCACGGCGAAGTACTGGCCCCCGGTGCGGCGCATCGACGGCGCGTACGGGGATCGCAATCTGGTGTGTTCGTGTCCCTCGCCGGAGGCGTTCGAGGACTGAGGCCGCCGGGCGGGTCGGCCGATGGTGTGATCGGTCGGCCCGCGGGCGGTGTGCCGGGCGGGGCGCCTGGCCGCGGGGCGGGATGCGTCGCCGTCGTGCGGCGTGCTCTCCCGGAGCGCGGCGTGCCTCTCGGCGTCCGGCGTGCCTTGTCGTCGTGCCCTCGTCGTCGTGCGACGGCGGCCGGCGGGTGCCGGTGGTGCAGGCCGGTATGCGGTCTCGGCCTCGTCGCCGTTACTCTTCCGGCGGTCGTGCCGGCGGCTCGTGCGGGTCGTCGGGTCGACGGCCCGGGCCGTCCGGTGGTGCGGTGCGGACCGTCAGGCGGCGAGGGCGTGACGGGCGGGGCCGCGGTGCGGTTCGATCTGGCTGCCGTCGGGCAGCAGTTCGCCGGTGTCCTCGAAGAGGATGACGCCGTTGCAGAGCAGGCTCCAACCCTGCTCGGGGAAGGTGGCCACGACCCGGGCCGCCTCGCGGTCCACGGCCTCGGCGGAAGGACAGGTGGTTTGGTGCTGGCACATCGGAGGTCTCCGGTCAGGGGGGTTGTGTTGTGTTGTGCTTCACATCAACGGTGGCGAACACTACTCCCATCGGAACGAGTCCGGGTGGACCGAGTGACGGCGCCCCATTGAGCGAATCCACTGTTGAGATGGTCCACGGGAAGCGTGGATACGACCACTGTGCGACAGTCACGCCAGCTGTTCCACCGGGTTCTCCGGCCTCCTGCCAGCGCCGTCACGGTCCGTCATCGGTGTTCGAGTGGTTCCTGGGTGACGGTGGTGACCCTGCAGAGCTTGTTACAGCGTGGCTCGCGGACAACGGACTACCGGTGCGAGACCTCCTACGAACGGCTAACGAAAACCACCCGAACGGCGTCGGCACGATCTGCGGATCATCACTGTACGTGTCGGCTGCGGCCGGATCGGTGATGGCCGGCGGCGCCGTCGGGCGACCGACACCGGTTCCCGGAATCCCTGACGTGGCAGCGGTTCTCTACCGCCACACCGACGCCGGGGAGGAGCGGGAGAGCGGTGTCTCCGAGCGCCTGATCCGTAACGGTGCGTCAGGCCCGGAAGGGTGGTCGCTGGGCCCCTGGACGGACAGCTGGACCCGTCAAGATCACGCCGAGGCGGTCGAGAAGGTCCGCGCCGCGATCCGGCGGGGGGACGTCTATCAGGTCAACGTCGTGGGCCACGCCAGCGCTCCGTACACGGGAGATCCCGGCCCTTCCCTACAGCGGGTGACGAAACTGTCCGGAGCCCGATACGGCGGCGTCCTGGCGGGGCGCGACTGGGCCATCGCCACGGCGTCCCCGGAGACCCTCGTCGAGGTCCGCGCCGGCCGCGTCGTCACCCGGCCGATCAAGGGCACCCGGCCGGCGACCGCGGCCGGCCGCCGCGAGCTGCTCGCCTCCGCCAAGGAACGCGCCGAGCACGTCATGATCGTCGACCTGGAGCGCAACGACCTGTCGCGCCTGCCCGGCGTCGGGCCGGTACGGGTGGACGAGCTGTTCGCCGTACGCCGCTGGTCCGGCCTGTGGCAGGCCGAGTCGCAGGTGTCCGCGCCCATCCAGGGCTCCCTGGGCCTGGCCGAGCTGCTGCGCGCGGTGTGCCCCGGCGGCTCGGTGACGGGCGCGCCCAAGCTCGCCGCGCTCGACCTCATCGCCGAGATCGAGCCGGTCGGGCGCGGCGTCGCGATGGGCGCCCTCGGCTGGGTCGGCACCGACCACGTCGACCTCGGCCTGACCATCCGCACGGCGGCGGTCACCGACGGCCGGGTGCACCTGTGGGCCGGCGGCGGCATCACCTGGGACAGCGACCCGGCCGCCGAGGTCGACGAGGCCGCGGCGAAGGCCGCACCCCTGCGGGCCGCCCTCCTCGGCGACTGACCCCGCCTCGGTAGGTTGGGTGCCATGACTGTGCGCCCCATCCGGCTGTTCGGCGACCCCGTCCTGCGTACGGCGGCGGAGCCCGTGACCGATTTCGACGACGAGCTGCGCCGGCTCGTGGCGGACCTGGAGGACACCGTCCGGGAGCCGGGCCGCGCCGGGGTCGCGGCGCCGCAGATCGGTGTGAGCCTGCGCGTGTTCTCGTACAACGTGGGCGGGCAGGTCGGTCACCTGGTGAACCCGGTGCTCTCCGGCTTCGAGGGCGAGCAGGACGACGAGGAGGCCTGCCTGTCCCTGCCGGGGATGGGCTTCGCGACGCCGCGGGCCTTCGCGGTCACGGCGACCGGCTTCGACGCGTACGGGCGGGCGCTGACGATCGCGGGTACCGGCTTCCTGGCGCGGGCCCTGCAGCACGAGACGGACCATCTCGACGGGCGGCTCTACATCGACACGCTGACCGGCGAAACCCGCCGGCAGGCGCTGCGAGAGCTGCGCCGGACCCGCCCGATGCCGGCATGACCCCCGCCGAGCCGTCTCCTGCCGGTCCGTCTTCGCCCGGGTCCTCCTCCCCGAGCCGGTCCTCGCCGGCCTCGGGCGAGCCGGGTCCCGGCCCCGCAGGGCCGGGTCCTGGTCACCCGGGCCAGGGCGCGGCGGCCGGAGTGTCGGACGCGACGCGGCTGGCGGCGGCGTCGCTGGCGGCCGGCGACCCGACCGGCTGGTTCGAGCGGCTCTACGCCGAGGCCGGCGCCGGCACCGCCCAGGTGCCGTGGGACGTGCCCGAGCCCAGCCGTTACCTCGCCGGATGGGTGCGCCGCGGCGACGTCACCGGCGGTGGCCGCGAGGCGCTGGTGGTCGGGTGCGGGCTCGGCCGCGACGCCGAGTTCCTGGCCGGCCTCGGCTTCGCCGTGACCGCTTTCGACATCTCCGGCACGGCCGTGCGCACGGCACGGGAACGCCACCCGTCCTCGTCCGTCGAGTACGTCGTCGCGAATCTGCTCGACCCGCCGCCGCAGTGGCACGGCCGCTTCGACCTCGTGGTCGAGAGCAACAACGTGCAGGCGCTGCCCGGCCCGGAACGCGCCCGGGCGATCGCCAACGTCGGCCCGATGGTCGCACCCGGCGGGACGCTGCTGGTCATCGCGGTGGCGGAGCAGGGTGAGCGGCAGGGTCCGCCGTGGCCGCTGACGCGGGCCGAGATCGACGCGTTCGCCGGGCCGTCGCTGACGCCGGTGGCCGTGGAGCACCTGCGCGATCCGGACGACCCGCTGGTCGCCCGGTGGCGGGTGGAGTTCCGAGCCGCCGACTGACCAGGCCGGGATGGGCGGAGTCCAGGACGGCCGACTGACCAGGCGGGCAGGCGGAGCTGCGAACCG
This sequence comes from Actinoplanes sp. NPDC049681, assembly GCF_044465265.1. Taxonomy (NCBI): domain Bacteria; kingdom Bacillati; phylum Actinomycetota; class Actinomycetes; order Micromonosporales; family Micromonosporaceae; genus Actinoplanes; species Actinoplanes sp. NPDC049681. The sequence continues at coordinate 176,124 of NZ_JBITLP010000008.1, forward strand.
CGGCCGGACCAGGCCGGGGAGCCGGAGGTCAGAGCCGCCCGATGATCTCCGCCAGGTCGGGCGGGTCCAGCCCGGGGAGCCCGGCCAGGTCTCCGAGGGCCACCCACGCGTGCCCGGCCAGCTGCTCCTGCTCGTCCGGGAGCAGCCCGTCGCGGCCCAGCGCCGGCCGGGCGGTGCCGAACCGGGCCAGGAAGAACCGTTCCGGGCCGGTGAACCGCCGGCCCTTCCAGACGAAGTCGCGTTCCACCGCCACGGACCGGTCGAGCACCGCCGCCGGGTCCAGGCCGGTCTCCTCGGCGAGTTCACGGCGGGCGGCCTGCAGATGGTCCTCGCCCGGGTCGAGGCCGCCGCCGGGCGGTTCCCAGACGTCGTGGCCGTCGACCGGGTCGCGCCAGTGCATGAGCAGCACCCGGCCGTCGGCGTCGAGGCAGACGATCCGGGCGGCGGGCCGGTGGGTGGCGTCCATCAGAGGATGATGAACGACGGCGGCGGGTGGCGCAGGAAGTCGTGGTGCGAGATGTCCCACCCGTACGCGCCGGTGCGGCCGAACACCAGGACGTCGCCGACGCGCAGCCGAGTGACGTGCCGGTCGCGGGCGAGCACGTCGCGGGGGGTGCACAGCTCGCCGACGGCGTCGACCTGCGTGTCGCGTACCTCCGGGCGGGGCCAGTCGTACGGCCACCGGTCGCGGGGCAGCACGGTGAAGGGGTGGCTGTAGCCCCAGGCGGCGGGCAGCCGGAAATGATGGGTGCCCCCACGCAGCACCGCGAACCACCGGCCGTGGGTGCGCTTGAGGTCGAGGACCTCCGCGGCGTACCAGCCGGCGTCGGCCGCGAGGATGCGGCCCGGCTCCACGATCAGCTCCACGCCCGGCGGCACGTCGAGGCCGGCGCCGACCGATGCAAGGTCGACGGTGGTGTCGCCCCGGTGGTCCACGCCGAGACCACCGCCGGCGTTCACGATGCGCAGTGCGAGCCCGTGTCGCGCGGCGGCCGCCTGCGACCAGCTCAGCGCGTCGGCGAGGAACCGGGCGTGGGCGCCGCCGTCGAGGTTGTTGGACACCGCGTGCAGGTGGAAGCCGAGCACGTCGACGTTGCCGTGCGGCAAGGCGAGGACCTCGCCCACCTGCGCCTCGTCGACGCCGAACGGGGTCGGTGCCCCGGTCATCGCGTGGCTGCCGGGCAGGGCGGCTGCGGCGCGGTTCACCCGTACACATGCGGGCACGACGACCCCTGCGGCCCGGGCCAGGCGATCCAGCCGGAGCAGCTCCTGGCCGCTCTCCACGTTGACCTGCGCGCCCGCGGCGATCGCCGCGGCCAGCTCGGCGTCGGTCTTGGCCGGGCCGCCGAACACGAGGCGGCGGGCGTCCGCCGCCAGGGCCAGCCCCAGTTCGCCGCCGGAGGCGACCTCCAGGCCGTCGCAGGTGTCCGCGAGGGTACGGACGACCGCGGGGTGACCGTTGGCCTTCACCGCGTACAGCAGCGTCACCCCGGGCAGGGCGGCTCGCACGGCGGCGGCCCGCTCGCGCAGCGCCTGCCGCTGGTAGACGTACGCGCACACCGGCGACGGCAGGTCGCCCAGCGCGGCCAGAACCGGCTCAGGCGGGCGCATGCAGGGGATTCTCCACCGGCACGTACTCGTCGCCGGCGCCGGTCAGCCGCATCCGCACCAGTGCCTTGTGCGGGACGAGCGGGGCGGTGAACGCGGCGTGGTCGTCGCGCCCGGCGTCGCCCAGGGCGTCGTACGTCTCGTCCACGACCGCTCGGACGGTGCGCCACGCCGCGTCCTCGGGCAGGCCGTGCGACTCGCCGAGGCGCAGCACGAGCTCGCCGAGGTGGGCCTGGAACGCGGTGTAGCCGATCTTGGCGCGCAGTACGGCCTCGTCGGCGGTGGCCACGACCGAGCCGGGCCACAGCGTCACGTCGTGCCCGGCGGCCGCGAGCCGGCCGGGGTGGATCCGCAGGCCCGCGAAGTCGCGTACGGCCAGCCGGTGCGGCACGCCGTCCACGAAGGTCGGCAGGCAGTTCTGCAGGTGCGCCTCCAGGGCCACGCCGCGTACGGTCAGCCGCAGCAGGGGTGGCAGCAGCAGGCGGGCGTACGCGTCCAGGAAGGCCCCGGCGGCCGCCGCGTCGTCACGCCGCCCGGTGCTCGCGGCGAAGGCCGCCACCAGGCCGGCGGCGAGGAACGGTAGCGCGCCACCCGCGACGGCCCGTTCGCCGGGACCGAGCCGGCCGGCGAGCCCGTCGCGCAGGACGGCCGACATGTCCCGGCCGGGCCCGACGGGTACGGCGGCACCGGCGGTCTCCGCCATGAGCAGCAGCCGGCCGGCGTCGGGGTCCTCGGCGGCGAGGCGGTGCAGCAGCGCGGACACGACCGGCCCGTTGCGGGTGCTGGCCACCGAGATCCCGCGCCGCGTCGAGGTGACCTGGATGTCGAGGGAGAGCTTGAGGTAGCGGCGGGCCCCGTCGGCGGTGACCGGCAGCAGCACGGTACGCAGCGCGGCCGTCGGCGTCGCGTGCAGCTCGGCGTCGAGGATCCGCACGGCGCCGGCGGCGATCAGCTCCCGGTGGCGCAGCGCCACGACGGCGTCGCGCTGCCAGGCGTGCACGGGTTGCAGCCGGAACCCGGGTGGCGCCGCGGGCAGCCCCGGGTACGCCGTGCCGAGGGCGGCACCGAGGTCGTCGCCGAGGTGCACGTCGTCGCGGACGGCGAGGAAGCCGACCCGGGTCTGCCCGGCCTCCAGGTCGTGGGCGAGGACGTCGACGGTGTCCCAGCCCAGCCGGGTCCGTCCGCAGGGGTGCAGGTTGTGCCCGGCCACCGCCAGCCGCTCCCCGGCCACGGCGTCCGCGTCCGGGTCCCCGCCGCGGCGGGGCGGGCGATCCTGCCGGGCCATGGCGAGGGCGAGGTTCACCACGGCGTTGCGCAGTTCCGCGGCGAAGCCGGTCGTGTTGCCGGGCAGGCCGTCCGGGAGGAGGCGCGCCGGATCGTCGGCGCCGGCATGCGCGTACTCGACCCGGTGGAAGCCGTGCACGTGATCGTCCGGCGCCGGGGTGGTGAGCCCTTCGCGGACCAGGGCCGCGCGCAGCCGGCGTCCCACGACGTCGGCGGCCACCGGCAGCGCCGCGGTGAACGGGTCGAGCAGGTGCGGGGCGTGCATCGCCAGCGAGGCTCCCGCGTCGGCGGCGGTGACGGCGAGCCGGCGTGCGGTCAGGGCGGGTGTCATGGTTGCCCCAGGGGGTTGTCGACGGCGGTCCAGATGTCGTCGAGCGGGTCGGCGGCGAGGCGCATCGCCGTGGTGGCCTTGACCGGCAGCGGCTCGGCGAGCAGGGCCTTCGCGTCGCTCGTCCCGGCCGAGGCCACCGCCGCGGCGGCCGTCGCCCACAGCTTGGCCGGGTCCGCGCCGTCGCGCTCCAGCACGGCCACGAGCTGCCCGGTCACGGTGCCGACGGCCGCGGCGAGCTTGGTGCGCAGCACCTGCGGGTCGTCGGTGGGCAGGTCGCCGGTCAGCGGCGGCGGGTCGATGCCGGCGGCGCGCAGCCGGGCCGGGCTGACGCGGACGCCGCCGAGGTCGCGGTAGACGATGCGGACGGGCCGGCCGCCGTCGAGCACCACCAGGGTGTTCTGGCCGTGGGCCTCCAGCGCGACGCCGCGGCCGAGGATTGCCAGCAGCGGCGGGAACAGCAGGTGGGTCAGGTCGTGCCACCACGCGTACGGGTCGGTCGCGGCGTGCAGCAGCAGGGGGCGTCCGTCGTACGGGTCGGCGGCGGCGAGCGCGGCCAGGGGTACGACGGTCTCGCCGGGCCGCACCGCGGGGGCTTGTCGGTGCAGGTGGGCGAGGTGGCGGTCGGGGCGGCCGTCGACGAGGACCGCGCCGGGGGCGTACTCCGCGGGCACGGTCAGCGGCAGTCCCGCGGTGAGGGCGTGCAGCAGGGCGGACAGCCGGGGTCCGTTCTGGAGGGCGGCGGGGGAGACGGTCCGCACGGCGGAGGTCATCTGTACGCCGACAGCCGTCTTGACGTGCCCGGTGGCGGTCGCGACGGTACGCAGCGACATCAGCGGGCGTACCGGGCCGGTCTCGCCGTCCGGGGTGAGCCACGGGTGGCGCTCGCGCAGCCGCGGGGCCTGCCAGGGGTGGGCGAGCAGCACCGGCGGCCCGTCGCCGTACCAGCGGTCCGGGGGCACCCGCAGCCGCTGTAGGTGCAGGGTGGGGCGGTGTTCCGGCCCGTACGCGAGCACGTCGGCGACGTCCATCCCGCCCCGGGTCCGGCAGCAGGGATGCAGCGGGTGGCCGTCCAGGACGAGTTGCTCGAGGGTGGCCAGGCCGGGACCGGTGTCCAGGATCGGCCGCGCGGTGGCCGGCGGCGGGTCCGCGTACGCCAGGGCCAGGTTGGCGACGCTGCCGGCGATCTCGTCGCGGAACGTCTCGGGCCAGCCCAGGCGGCGTACCAGAAGGGCCGGGTCCGTGATCTCCTCCATGCCGAGGCGGCAGCCGAGTCCGGCCGGGGGAGCGGCGTAGGGCAGCGCGGCGGCGGGGTCGAAGGTGAGCATCCGGCCACCGGTGATCGTGATCCGGCCGGGAGCCCGTGCGGCCACGCCGGGCAGGGGCTCGCGGGTGAGGGCGCCGAGGAGCCGGGCGAGGATCTCGGCCCGCGCTCGCGGGAGCGCCCGGTCGTAGGGCCCGGTCAGCTCCGGCCGCAGACGTTCCACCTCGGTACGGATCCGCACGGCGCCCATTGTCCGGCACCGGGCCGGCCACACCGCACCGGCCCGGCCATCAACATCCTAGGACGCTCTACAGGGTGTGCGCCCCGTCGCAGGCCGCACACGAAGATCAAACCCAAAGAGGAATTTCATCGACCCCTCAGAAGAGAATTCCGGCTTCCTTCGCCGGGTCCAGGCCGACCGGCGGACGGTCGGGGCGATGCGGTGCAGTGCCGCCGATGCTCTGCAGCCAGGCCCAGGTGTCGGCGACGGTCTCGCGCACCGGGCGGGCCCGCAGGCCGGCGGCGATCGCCCGGCTCACGTCGCCGCCGTGCATGAAGGAGTGGTCGTATCCCGGCGCGAGCCAGATCGGCAGCTCCGTCCACTGTGCGATGCCGGCGGCGAGGATCGCGTCGGGCTCGGTCCACCGCAGCTCGGCGCGGCCGCCGGTGATCTCGGTGGCGGTCTCCAGCAGCTCGCCCATGGTGGTGTGGCCGGGTTCGCTGACCACGTTGTACGCGCCGGTGCGGCCGGCGGCGGCCGCGTCGAGCACGAAGGCCGCCAGGTCGCGGGCGTCGATGTACTGCAGGGGCAGGTCGCGGGGGCCGGGGGCGAGGGTGGGGCCGCCCTTCGCCAGCCGGTTCAGCCACCAGGGCAGGCGGCCGACGTCCTCGTGCGGGCCGAGGATGAGCCCGGCGCGGGCCAGCAGGACGGGGCCGTGGAAGGACTGCGTGGCGGCGAGCTCACCACCGCGTTTGGCGGCGGCGTACTCGACGTCGTCGCCGGCGTCGGGGGAGGCGTCGACGACGGGGGCGTCCTCGGTGAGGGGTACGGGGCCGCCGTCGGCGTAGACACTGCGGCTGGAGACGTACGTGTAGTGGCCGGCGCGGCCGGTCAGGGCTTTGGCGGCGTCGCGGACGGCGTGCGGCGCGGCGGACCAGGTGTCGACGACGGCGTCCCAGGTGCCGTGGTCGAGGGCGGTGAGGCCGCCGGGTGCGGTGCGGTCGCCGACGAGGGCGGTGACGCCGGCGGGTTCAGGGCGGTGGCCTCGGTTGAGGACGGTGATGTGGTGGCCGCGGGTGCGAGCCTCGTCGACGACGGCGCGGCCGACGAATCCGGTTCCTCCGAGTACGAGCAGTCTCATGCGAGCGACGATGCCTTTTGTCGTACGCGGGGTGGAAGATGCTATCGCTGTCGGCGGAAACGAGGTGTGACGTGGCGTTGCGGGTGGATCTGACGTTCGACTGCGTGCGGGCGAAGGTGCTGGCGGAGTTCTGGAAGCTGGCGCTGGGTTACGAGGACGAGCCGCCGCCGGCGCCGTTCGCGACGCGGGAGGAGTGGGTGGCGTCGTTCGGGGATCTGGAGGACGACGGCGGGGACGGCGCGTGGTTGCGGGATCCGTCGGGGGTGGGTCCGCGGCTGGTGTTCCTGGAGGTGCCGGAGCCGAAGGTGGCGAAGAACCGGCTGCACATCGACGTGCGGGTGGGCCGGTCGGCGGGGCAGTGGGCGGTGATCTCGGCGAAGGTGGCGCAGCTGGTGTCGGCCGGTGGGCGGGTGGTGGCGACGTTCGAGGGGCATCACGTGGTGATGGCCGATCCGGAGGGCAACGAGTTCTGCGTGGCGGCCTGACGGGGTCCGAGGGGTAGCTGCGCGGCGGTGTGCCAGGGGCCGCCGGGTTCGGGGGTGCCGTGGATGAGGTGGACGGTGTCGATGTCGGCGGTGATGGGCAGGTGGGTGGCGGCTTCGGCGGCGGCGGCGCGCAGGGTGGCGGGCGGGTGGTCGTGGCCGATGGTGAGGTGCGGCACGACGTCGGGGTGTGCTCCTCCGTAGGGCTGGGCTTGCGGGAATCGCGCGGTGATGGCGTGGGTGAGGGTGGCGAAGGGTTCGGCGGGTGCGGGGGCGAGCCAGGCGACGGTGTCGGCGAACCAGTCGACGTGGGTGAGGGTGCAGGTGAAGCGGGGCACGGTGGCGACGAGGTCCCGCAGGGTGTCGAGGACGGCGGCGGTGATGCGGGGTGGTGGCAGGAACGGGTAGAGGATCGTGATGTGGGCGGGCACGCCCCAGCTCGCGGCGCGGTCCAGGTGGTGGCGGTGGTGGCGGACGGCGGGTTCGGCGGGTGGGACCGGGACGATGAGGGCGGTGTGGGTGGGCGTCATGGTGGCGACTGTGGGGTGCTGACGCCCGGGGTGTCCAGCGGTTTCGGTCTATGAATAGTCGAATTCGACTGTTAGAGTTCGACCATGCCGCGGCGTGCGCTCGACAATCCGCTGGTCCTGGCGATTCTGGGGCTGCTTCTGGAACGGCCGATGCACCCGTACGAGGTGCTGGCCGACCTGCGGCGGCGCAGTGAGTATCAGGCTGCCGCGATCACCCGGGGCTCGGTCTACGACATCGTGTCGGCGCTGGCCGCGGCCGGGTGGGTCAGTGAGGTGGCGCGGCATCGGGCGGGTAACCGTCCGGAGCGGACGGTCTACGACCTGACGGCGGCCGGGCGTGCGGAACTGGTCCGGCGCCTCGACGATCAGATCCGGCATCCGCAGCGGGAGTTCACTCCGTTTCTGGGTGCCGTCGCCTATCTGGGGGCGCTGGGTCCGGACGGTGCGGTGGATGCGCTGACGGAGCGGGCGCGACGGCTGGGTGAGCGGACCGCGGCGGACGAGCGTCGCCTGGCGGAGGTGCTCGCGGACGGTGTGCCGCGGCTGTACGTCATCGAGGCGGAGTATGCGCTGGGCGTGGCCCGTGCGGAGCTGGCGTGGATCGACGCGGTGCTGGCGGACATCCGCGGTGGTGTGCTGGCGTGGCCGGAGGTGAAGTGACGTGCTGTTCGGGATCTATCCGGGTGGCGCTTCCGGCGGCGACGCGGGTGCGCTGTGCGTCGGCCCGCCGGATGTGGCGGAGCAGGTGACCGCGGCGCTGGCCGATCTGCAGGGCTCTGCGGGGCGCCCGTTCCTGGTCCGGGCGTATCTGGGCTTCCGGGATCCGGGTCCGGACCGGCAGGCGTATCCGGCCGTCGTGCCGGCCGATCCGGCCCGTTACGCCGTGGACGGCCGCCGCCTGGACATCGTCGCGCAGTATCAGTCCGCTTCCGGCGACGTCGCCGGCTATTGCCGCTTCCTGCGGGAGGTGGTCGCCGGGTACGGGGCGGTCACCGATCGGATCCAGGTCGCCGAGGAACCGAACGTGACCGGCAACCCGGTGCTGGACGGCTTCTATCCGAGGGTCGGCGACGCGGTCATCGCCGGGGTGTCGGCGGTCAAGCAGCATGCCCGCGAGCTGGGCCACCACCATCTGAAGGTCGGCTTCAACACGACGCCGCTGTTCGGGCCGGCGGCCTCGTTCGTGGCGGATCTGACCGGCCGGGGTGGTCCGCGCTTCGCCGGTGACCTCGACTACGTGGGGCTGGACTTCTTCCCGGACGTCTTCCAGCCGGTCGCCGCGCCGGATCTGGCCGGGGGTGTGGAGTGGCTGCTGCGCCGGCATCGCGGTGAGGTGCTGGAGGCGGCCGGGCTGGGTCGGCTGCCGCTGCGGATCACCGAGCACGGCTGGCCCACCGGCCCCGGGCGCTCTCCCGTCCGCCAGGCGGAGGTGGTCGACACGGTCGTGCGTACCGTGGCCGGGCTCGCCGGCGAATTGCTGATCGACGGGTATTCGCATTTCGCGCTCCGCGACGCCGACAGCACGCGGGCGGATCTGTTCCACCTGTTCGGACTCACCGCCGACGACTACACCCGTAAGCCGGCTTTCGACGTGTACCGGAGCCTGATCGCCGAGTGGGCCCGGTAACCCGGTGCGGCCGTCCCGATCGGTGCGGCTCGACGGAGCCGTACCGGACCGCACCGGGTTGCAGGTCCAGTGTGGGTGGGCGTGACACGTCGTGGGGAGCGGATTTGAGACAGCGGATCCGTCCGATCGACCGATGGACGACCGCGAATCCCTGACAGATGTCACGGGGTGGTCGTGACACGTGACGTGCTTGCGGGGTGCGGCCATGGGCGAGGCTGGTGCCATGACAATCACCGTGGAGAGCAAGGCCCCGCCGCGGGGGCCGGCCGTCGAACTGGACGGTGTGGTGAAGCGTTTCGGGTCCGTGACCGCGGTCGACGGGATCAGCCTGCGGATCCGGCCGGGTGAGGTGGTGGCGCTGCTGGGGCCGAACGGGGCCGGCAAGACCAGCACGGTCGACATGCTGCTCGGGTTGTCGACCCCGTCGCAGGGCTCGGTGCGCGTGTACGGGCGGGCGCCGCGCGAGGCGGTGGCCCTGGGTCTGGTGTCGGCGGTGATGCAGACCGGCGGCCTGCTGAAGGACTACACGGTCGAGGAGACGGTTCGCCTGACCGCGGTGCTGTTCGGGCGCCCGGCGGCCGAGGTCGACGCCGCGCTGGAGCGGGCCGGCATCGGCGACATCCGGCGGCGGCTGGTGGGCAAGTGCTCGGGCGGGCAGCAGCAGCGGCTGCGGTTCGCGATGGCGTTGCTGCCCGATCCGGAGCTGCTGATCCTGGACGAGCCGACGACGGGCATGGACGTGGGCGGCCGGCATGAGTTCTGGTCGGCGATCCGCGCCGACGCGCAGGGTGGGCGCACGGTCGTGTTCGCCACCCACTATCTGGAGGAGGCGGACGCGTACGCCGACCGGGTGGTGTTCGTGCGCCGGGGCCGGGTCGTGGCGGACGGCACGGCGGCGCAGGTGAAGGCGATGGCGTCGGGCCGGACGGTGCGGGCGACGCTGCCGGGCGCCGACGAGCCCGCGTTGCGGGCGCTGCCCGGGGTGGATGCGGTGGAGGTGCGCGGCGACACCGTGATCCTGCAGGCGCGCGACGCCGACGCGGTGGCGCGGCATCTGCTGACCGCGACGCCGGCCCGGGATCTGGAGATCACCTCACGCAATCTGGAACAGGCGTTCCTGGCGTTGACCGCCGACGACGCCGAGGATGGAGGACGGCGATGACCGCAGCGGTGCAGCGGACCCTTCCCCGCTTCGGCGGGTTCTCGGCCGGCGTGATCCGGCTGGAGTTGCGGCGGCTGATGCGCAACCGGCGCACGGTGATCTTCACGCTGGTGATGCCGGCGGTGTTCTACCTGTTGTTCGGCTCGAGCCAGAACTACCGCACGGAGCGCGTCGGCGCCGGCAACGTGGCCGGTTTCGTGCTGATCAGCATGGCCGTGTACGGGGCGATGCTGGCGACCACCAGCGGCGGGGCGATGGTGGCGGTGGAGCGGGCCGCGGGCTGGAGCCGGCAGTTGCGGCTGACGCCGTTGCGGCCGGCGGCGTACATCGCGGTGAAGCTGGTGCTGGCGATGATCCTCGGGGCGGTGTCGGTGGCGGTGGCGTTCGCCGTGGGGGCGGTCGCGGGGGCGCAGCTGCCGGCGGCGGCGTGGGTGGAGTGCGGGGTGCTGGCGTGGGCGTGCGCGCTGGTGTTCGCGGCGTTCGGCCTGTTCATGGGCTATCTGCTGCCGAGCGAGAACGTCATGCAGATCCTGGGCCCGGTGCTGGCGGTGCTGTCGTTCGCCGGTGGCCTGTTCGTGCCGGTGGACCAGCTCGGCGACACGTTCGCCACGATCGCCAAGTTCACGCCGGTGTACGGCGTCGGTGAGATCGCGCGCTACCCCCTGGTGCACGATGGGAACTTGTGGCTGGCGGCGCTGAACGTGGTGGTGTGGACGGCGTTGTTCGCCGCGGGCGCGATGTGGCGGTTCCGGCGCGACACGGCCCGGGTCTGACGGGGGCGGCCGTGGAGGGGTCCGAGCGGCGGGGTCCGCGGTTCGCGTGGCTGTTCGCGGCCCTGTGGCTGTTCTATCTGAACGAGAACCTGTCGGCGCTGCTGGCGACTGCGGGCGGCTGGCAGCGCGACGTGGGCCTGGCGGCGCTGGCCGGGTTCGCCGGGCTGTACCTGACCATGGTGTGGTCGTTCAGCACCGGTCGTGACCGCCCGCTGCGGATGTGGGCCGGCCTGCTCGCCCTGCTGGCGCTGACGGCGTTGCAGGTTCCCGGTGCCGGGTTCCACGCGCTGACGTGCCTGGTGTACGTCGGCGCGTCGGCGATGGCGGCCCTGCCGTGGTGGCAGGCGGCGCCGCTCTCGCTCACGCTGGTCGTCACCGCCGAGCTGCTGACCTGGCAGGTGCCGGGCTGGGACGACAACGGGTACGGCCTGGCGGTGCTGCTGGGCTCGGCGGCGACGTGGGGCCTGCGGCTGGCGGGCGAGCGGCAGATACGGCTGCGGGTGGCGCAGGAGAAGCTGGCGGACATGGCGGTGCAGAACGAGCGGGCCCGCATCGCCGCGGACCTGCACGACATCCTGGGGCATTCCCTGACGGTGGTGACGGTGAAGGCGGAGCTGGCGCAGCGCCTGCTGGACGTGGACGTGGACAAGGCCCGGGCGGAGCTGCGGGATCTGGAGGTGCTGGCCCGCGACGCGCTGGCGGACGTACGGGCCACCGCGCTGGGCATGCGGGGGATCTCGCTGCCGGGGGAGATTGCGGCGGCCCGTGCGGCGCTGGCCGCGGCGCACGTGGCGGCGGAGCTGCCGGGGGCGGCCGACGACGTGCCGACCCGCAACCGGGAGCTGTTCGCCTGGACGATCCGGGAGGCGGTGACGAACGTCGTGCGGCACAGTGGCGCCGGCCGGTGCGAGGTGCGCCTCGCGCCGGGCTGCGTGGAGATCGTCGACGACGGTCGCGGCGCCGCGGTGCCGGGACCGGGTGGTCAGGGCCTGGCCGGCCTGCGACGCCGGGCTGAGGCGGTCGGTGCGCGCCTTACGGTGGGCCGCCGCGACGACGGGCCGGGTTTCCGCGTACGGGTGGAGGTGCCGTCATGATCCGGCTGCTGCTGGCCGACGACCAGGCGCTGGTGCGCGGCGCGATGGCGGCGCTGCTGAACATGGAGCCGGATCTGGAGGTCGTCGCGGAGGTGGGCCGCGGGGACGAGGTCGTGGCCGCGGCGCGGGAGCACGGCGCCGACGTGGCGCTGCTGGACGTGCAGATGCCCGGGCTGGACGGGGTGGCGGCGGCCCGGGAGCTGCAGAAGGCGCTGCCGGGCTGCCGGGTGCTGATGGTGACGACCTTCGGCCGGGCCGGCTACCTGCGGCAGGCGATGGCGGCGGGGGCGAGCGGGTTCATCGTCAAGGACACGCCGGCGCGGCAGCTCGCGGACGCGGTCCGGCGGGTGCACCAGGGCCTGCGGGTGGTCGACCCGGGCCTGGCGGCGCAGTCGCTGGCGCACGGGGACTCGCCGCTGACCGAGCGGGAGACGGACGTGCTGCGCGCCGCCCGCGACGGTGGCACGGTCGCGGACATCGCCCGTGAGCTGCGCCTGTCCGAGGGCACCGTGCGTAACCACCTGTCGTCGGCGATCGGCAAGACGGGCGCCCGCACGCGCGCGGAGGCCGTACGCCTGGCCCGTGACCATGGCTGGTTGCTGACCTAGGAGCTGCCTGAGAGGTAACTGTGCGACTTTAGGTTTTCTTCGGGTGCAACCGAGCGGCAACCCACTGTGACCGCCCTCTGCACCCAGCGCAACGAAAAGTTCCCCCTGTCAGCCGGTGAGCCGTCACCGGGCGACGGGAAACGAGGGGGAACACACGATGTCCGCAGCGACCGCGAAGAAGACCGTCAGCCGCGAGCTGGAGAACCTGATCCGCGAGAACATGCCGCTGGTGGGTCACATGGTCCGCGAGATGCTGTTCAAGGTCCCGGCGCACGTGCACCGCGACGACCTGGCCTCCGCCGGGTACGCGGCCCTCGTCACCGCCGCCCAGGCGTTCGACGCCTCCCGGGGCATCCCGTTCGGCCGGTTCGCCGCGGTGCGGGTGCGCGGCGCCCTGCTCGACGAGCTGCGCAGCATGGACTGGGCCAGCCGCTCGGTGCGGGCCCGGGCCCGGCGCGCCGACGTCGCCCGGCAGGAGCTGACCGCCCAGCTGGGCCGTACGCCCACCCCCGCCGAGCTGGCCGAGCTGCTCGGTGTCGGCGTGAGCGAGCTGGCCAGCGTCGACGACGACGTGCAGCGCGCCGCGGTGCTGTCGCTGCAGGGTTTCACCTCCGGCACCGCCGAGGACCTGGTGACCGAGTCCGCACTCAACCCCGAGGAGATGCTGCTGCACCGTGAGCGCATCGGCTACCTGCACGACGCGGTCGCCGTGCTGCCCGAGCGGCTGCGGTTCGTGGTCGAGGCGTCGTTCCTGCAGGAGCGGCCGCTGTCGGAGGTCGCGGCCGAGCTGGGCGTCACCGAGTCGCGGGTGTCGCAGCTGCGTACCGAGGCGCTGGCGCTGCTGCGTGACGGCCTGAGCACCCACATGGAGCAGCAGGAGAACGGCGCCGCCAAGGGCGACGGCTGCGTGGCCCGGCGGCGGGCGGCGTACGCGGCGCAGATCGCCGGCCGCAGCACCATGGCGTCGCGCCTGGCCGTGACCGACGTGCAGGGCGTGAACCGCTCGGTGGCCTACGCCGCCTGAGCTCGTACCACCGAAGGCCGTCACCCGCACCCGGGTGGCGGCCTTCGCCATATTCGGTTGCGGCCCGACCCGGGCGGCGGCAGAGTGACCATCGGACCACCGCCGAGCCCCGAGGAGCAGTCACCTCCGTGTGATACCGACCCGACCCGCCACCCGCCGCTGAAACGCGAGCGGCGCGGGTCGCCGTGTCCCATCGGTATCCGCCCTCGGAGGACTCCTTGCTCAAGGCCGTCTCGCTCAGCGCCGCCCACGACGGCGAACCCCTGTTCACCGGTGTCGACCTGGTGCTCGGCGCCGGCGACCGGATCGGCGTCGTCGGACCCAACGGCGCCGGCAAGACCACCCTGCTGCGGGTGCTCGCCGGTGACCTCGCCCCCGCCACCGGCACGGTGACCCGCGGCCCCGGCACCCGCGTCGGCTACGTGGCGCAGCAGCTCACCGGCGCGGACGGCACCGTCGGCGCGTTCCTGCACGCCGGGCTCGGCGAGCTGGCCGAGGTCACGGCGCGCCTGCACCGCCTCGAGCAGGAGCTGGCCGACGGCGCCGACGTGCTCACCGCGTACGGGGAGACCCAGGAACGCTGGACCACCCTGCAAGGGTGGACCGCCGCGACCCGGCTGGACCGCATCCGCCGGCGCCTCGACATCGCGCATCTCGACGACGAGCGCCCGCTGCGCGAGGTCAGCGGCGGTGAGCAGGCCCGGCTGCTGCTGGCCCGGGCGCTGCTGGACACCCCCGACGTCCTGCTGCTCGACGAGCCCACCAACCACCTCGACGCCGAGGGCGCCGCCTGGCTGGGCGAATGGCTCGCCGGGTTCCCGGGCGGCGTGCTCGCCGTCAGCCACGACCGTGCGTTCCTCGACACCGCCGTCACCCGCATCATCGAGCTCGACGGCATCCACGACACCCCGCAGGACTATCCCGGCGGCGGATACCGCGCCTACCGCGCCGAGAAGACCCGCCGCTGGCAGAAGCTGCTGCTCGACTACGAGGCCCAGGAGAAGGACCGGCGGCGCTGGGAAGCCGACATCGAGCGCACCAAGGCCCAGTCGCTGTTCGTCGAGACCACCGTGCGCTCCGGGGTCGAGGCACCGCACCTGCGGCGCATCGCCCGCAAGGTGGCCAGGAAGGCCAAGGCCCGCGAGCGGCGGCTGCGCCGGCAGATGGAATCCGTACGCTGGATCGCCGAGCCCCGCACCCGCCCGCCGCTGACGTGTGCGTTCCCCGGCGACGACGCCGAGCCCGGCGAGCCCCTGATCGAGGTGCGCGACCTCACCGTGAAGCTCGGCGGGCGCACCGTGCTCGACGGCGTCGATCTCGCCGTGCGCCGCGGTGACCGGATCCTGATCACCGGCCGCAACGGCGCCGGCAAGACCACCCTGCTACGGGCGCTGCAGCAGGAGGCGGCCGTGCCCGTGGCGGTGCTGCCGCAGACCGACGACGGCCTGCGCACCAGGACCACGGTCCTGCACTACTTCCGCTCCCGGGTGCCGGTCTACGCCGAGGACGCCGAACGCCTGCTCGCCGCCCACCAGTTCGGCGCCGACCAGTGGGACGCGAGCCTGCGCAGCCTGTCCGCGGGGGAGCTGCGCCGGCTGCTGCTGGCCGTCATGGTCAACAGCCCGGCGCGGGTGCTGCTGCTCGACGAGCCGACGAACTTCCTCGACTTCGACGCGCTCGACGTCGTCGAGGAGGCGCTGCGGGCGTACCGGGGGACGCTGGTGACCGTGACCCACGACCGGTACTTCGCCGGCGCCGCCGGGCACACCCGCACCTGGCATGTCGCGGACGGTCACGTGCACGTCAGCTGAGATCATGAGGGCATGTCCCTGGTACCGCGTCAGAGCGCCGGCACGGTCGCGGCCGCCGGCGGCGCCGAACAGGTCACCGAGGCGTGGCTGCAGAACCGGCGGTTGTCCGCGCACACCCGCGAGGCGTACCGCCGGGACGTCGGCGCGTGGCTCGGCTGGTGCGCCGGGCGCGACGTCGACCCGCTGCGGGCCTCGTTCCTGGACGTCAACGCGTACGCCCGCGGGCTGGAGGCGCAGGAGCTGGCACCGGCGACGGTGGCCCGCAAGCTGTCCGGCCTCTCCAGCTGGTACGACTTCCTCGTCAAGCTGCGCGCGGTCGACGCCAACCCGGTCGCCGGCGCGGACCGCCCGTACGTGTCCCGCGACCACTCGGCGACCGTGGGCCTGAGCCCCGAGGAGGTCGACGCCGTCCTCGCCGCCGCCGAAGCCGCCACCGGGCCCGCCGCCGTACGCCACCGCGCCGTCATCGCGCTGCTGGCCGATCTCGGCCTGCGGGTCGGCGAGGTGGTCAGCCTCGACGTCGCCGACCTGGGCGTGGAACGCGGGCACCGCAGCGTGCGCTTCGTCGGCAAGGGCGGCCGGGCCCGCCGCCGGGCGTTGACCCCGTACGCGGCCGAGGCCCTGGACACCTACCTGGCCGCGCGGGCCGCCGCCGAGGGCACCACCGCCGACCGGCTCGACGGGCCGCTGCTGGTGACCGCCACCGGCGCCCGGCTGGACCGGCACGCGGTGTTCCGGCTCGTGCGCCGCCTCGCCGCGGAGGCCGGCATCGCCGGGTGGGCGCGGCTGTCCCCGCACTCGCTGCGGCACGCGTTCGCGACCACCGCCCGGGCCGAGGGCGTGCCTCTCGAAGACGTCCAGGACGCCATGGGCCACGCCGACCCGCGAACCACCCGCCGCTACGACCGGGACCGTCACAACCTCGACCGGGATCCGGCGCACACCCTGGCCGCGGCCCGGGTCCGGCGCAGCGGTAGCTGAGCACACCACCTATTCTCGACCGCGGTCCGGTGAGTCGATCACGAGACGGGGTTGGGTTGAACATCTTCGAAGCGGTGCTGCTGGGCGCGGTGGAGGGCTTCACCGAGTTCCTGCCCATCTCCAGCACGGGCCACCTGACCATCCTGGAGAAACTGCTCGGCTACCAGATCGACGCCGAGGACATCACGGCCTTCACCGCGATCATCCAGTCCGGCGCGGTCATCGCCACGGTGATCTTCCTGCGCCACGACCTGATCCGGATCATCACCGCCTGGTTCCGCGGCCTGCTGCGCCGTGACCAGCGGGGCAACGCCGACTACCGGTTCGGCTGGGCGGTCATCCTGGGCTCCGTCCCGATCGGCATCATCGGCCTGCTCTTCCAGGACACCATCGAGACGACCCTGCGCAGCCTCTGGTTCGTCGCCGCCGCGCTGATCCTCTACAGCGGCGTGATGTGGTTCGCCGACCGGGCCGCCACCCAGGTCCGCCACGTGGAGCACGTCAGCTGGAAAGACACCCTGATCATCGGTACGGTGCAATGCCTGGCCCTGATCCCCGGCGTCTCCCGCTCGGGCGCGACGATGACCGCCGGCCTGCTGCGCGACCTCGACCGGGTGACAGTCACGAAGTTGTCCTTCTTCCTGAGCATCCCGGCGCTGCTGGGCGCGACCGTGCTGCAGACCGCCACCGAGTACAGCAACATCTCGGCCGACAACGGCGGCGTCGGCTGGCTGCCCACCATCGTCGCGACCGTGGTGAGCTTCGTGGTGGGCTGGTTCGCCGTGTCGTGGCTGCTGAAGTTCATCGCCCGGCACTCGTACTCGATCTTCATCGGCTACCGGCTCGTGCTCGGCGCGCTGCTGATGGTCCTGCTCGCCACGAACGTCATCGCCCCGAAGTGACCCCGCCGGCCCGGGCCCTCGCGCACGTCCGCGGCCTCGGCGCCGCCGGTGAGCCGCCCGTGCCCGGGGCGCGGATCACCGTCAACTTCCATCCCGACCGGCAGCTGGCCGACGGGCGTACGGTCGCCGAGCACCTGGCCGCCGACGGCGTGTACCGCAGCCAGTTCGAGACCGGCATCTCCAACGGCGGGCTGACCGCGTACCCGGGTGGCGACCGCGACCGCTGGGAGCAGCGGATGTTCGCCGGCGCCTACCCCAGCGGCGTCGCCGCCGGGCGGCCCGTCTACGGCGGCCTGAACCTCGCCGGCCATCCCGACGGCGCGTCGCCCCGCTTCGGCAGCTGCCACCTGCGGCTGCGCCCCGAGGTGCTGCGCCGGGCCACGTTCAGCCACGGCGACAGCGTCACCGAGCCCACCGTGGTCGGCACCGCGGACGCGTTCGGGGCCATCCGGCAGGCGCTGCTCGAGCAGGTCGCCCGTACCGGAACCGCGCTGGGCGTCGCCGCGCCCGGCCCGGCGCCATGGATCGAGGCGCTCGCGGCGCCCCGCGCCGCCGCGGGCCGCGCGATGGACGACTACGTCGAGGCCCAGATCCACGGCGGCATCGACCTGGCCACCGACGTCGAGGCCGTCGTGTGCGACCCCGCTTTCGCCGGTACGCCTACCGCCGGGCACCTGGCCGCTCTCGCGCCGCTGGAGTGGCACCCGGGATTCGTCCTGCCGGCGTCGGCGTTCCCGGACGACCTGCGCGGTCCCGACGCCGCCCGGCTCGCCCGCGCGCTCGGCAGCGACGTGATCGACGCGGCGGTCGTCGGCGCGGCCACCCACCGCACGGCCGACCTCGCCGCGTTCGGCACGAGCGCCGAGGTGCTGCAACTGCTCAAGTACCTGTGGCACATTCTCGTGCTGCGCGGCCACCCCCGGACGTAGGGTTTCATCGACATTCGTTGTCCTTTGCCCGTTGCGGCGATAACGTAGCGCTTGCGATCCAGTACGCCCCGCTACGTCCGAGGAGCGCCGCTGTGGCCGACGTGCTGACCGACCGTCTTCCGCTGTTCCCGTTCCGCAGCCCCGACGATGACCCGTTCACCCCGGTGACCGCCGCCGACCTGCGCCGCCTCGACGGGCCCGTCAGCCGGGTGCGGCTGCCGACCGGGGGCTGGACCTGGCTGGTCACCCGGCACGCCGACGTCAAGCAGATGCTGCGCTCCGACGCGTTCAGCGCCGACATGACCCGGCCCGGTTTCCCGCTGCTGCGCGCCGCGCCTCCGCAGGTCACCCGCAACCGGCAGGGCGGGTTCATCCGCATGGACGGCAGCGAGCACCTGCGGCTGCGCCGGATGCTGACCGCCGAATTCATGATCAGGAACATCCGGCGGATCGAACCGCTGATCGCCGGCGTGGTCGACGATGCGCTCGGCGCCCTGCAGCAGGCCGGACCGCCCGCCGACCTGATCGCGGGGTTCGCGCTGCCGGTGCCGTCCCTGGTGATCTGCCACCTGCTCGGCGTCCCGTACGCCGACCACGCGTTCTTCCAGGAGCGCAGCAGCATCATGCTGGACCAGAGCGCCGACCCGCTGCTGGTCCGTGACGCCGCCGCCGGGCTGCGCACGTACCTGGGGACGCTGATCGAGGCGAAACGCGCGGCCGGGGATCCCGGCGACGACCTGCTGGGCCGGCTGATCAGCGAGCGGGTGCGCACCGGCGAGCTGGAGGTCGGCGAGCTCGTCGGCATGGCGTTGCTGCTGCTCATCGCCGGGCACGAGACCACCGCCAACATGATCGGTCTCAGCGTGCTGTTGCTGCTGCAGCGCCCGCAGGTGTGGCAGCGGCTGCGCGACGGCGACGACGAGACGGTCGACGGGATCGTCGAGGAGCTGCTGCGCTATCTGACGATCGTGCGGACCGGCCTGCCGCGCCTGGCCGTGCGCGACGTCGAGATCGGTGGCCGGCTCATCCGCGCGGGGGAGCCGGCCACCGCGCTGCTGTCGCTGGCCAACCGCGACGACGACGTGTTCGACGACGGCGACGCGTTCGACCCGTACCGGCAGGCGCACCAGCACCTGGCGTTCGGCTTCGGCGTGCACCAGTGCATCGGGCAGCCGCTGGCCCGCGCCGAGCTGCGGATCGCCCTGTCGGCCCTGGCCCGCCGCCTGCCCGGCCTGCGCGTCGCCGCCGACCCCGCCCAGCTGCCGACCCGTGACATGTCGATCGTGTACGGCCTGGCCGAGCTGCCGGTGACCTGGTGAGCGCCCGGGTGCGCGCCGACCGCGACGTGTGCATCGGCGCCGGCAACTGCGTCATGACCCTGCCGCAGGTCTTCGACCAGGACGACGACGGCGTGGTCGTCGTCCTGGATCCGCAGGCCCCGGATCAGCCCGAGGAACTGCTGCGCAGGGCCGCCACGATGTGCCCCTCGGGGGCCATCACCGTCGAGTGACCGGCAGCCGGGCTCACCTGCCGTGCGGGTCGGCGGCGTTGAGGGTCGCGACGACCTGGTCGTAGTCGCCGCGGGCCTCGCCGTAGCGCAGGAACTTGACCCGCTCGACCTGGATCTCCGTGGCGTCGGGCTCGCTGTCGAGCAGGCCCACGACCTCCGCGACGAACTCGTCCAGCGGCATCGCGAAGTCGCTGGACTCCTGGCCGGGCAGCAGCGCCGTACGCACCGACGGCGGCACCAGCTCGACGACGCGCACCGAGGTGTCGGCCAGCTGCAGGCGGATCGACTCGCTGAGCATGTGGATCGCCGCCTTGGACGCGTTGTAGCTGGGCGTGGCCTTCAGCGGTGCGAACGCCAGGCCCGACGAGACGGTGACGATGGTCGCGTCCGGCCGGCTCTGCAGGTGAGCGACGAACGCGGCGATGAGCCGGATCGGGCCCAGCAGGTTGGTGGTGACGATCTCCTCGGCGGAGGCGAGGAACGTCTCGGGCTTGTGCCAGTCCTCGACCCGCATGATGCCGGCCATCGTGACCAGCACGTTGAGCTGCGGGTGCCGCGCCAGGACGCGCTCGGCGGCGGCGGTGACCGAAGCGGCGTCCGCGGTGTCGATCTGCACGGTGTCGATGCCGGGGTGCTCGGCCGCGATGCGGTCCAGCAGCTCGGTACGGCGCCCGCCGACGATGACGGTGTTGCCGCGCGCCTGCAGCGCGAGGGCGAGGGCGAGGCCGATGCCGCTGGTGGCCCCGGGGATGAAGATCGTGTTCCCGGAAATGTTCATGCCCCGAAGTCTGGCGGCGGCGAGCCGGGCCCGGCAGAGAGCGGTTATCGGGGGATCGGCGATCCCTGGTTGCACCGCGGCGCTCGGCGATACTGGAGCGCATGGACCGCGCCGCGCTCGCCGACTTCCTGCGCCGCCGCCGCCAGGGGCTACGCCCCGGTGACGTGGGGCTGCCCGCCGGGGCCCGCCGCCGGGCCCCCGGCCTTCGGCGCGAGGAGGTGGCGGCGCTGGCCGCGATGTCGGCCGACTACTACACGCGGCTGGAGCAGCAGCGCGGGCCGCAGCCCAGCGAGCAGATGCTGGCCTCGCTGGCGATCGCCCTGAGACTCAGCAGCGGCGAACGCGACTACCTGTTCCAGGTCGCCGGGCGCAACGCCCCCTCGCCGGTGTCGACCGCCGCGCACGTGGCGCCCGCGCTGCTGCGGGTCCTCGACCGGCTGGACGACACCCCGGCGCTCATCCTGTCCAACCTCGGCGAGACGCTGGTGCAGAATCGGATGGCGGTGGCCCTGTTCGGCGACCGCTCCGGCGACACCGGCCTGGACCGCAGCGAGATCTACCGCTGGTTCACCCGGCCCGGGGAGCGGCTGCGCTATCCGGAGCAGGACCGGGAACGCCAGAGCCGCGCCCAGGTGGCGAACCTGCGGGCCGCGTACGGCTCGATGGGGCCGAAGTCGCGCGCCGGCGAGCTGGTGCGGGCGTTGCAGAAGGCCAGCGCGGAGTTCACCGCCCTGTGGGAACGCCACGAGGTCGCCCAGCGCTTCGCCGACCACAAGGTGCTGCTGCACCCGGAGCTCGGCGCCGTCGAGGTCGACTGCCAGGTGCTGTTCACCGAGGACCAGGCGCAGGCGCTGCTGGTGCTGACCGCCCCGCCCGGCAGCGAGGGCTACGAGAAGCTTCAGCTGCTCGCCGTCATCGGCCAGCAGAACTTCGCGCAGGCGTAGCGGGACTTTCGGGCAACGCGTCGCGGACCCTGCGCAGCGCGCCGGACCTGCACGAACGGTGCCGCGGCGACCCGGGGTCCGGTGTGACGTTCATTTCGTCGTTGCGCCTGGTTCGCGGCAACCGTCTACCTTGCCTGCGTCGCCCGCTTTTCTGCCCGAAGGCGACGCCTGTCCGCACCCTTCGCGAAAGGACCCCATGAAGTTCCGCATCATCGCCGCCGCCCTCGCCGGTGCCGTGGCCGCCCTGCCGGCCGCTCCCGCCGCCCACGCCGCCGCGCCCCGGACGTTCGCGACCGAGGTCTCCGGCACCTGTGACACCACCACCGGCGAATGGGTCGTCGACTGGGCCATCACCAACCAGTCGGACACCGCCGCGCTGCTCATCCTGATGGAGTCCACGCCGGCCGAGTCCGCCCTGACCTCGCTGCCGTGGCCGCAGGGCGGCGCCACCGAGCACGCCGTCCAGCGCATCCCGGGCGCCAGTGCCGGCGCCCACCTCACGTACATCGCCGTCTGGACCGATTTCCCGGGCGGCAGCTTCCGCAGCAGCACCGACTTCACGGCCCCGTCGGTGTGCGAACGGGCCTGACCACGGGGGTGCCGGCGGGACGACCCCGCCGGCACCCGCGGGACCACGACGCTCAGCCCGGACGGCGCAGAACGGCCTCGACCAGCGCCAAGGCCGCCTCCGGTGTCAGTCCGAGGGACTTTGTCTCGTCCGCGTACCGTTGAGCGGCTTTCCGGGCCGCGACCGGGGTCCCGGCCGCCGCGGAGGTGATCAGCGTGCCCGCCCGGCCGTGGGTCTCCACCAGGCCGGCCTGCTCCAGCTCCCGGTAGGCCCGCGCCACCGTGTTCGCCGCCAGACCCAGCTCGGCGGCGAGCTGCCGCACCGGCGGCAGCCGGGTGCCCGCCGCCAGCTCACCGTCCGCGGCCAGCGCCGCGATCCGCAGCCGCACCTGCTCGTACGGAGGCACCGCGGAGCTGGGGTCGATCACGATGTCCACGCTCTTCCTTTCACAGCAGTCGCGGCGGGGTGTTGCCGGCGGCCTCGATGGCCCGGCGCAGCGGCACCATCGCCAGCAGGATGCCACCGGCCACGAAGAACACCACCAGCGACACGATCCCGATCCGGTAGCTGTTGGTCAGCTGGAACACCAGCCCGAACGCGAGCGGGCCGAGCCAGCTGGTGCCCTTGTCGCTGATCTCGTAGAAGCCGTAGTACTCGCCCTCGCGGCCCTGCGGGATCAGCTGGCTGAACAGCGAACGGCTCAGCGCCTGGCTGCCACCCATGACCACGCCGATGCCGACGCCCAGCAGCATGAACGGCACCGGCTCGCCCTCCGGCAGCCAGAACGCGGCGAGGATGACCAGCAGCCACAGCGCCAGGGCGAGCAGCACCGTGCGCCGCGCACCGATGCGGGTGGCGAGCGCGCCGAGCAGCAGCGCCCCGCCGAAGGCCAGGAACTGCACGATGAGGATCGTGACGATCAGCGTGGACTGGCCGAGGTGCAGCTCCTCGGTGCCGAACTGGCTCGCCAGGGCGATCACGGTCTGGATGCCGTCGTTGTAGACCAGGAAGGCACCCAGGAAGAACAGGGTCAACGGGTACGCCCGCAGGCTGCGCAGCGTCTGCCCCAGCTGCCGGAACCCGTCGGTGAGCACGCTGCCGCGCCGCGCGGCCACCTCGGCGCCCGGGTGCTCGCGCAGCCACCGCAGCGGCAGCAGGGTGAACGCCGCCCACCACACCCCGGCCGACACGATGCACCAGCGGGCCAGGTCCAGGGTCCGGTGGTCGTCGCCCTCGACGCTGAGCACGGTCACCGCGACCAGGTTGAGCAGCAGCAGGACGCCGCCGCCGAGGTAGCCGAGCGCCCACCCGCGGCTCGACACCGTGTCCCGCTCGTCCGGCCCGGCCAGCCGCGGCAGGAACGAGTTGTACACGACCACCGACGCGCCGAACGCCACGTTGGCGACGATGAACAGCACCCCGCCCAGCAGATACCGCTGCCCGGTCACGAACGCCATCGCGATCGTCGCCCCGGCGCCGATGAACGCGGCCGCGGCCAGCAGCGGCTTCTTGCGCTCGGCCCGGTCGGCGATCGCCCCCATCACCGGCAGCACGAAGACCGTCAGCAGCACCGACAGCGACACCAGATAGGGGAAGTACGAGCCGGCGGCGACGCTGATCCCCAGCGGATGGACCCGCCCGCGGCACTCGTCGGCGCCCAGCGCGCAGCCGGCGGCCTGCTCGGTGACCGAGGTCAGGAACGGGCCCAGGAACACCGTGATGACGGTGGTGGAGAACGCCGAGTTGGCCCAGTCGTAGAAGTACCAGCCGGTGCGTTCACGCCGGGTGCTGTCCGGCGCGGTGGAGACGGTCATGGGCGCAGATGATGTCACCTCGTCAGCCGTTTGCACTCCACCATCGGGCCAGCGCGCCGGTCGCCGGATCCTCCGAGTCGGCCAGCGCCGCCCACGGGTCCGCGCCGGGCGGCAGCTCCTCGGCGGCGTACGCGGCGAGCTCGTGCGGGTCGACCGGCCCGGCACCGGCGTGCACGGCCGCCGGGTCGACCAGGCCCAGGCTGCCGGTGTCGATCCACGGGAACCCGTCGACCGGCTCCGGCAGCGGACCGACGTCGACGACCGGCGGGAACAGGCTCACCGCCTCGTCGCCGGGCTCGGCCGCGTCCGGGTCGGCGCCCACCGGGCCCAGAGCGTGCCCGTCGGTGACGTCGACGACCTCGTGGCCGGTGACGTCGTCGTGGCCGGTGCCCGGCTCGGCGTGGTCGTCGTGCCAGCCGGCGTCGTGATCGTCCGCGTGGCCGGCGAGATCGTCGTCGTGCGCGCCGAAGTCGTGGTCGTGCGCGCCGAAGTCGTGGTCGGTGTAGAGGTCGTCGTGGAACGGGTCGGCCGCCGGCGTCACGTCGTCGTGCGCGGGGCCGGTGTCGTCGTGGTGCCCCGGGTCGTCGTGGTGGCCGGGGTCGTGGAAGTCCGGCCAGCCGTACTCGTCGCTCATGCGTTCTCCTGACCGAGGGTTGACGGCGCGGGTGCCAGGGCCCGCGCCCGGGTGAGGACCTCGTCCACGTTCTTCAGCTGTGCCCGTACCTGCTGCAGCTCGGCGGCGGCCCGGGCTCGGCGGCGGGAGCGACCGGCGGCGTCCTCGGCCGCGGCCGCGTCGATCTCGGCGATGTGCGCGTCCAGCTCGCGCAAGCGCCGCTCGACCGCGTCGTCGACGGCGACGCCCAGCGCGTACTGCAGGTCGGTGAACCGGTACGAGATCTCGTCCTGCAGCGCCGCCCGGGCCTCGGACAGCACGTCGCGCAGCCAGGTGCGGGCCTGCTGCCGGTCGGTCTGCACCCGCCTGCGGTAGAGCACGTACCCGCCGGCGGCCAGGCCCAGTCCCAGCCCCGCCACGGGGATCAGCAGACCCCCGGCGACCGCGCCGCCCACGCCCAGCGCCGACGCGCCGAAGATGGCCCCGCGGCCGGCCATGAACGCGATGCCGCCCGCGGACAGCGCGATCAGCAGGTTGTCGCCGGAGCCGTCGCGCGGCGAGCCGGCCGCCAGGGCGTGACGCAGCGTGGCGTTGAGCCGGTCCAGCACCCCGGCCAGTTCCTCGTCGTCGAAGACCTGCGCCAGGACCCGCTCGCCGACCTGGCGGAAGGTGGCGCGCAGGTCCTCCGACAGCCGTACGGCCACCGCCTGCAGCTCCGCGTCCACCTGATCGGGCAGGCCGGCCAGCCCGTCGCCGCGCAACCGGTCGATGCGGGCGGTGACGTCGGCCTGCAACTCGGCGATCCGGGTCCGCAGCAGGCCGACCACCTCGACGCGGGCCCGCTGCGTCTCCGTGGTCAGCAGCAGCGCCCACTGCCGCGACTCGGTGCGCTTACGGGCGGCCAGGGCGCTGCGCTCGGCGCGGACCCGGGCGGTCTCGGCAGGGTCGGCCTCCGCGGCCTGCACCCGCGCCTCGGCGGCCTGCTCGAGGCGGGCCAGTTCCGCTCGGGCGGCCCGCAGCACGTTGGCCAGCTGCAGCTGATGCCCGTGCCCGGCCAGCTCCACCAGGGCGTGCTGCAGCTCGGCGATATGCGACGCCTCCACCAGCGCCGCCTGCTCCTGCGCCGGTACGCCCAGGGCCAGCTCCGCCAGCCGCGCCGACACCGGGAACCACGGCGCGTCGGCGAAACGCGGGGCCCGTACGCGCAGCAGCGCCCGGTTGTCCTCGGCGATGCGCCGCCACCCGGGGAAGGCGTCCACCTTGGTCAGCGCGAACACCACCGTGTCGACGCGCTCGCTGGCAGCGACCAGGAACTCGAGCTCCGGCTGCGACAGCGGTGCCGACGCGTCGGCGACGAACAGCAACGCGGTGGCCCGCTCGACGGCGTCCAGCGCGACCGTGGTGTGGGCCGGGTCGAGGCCGCCGACGCCCGGGGTGTCCAGCAGGCTCACGTACTGCAGCAGCGGCGCTGGATGGGTGATCTCGATGCGCCGCGGCGCGCGCCCGCCGGCCCGGCCGGTCGCCCACGCGCCGAGCTCGCCCGCGTCCAGCTCCACCGGCTCACCCAGACCCGGCACGTACGCGAGCGCGCCCGGCGTGGGGCCGGGGGAGAAGTGCAGGTACGCGGCGGTGGCCACCGCGGCGTCGACCGGCGACAACCCGGGCACGCCCAGCAGCGCGTTGATCAGCGAACTCTTGCCGCGCTTGGTCTCGCCGACCAGCACCACCGACGGGCGGGTGAGCCGGCGGCGGCGTAGGTCGGCCAGCTCGGCGCCCGCGTCGGGATCGGCGGCGCGGACCGCCGCCAGCGCGTCGCGGACGGTCACGTCGAGGCTCTGCGCGAGCTCGCGGGTGGCACTCATCGGCCGGCCTCCTGACCCGTACGGCGGGTGGCTTCCTCACGGATCGCCTGGGCCAGCAGGTGGAAGCCGCGGTGGGCGACCTGCGCCACCCGCGACTGGGCCGGCCCGGCGCCCGCGACCGCGTACACCCGCCACCGGTTCGCGGCCTCGACCGCGGCGGCGGCCAGCTCGTCGGCGCCGGCCTGCGGGCGGCGCAGCACCCACCGGGCGTCGTCGGAGGTCGCCAGCCGGGTCAGCTCCTGCTCCCACGCCACCGGCAGCTCCACCTTCCCGGTCGCGACGCGCTGCGCCACCTCCAGCAGGCGCAATCGGTGGTACGCGGGCTCGCGCAGCAGCCGCTCGGTCGCGTCGCGCAGCGTCTCGCGGTCGCGGCGGTCCCCGGTGTGCCCGGCGAGGCGTTCCAGCCGCGACAACGCCCACCCGGCCTTGATGGCGTCGGCGCGCCAGCGCAGCGTCTGCTCGAGGGTGTGCCGCAGCCGGGGGAAGCCCGAGGCCGCGACCAGCCGCCGCACCAGCTCCCCGGTGCCCAGCTGCGGCTCGGCCGCGACCTGGGCCAGGGCGAAACCCACGCCGTACAGGTCCAGCAGGCCCAGCAGCCGCTCCCGGCGCTCGGCGCTGACCGGGGCCGGCCGGCTGCGGAACAGGTCGACGGAGGCGAGCAGCACCTGCAACTGCCCGGCCGGCAGCGCGGCGAGCTCCTTGAGGGCGGCGCAGTCGGCCGCGGTGAGCCGCCCGGCCTCCCCGGTCTCGGCGAGCAACCCCACGACCGGCACGACCTCGGAAACGGTACGGGCGAGCAGCGCGGCCTGCTGCTCCGCGAGCGGAGCGGCGACCGGCCACGGGTCGGCGGCACCACCCACCAGGGTGTCGACCTTGCCGAACACGCCCAGCGCGTTGATGGGGCTGCTGGCCAGGCGCGCCGACGCCGCCCGGAAGGCCTCCAGCGCCTGCACGTCGTCGGCGCGCACGGCCTGGGTGAACACGTAGACGACCGCCTCGGCGGCGGCGACCTCGGAGGCGGAGTCGGCGTCGATGCCGGCGTCGAACGGCGCGGTCGTCTCGCTCAACTCCGCGGCGGCCCGCGCGGACAGCCGCGTGTCGGTCGACGCCAGCCCCGGGGTGTCGACCACCGTCAGGTCGCGCAGCTTCTCGCTGGTCAGGGTGACGTCCACGTACGCGACCCGGCCGGCGGGCACCCCCAGGCGCTGCGGGATCATCCCGTCGTCGCCCAGCGGCATGCTCGAGCGGGTACCGTCGCGGCGCACCACGTCGACGCGGTCGGCGGGCCCGTACCGGAACCGGGTGACCACCCGGGTGCACTCACCGACCGCCGTGGGCGCCACCCGCCGCCCGATCAACGCGTTGACGAGTGTCGACTTTCCGGCTTTCAGCCGCCCCGCGATAGCCACGCGTAACGGCTCGGCGAGCCGCTCGCGGACGTGTTGCACCTGGCCAGCGACGTCCGGGCCGACCCGGGCGATAATCTCGTCGCACAGGGTAGCTACCCGTGCGGACAGCGGCCCGACGGTCATGACTCGTCAGCCGAGCACACATTCGGCGAGAATGTGCTGACCGCGGCCGTCAACGCAGACAAAGGTGGCTGCCCTTCCCCTTCACGGGCAGGGCGGAATCGCCTGCCGCAGCACAGACTACGGACCCGGGGCCGAGTGAGGATCCCGTGTTCGTGCCAACGGACGCT
This sequence comes from Actinoplanes sp. NPDC049681, assembly GCF_044465265.1. Lineage (NCBI taxonomy): Bacteria > Bacillati > Actinomycetota > Actinomycetes > Micromonosporales > Micromonosporaceae > Actinoplanes > Actinoplanes sp. NPDC049681. The sequence goes on from NZ_JBITLP010000008.1 coordinate 203,680, forward strand.
GCCGGGGGGCGCAGCGGGACAGGAGCGTGGGTGTCACAGCAGGACCTGGCCGGGCTCGCCGCCGCGCATCTGCGCCGCCCCGGCCTCGTCGTGCTCACCGGAGCACCCGGCGCCGGCCGCACCACCCTGCTGCGCCGCATCGCCACCGCCGCCGCCGGGCCCGCGCACACCGGCGGCGGCCTCGCCATGCTCGCCACCGTCCCGGCGCTCGCGCTGTCCCGGGCGGTCAAGGCCCGCCTGCCCGCCCACGACGTCCCGCTGCTCGCCGAGGCGGTCCGCTCCCGGGTCCGCGCCGGCCTGCTCGTCCTCGACGACCTGCAGTACGCCGACCCCGCCACCCTGGCGGCGCTGCCTCACCTGGCCACCCGCATCCGCGTCGTGGCGGCCCTGCGTACGCCGCACCGGCTGCCCGAGGCGACCCTGAGCGCCCTGCGCGAGGCGGCCACCGCGTGGCTCGACATCCCGCCGCTCGACCCGCAGGCCGCCGCCGATCTCGCTCGCCGCACCGCCGGGCAGCTCGACGACACCGCCGTGGCCGCGGTCGTCGCCCGCGCCGGCGGCAACCCGCTCGCCGTCACCGCCCTCGCCCGCCAGGCCGGCGCCGGCCGGGGCACCCCGGACACCGACGTCGACCAGGTCGCCTACGCGATCGCCACCGCCCTGGCCGACCTGCCCCGCGCCGCCCGCACCGCGCTGGCCGCGCTGGGCCTGCTCGGCCGCCCCGCCCCGGCGTCGCTGCTCGGCGCCGGCGCCACCGCCCTGCACGAGGCCGGCCTCATCCAGCAGGCCGGCGACGAGGTCGTGCCGGTGTCGGCGTACATCGCCGAGACCGCCGCCGGCCTGCTCGACGCCGACGCCCGCGCCGACCTGCACCGCGCCCTGGCCACCGCCACCCCGGACGCCGAGGCCGCCCGCCACCTCGCCGCCGCCGGCGACCACGACCAGGCGTACCGCAGAGCTCTGACCGCGGCCGACCGCACCGCCGGCGGTGACCGCGCCGACCTGCTGCTGTTCGCCTGCAACCTGCCGGGGGTCACCCCGGCCCCCCGGGTGCGGATCGCCGCCGCCGACGCGCTGCTGGCCGCGGGCCGCCCGCACGCCGCCGCCCGCGCCCTGACCAGCGCGGCCCCGCTCGGCGTGGAGGCCGACGTCCTGCGCGGCGAGGCACTGCTGCAGGCCGGCGACCCGGCGGCCGCCCGAGCGGCCGTCACCCCGATCCCCGACGCGGCCACCGCCACGGTCGTCGCGGCCCGCGACCGGATCCTGCTCCTGGCCGACCTGGCCGCCGACCCCGCCGCGGCCCTGGACACGGCGGAGAAGATCGCCGCGCGGCATCCGGCACCCCCACCAGGAGTGGCGGCGGCGCTGGCCGCGGTGCGCGCGGCCCACCGCGCCCCGGGCTGGGAACGCGACCTGGCCGCCGCCGCGGCCGACGGCACGGATCCGCTGAGCGGGCGCTGGAGTGCCTGGCTGCTCGTCGAGCACCTGACCGCCGACGGGAGGCTGGCGGAGGCGGCAGCCGCGGCCCGCACCGCCGCGGAGGCGTGCGCCGCGGACCTGGCGTACAGCTGGCAGACCCGGTTCCTGGCGGTCGCCGGGTGGGCGGACGTGCTCCAAGGCCTGTCCGCCGCGGCGTCGCCCGACAACGCGGTGCGGCGCAGCGCCGACCTCGCCGACCGGGCCCTCCCGGCCGACGCCCAGGCCTACGCGGTGGCCGCGACCGCCCTGGTCGAGGCCGATACCGGACTGCTCGCCGCCGCCCGCAGCCGGCTCGCCGACCCCGACGGGCACCCGGCCACCGCCTGGGTCGCCCGCGAGGCCGCCTGGCTCGACGGCCAGCCCGACCGTGCCGCGCAGCACCCGCAGACCCCCGGCGCCGGCCTGCTCACCGGGCTGCAGCACATCACCGCCCGCTGGGCCGCGTACGACGGCGGCGCCGGGGCCCGGTCCCCGTACGCGTCGGCCTTCGACATCGACGGCGCCGCCCCCGCCATCCCGGCCGGCCTGCCCACCGCGGCCCGGCGCACCCTCACCGCCTGGGCGACCGGCACCGGATTCACCGCGGCCGCCGAGGCCTGGGCCGGCACCGCCCGCCGGGAACAGATCCGCTGCCTGCTCGCCGCCGGCCTGCACGACCCCAACGCCCAGCGCGCCGTCACCGCCCTGCTGCAGGCCGAACAGCTCGCCGACGAGGCCGGTCTGGTGGTGCTCGCCGGCCGTGCCCGCCGCGGTCTGCGCCGCCACCACGTGCACCGCGACACCCGCAGCCCGCGCTCGGGCAGCAACCTGACCCGCCGGGAGACGGACGTGCTGCGGCTGGTGGCGGCCGGCGAACCGACCCGCCGCATCGCGGGACAGCTGGGCATCTCGGCCGAGACGGTCGACACCCACATCCGCGCGGGCATGCGCAAGCTGGGGGCACGTACGCGTACCGAAGCAGCAGCCCTGGCCCTCACCCAGCTGGAGCCGGCCGTTTCCTCCTCCGACCCGTCCGCCGGCTTCGGCCGTAACGACCCGTTCGACCGCCCGGACCGACGCGACCGTGAGGATGGCCGGTGACCCGACAGCCCGACGCTCCCCGCCACGTCGTCGCCTCCAGCGCCGACGCCGACACCGTGGTGCGCCGCCTCGCCCGTGACGGCTGGTCCGTCCGCGAAGGCTTCGCGCTGCCGAGCTCCGCCTGGGACGTCACCACGGACCGCCTCGTCCTGCACGGTCGCATCGCCGACCGCGACGCCCTGCAACTCGCCGTCCTCGCGGCGGCCCGAGGCGCGGGCATCGTCGCCGTCTGCGACGCGGACAGCGCCATGGGCCGCGCACTGATCGACGACCTCAGCCGCCTCGGCTCGGTGCAGCTGGGACCGGGCAACCAGAACTCCGCTCCCGTGGAGGCCGGCGACGCGGTGGCCGAGCTCGTGCCCGAACAGCGCGCCCTGCTCGACCGCCTCGCCGCCGGGGACACCATCGCCGCCGCGGCGGCCGCCGAATTCCTTTCCCTGCGCACGGCAAACCGCCGCATCGCCGAAGCCCGCGCGCTGTTCGGGGTCCGCACCACCCGCGAGGCCGTCCTGGCGTATCTCCGCCAGCGCCGCACCAGCGAGTAACGCCCTCCGTTCCTCGGCCCGGCACCCGCGACGCGTAGGGTGCTCATCGATGAAGGTACTGATCTCCGCCGACATGGAAGGCGTCTCCGGGGTCGTGCACCCCACCGAGACCAACCCCGGCGGCTACGACTACGAGCGCAGCCGCCACCTGATGACCGCCGAGGTCAACGCCGCCGTCGCCGGAGTCCTGGAGGCCGTGCCCTCGGCCGAGGTGCTCGTCGCCGACGCACACGGGCCGTTCCGCAACGTCCTGCCCGAACATGTGGACCGCCGCGCCCGCCTGGCCCGCGGCAGACCCCGCCCGCTGGGCATGCTGGCCGGCCTCGACGACCGCACCGACGCGGTGCTGTTCGTCGGCTACCACGCCCGCGCGGGCGCCGGCCCCGCCGTGCTCGCCCACACCATCAGCGACGCGATCCTGGACGTACGCATCGACGGCCGCCCGATGGGCGAGATCGGCCTCAACGCGGCCATGGCCGCCCACCACACCGCGCCGGTGGTCCTGCTCTCGGGCGACGACGCCGCCTGCGCGGAGATCCACGACCTCATCCCGGGTACGACGACAGTCACGGTGAAACACGCCCTGGGGCAGGCGGCCGCCGTGGCCCTGCACCCGGAAGAGGTCTGCGACCAGATCCACCGAGCGGCGGCCAAGGCGATCCGCCGCGCCGACAGCGTCCCGCTGCTGACCGTCCCGGGACCCGTACGCGTCGAGGTGGATCTGTACAGCCCCGCCACTGTCGACCTGGCCATGCTGATACCCGGCGTGACACGGGCGTCCGGTGGGCGGACGGTGGCGTTCACGGCCGAGGACATGGGCGAGGCGTACCGGCTGGTGCAGCTGCTGACCCACCTCGGCCAGATCAAGCCGGCCTGACCAGCGTGGCCCGCTCGACCGGCCTGACCGTTTGGCCGGCTTGACCGGTCAGGCCGCAGCGCGCCGCCGCCGGACGCGGGACATGTCCACCGGCCGGGTCCGGTCCACGAAGTGGGGGAGTTCCGGCTCGTCCTCCCGCAGCGGCGCCAGCGTGTCAGCGATCGCCTGCACGATCCGGTCGGTGGCCCGCATGGCCTGAGCCCCCGCCGACCCGCTCAACCCGCTCAGATCCACCGGCGTCCCGAACCGGATCAGCACCACCGGCCGCCGCCACATCGCCTTCAGCACCGACCGCACGATCCCCACCGGCGCCGTGTACGGCAGCACCGCATGCGAACCCCACTGCGCCACGGGAATCACGGCAGCGCCGGACATCGCCGCCATCCGGGCCACCCCCGTCTTGCCGCGCTCGGGCCACATCCACGGGTCCAGACCTATCCGGCCCTCCGGGTACACCAGCACCACCGACCCGGCCCGCAACGCAGCCGCGGCGTTCGGCAGCGCCTCGGCCACCTTCGCGGTGTGCCGGTCGACCCGCAGATGCCCCATGGCGCGCATCGCCGACCCCACGATCGGAGCGTCGAACAGCCCCCCGGTCGCCATGAACCGAGGCGCCACCCCCGCGATGCTGCAGGCCGCCGTCATCAGCACCGGATCCACGGGGCTGACATGATTCGCCGCCAGGATCAGCGGACCGTGCCGCAACTCCTCCGGCACCTCACCCGACACCCGCAATCGGCAGATCAACGGTACGAGCACCCGCGAAAACCGCAGCAGCACCCGCCAGACCACCGGCACCCGCCATGACGCATCCATCAATGCGCCATGATCGCACGCCGGACGACCCGCCGACCCCGACCCCCGCCGATGCCGGTCACGCCCATCGGACGCCGGCCCGCCGCAACGACCTTCCCATTCCGGTCACGCCCATGGGACGCCGGCCCGCCGCAACGACCTTCCCATTCCGGTCACGCCCATGGGACGCCGGCCCGCCGCAACGACCTCCCCGTTCCGGTCACGCCCGATGGGTCGCCGGCCCCGTAACGGCCTTCCGATCCCGGTGACGCCCCATGGGGGCGCCGGCCCGCCATAACGGCCTTGCCCAAACCGGCCCGCACCACTCGAGCAGCGCAAGCAGCGAGTGCGGCCCCACTAGGAGCGCGCGCCCGCAGACAGGGAAGCTGCCCTGAAGGAACGAGAGTCCGCCAGTTCCGTCCAAGGGGCTGTGGACAGAATCGCCCTGCGGCGCCTCGCTGCCGGTACCGCCGTTCTGACGGGCTCGCTCCTCCCGTCCGCCGCCTGCGATCGTCCTGTTCCGCCCGTGCCGCGAGAGACCGCCACGTGGGGAACATTGCCGCAGCTGTCCGAGCCTCAAGCAGCCCGGTTGGCCAGCCTGCGCGGGGTTCCAGCAGATGGCGCGCCGGCGGGCCAGAGGGTCCTCGTCGCCGTGCCAGGCCTCCATTGTTTCGACGTCATCGGGGCCCGAGCAGAGAGCTCGCTGCATGCCATGACGATCACCGTTCTGGGCAGGCCCATCGCATGCAGGCAGCCCCCCGGAGCAAGTGGTGGCGATGGTGGAACTACCGGAATCGCTGGACCGTCGTGAACTGCTCCACGCACCGGTCACCGCCCTGCGGCCCTGATGAGCGACGGCCGCCAGCCGACCCATGCTCAGCCCGCCGCCGTCAGCTCGCGTCCCGCAGCTCCTGAAGCCGTGCCTCGATCTCCGCGAGCTCCGCCCGTAACCGCTCGGCCTGCTGCTCCACCTCCGCCCGCTCCGCCGCCACGATCTGCTCCACCGCCTCCTGCACCCCCGGCACGTCCACCAGCGCCACCATGCGCATGGCCTCGGCGGGGCGGACCACGTACGGCTTCGCCAGCGCCTTCGAGCCCTGGTTGGCCGCGATCGTCCACTCGCCGTCGGTGTAGGCCAGCGTGACCGTCAGACCGGGTGGCGGCTTGGGCTTCGCCGGCCGCGAAGAAGCCTTCCGAGGCGCGGGAGCCGGCGCATTCCCGCCGCTGCCGGCCGGCTTGCCGTTGCTCACCACCGCGGGGGAGGAGCCGCCCTCGGAGGACGTCGCCGCGCCCGTCCGGCCGTTTCCGCCCGCCGGCACCGTCCCAGCACCAGTCTGGGAAGGGCCGCCGACCGCCCCGGCATCGCTATCCCGTCCACCGACGGACCGGCGACCCCCACCGGAACCCTTGCCCGAACCCGACTCGTCCGTCACCGCCGCACCACCCCTGCCTCCCGAGGACCCCGACCGGCCGCCCCGAGCGGGACCCACCGGCTTGTCGATAACGAACTCCGGCTCCGGCCGCGACGGCGGCGACGCAGCCGGCGGGGGAGCCGCCTTCCGCGCAGCCGCGCCCTTCGGAGCCACCTGCAGATCACCAGGCGCGAACGGCAACTCGTCGCGCCCGAACCGCACGACCACCCACTCGTCGGACACCGCCGGGTCCGTGAGCGCCACCACCTGACCCAACTGGCCGGCGATCTGCCCGGCCGACGCGGTGAACATCACCCGCGGCTTGCGCCCGGCCGCCAGCCCGTCGCGAATCGCCTGCAACTCGTCGGTGCCGAGCCCCCGCACACCGGTACGCGCCGCCGCCATCGGCCCACCCTTCCTCGTACGTGTGTTCCAATGCCGTCAGTTGTACCAGCCGCCACCGACAAGAAAGCCGTCAGCCCAGCGTGCCCGTCGCCGGATCTCGATCCGTCACGCAGTAGAGCCGGCCCACCGGGTCCCGCAGAGTCGTCCACGACTCCGCCACCCGCACCACCGAGGCACCGAGCTCCTCGTGCCGCAGCACCTCGGCGCGACGGTCCTCACTGGCCACATCGGGATGCATACCCGGCGCCGCGCCGCCCGTGCGCTGGAGCAGGAGACGCAAGGGCATGCCGTCCGGGCGTACCAGAAAGTCGAACTCCGGCCGCGAGCCGGACCGCCGGGGCCAACCCGTCACCGCCGCCCAGAAATCAGCCTCCGCCCCGAACGACGTGGCGGGAATGTCCAGACACCACTGATCCACCAGGCTCCGCCCGCCCGGCCACGACACAGGCTCCGGCCGCGCCGCCTCACCATGCCACGCCACCAGACAGAACGGCAGTCCCGCGGGGGAGCGCAGCACCACCAGGCCATCCTCTTCGTGCACCACGGCAGCCCCGAGCCCCACCACCCGGCGCGCCTGCGCCGCCACCCGCTCCACATGCAGATCCAGGTGGGCCCGCGCCGGACCGTCGCCCACGACCTGCACCCTCAGGTACGCGTCACCGCAGCCCGGAAGCAACGTCGCAAACTCGCCACCAGGACCCCGCCGCGCCGACAGGCCCGACCCCGTCACCGCCTGCCAGAAGCCCTCCGCCGCACGAGACGGCGAATCGAGAAACCCGGTGATCCACCGGACAGAACTGTCAGACCCCACCGCTACGGTCCCCGCCATGACCGAGATCCTGCCCTGCCCATCCGGTACGCCGCTCAGCGGGCAGCCACCCGCAGCCGCTCCAGCAAACCCGCCAGCTGCCCGAGCTCGGCGGGGGAGAGCACCGCACCCACCCGGGCCCGCACCTCATCCTCGAAAACGACCCCGGCAGCAGCCAGCGCCGCCCCGCCCGCCTCCGTCAGCTCGATCAACGACGACCGCCGATCACCGGGATTCGGCCTGCGTACGCAATGACCAGCCGCCTCGATCCGATCCACCGTCTTGCTCGCCGCGCCAACGGTGATCTGCAGCTGCGCCGCGACGTCGAACACCCGGCAGCCCGCCGTCGTAGCGATCACCCGCATGGGCAGCAACCGGCCGAGGGTCAGCTGCTCCTCAGCCCGCAACCGCGCATCGACCCGCTCCCACAACGCGATCTCCACGCCGACGATCTGGTCGAAGATCTCCATGGGGTTGGTCACGGTCCACAGCGTAGCGACGTCCACGGAAGCAGGTTCCAGGGAATCAACCCGGGGGACAGGCCGACGTGGGAACCGGGGGGCGGCCCGGCAACACCTCCGACCGGGGCGCCGCCATCTAGATCCACGACCTGACAGGTACGGCGTCCCTAACCGATACGCCGACCTCGACCTTCGGTACGGCCGGGTGTCCGGCCGGCGACGTTGCCGGCCCGCGCACTGGCGGCCGCGTCCGGCCCGCGCCGAGCCTGACGTCGCCGCGAGCTGGATCTTGACGGGTCCAGCTGTCCGTCCACGCGACCGGCGTCACGCGACCGGCGTCCTTGACGTGCTCGCCGGCCTGCTTCGTGTCGGTGGTCTGGGACAGTAGCCGGGAGCCAGGTGCCCCAGCGACCACCCTTGCGGTGCTGGCGCTGGCCTTGTGTGCGGCTTGCAGTTGTCCGAGCTGCTGGCGCTGCGGACCGGTTCGGTGCTGGGCCGTACTGGTGAACGCCGCATCCCAGCGGCCGGGGAGTCACCGGCAGATCGCCAGGCCGCCCGAACCGCGCACGCGGCCGAACCGCCCTGCTCAGCGAGACGGTGTACCTGGGCGGCGCCCGCCGGCGCGGCAACGGCGACGATCCCGGCGGCGCGGAAGGTACACCGAACCGCGCACGCGGCCGAACCGCCTGGATTCACCCGTTCGATGTGGTCGATAATTGACATTATGTCAACCTGAGCGCGGATCGGACGGACGTAGGCCAACAAGGCGGAGGCGGCGTCCCACGAAATCTCAGGAGGATCGTTCTGACGGAAGCCGAGCCCCAGACCTACCGCAAAACCGGCGCGCCTTCACGGGTGGTCAACTCGGGCTCGAACGGTATATCCGCCTCAGCCCGAGTTCCGTGGCCCACGCCCGACGTCGCAGACCCGGACCAGGTCGCACCAACCGGACTGCGAAGCAACGTGAGCCGAAGCCAACCTCGGTAAAGCGCGAGATGCGAACCGCGAAATCCCGCTCAACGCGGGTCAGACGCAGCTGGTTCACCCCTCCCGCTAGACGGGAGCTTCCTGCATAATATTCCTTATGCAGGACGAACAAGACATTTCCGCCCAGGCGCTTGTCGAGGAGTTTCTCGCGGCCCGCGCGGTGAGGAAGCCATCCGAGCACACTCTGCTCGCCTACCGCCGCGACCTGACGGCGGTCCTGCGGATCATGGGTGAGAATGTCACTCTGCGTGACCTCTCCCCTCGTGCCCTGCGCGCCGCGTTTGCGGAGTTCGCTGCCGGGCGCGCTCCTGCTTCGGTCTATCGGGCCTGGTCGAGCTGGAACTCCTTCTTCGGGTTCCTGGTGGTCGACGGCGTGGTCGCCGGCAATCCCATGTCCGCCGTGGGCAAGCCCCGGATGGCGACGCCCTCCCCCAAGCCGTTGCGGGGCGAGGACACTCCCGAGCAGCTCCTCGAAGCGGTCAACCATGCTGACGAGCGGCAGCGGGACCCGTGGCCCGAACGTGATGTCGCGGTGCTGGCGCTGGCCCTGTGTGCCGGCTTGCGGTTGTCCGAGCTGCTGGCGCTGCGGACCGGTTCGGTGCTGGGCCGTGCTGGTGAGCGCCGGGTCGAGGTGGCCGGTAAGGGTGGGCGTCCGCGTACGGTGCCGATCGAGCCGGAGCTGGATGCGGTGATCGCGCGGTATCTGCAGAGCCGGCAGCTGCGGTTCGGGCGGGTACGGCCGGACGATCCGCTGCTGGTGGATCGGCGTGGTCTGCCGTTGCGGCGTGGCGGCCTGCAGTACCTGGTGCAGTCGTGTTTCCGGCGGGCCGGGGTGTCGGATCGCGTTCCCCGGGGGGCGCAGTTGCATGCGTTGCGGCACACGTTCGCGACGCGGTTGGCGGAGGACGGGGCGAACGCGTCGGAGATCATGCGGCTGCTGGGTCATGCGTCGCTGACGACGTCGCAGGGTTATATCGAGGTGACGGCGGCGCAGCAGCGGGCGGCGGTGCGGGCGAATCGAACGAATCGGGCGCTGGGCCGCCTGTAATGCCGAAGAACGCCCCACGGTCACCGGAGGCGGGGGCCGTGGGGCGGGGAACCAAGTCCCCGCCCCGCAGCACGTCAGCTGGTGAGGAACTCGAGCAGTGCCTCGTTGAACTCGGTCGGGTGGCTGGCGTTGATGCCGTGCGGCCCACCCTCGATCACGACGAGCTTGGCGCCGGGGATCGTTTCCGCGGTGCGCTTGCCGCTGTGTTCGAGGGGGACGATCGCGTCGCTGTCGCCGTGGATGACCAGCACCGGGATGTCGATCTTCGACAGGTCGCCGCGGAAGTCGGTGAGGCCGAAGGCCGCGATGCAGTCCAGGGTGCCCTTGGCCGAGGCGGCGTGGGCGAGTTCCTGGGCGTAGCGGACCTGGTTCTCGCTGACTTTCAGGGTGTCACCGGCGGTGAAGAATGCCTGGGCGAAGCCGTCGACGAAGGCGATGCGGTCGCCGGTGACGCCGTCCTGGAAGCCCTTGATCGTCGCGTCGTCGAGGGCGCCGTCGGGGTTGTCGTCGCTCTTGTAGAGGTACGGCGGGACGGCTCCGGCGAACACGGCCTTGGCGATCCGGTCGCTGCCGTAGGTGCCCAGGTAGCGGGCCACCTCTCCCCCGCCCATGGAGAATCCGACGAGGGTGACGCGGGTCAGGTCGAGGTGTTTGAGCAGGGCGTCGAGGTCGGCGGCGAAGGTGTCGTAGTCGTAGCCGTCCCAGGGCTGGCTGCTCTTGCCGAAGCCGCGCCGGTCGTACGTGATGACGCGTCTGCCGTCGGCGATCAGGGCCGGGATCTGGGCTTCCCAGCTGCGGCCCGAGAGGGGCCAGCCGTGGATGAGGACGACGGGGTCGCCGGTGCCGAAGTCTTCGTAGTAGAGGTCGACTCCGGTGCTGACGGGAGCGTAGGGCATGACGGACCTCTCTCAGGCGAGGGCGAGGGTGAGGCTGACGTCGATGTTTCCGCGGGTGGCGTTGCTGTAGGGGCAGACCTGGTGGGCCGCGTCGAGGAGTTTGCGGGCGGTCGCCTCGTCGACGCCGGAGATCTCGGCTTCGATGGCGACGGTGAGGCCGAAGCGGCCTTCGCCGATGGGGCCGATGCCGACGTCGACCGTGACGGCGGTGTCGGTGAGGGTGGTCTTCTCCTTGCGGGCGACGGTCTTGAGGGCGCTGTGGAAGCAGGCGGCGTAGCCGGCGGCGAAGAGCTGTTCGGGGTTGGTGAGGGGGCCGCCGGGGCCGCCGAGCTCCTTCGGCACGGCGAGGTCGAGGTCGAGGACGCCGTCGCTGGAGCGGGTGTGTCCGCTGCGTCCGTCGCCGGAGGCGGTGGCGGAGGCGGTGTACAGGGCGGTCATCGTGCGGTCTCCCGTCGGTTGGGGGTGGTTGCTGCGGCGCCGCGGACGCGGCTGAGCAGGCTTTGCAGCGTGGCGAGGTCTTCGGGGGTGAGGTCGAGGGTGCAGCCGAGCTGGCGGGGCAGGTCGGCGAGCTCGTGTTCGAGGGCGGCGCCCTGCGGGGTGGGGCTGATCCAGACGACGCGTTCGTCGTCGGTGCCGCGTTCGCGGCGGATGAGTCCCTGCGCTTCGAGCCTTTTGAGCAGGGGCGAGAGGGTGCCGCTGTCGAGGTTGAGGGCGGCGCCGAGGTCGCGGACGGTGATGCGGCCGCGGTGCCAGACGACCCGCATGGTGACGAACTGCGGGTACGTGAGGCCGGCGGCGTCGAGAGCGGGCCGGTAGAGGCCGGTCATGGTGCGGGACGCGGCGTACAACTCGAAGCAGATCATCTGTTCGAGGCCGGTGCTCTCGGTCATGGCCAGAACGCTAGTCCGCAATTTAGTTGTGCACAACTGGTCTGTGTCCGCGCCCACACTACGATCCGATGGTGATCACTTTTGTGCCGCTGCCCCTGGCGGCGATGCGGGCCCTGATCGATGGCGACGTGGCGACAGCGAGCGCGGCTGCCGGTGTGGCGCTGACACAGTGGATGGTCGACGAGAAGTGGCTCTGGGAGATCCGGGCGGAGCAGATCGAGCAGGATCCTGCGGCCGCCGAATGGGTGGCGCGTGCGGCGGTGGCCGACGGCCGGGTCGTGGGGCACGGCGGATTCCACGGGCCGCCGGACGACGAGGGGCGCGTCGAGGTCGGTTACTCGGTCGATCCCGCGTACCGCAGACGGGGTTTCGCGAAGGCGATGCTCGCCGAGCTGATCCGGCGCGCCGAGGGTGACCCCCGCGTGCGGGTGGTCCGGGCGAGCATTCGTCCGGACAACACGGCGTCGCTGGCGACGATCGCCGGTTTCGGTTTCGAGGCGGTCGGCGAGCAGTGGGACGCCGAGGACGGCCTGGAGATCGTCTACGAGCGGGGAGCCACCGGGTCGAGGTGAACGACCAGCGGGCGGTGGTCGGAGACGGCGACCGCGGGGGTGCGGATCTGCACCACCGGTCCGAGGTGGGCGGCGTCGCGGGGGTGGACCAGGATGTGGTCGAGCTGGGCGCGCGGTGACGGGCTGGGGTACGTGGGTCGGCGGGCGAGGCTGCGCCAGCCGGTGAAGGCGCGTACCGGCCCGGCGGGCATGTTGAGGTCGCCGAGCAGCACCCGGGGTGCGGGCAGCGACCGCAGCGCACGCACGGCAGCGCGCAGCTGGCGGATGTTCCAGCCGGGGACGAACGACAGGTGGGTGGTGGCGACGGTCATCGGCCCGGCCGGTGCGTCGATGACCGCGGCGACCATCACCCGGGGCTCGTCCTTGAGCAGCAGCAGCCCGCCGTCCGGTCCGGGGGCCCAGACGGGTGAGCGTACGGGTGCCGCCGGCAGCTGGGTGATCTGCCAGCGGGCGACCGGGTAGCGGCTGACCAGGGCGATGCCGTAGAGCGGATGCACGTTGTCCGCCTCGGAGCGCCAGGGCCGCCAGGTCTCCCCCGGCGTGCCGGCGACGGCTGCGGCGAAGCGGTGCGCGGGCGCGCCGAGGGCTTCGGCCGCGATCGCGGTGAGGTCGAGGTGGCCGCTGCGGGGCTGGGCGCGGTCGACCTCCTGCAGCCCCAGGACGTCGGCGTCGAGGTCGGCGACCGCCGCGGCGACGCGGTCGGCGTGTACGTTGCCGTCGGAGAGGGACCTGCCGTGCAGCAGGTTGAAGGTGGCCAGGCGCACGGAACAAGACCCTATCGAGGTACGGAGGGTGGCGCGGTGTTCAAGGCGGTGTGCTGTTCGGCGTCGGTGTTCCTGCTGATCGGGATGGCGGGCATCTGGTTGCGGCGACGCCGGGGGCGGTAGTCCATGCTTGTCAGCCGTGGATGCGTTTTCGGTCGTTACCTTGCTGGGGGCGGCCACGGCGGCGGGCGGGGTGGACGCGGTGGTGGGCGGCGGCGGGTTGCTGCTGCTGCCGGCGCTGCTGATCGCGGCGCCCGGGTTGCCCCTGGCCACGGCGCTGGGCACCAACAAGCTGGCGGCGGTGGCCGGGACCAGCACGGCGGCGGTGACGTACGCACGGCGTACCAAACTCGACTGGGGGGTGGCGGGGCCGGCGGCCGGGATGGCCGTGGTGGTGTCGGGGCTGGGGGCGCTGCTCGCGGGTTCGGTGCCGGCGGCGGCGTACCGGCCGGTGGTGCTGGCTGTGCTCGTGGCGGTCGCGTTGTTCGTGACGCTGCGCCCGGCGGTGGGCCTGGTCGCCGACGCGTCGCGGCGCACCCCGAGCCGGGTCGTGGCCGTGGTCGCGCTGGCCGGTGGGGTGATCGCGGCCTATGACGGTCTGATCGGCCCGGGTACGGGCACCTTCCTGGTGCTGGCGTTCACGACGGTGGTGGGCGCGGACTTCGTACACGGCTCGGCGATGGCGAAGATCGTGAACACGGGTACGAACCTGGGCGCGCTGGCCGTGTTCGGAGCCACCGGGCACGTGCACTGGCTGCTGGGCGCGGCCATGGCGGTGTGCAACATCGCCGGCGCGGTGCTGGGGGCGCGGATGGCGTTGCGGCGCGGCTCGGGCTTCGTACGGGTGGTGCTGCTCGTGGTCGTGCTGGCCTTGATCGTGAAGCTGGGAATCGACCAGGTACGCGCCTGAGCCGTACCCGAGAATGGAGCCATGACCGACGACGACCTCATCGCCCGGCTCGAGGAGCAGGAGCAGCGGCTGACCTTCACCCGTTTCGACAACGCGGACGCGTGGCACCTGGGCAGCCTGCTGGTGGATCTGGCCACCGGCCGGGACCTGCCGGTGGCCGTCGACATCCGCCGCGGGACCCAGCAGCTGTTCCACGCGGCGCTGCCGGGCAGCACGGCGGACAACGACCACTGGATCGCGCGCAAGGTGCGGGTGGTGGAACGCTTCGCCGCGTCGTCGTACCTGGTGGGCCGGAGGCTGGCCGCGAAGGGCGACGCGCTGGACGCCAAGTACGGGGTGGACCCGGCCCACTACGCGGCACACGGCGGCGCCTTTCCCGTACGCGTGGACGGTGTGGGTGTGGTCGGGGTGGTGACCGTGTCGGGGTTGCCGCAGGCCGACGACCATGCCCTGGTGGTCGAGGCGATCGAGACCTACCTGGCGGACTGAGCGAGCGCCGCCTCCACGGCCGCCTTGTCGATGCCGAGCTCCCCCAGCACGCCGCCGCCCTGCGCCTCTTCGAGCATGGCCAGCAGGATGTGACCGGTGCCTACGGTGTCGGCGCCGAGGCGCAGCGCCTCCCGGAAGGTCAGCTCGAGCACCTTGCGGCAGCGGGCGTCGAACGGGATGAGCTCGGGCATCGCCGTGCCGGGCGACTCGGGCAGCGCCGCCGTGGCGGCCTCCCGCACGCGTCCCATGTCACCGAGGGCGGCGTGGGCGCGGGCACCCGGGACGTCGAGCATGCCCAGCAGCAGGTGCTCGGGGCGGATCTCGGGGTGGCCGGTGGCCCGGGCGGCCGTCATGGATCCGACGACGGTGCTGCGGGCGTTCTCGCTGAAGCGGCTGAAGCCCTGCGACGGGTCGAGGTCGCCCTTGGGCACGAAGCGCTTCTGGGCGGCCTGCTTGGAGACGCCCATGCTTTGGCCGATGTCGGTCCAGGAGGCGCCGGAGCGGCGGGCCTGATCGACGAAGTGGCCGATGAGGTGGTCGGCGAGCTCGCCGAGGTGGTCGGCGAGCAGCACCGCGTCGGACAGCCGCTCGAGCGGGGCGTCGGGCCGGTTCTTCGTGATGGCCTGGATGAGGTCGTCGAGCCGCACGGGCGGGATGATCTGCGTCATGTCGTCAACTCTAGGTTGACGATGACGTGGCCGTCAACCACCGGTTGACGCGTACGCTCAGCCCTCATGTACGTGAATCCCGTCCGGCACATCACCATCGACGCCCACGACCCCTGGCACCTCGCCTCCTTCTGGGCCGCGGTCACCGGCTACACCGTCGGCGAGGACGACGCCCCCGGCGACGACGAGGTACTGCTCAGCGCCGGCGAACCGGCCGCGCCCGGGATCCTGTTCGTCCGCGTACCCGACGACAAGGCCACCAAGAACCGGGTGCACCTCGACATCCAGCCCCCGGCCGGCACCCGCGACGAGACCGTGGAACGGCTTCTCCAGGCCGGCGCCACCCTCTACGAGGACCACCGCACCGCGGACGGGCGCGGCTGGGTGACCCTGCGCGACCCGGAGGGCAACGAGTTCTGCGTCGAGCGCAGCGCGGCGGAGCGGGCGTGAACCTGCCCGACCCCGCGGACGGCCTCACCCTGCGCCGCTGGCGCGACGACGACACGGCCGCGCTGATGGCCGCCGCCGGGGACCCGGCCCTGCACCGCTGGACGTCGCTGCGGGTCGAGCACCCCGACGAGGCCGCCGCCTGGCTCGCCGCCCAGCACGAGGGCTGGGCCACGGGCACCCGCTGCAGCTTCGCCGTCGTCGACGACCAGGACGCACTGCTCGGCCACGTGGCCCTGAAACGCCCCGGCGCGCCCGCCGTCGAGGCCGAGGTCGGCTACTGGACCGCCGCATACGCCCGCGGTCGCGGTGTCGCGCCGCGCGCGGTGCGCATCCTCACCGGCTGGACCTTCGCCACGTTCCCGCACCTGCGGCGCTTACGGCTGCTGCACCAGTCGGACAACACGGCGTCGTGCCGGGTCGCCCTCAAGAGCGGCTACGCGTACGAGCAGACCCTGAAGGCGCAGCACCCGTACCCGCGCGAAGGCCACGTCCACGTTCACCCGCGCTGAACGCGGACGGCCTCCTTTCGGCCGCGCTTACCCAGCGGCGTCTGCGACAGGTCCACCGCCTGGGCGGTCACGTTCCTGTGGGCGTACCCGCGGGAGGTCAGCCACCGCACCGCCGCAGCCTCGCCGCGGGCCGTCACCGCCGGGATGTCCCGCTCGTCGTCCACCGTCTCCGCATAGCGGAACGTGAAGAACGGCCGGGCGGCGATGTCGTAGGTCATCGACCCCTCGGGGGTGAACGCCGCGTACGCGACATCGTGGCGAGCGGCGTCGGCGAGCAGCGCGGCGCGCTGGGCTTCGGTGACGTCGGCGAAGGCGCCGCGGACGGTGACCCGGATCGTGCGTGTCCTCATGCCCGCGACGGTAGAGCCACCGCGGGCCGGCGACACCTCAATTACCGCGGCGCCTCCGCGGCCGGCCCGAACGCCGTGAGGAACCGGTCGCGGAACTGGTCCATGCGCCACACCGGTGCCCGCGGGTCCGGCTTGAGGCCGTCGGTCCAGCCCCACGAGGCGATCCGGTCGAGGACCTTCGGGTCGTGGGCGACGATGGTGATCGGTACGTCGCGGCTCGCGCGGTCCCCCACCACGATCGGTGCCGGCTGGTGGTCGCCGAGGAACACCAGGACCAGGTTCTCGTCGCCGTACTCGCGGACCCAGGACAGCAGGCTGCCGATCGAGTACGTGATGGACGTGGCGTACGCCGCGCGGACCTGGCCGGCGTCCTTCCACACCTCGCCGGCGCCGCGGCCGCGGGCGTGCTGGGCCTGGTACACCGAGCCGTCGCCCACCTGGTCCCAGCCGATCAGCGTCGGCAGCGGCGCCCACGGGGTGTGGCTCGACACGAAGGTGACCTCGGCCATCAGCGGTCCACGGTCCTTGCGGGCGTACTCCTGGTCGGTGAACGACTTGAGCGTGAACTGGTCGGGCACCGGCCCCCAGCCGAACACCGGGCCGTGATAACCCAGCGTGTGCGAGTCGTAGAGGCGGTCGTAGCCGTAGAACTGGCCTTCCGGCCAGGTGTACGTGACACCCGGCTCGACCGCGACGGTCTGCCAGGCGCCGGCCTTCTTGAACGCGCCGGTGATGGTGAACCGGTCGCCCGACACCAGGCTGCGGTAACGCTGCTCGTTGTCGATCCACAGGCCCGACTGCAGCGTGGAGTGCGCCAGCCAGCTGCCGCCGCCGGCCGTCGGTGAGGTCAGGAAACCGCTGCGGGCGGCGTACCCGGCCGCGGCCAGCTGCTTCGTGCCGTCGGTGAGCAGGCGGCCGACCTGCGGGTCCAGCTGCGGGTCCTCGATCGCCGACCGGCCGTAGCTCTCCACCACCCCGAAGATCACGTCCTTGCCGCGCAGCCCGGTCAGCAGCGACGCCGGCGGGGTGCCGCGGAACGCGTCGTGGGCGACCTCCGCCGCGAACGCCTGCCGGTCGCGTACCGCCGCGGGCACCTTCAGCACGTTGTCCCGCGCCAGGAGAGCGGCGCTGTCGGAGGCGACGTACACCCCGGGTACGAAGGAGGTGCCCTGCAGGGCGAGCGCCAGCCAGGCCACCGCGGCCACCCCGGTCGTGCCGCGCGCCACGTCCGAGTGCCGGGCGGCGACCGCGGCCAGCCGGCGTACGGACAGGATCATGCCCGTCAGCACGGCCGCAGCCAGCAGCACCGCCCCCGCGGCCGCCGCCACGGCTCCGGCCGTACCTGCCGAACCCTGGACGAAGCGGTAACCGTCGGCCAGCAGCGGCCAGTCGAGGACCGGGTTGAACGGCCGGGACAGCACCGCGAAGAACCCCATGTCGACGACCTTCACGACCGTCAGCAGGCCCAGCGCGGCGCCCAGCACGCTCGCGGTGATCGCCCGCGCCCGTGCC
Organism: Actinoplanes sp. NPDC049681; assembly: GCF_044465265.1. Classification (NCBI taxonomy): domain Bacteria; kingdom Bacillati; phylum Actinomycetota; class Actinomycetes; order Micromonosporales; family Micromonosporaceae; genus Actinoplanes; species Actinoplanes sp. NPDC049681. Next base: position 221,587 of record NZ_JBITLP010000008.1, read on the forward strand.
GGCAGCACGAGCAGCACGGCCAGGGCGGCGACGGCTTCCACGGGTACGCGCACCAGCGCCGCCCACGGCGACGACCCGGGAGGCAGGCGCGTCAGCTGATCGGGCACGACGAGCGCGAGAAAGACGAAGAGGGCAGCGAGGCCGGTGAGGGCCCACGCGGCGGCGCGGCGGCTGCGTGACACTGCGGCGGTCCTTCGGGTCGAGACATGGCGGCGGCAGGAGCGTACCCCCGCCCTGAGCACACGCCCGCACGCCGGATCCGGTTCAGGGGACTTCCCACCCGCCCCCGGGGCGCGCCCGGGGCGATCGCACCCCGGCCGCCCCGGACGGATCCGCGTGCCTCTTGGTCGGTCTACAAGACCTGGCTGCGTTGCCAGGCCCGCGCGAAGAGATGGGTGAGCGTGCTCAGTTCGGCGCGTTCCGCCGGGCTGAGGTCTTGGGCGTACTCCCGGCGCAGGGCGGCGTCGGTAGCGTTCAGCCCGGCGTGCTGGTTGCAGGTGAGGTCCTGAACAGCGAGTCTGATCTCCGCCGACCGACGCTGCGCGAGCGGTTCGCGGTCGTTGCGGTATTTCCTCGCCAGGTGGGCGATGAGCGCGTGCGGTGAGGCGTAGGTGTGGTGGTGGGCTGCCATGCACGTCTGCCAGCCCCGAAGCGCGCCCTGATACCGAGCATCCGATCGGGCTCGGCCGCCGAGCGTGAGGTTGATCTCCTGCGGCACGTAGGTAATCCGCGCCCAGGCGTCCAGGCTGCCGTAGACGGCGATGTGGGCCTGCGCCATGCAGCCGGCTCGGGGAAACTGATAGCTGGCGTGGCCGTCGATGACCAACCGGGCGAAGGCGTTGTCCGGTCCGAACAGCGCGGCCTGCCGACGGGGATCTCCCGCGGCTTTGTCGTCCGCCTTTTCGGCCGGGTCTGCCGGCGCCCCGACGTCGGACATTCCGTATCCGTGACGACGGGCGTCGGCAAGCTCCTGGGCGGCGCTGCGCCGGGTCGGCGGCCGGGCGCTGCCGGTCCAGGTGAAGCCGGCAGCGCGCATGCATCGTGCGGTCAGCGTCTCGTCCGCGACCCGTACCCGCCATCGCTGCTCGGGGTAGGTTCCGGATTCGGTGACCAGGTCGACCGTCTCCTCGGACAGCCGCGCGGGTGCTGCGGCGGGTACGCTCTCCGGCCGCGTAGACGTGCAGCCGGAGAGCAGACCCACCGCCACCAGCATCGCCGCTGTCACGGCTCTGGCGGCACTGGACATGTCAGCAGTTGTTCCACGTCAGCGCGGAGATCTTGTGGTACCAGTTACCGCCGCTGGGTTTCGGGTCCAAACGCAGGTCCGCACGGATACTGTGCGGACCTTCGGACATGTGGTCGCCGGTGCCGTTGTCGTTGTCCCAGAAGCAGGCAATGCGGCTGTCGCTCCAGTTCGCCGACGACCGCGAGTTGTTGTTGATGTTGGATCCCACGGGTGTGTTGTTGTAGGTGCCCTGCCAGCGGAAGCTGCCGGTCCAGTTGCTCCCTGGCCAGAGGCAGGCATAGTTGGCGGGGCAGTCCCCCAGGTCCCGCGCCGGCGGGGCGGCGGCCGCGGTGATACCGGTGGTCGCAGACGGAGCCGCACCCGTGGCCGCGTGCGCCGGCGCCGCGAAGGCGAGCGCAGTGAGCGCGGTGGCGGCCGCGATGACGACGGCCCTTTGCGGGACATTGTTCCCGGATGCTGCTGTCGAGAGCGCCATGGCGCCTCGTGCGGTTCGGATCACGGTGTTCCCCTTCGTTGGTCTTCCCGCCGGCTACCCGGCAGGCATTTCAGAGTCGGAGGCCCCAGGACCGCGCAACCAGGGAGAACACATCCCGGGTGAGGTCGTACCGAGGCTTGGAGCGTTGCATCAGCTGCGGGAACAGGTTGAGGACAGCCACTCAGTACCAGTCCTGCTGGCTGGCACCGCTGCAGGTCCAGAGCTGAACCTTGTCGCCGTTGTTGTTCGGGTTTCCCCCCGAATCGTTCTTGGCGTCCAGGCACAGGTGGTTGCCGTAGCGGTTCCTGATCGTCGTGCCGCCCACGTCCCACTGCTGCTGGCTGGCACCGCTGCAGGTCCAGAGCTGAACCTTGTCGCCGTTGTTGTTCGGGTTACCGCCCGAATCGTTCTTGGCGTCCAGGCACAGGTGGTTGCCGTACTGGTTCTGGATCGTCCACCAGTACGTCCCGTTCCCGTCGACGGCTGCCAGGCTCAGACCCCAACCCTGCTGACTGCCCCCGTTGCAGCTCCAGAGCTGGATCGTGTCGCCGTTGTTGTTCGGGTTACCGCCCGCGTCGTTCTTGGCGTCCAGGCACAGACGGTTGCCGTACCCGTTCCTGATGGCGGACAAAGCCGCGAGCGCGGCATCCGACGAGGCCGCCCGGGCCGGACCGGCGCCGAGGATGGCGTCCGCCGCCGCGAAGGAGACCGTCGCGGACGAGGCGGAAGCGGCGGTGGGTGACACCGCCGCGACGATCATGCCCGGTGTCAGCGCCGCGACCGACATCAGCGACATCCGGCGTATCTGCCGAGGGCCTTTCAGCATCTTCTCTCCCGAGATCGAATGTTTCACCGATTTCCCTTCCGGTGGGAACGGCACGACGCCGTTCGTGACCGCGGTCGTCGGTGACAGTCGCTCACGGCACTCATACAATCCTCTGTGGACTATCAAATTCCCAGCTCACAAAGGCTTTCCGGGAGGGGTGCGGTGGAGCTGCGGGTCCTCGGTGGCGTGGAGGCCTACTGTGACGGCCGGCCGGTCGATCTCGGCCCCCTGCGGCAGCGCAGCGTGCTGGCGGTCCTGATGGCCGAGGCCGGCCGGCCGATCGCGACCGACGACCTCATCGAGCGGGTATGGGCGGACAGTGCGCCGCAGCGCGCCCGCGGCGCACTGCACAACTACCTGTCCGGACTGCGCCAAGCCCTGGGCCCTGACATCCGCATCGACCGGCAACCCCACGGCTACCGCCTGTCGGTCGACCCGCTGACGGTCGACGTCCACCGCTTCCGCCACCTCGTCGCCCGGGCCCGCGCCGGCGACGCCCCGGACGACCTCACGGACCTCGACGAGGCGCTCTCGCTGTGGCGGGGACGTCCGTTCGGCTCCCTGGACACGCCCTGGTTCAACGAGGTCCGCGAGGCATGGGAGCGCGAGCGGCACGCGGCCGAGCTGGACCGCAACGACCGGGCCCTGGCCCGAGGGCAGCACGCGCACCTGCTGGAAGACCTGGTGGTGGCCGCCTCGGCACACCCGCTGGACGAGCGGCTCACCGGGCAACTGATGCAGGCCATGTACCGCAGCGGCCGCCAGGCCGACGCGTTACGCCACTACGACAAGTGCCGCCGGCAACTCGCCGACGAGCTCGGCGTGGATCCGAGCCCGGCGTTACAGGCCCTGCACCTGAAGATGCTGACCAACGGCGCGCAGGTGGCGCACCCGGACCCCGTACCGATTCCCGCCGTCACAACTCCCGTCGTCATGACTCCCGAGCCGCCCGCCAGACGTTCCTGGCCGGCGGCGGTGGCCGTCGCGCTGGCTCTCACGGCCACCACCATCGCGGTCATCGCCTGGAGCCAGCGCCTGCACCACCCCGCGCAGGTCCCGGCGTCGACGGCGTCGCCACCGACCGGCATGTCGCCCCTGAGCGGGGAGATCCCGGACAACACGATCGTGGCGATCGTCAACCAGCGCTCGGCCACGTCCACCACGGCGGCGTACGTGGTGGACGTCGAGAACTGGTCGACGGACGAGGGTGGGCGTACCCATCTGTGGCACTGGCGCGAGGACGGCGACTTCCGCAACCAGCTGTGGCGCGTCCGGCAGCTGCCCGGCGGTACGCACTGGTTCGTGAACATGCTCAGCGGCAAGTGCCTGGCCGGGGTTCCCACGGCGCGTGAAGTCGTCCAGTCCGCGTGCTCGAAGACCGACGCGACCCAGCACTGGAAGATCCACGCCGACGGCCTGCTGAGCAACGGCGACGGGACGACCTGCTTGAAGGTCCGCGACGATCTGCTGCTGGAGGACACGGGCCTGCAGATGGCCGACTGCCAGCAGACCTGGAGCGGGCAGTGGTACCTGGTCCGGCGTCCGTGAGCCGCCGCTGGGGTTCAGCGTCCATCCAGTCCGAGCCGGGCCGCATGTGCCGGTGACAGAGTGACCATCCCCTGACGACAACGGCGATCTGGCTAGTTCGCGGCCGGGCGGGAGGACGTCCCGGCCCTAGGACCAGCTCTCGAGCGCTGCGCCACCCAGGCGAAGCAGGGGCTGATCGTCCACGACGCAAGGGTACGGGCGAGGTCGTTGACGGCCTTCTGCAGCGCGGTTGCCCGGTCCGGGTCGGGCCGTAGGTCAGCCATCCGTCGGTCTGCGCCGCGTGGACCACGTCGTGGGCGAGAAGTTCGATCTGTCGCAGGTAGTCGGGCTGGCTGAGTTCGGATTCCGGCACCGGCACAGTCTCGTCTTGATCCTGCCCCCATGCCGTCCTCTTTTGCCTCCGCCACCGAATCCCCGCATACACCATAACTGTCATTATGGTGTAGCGGCGTTATGTCCGATTCTGAGATTACTGGATTACTGTTAATAGCAATCCAGTAATTACGGCCGACTCGGGTCCCGAGCGTGAGCGCGCGGCACCGGCGGCGGGCCGATCGACTACACGGGCGGGCACGGGTGCTCAATCCCCGGGCGCAGCCCCTGACGGAAATCCCAGGAGGATCGTTCTGACGGAAGCGGGCACAGTTCCCGCGCGCCAACCCGACGAGTCCTGCCGACGAGCGGGCTGGGCTTCGTCAGCCGGCCTTGAGGCGATTGAAGTAGTCGACGACCGGCGCCGGGCCGGACGCGGCGAGAGCGGTGTAACCGTCAGGCCGGACGATCGTGTAGGCGGCTGCCGAACCCGTCCGGTGCACCCGGACGAAGTCGGAGTCGAGACCCGGCACGGCATGCGGGGCGAGAACCGAGAAGTGGCTGCCCCGGAACAGATCGAACAGCCGCGCACCGGTCGGCGTGCGACCGTCGGGCGCCGGCTGACCGCCACCGGCGCCGATGAGCGGCCCCGGCGGGTAGACCGGGTGGTCGTTCCGGGCGCGCCGGTGCAGCCGGACGAGGTTGACCTTCATCATCCGGGCGAGCAGCGGCCGGGGGATGCGGGCCCCTCGGAGCCTGCCGAACTGGCGGTCGCTGTCGGCGAGGATGGCGCGGGCGACCGGCATCCGCTCCGCCTCGTACGTGTCGAGCAGCGAGCCGGGCACCGCACCGCGCAGGACCAGGCCGAGCTTCCAGCCGAGGTTGTAGGCGTCCTGGACGCCGGTGTTCATGCCGTGGCCGCCGGCCGGGCTGTGCACGTGGGCGGCGTCGCCCGCCAGGAAAGCCCGGCCGCGCCGGTACCGCGAGGCCATCCGCAGGTTGTAGCGCCACTCCGACAGCCAGGCCACGTCGGTGACCCGTACGTCCGGGCGGCCGGCGCGGGTGGCGAGGGCGTCGTGGAGTGTGTCCGGGCCGGCTTCGGTGCCGGCCGGCAGCGAGACGACGACCTGCCACAGGCCGCCGTCCTGGACCGGGCGGGCGGCGATCATGTGACCGCCGGCCGTGGTCCACAGGTGGACACCGAGCGCGGGGTCGAGGCCGTCGAGGCGGGCGTCGGCGAGCATCGCCCGGGCCGTGTCGGTCCTGCCGGTGAACTCGATGCCGAGTTCGCGCCGGACGGTGCTGCGACCACCGTCGGCGCCGACCAGGTAGCGGGCGCTCACCGTCTCGGTGTCGTCGAGGGTGGCCGTGACGCCGTCCGGGCGGAGCTCGACGGCGGTAACCGTGGTGCCGAATTCGACCTTGCCGCCGAGCTCGGCGAGCCGGTCGCGGAGGACGGCCTCGGTGCGCCACTGCGGCAGCATCAGCAGATTCGGGTACGGCTGCTCGATCGTGGCCCTGGCCGGACGCAGGTCCAGGTCGAACAGCCGCCGCGGTCCGAGGTGGAATCGCTGACGGCGTCCCAGGGCTGCCTCCGCGGCGATCGTCGGTGCGATCCCGAGGTCGTCGAAGACCGCCAGGGTCTGCGGCTTGATGCCGAAGGCACGGGAGCCGGCCGGCGGCTCCGGGTGCTGCTCGACGATGCGGAAGTCGATGCCCTGCCGGGCCAGGTCGCACGCGAGCGTGAGCCCGGTGGGCCCGGCGCCGACGATGAGAACGTCCATACCTACAATTGTACAGGTCCATATGGAGGGGTGTAGATGTCGTTACGGTTCGCGGTGCTCGGGCTCCTGGAGGACGGGCCCGCCAGCGGGTACGCGTTGACCATGCGGTTCGAGCGGTCGTTGCAGCGCTTCGCGTGGACGGCCCGGCAGAGTCACCTCTATCCGGAGCTGGGCCGGCTCGCCGAGGACGGGCTGATCGAGGTGGTCGAGGAGGGCGCGCGGGGGCGCCGGACGTACGCGATCACCGAAGCCGGCCGGGCCGTGCTGCGCGCCTGGCTGCTGTCGCCGGCCAAGCCCCGCGCGGTCCGTGACGAGCAGGCCCTGCGCTTGTGCCTGATCTCGGCCCTGGAACCGGGCGAGGCCCAGGAGGTCGTGCGGCGCTATCAGGCCGAGGCGGAGGCCATCAGCGCCGAACTGCGCGCCATGGCCGACGCCGCCGATGCCGACTCCGAGCATCCGCGCGGCCGGTTGCGGTTCGGGCGTCTCGCCATGGAGCTCGGCATCCGCCAGAGCGAGGCGCAGCGGCAGTGGGCGGAGTGGGCGCTCGACCGGCTCGGCGGCGGTGCTTGATGGCGTACAAGGCGGTGCTGCTGGACGTCTACGGCACCCTGGTGCGCGACGACGACCCGTGGGCCCGGGATGCGGTGGCGCTGGTCGCCGGGCTTGCGCGTACCGGCCCTGACGTGGTCGCCCGGGAGTGGGAGGCCAGGATCTGGGCGATGGCGGACATCGCTCACGGTCGGGATTTCCGTACGCTCGCGGAGCTCGACGCCGGCAGCCTGGCCGAGACCGCGGCTCATTTCGGGGTACGCGCCGACGTCCCGGCCCGCTCCGGGCACCTGCCGCCGCTGTTCGACGACGCCCTGCCGTTCCTGGCCGCCGTGCAGGTGCCGGTGTGCCTGGTCTCCGACGCCGACACCGACAGCCTGGCGGCGGTCCTCGACCACCACGGGATAGCCGTGCAGCATGTGGTGACGAGCGAGGACGCCCGGGCCTACAAGCCGCGCCCGGAGCCGTTCCGGATGGCGTTGCAGCGGCTCGGTGTGGGCGCCGCCGACGTCATCCACATCGGCGACTCGCCGGCCGCCGACGTCGCCGGGGCCGCGGCCCTGGGGATCGACACCGCGTTCGTCCGGCGTGGCGGGCGTCGCCTGCCACCGCATCTGACCGCGACCCACACCGTCGCCACGCTGACCGCGCTGCTGCCCCTGCTCACCCGCTGATGCGAGCCGGGGGTCGTCCTCGGCGATCGGTGCCGCGTCGAGCTCGTCGCCGGTCAGCGACATCTCCGGGAACACCAGCACGCGGGCATCCGCCCGGCCCTCGCATGCTCAGCCCCATGCCGGCTGCGCCACGCCGTACGCCGGGGGTAGATGCGGCCACCGCAACGGCCGTCCGTCGAGCGATCCGGGCGGGCTGATGCCGGTCCACCCGTCGCCGAGGTCGACCCGGTAGGCGTCCGGATCCTCCCCGCCCGGGTCACCGGCGGCGCGGGTTCCCTGCTCGAGCAGCCACCGGGCGGTCCGCTCCAGCGACACGGACACGTGCGCCACCTCGCCGGCCCGGGCCCGCCGGGTCAACGCTGCCAGGACACCGCAGGCCAGCAGGTAGCCGGTGGCGTGATCGAGCAGCTGGCACGGCAGGGCGCCCGGGCGGGTGCCGTCCCCCGCGGCCCAGCCGATGCCGGTGGCGATCTGCACGAGGCTGTCGAAACCGCGGCGAGCGCCCCAGACACCCGTCGTACCCCAGGCCGACAGCGTGGCCACGATCGTGCCGGGGTGCCGCTCGGCGAGCCGGGCGGGCGCCAGGCCGAACCGGTCCAGCGCCCCGGGCCGGCAACCGGTGACGATCACATCGGCGCCGGCCGCCAGCCGGTGCAGCGTCTCCAGCCCTGCTGGAGTACGGGCGTCCACCATGGTGCTCGCCTTGCCGAGCACGCCGTCGACGGTGAGCGACTCCAGCTCGGGCCGCGCGGGGTCGTCGACGCGCAGCACGTCGGCGCCGAGCGCGGCGAGCATCCGGGTGGCGACCGGCCCGGCGAGGACCCGGGTCAGGTCGAGGACCCGTACCCCGGAGGCGGGCAGCGGACCGGCGGCCGGCAGCGCGGGCGCGGCACCCGACGCCACGATGCTGACCAGCGGCGCGTCATCGGACGGGTGCTCGCTGCGCCACCGCTCGGTCGTGCGGGCCGCGACGGCCAGTCCGCCCGCCTCGTAGACGAGCCGCTCCACGTCGGTGGCCGGGCGCCGCTCGATGGCCTGACAGACCAGCGGCAGCACGGCGTCGTCCGGGCCGTCGGGCACCGCCAGCGCGCGCAGGAGCGCGGCTCGGTGCCACGGATAGTTGGCGTGGGTGCGCACCCAGCCGTCGGCGGCCGGCCACAATCGTGACAGCGGCGCGAATCCGGGGACGCCCTGGCCGGAGGGGTCGCGCAGCAGCGCCTCACTGCGCACGGCCGCAGCGACGTGCGCGGTGTCCACAGTGACCACGGGCCGGCGACCCGTACGAGCGTGCGCGAGCTCCGCCGCCGCGAGCAGGCACCCGGCCACCGAGGCGGTCGCGCACTCGGCCACCGCCAGCGACGAGTGCAGCACCGCCGGGCGAGCAACGCCGGTCACGATCGCGGCGGCAGCGTCCGGCAGGCCGGGACCGGTGGGCAGCGTCAGGGGTCCGGCACTCATGAGCCCAGCACCCGGCGGGCTTCGGCCAGCACCGGCTCCGACGCGAGGTCCTGCCACGACGCGAACACGTCACGGAAGTATGCCCCGTACCGTTGCCGGATCGTGGGGTCCTGCTCCACGACGCCGAGCTCGTTGACGATGCTCAGGTCGGCGAAGCCGGGCAGCACGTCGCCGGGGCGGCCGGTCCAGCGGTTCCACACCTGGCGCGTGCCGGGCAGGGTCCGCCAGGTGCGGGAACGGTCGCAGCCGCCGTACTGATGGACCAGCGCCTCGGCGCGCTCGCCCACCAGCTGCCGCAACGATGTCCGCGCGGCCGGGTCGAGCAGGGTGCGGTCGAAGCCGTCGGTGCCGTAGACGGCGTGCGTGAGCCCGGCGAGCCGCACGTCCGGGCCGTGGCCGAGCGCCCCGAGCCGGTCGTGGACGCGGCCGAGGTGGGTGTAGAGGGTGCCGCCCGGATGGTCGATGGTCTCGGCGCCGTGCTCGCGCAGCCACGCCTTCACGTCGTCGGCGTTCATGGCTGCACCCGGACCAGCCGGCCGATCTCCAGGGCGGCCCACACCACGCCGTCCGGGTCCACGGCGAGGCCGTGCGGTTCGCTGCGCGGTGTGGGCAGGTCCCAGCCGGTGACCGTGCCGTCGCCGCGGACATGGCCGATCCGGTTGGCGCCCCACTCGGTGAACCACACGTCGCCCGGGCCGGCGGCGGCGACGGCGTGCGGGCGGGCGGCCCGGTCGGCCAGCGGGAACTCGTCGATCGTCCCGGCCGGGGTGATCCGCCCGATCTGTCCCGCGCCGATCTCGGCGAACCAGAGCGCCTCGCCGTCGCTGGTGATGCCGACCGGCGCGGCCCCCGGTGTGGGCAGGTCGAACACGCTCACCGCACCGTCCGCGCCGATCCGCCCGATAGCGTTGGCCTGGTTGAGCGCGCACCACACGGCGTCGTCGGGGCCGGCGGTGATCGCGGCCGCGAAGGCCTTGTCGACGGGCAGCTCGAACTCGGTCACCGTGCCGTCGACGGTGATCCGCCCGATGCGGTCGGTGTGCATCTCGGTGAACCACAGGGCGCCGTCGCCGCCGGCCGTGATGCCGTAGGGTCCGGCGCCGCCCGTGGGCACCGGGAAGTCGCTGCGCTGCCCGTCCGGGGTGAGGCGGCCGATCCGGTCGTCGCCGGTGCGGGTGAACCACAGCGCGCCGTCCGGCCCGGTGGTGATGACGCTCGGCTGCGCCGCCGGGGCGCCGAGGTCGATCACGTCGATGCCGCCGTCGTGGCCGACCCGGGCGATCTCACCGCTGTGGGTCAGGGTCACCCACACTGCCCGGTCCGGGCCGATGGTGATCCCGTACGGGCCGGCAGCGTCGCCGGCGATCACGAACTCCTGGATCCGCACAGGACGACCCTGCCGTCCCGGGTCCGGGGCTCGCAACGGGTTTGTGCCGCTTCTTACTTCACGGATTTCAGGGCAACCTCCGCGGCTCCGGGTGGCGGCGGGACCAGCGGCAGCCGTACGGCCGGCGTCGGGATCCGGCCCCGCGCATGCAGCACCGCTTTGAGAACGGTGGGGTTCGGCGCGGCGAACAGGTCCAGCGCCAGCCGCGCCAGCCGGTGACCCTCGGCCCGGGCACCGGACACGTCCCCGTCGCGCCACGCCCGCACCACCGCCGCGAAGCCGGCCGTCTCCACGTGCGCCGAGGCCAGCACGCCGCCGTGGGCGCCGAGCGCCAGCAGCGGCCAGAGGAACGCGTCGTCACCGGCGAGGATCGCGAAGTCCGGGGGCGGGTCGGCCAGCAACGCGACGGTCTCGGCGTCGATCCCGCCGGCGGCCAGCTTCACGCCGGCCACGTTGTCCAGCGCGGCGATCCGGCGCAGCGTCGCTGCCGACAGCGGCTGCCCGGTCCGGTACGGCACGTGGTAGACGAGCACCGGTACGGGGCTGCTGCGGGCGTACGCGGAGAAGTAGGCGACGACGCCGTCCTCTCCGGGACGCACGAACGGCGGCACCAGCGTGAGCACCGCCTGCGCGTCGGCGGGCGGCGATGCCGTGGTGGACGCGCCGACGACGAACGGGGCGTGCCGCTGTCGGCAGACCCCCGCGATCACGTCCACCACACCCTGTTGCTCGTCCGCGCTGAGCGAACCGGGCTCGCCGGTCGTGCCCAGCGCGACGAGACCCTGCGCGCCGTCGTCCAGCACCTGACCGGCGAGGAGCTCCAGGGCGTCGTACGCGACACCTCCGCTGGCGTCGAACGGGGTGATGAGCGGGACGTATAGGCCGGCGAGAGTCATGCACCGACCCTTCCGCGCGCCCAGCATCAGGTCCAGTTCAGATATGTACGGTGATGCGTAAGCTGAGCTGATGCTCGACGTACGGCGGCTGCGGCTGCTGTGTGACCTGGACCGGCTCGGCACGATCGCGGCCGTGGCCCAGGCGCACAGCTACACCCCGTCGGCGGTGTCGCAGCAACTGTCCACGCTGGAACGCGAGGCCGGGATGGCCCTGCTGGAACGCACCGGCCGGCGGGTGACGTTCACCGCGGCCGGGCGGGTCCTGGTCGCCCACGCCGAGACGGTCCTCGCCGCGCTCGAGCGCACCACCTCGGCGCTCGCGGCGGTGTCCGCCCAGCTGACCGGCCCGCTGCGGATCGGCGCGTTCCCGACCGCGGTCCGTACCCTGCTGCCCCGGGCCCTGGTGTCCCTGGGGCACGACCATCCGGCGCTGGAACTGCGCGTGACGGAACTCGACCCGGCCGCGGTCCCCCGGGCCCTGCGCGAACGACAGCTGGACGTGGGCCTGCTGCAGGACTACGACGTGGCCCCGGCCGAGCCGGACCCCGGGCTGGACACGACGCCGCTGCTCGGCGAGACGGTGTATCTGGCGGCGCCCGCCGGGGCGGGAACGGCGACGATCCCGGCGGCGCGGGACCAGCCGTGGATCGTGGCGACACCGGGAACGCTCTGCCACACGGTGACCCTGCAGGTGTGTCGCGCGGCGGGCTTCACCCCGCGGGCGCGGCACCAGGCCGACGACTTCGCGACGGTCCTGGCGCTGGTCGCGGCCGGCCAGGGGGTGTCGCTGGTGCCGGAGCTGGCCGTGGCCGGGCCGGGCACCGCCGTACCGCCGGGGGTGACGCTGGCCGCCCTGCCGTACCGTCGCCGCACGTCGATCGCCTACCGCAAGGGCGCGGCAGCCCACCCGGCGGTGACGGCCTTCGTCGCGGCCCTGCGCGGATGTCTGCCGCGCCCGTAGGGTCGGCAGGGATGAGACTCACCTACTGCGCGGACACCTCCGCCGCGGACTGGCTCCTGCGCTCCGGCACGCCGGACCTGCAGTTGATCACCTTCGGGCCGGCGACGTTCGACGCGTACGCCCGCCTGCGTTTCATCCCCGATCCCCTCGCCCCCGGCCAGGACGAGGCCGACGTCGAGCTGCCCGACGTCCACCCGTCGGACCTCGCGCGGGCCCGCCGGGCGTTGCGTCTGCTGGCCCGGTTCACCTCCACTCCCCAGGAGTGCTACTTCTGCGTCTGGGAGGGGTACTCCGACATCCCCCTGCCGCCGGACGTGCCGCTGGCCGAGTTTCCGCATCGCCGCTGTGCGGTGCTGCGCGGTGCGGTGGCTGACATCGATGCTTGGGAGGCGGACGTCGGCGGCGGGCGCCCGGTCGCACCGCCGGCATTCGCCTGGCCGGCCGACCGCCGCTGGTGCCTCACCGCCGACGTCGACCCGCACTGGGCGGGGATCGGCGCCGGCCGCGCCGCCATCGAGGCCCTGCTCAGCGACCCCGGGCTGGACGCCGTCCCGGCCGACCCGGCCGAGGACCAGCCCTGGTACGGGTGACGGCCCGGATCGTCCCTTCGGCCCTGCCGAGGCGTCCGGCGCGTCCGTACCGTCCTCGGGATGATCTCTCGGGTCGCCGGCGCGACGGCGCGACGGCGTCGTCCGATTCTGGTGGCCGGCGTCGCGCTCGCCCTGGTGCAGGCGATGCTGACCGCGTCGGTCCGCACCACCGTTCCCACCCTGGTGTTCGCTGCGCTGTTCGTGCTGGTCAACGCCTGCATACCGCGCCGGAGGGCGCCCGCCGCACTGGTCGTCCGGGCCGGGTCCGCCTCGTTCACCGCGCCGGTCCGCGCGTGGCCCGTGTTCTACGCCCTGCCCGTGCTGGCCCTGACCGGTGATCGCGTCGGCACCGCCGTACGAGACCTGCGCGCCGATGACCTGTTCCCGGTCGACGTATGCGTGGCGGTGGTGTACGTCACGGTGGCGGTGATCGTCGTCGCACGCGCGTGGCGGGGCTTCGACATCGCCCTGCGCCCCGACGGGCTGTACGACCGGCGCGCCCTGGGAACGGTGTTCGTGCCGTGGGCGGCCCTGCCGGCGGTGCGGACCCGCCTCCGGCGCAGCCCGGCGACCTCGGTCTTCCCGCCGGGCGCGTTCGCGGCGCACGACGACGACCCGGCCGGGTCTCCGGACCAGATCCGGCTGGGCTACGGGCGACCCGAGCTCGTCCGCCGCCGCGGCCTCGTCTGGCACACCAGGCGGATCCGGACCGCGCAGGTCGACATGCGATTCCTCGCGGCGGCCATCCGCTTCTACGCCACCAACCCCGAGCAGCAGCCGGCCATCGGCACGGACGAGGGCTACCGGAGGCTACGCGAAGCCGTGGCCTGAGCCGTACACGCGGGGCCGGTCCCACCCGTCGGGGCGGACCGGGGCGGCCCAGGCCGGGTCGGGGCGGAAATCGCACCACGACCCGTCGAAGGGGAACGCCCGCGCCTCCACGAGCTTGATCACGCGGCCGGCCTCCGTACGGATCTGCCCGGCCTGCGCCGCATCCCAGTAGAGCGGGTGCCCGGTGCGCGCGCCGAACTCGTCGACGTCCTTCCAGGCCCACGTGCCGTCCGCAGCGACGCGGATGTCCAGGGCGTGGTCGGCGTAGTCCACCCCGGCGGCCACCCCGTCGTCCCAGCGGCCCGGCGGATCCTCCAGGTTCACGTACCACTCGCGGAACCGCATGTCCGGCGAGAAGAACCACCACACGGAGACGGCGTCGCCACGCGATTTCCAGATCAGCACGTGCGACCCGTTCCAGGTACGCGGCTCCAGGTATGCGTCCGGGCCCAGCTCGTCGATCGGGGCGTCATGGTGAGTTCGTCCGTCCGCCGCGACGACGCGGTAGAACGGGGCGCCGATCGGCAGCCACAGGAAGGTGCCGTGCTCGTCGTCCGTGACCGCCGTCGTCACCTGCAGGAAGGTGATCCGCCCACCGCGCCAGCTGCGGTGCAGCACCGTCCGTCCCCGTTCGAAGGCCATGCCCGGGACCCTAGGCGCCCGCCGCAACGAAGCCGCAGCACCCCTTGACAGGCCCGGGGGTGCAGTGCCTCAGGCGTCCACGGTGTCGGCCGGGCCGGCGGGCTGCCAGCCCCGGCGGCGGCCGCGGCGGACCGCTCCCGCCAGCACCGCGACCAGCATGACGATGCCGGCGCCCACCCCCGCCACGAGCAGCGACCTGTCCTGGGCCTGCGCCCGCCGGGCGGCCAGTGCTGCCGCCGCCGGGTCCTCGGTGTGCAGCACCGCCGGCGCCGGGGACGGAGGCGTCTCGGGCCCGAGCGTTTCGGTCAGCGCCCGGTACGGGTTGACCACCCCGTAGCCGTACTCGTCGCTGTTGGCGCCGCCGGGGGCCGGGTCGGCGGTGGCGAGCAGGCGCCGGGCGACCTGGGCCGGGGTCAGGGACGGGAAACGTTGTCTGATGAGCGCGGCCGTCGCCGACACGAACGGGGTCGCGTAGCTGGTGCCGTCGCCGGAGGTGTGGCCGGAGTGGCGCGCGGCGAAGGTCACGCCGACGCCCGGGGCCACCACGTCCACGTACCGGCCGTGCTGGGAGAAGGTGCCGCGGACGCCGTTGACGTCGATGGCGCCCACGCCGATCACGCCGGGGTAGTCGGCCGGGTACGGCGTGGGGTTCTTGTCGGTGGCGCTGCCGTGGTTGCCGACCGCGGCCACGATCACCACGCCGCGGTCGATCGCGCGGGCGACGGCGGCGCGGACCAGCTCGCTGTCGTCCGTCATGACCAGCGACATGTTGATGACGTCGGCGTTGCCGCCGCTCGGGCTGGACGCCCAGTCGATGGCCTTGGCGAACGTCGCGGGGCTGGTCGGCTCGCTCTGCTCGGACTGGCCGCCGGGGGTGTCGGTCTGCTCGCTGACGCGCACCGGCACGATCGTCGCGCGTGGGGCGAGGCCGCGCATGCCGGCCTTCCGGCTCGGGGAGGCCGCGATGATGCTGGCCACCGCGGTGCCGTGGCCCACGCAGTCCTGGCGCCCGTCGGGGTTGCCGTGCAGGAAGTCACGGCCGGCGTCGACCTGCCCGCTCAGCTGCGGATGGGAGGCATCGACGCCGGAGTCGATGACGGCGACGCGCACGCCCTTGCCGCTCGCGAACGGGCGGAGCCGCTCCGGGTCGAACATCTGCGTCTCGTACGGCGTGGCCTTGCTGACCGTGGCCACGCCCGGGGGCCGGCACTGGTGGACCTTCGCCTGTGCCGGTGCGGCAGGCAGCAGTGTGACGGTCAGCGCAGCGACGGCGAGCGCCGCCCGCCCGGCCCGTGTCCCGATGTGCATGCTCACCCCCGATCGGACTGGATGCTACCCAGCTGGCGGGCCGGACGGAGACCCGCGGCCGGACGGTGAGCAGATCGTCATGATTCGGTCCGGGCGGGGGCGCGATTGACCGGCTCACCGGCGCGCCGCTAGGTTGTGGGGACCATCTGCGGCGTCGTGAGGGAAACCGGTGGAATTCCGGTGCGGTCGCGCCACTGTGAACGGATCCGTCCCGGGTTCGTGAGTCAGGACGCTCACGCGTCGCAGGCCTGTCGATCCGGGACGCGTCATCCCGCAAGGAGGTCTGATCCGTTATGTCCAAGGTCCAGACGGCCCAGCCGCTCAGCCCGACCACCGTCTCCCCCCGCGTGCTGTGGGCGTCGGCCGGTGTCGTGGCGGCCCTGCTCATGCTCGCCTACCTGGTGGCCTTCGACCAGGGCGCGGTCTCGCAGAGCGGCATGTTCCTGCACGAACTCATGCACGACGGCCGGCACCTGCTGGGCGTCCCGTGCCACTGACGCCGGCGCACTCCACCCCCACCTACGGGGCGCTGCTGCTGCGCGGCCTGCTCGCCGGTCTCATCGCCGGACTGCTCGCCGGCGTGTTCGCCTACACGGTCGGCGAGCCGAAGGTCGATGCCGCGATCGCCATCGAGGAGGCCGCCGCCGCGCACGACCATCCCGGCGAAGCGGCCGGCGACCATCACGACGACGAGGAACTGGTGTCCCGCACCGGCCAGAAGGGCGGCCTGTTCCTGGCCACGGCCCTGTACGGCGTCGCGATGGGCGGCCTGCTCGCCACCGCGTACACGTTGCTGCGTCGCCGGCTGCGCACCGCGCACGACTCCCGGGCCGCGCTCGGGCTGGCCGCGGCGGCGTTGCTGGGGCTGGTGCTCGTGCCGTTCGTGAAGTATCCGCCCAACCCGCCGGCGGTCGGGGATCCGTCCACGATCAATCAGCGCACGATCAGCTATGTGTCGATCGTCGTGATCGGACTGGTGGCGGTCTGGGCCGGCGTGCTCGCCTTCCGGTCGGTTCGCGCGGGTGCCCCGGAGTGGGTGCGCGCGGCCGCCGGCCTCGCGGGCTTCCTGGTGGTCGTGGTCGTCGGATACGTGCTGCTGCCCACCGTGGACGAGGTGCCGGCGACGTTCCCGCCGAGCCTGCTCTGGAACTTCCGGATCAGCTCGCTGGGCACTCAGGTGACGTTGTGGACGGCGCTCGGCCTGGCGTTCACGGCGCTGCTGTCCCGGCTCACCCGCGGCGCGGCCGCGCCGCAGGAGCAGTCGGAGGCCGTGCCGGTGTGAGTGGCCTGCGGCTGCTCGCCTGCGCGCCGACGGCAGCCCTGCGGGGCGGACGCTTCGGTGGCGACGACGACATCGACGAGGGTGGCCGGCGAGCCGCCCTCGCCATGTCCCCGCCCGGCCGCGGCGACCTGTGGGTGTGCGCGCCGTCGCGCGCCGCCCGCGAGACCGCGCAGGCGCTGGGTCACTCGGCGATCGCGGAGCCGCAGCTGGGCGATCCGGACTTCGGCCGCTGGGACGGGATGAGCCTGGACGAGGTCGCCGCCGCCGACGGCAAGGGGCTCGAGCAGTGGCTCACCGACCCGCAGTCCGCGCCGCACGGCGGCGAGTCGCTCGCCCGGGTCCGGCAGCGGACCGGCTCCTGGCTGGACGCGATGGCCCGCCAGCGGGTCGTGGTGGTCGCCCACCCGATCGTCGTACGGGCGGCGCTGGTGCACGCCCTCGGACTGCCGGACGAGGCGGTGTGGAACCTGGACGTGGCGCCGCTGTCGCTGACCCGGCTCACCTACCGGTCCGGCCAGTGGCGCCTGCATTTCCCGGCCGCACCCTGAGAAGCACCTAACCGAACACCTCCCGCGCCCACCGGGTCACCACCTCCAGCACGGGCGCCCGCCCGGCGAACACCGCAGCGGCGTCGCGCGTGTCGTACGCACCCTTGCGCGGGGTCTGCGCCGCCGTCATCACCATCCGCGGCGCCAGCCAGGAGTACTTCGCCGCCCCGGTCACCTTGACGGCCCGCGTGATCGTCGCCGCGTCCACCGCCCCGCCGAGCCCGCGCCGGTAGCCGTCGCCGATCGCCGCCAGCACCTCGTCGAGCAGCGAGATGTCGATGAGCCCGTCGAAGAAACTGTCCAGCGCCAGGTTCGCCACGTCCTCCCCGATGGCGCCGGGTCCGGTGAACGCCCAGTCGAGCAGCACCGGCCCGGACGCGCCGAGGATCAGGTTCATCGGCCAGAGGTCGTGGTGGCACAGCGTGCGCGGCAGCCGGTCGGCCTCGGCCAGCAGCTGCGCCCGCCGTTCCCACAGGGTTTGCAGGTCCTCGCGCAGCCGCGGGGACCACGCCCGCGCGACGGTCGGATGGTCCCAGTCGAGGTCGTCGCCCACCGGCTGGGCGCCGGTGTAATCGCGCAGCCAGTCGCGGGCCAGCCACGGTTCGGCCGGTGGCCGCCCCAGCCAGCGGGCCTGGCCCACCCCCATCCGGTACGCGACGTCGCCCAGGTCCGCACTGCCGCACGCGGTGCCGGGCGTTCCCGCGACGTCCTGCAGCCACAGCCCCACGGAACCGTCGGGGCGTTCCTCCGTGGCGAGCAGCTGCGGCGCGGACAGGCCGGCGTCGGCGAACGCGGTGCCGGCCAGCCCGCTGCGGTACGCGAGAAGCTCCCGCCGCCAATAGTTCCAGTGGCCGGGGTCGTGCGAGGCCTGGAAGTGTGCCGCCGCCCCGGCACGCCCCGGCGTCAGGACCTTCAGCACCGCGCTGCCGTCGTTGCGGTGCACCCGCCAGATACCGCCGGTGACTCCGTTGACGGTGTTGTGCAGCAACTCCTCAGGCACGACTGAGCACCGTACCGCGGCGCGGTTACCCGGTGCCGGCCCGCGCCGGCGTTAAGGTCTGACCGCGATGGCAGAACACGACGTTTCCCCCGTACCGCGGCAGACGGTCGACGCCGGCGAGCCGGTGTCCGAGACGCGCCCGTGCGCGCACTGCGGCCGCCCGGTGCCGCAGCGCTCGTCGGCGGGCCGCCCGTTCCGGTACTGCCGGGACAACGACGGCGAGTGCCAGCGGGCCTCGCGCAACGTGCGGATGCGGCACCGCTCGTCGCCCGGCCTGGCCGGGCAGGTGGCCCGCACCTGGGAGGTCGTGGACCGGCTCGACCAGCTGGTGGGCACGCTGAGCGAGGCGCTGCACGCCGAGATGTCGCCGGCCGGGGTCGAGCGTCAGGTCGCCGAGGTCCGCGCCGAGACCTCCCGCCAGATCGCCGCCGCGCACACCGAACGCGACGATGCACGCCGCGACGCCGACCGGGCCGCCGACGCGGCCGCGAGCGCGGTGCAGGAGGCCGTCGTCGCCCGCGCCGAGCGTGACGACGCCCTGCAGGCGGCGCAGCGGGCGCACCAGCTGGCGGAGTCGGCGGCGGCCGAGTCACGCCAGGCCGTGGCCGCCCGCGACCAGGCGCAGGCGGCGGCCAGTGCGGCGGCCGCCCTGCAGATGCAGGCGGAGGCGGACCGCGACGCTGCCCGGCGGGAGACCGACGCGGCGCGGCGCGAGCGTGACGAGGCCGTCCGGGAGACCGATATGGTACGCCGGGAGCTCGCCGACGCCCGCCACGAGGCCGCCACCCGCGCCCGTGACCTCGACCAGGCCCTGGCGGAGCTGGCGGCCGCGCGTGCCGACCGCGACACGGCGCAACGCGAGCGCGACGAGGCCCGCGCCGAGCGCGACACCGCCACGGCGGCTGCCGAAACCGCGCGCGGGCAGGCGCAGCGCGACGCCGAGCAGGCCGCCCAGGCGCGGGCTGAGGCGGCCCAGGCGGCCGAGGAGACGGAGTCGTTGCGGCGTACCGTGGCTCAGGTCCGGACGGACGCCGAGCGCGACCGCGCGGCGCTGGCCCGGGTGACCGGCGAACTCGCGGCCGTGCGGGAGGCCGCCGAGCGCGACGCGGGCGAGGCGCGCACCCGGCTGCAGGCCGCCCGCTCGGACGCGGACGCCGCGCACGACCGGGTGGCGCAGCTCTCGGCTCAGGTCAGCGATCTGGCGTCGGCGCTGGCCGCCCTGGGCGCCGGCCGGTGAGGACGGCGAAACGGGCGCCCTCGGGCCTTGGGCGGTATTCTGAGGGGGCCGGTGGCCGACACCCAGCCCGTGGATGACCAGTCTGTGGATGACCAGTCTGTGGATGACCAGCCCGTGGATTGACAGCCCGGGACTATCCGCCCGAGTGACCGACATCGCACTATCCGTAGATCACGCAATATCCCGTAAAGTGGACCAAGGTCCACTTCAGGACGGGGCTGAGTCGGCCGATAGGGGACCCTGCCGGTTACGCTCGGAGCGTTAACACCGTCGACATACGGCCGTCGCCGAGGAATCGCGCGACCGTCCGTTTCGTTACACCAACGGCAAGTAGCACCACGAGCGAGGGGAAAGCCGATCATGGGCGAACGCATGCTGCGCGGCAGCCGACTTGGCGCAGTCAGCTACGAGTCCGACCGCAACACGGAGCTGGCGCCCCGGCAGACCCGCGAGTACCTGTGCGTGAAGGGTCACCAGTTCGAGGTGCCGTTCGCCGTCGACGCCGAGGTGCCGATCACCTGGGAATGCAAGTTCGACGGCAGCGTCGCGCGACTGGTCGACGGCAACGAGCCGGAGCAGAAGAAGGCGAAGCCGCCGCGTACCCACTGGGACATGCTGCTCGAGCGGCGGTCGATCTCGGAGCTGGAGGACATCCTCAACGAACGGCTCCAGGAGGTTCGCACCCGCCGCGGCCGCTGACCCGCAGCAACCCGATCGCCGTTCCGCCCGTCAGGGCGGGACGGCGATTTGCTGCGCTCAGCGGACGATCTCACCCTCGACGACCTCGCCGGAGACGACCGGCCCCGGGGTGACCTCGGCGACCGGCGCGGCCGGCGCCGGGGCGGGCTCGCCGACCGGGTCGGACATGCGCACCCGTACGCGCCGCGGGCCGAACAGGTCACCGGCGACCGCCGCGGACAGCCGGCGCTCGGCGAAGCGTTCCACCGCGCGCCGGGCCAGCGGGCGGACCGGCGGCACGATCAGCAGCAGCCCGGCGACGCCGGAGACGAAACCGGGCAGGGCGAGCAGCAGCGCGCCGAGCAGGCCGACGAGCGAGTTGCTGACCTGGTGGCCGGGCGGGCGCCCGGCCTCGGCGGCGGAACGGAACGAGCGCCAGCCGCGGATGCCCTCACGGCGCAGCAGCGCCAGCCCGGCGATGCTGGACAGGCCGACGAGCAGCACCGCCCAGAGCGCGCCCAGCGCGTGCGCGACCGCGGCGAACACCGCGATCTCGGCGACGGCGAGCAGCAGCAGTCCCAGCGGAAGCAGAGCCAGGCTTCGACGCATGTTTGTCACCCTTCCGCGTGTACCGGCCCGTCCAGCATGACGCGGCTACGCGATCACGGCCAGGTCGACGGCTGCCGCGGCTTGCGGCCGAGCTTGTTCAGCAGGGCGTCCTTGCGGGCGGAGGCGCCCCACACGGTGACCCTGAGCAGCTGTTCCTTGAAGATGTTGCCGCTCATCTTGCTGACGCCGTGTTCGCGCTCGGTGAACGTGATCGGCACCTCGACCATCCGGAAACCGTGCCGGTACGTGCGCCAGGCCAGCTCGACCTGGAACGAGTAGCCCTGCGACGCCACCGTCGACACGTCGATCGCGTCGAGGACCGGCATCCTGTACGCCCGGTAGCCGCCGGTCGCGTCCTTGAACGGCATGCCCAGCGCCATGCGGATGTAGATGTTGCCGCCGCGGCTGAGCAGCAGCCGGTGCAGCGGCCAGTTGTGCACGCTGCCGCCGGGGATGTAGCGGGTGCCCAGCACGGCGTCGGCCTCGCGCAGCGCGTCGAGCAGCTTCGGCAGTTCCTCGGGGGCGTGCGAACCGTCCGCGTCCATCTCCACGACCGCGTCGTAGCCCTTGTCCTTGGCCCACGCGAACCCGGCGACGTACGCCGCCCCGAGGCCTTCCTTGCCGGCCCGGTGCAGCACGAACACGTGGTCGTCGGCGGCGGAGATCTCGTCGGCGATGGCGCCGGTGCCGTCCGGGGAGTTGTCGTCGGCCACGAGGATGTCCACCGCCGGCACGGCGCGGCGTACCCGGTCGGTGATCAGCCGGACGTTGTCCGCCTCGTTGTAGGTCGGGATGACCACGAGCACACGGCCGATGCCCGGATATCCCTCCGAGCCCGCTGCCGTCGGGTTCGTGTCGCTCACCGTACCTCCGTCTTTCCCTCTGCCACGGTGTCGCCGCCGGTCCTGCGGCGCCGCCGCAGCGGTGCCGCGCCGGCCAGGGCCAGCAGGACCAGGGCGACCGCCGCGAGCTCCGGCCACTGTCCCAAACGAGTGGCCAGCGTACGCGGTCCACCGACGTGCATGTCATGCAGGATCACGGCGTCCACATTGAAGCCGGTGGCGGAATACACCCGGCCGTCGGTGCCGACGAACGCGGACACCCCCACCGTCGATGCCATCAGCGCCTCGCGTCCGTGCTCGACGGCACGCAGCCGCACCATCGCCAGCTGCTGGCGCGCCTCGGCCTCGTTGAAGGTCGCGTTGTTCGTCTGCACGGCCAGGATCTGCGCTCCGCCGGTCACAGTGTCGCGCACGATGCCGTCGTACGCGACCTCGAAGCAGATGACGTCGCCGACGGTCGTGGCCGGGGTGCGCACCACGCCGGGGGTGGTGCCGGCGACCATGTTCTGCACCAGGTCCACCTTGTCGGACACCACGCGCGCGATCGGGCGCAGCGGCATGTACTCGGCGAACGGGACGGGATGCCGTTTCACGTACGCCTGGTCCACGTCGGGGCCGGTGACCGGCATCCACAGGATCCCGGCGTTGCGGATCTCCCCCGGCACGTCGCCGCGCAGCACCGCGCCGACCAGGATCGGCACGCCGATGGCATCGGCCGCGGCGGCGATCTGCTGCGCCGCGTCCTGGTTGCGCAGCGGATCGATGTCGCTGGAATTCTCCGGCCAGATCACCAGCTCCGGGCGCGGCTTGCGGCCCAGGCGCACCTCCTCGGCCAGCCGCTGCGTGGCGTGCACGTGGTTGAGCAGCACCGCCGCGCGCTGGGCGTTGAAGTCCAGCCCGAGGCGGGGCACGTTGCCCTGCACCACCGCGACCGTACGGATCTGCCCGGCCGGCGCGGCCGTCGGCACGAACGCCGGACCGGCCACCAGCGCCGCCAGCACCACCGCGAACCCGGCCGCCGGCGGCCACGTGCGCGGCCGCCAGCTGCGCCACGCCAGCGCTGCCAGGGCCCCACCGGCCGCCGCGACGGCGAACGTCACCAGCGGGGCGCCGCCGAGCACCGCCAGCCGCAGCGCCGGCGCGTCGTCCTGAGCGAACGCCAGCCTGCCCCACGGGAATCCCCCGAACGGCGCCCGGTCGCGCAGCGCCTCCTGGCCGACCCACAGCAGCCCGATCAGCAGCGGCCACGCCGCGCGTACCCGGTCGGCCAGCGGCGACAGCCACGCCGTCGCCATTCCCAGCAGCGCCAGGTAGCCGGCCTGGGCGGACGACAGCAGCATCCAGGGCAGCCAGCCGGCGGCGATGCGGGTCCAGTCCAGCAGCGGCACGAACAGCACCAGCCCGGCGATCATGCCGACGCCGAGGCCGGCGCGCAGCCGCCGCCGGTGCGCGGCCGCGGTCAGCAATGCCACCGACACGGGGGCCAGCCACCACAGACCGTAGGGCGGGAAGGACACCAGCAGCCCGGCGCCGGCGGCGAACGCCAGCACGACCGACACCCACAGCGGCAGCGGCCGGGGCCCGCGCGGCAGGGCCGCGTCGGCGGCCGTCGGGGCCGGTGTCGGCTGAAGCGTCAACAAATTCACCCGCGGAAGGCTACCTGGCAGGGATCACGAAACTATCGCGCCGGGAAGGGCGGGTCAGGACGTGCAGCAGGGAAATCGGAGCGTGGCCCGCAGACCACGCTCCGATTGCTCCCAGAGATCCGTTCCCGGGCCGGTACGCCGAACGATGTCGCGCGACCTTCGGACCGACCCGCCGCAGGCTGGCTGCCCGCGTCGTGCCGTTGTCTACTGGCCGTGCTCCATCCCCGACCCGCACCGGAAGGGCGCGACAGGTCCGCGCCGCCCCGCCGACCCCCACCCCCTGGACCTGGCGTACGCGCGACGTTCGGGTCTCGGCGCGTGGCCAGTGAGCGAAGGAACGAAGCGAACAACAGCCGCTTCCCGGAAAAGGACCCGTCGACGGTACGTCGCACCCCCGGCGCCTTGTCAACCGCGTCCCGCACACGTGGGCGTGTCGCATTCCTCGGCGTGTCCCCCACCCGGCGGACGCCCGTCACAGACTGTTGACCAGAGCCGCGGCGGCCGCCGGGTGATCATCGGCGAGCAGTCCCGCGGCGGCCAGCACGTACTCGGTGTCGACGGCCCGGCGCACCTGCCGCGGCGCCGCCCAGCCACCGGCCGTGTCACTCAGAACCGCGTCGAGGACCTCCGCGCCGCCGCCGTGGCGCAGCACCCCGCCGGAGCCGACCACCAGCCGCACGTCGCGCAGGTCACGGCCGCCGGTGCGGGGCAGTCCGGGCCCCGGCGAGTGGCCGCGCGCGTGCCGGCGCAGCGCGATCATCGCCGCCGTCGAGGCGAGCGCCCGGTCCGTCACCACGTCGTACGGCCGGCCGCCCGAG
Source organism: Actinoplanes sp. NPDC049681 (assembly GCF_044465265.1). Lineage (NCBI taxonomy): Bacteria > Bacillati > Actinomycetota > Actinomycetes > Micromonosporales > Micromonosporaceae > Actinoplanes > Actinoplanes sp. NPDC049681. The sequence goes on from NZ_JBITLP010000008.1 coordinate 245,734, forward strand.
ATGTCCGGCTCGGGGAGTTTCTCCGTCGCCGCGGCGGCGACCACACCCGCGGAGCCCACCCCGACCCCCAGGTCACCCTCGACGGTGCGCGAGCGCCACAGCGTCCCGGCCACGTCGCGCTGCGGGCCGTGTTCCATCTCCCCGTCGGGCAGCAACGCCGAGTACACGTCCGTCGTCGCGCCGCCCACGTCGACGACCAGCACCCCGGCGGCGGTCTCGTCGGCCAGCAGCGACACCCCGGCCAGCACCGCGTCCGGGGTCGCGCACCGCACCAGCGACGCGAACCGCCGGCCCTTCGACAGCTTCTTGCCGCCGATGACGTGCCGCAGGAACATCTCCCGGATCGCCGAGCGCGCCGGGCCCGGATCCAGCACCCCGATGCGCGGCAGCACGTTACCGGTCACGGTCACTTGCACGCCCCGGTCGGTCAGCACCCGCGCCGCGTCCGGCCGGGCGTCCGCGTTGCCCGCCACCACCACCGGCACCCGCATCCGCGACGTCGCCAGCCGGCCCGCGTTGTGCCGCAGCGTCGCCTCGTCACCGCCGTCGGTGCCGCCGACGAGCAGGATCACATCCGGACGCGCCGCCCGCAGCGCCGCCACCGCCCGCCCGTCCAGCAGGCCCGACGCCACGTGCACCACCTGCGCCCCCGCCGACAGGCCCACCCGGTGCCCGGCCTCGGCCGTGACCAGCGACTCGTAGCCGACGACCGCCAGGCGCAGCCCGCCGCCGGCCGACGAGCACACGTACAGCTCATCGCCGCCCCCGGCCACCTCGACCGCCTCGTCGAGACCGGTCAGCACGTCCGTGCCCGACGTCGTCGGCACCTCCGCGCGCCCCAGCACCCGGCCGGTGCCCAGATCGACCCGCAGCGCCTTGGTGTACGTGGATCCGACGTCGACGCAGACGGCCGTGCTCAAGACTTCGGCGGCACGACCACCGTGCCCGTAGCGGTCACCGCCACGATGGGTTCGTCCAGAACGGAAGCCGCCGAACCGCCCGTGCCGCGGCACACCACCGTCGACGTGAACTCGATCTTCCGCGACCGGGTGCCCATCTTGACCACCGTCGCGGTCACCTCGAGCACGTCACCGGCCTGCACCGGCGCCTTGAACTGCACGTCGTCGTACGAGGCGAACAACCCCTCGTCACCGTCCAGCTGGATGCACACCTCGGTCGCCACGTCCCCGAACAGGCCCAGCGAGTACGCCCCGTCGACCAGGTTCCCCGCGTAGTGCGCGTGCGCGTACGGCACGTAACGGCGATGCTTCACAGTGATCATGAGATGGCCTTCAGTCCGTTTTTGGGTGGTGGCGGGGGGGTTGGACGGGCGACAAGCGCGTGGACGAGGTACGAGGCGACCTCCCGGGGCGTCGTACCCCGGGAGAAGATCCGGTCGACGCCGAGCTCCCCGGCCATCAACTCGTCGAAGCGCGGCCCGCCCACGATCAGCAGCGGCCGCTTGCCCTCCGGCAACGCCTCCCGGAACGCCGCCGACATCGCCCGCGTGTTCAGCAGATGCGCGTCGCGCTGGGTCACCACCTGAGACACCAGCACCGCGTCGGCCTTCTGCGCCTTCGCCGTCTCCACCAGATCCGGCACCGACACCTGCGCGCCCATGTTCGTCACGGACAGCTCCCGGTACGACTCCAGGCCCTTCTCCCCCGCGATGCCCTTGAGGTTCAGGATCGCGTCGATGCCGACCGTGTGCGCGTCCGTACCGATGCACGCCCCGACGACGTTGAGCCGCCGCCGCAGCTTGCGCTTGATGACCGCGTTGATCTCCTTGGCACCCAGCAGCGGGAAGTCCCGCTCGACGATCTGCACCTTGTCGGTGTCGACCAGGTGGTTGACCTTGCCGTAGACGACGAAGAACGTGAACCCCTCGCCCATCGGCTTGGCGTGCACCAGCATCGCCGGGTCCATGCCCATCTTGTTCGCCAGCTGGATCGCGGCGCCCTCGGCGCGCTTGTCGTGCACCAGCGGCAGCGTGAACGACACCTGCACCATGCCGTCACCCGTGGTGTCCCCGTAGGGCCGGACGATGCTCATGACTCCAGGGCCTCCGTCACCGGGTTGTAGTAGCCGGGCTCGTGCTTCGCGACGCCGTCGAGGCCCTTGCCCCGGTCCGCGGGCCGCTTCATGATCCCGAACGTGCCGTCGGCGATCGCGTTGAGCATCCCGTCGTCGACGACCCGCTCCAGCAGCTCCACCGCCTCACCGAGCACCGCGTGCGCCCGCTGCTGGATGAACCCGCCCGGCGCCGGCACGAAGTCCTCGTGCAGGTTCCCGGCGCCGTTGAGCACGTACCGCACGTTCTGCAGGGCGATGTCACGGTCGGACAGCCACGGCGTCACCACCGCCTCGGTCATCATCCCCACCAGCAGGATCCCCTGCCCGGTCAGCGCACCCACCAGGTTGAAGAAGCCGTCCAGCAGGTTGCCGCGGAACACGTCACCGGTCATGTGCTTGGTCGGCGGCATCCACTTCAGCGGGGCGTCAGGGAACAGCTCCCGCGCCAGCAGCGCGTGCGCCAGCTCCAAGCGGAACGACTCCGGCAGCTCCGGATTGATCTCGAACGCGTGCCCGAGGCCCAGCTGCCAGTCCGCCAGCCCCGCCTCGTGCGCGAAGAACTCGTTCAGCAGCTGCGACACCGTCACCGTGTGCGCCGCCTCGACCGCATCCGCCGTCGTCAGGTAGTTGTCCTCACCGGTGTTGATGATGATCCCGGCCCGCGCGTGCACCTGCCGCGAGAACCGCTGATCCACGAACGTGCGGATCGGGTTGATGTCGCGGAACAGGATCCCGTACATCGAGTCGTTGAGCATCATGTCGAGCCGCTCCAGGCCCGCCAGCGCCGCGATCTCCGGCATGCACAGACCCGAGGCGTAGTTCGTCAGCCGCACGTAGCGGCCCAGCTCCTTCGACGTCTCGTCCAGCGCCGCCCGCATCAGCCGGAAGTTCTCCTGCGTCGCGTACGTACCGGCGAAACCCTCCCGGGTCGCACCCTCCGGCACGTAGTCCAGCAGCGACTGCCCGGTCGAGCGGATCACCGCGATCACGTCCGCGCCGGCTCGCGCCGCCGCCTGCGCCTGCGGGATGTCCTCGTAGATGTCACCGGTCGCCACGATCAGATAGATCCACGGCCGCCGCGGCGCGTCACCCCACCGCTTGATCAGCCGCTCCCGCTCGGCCCGGCGCTTGTCCACCACCTTCAGGCCCGCGTTGGTCGCCCGCCGCGCCGCCCGCCGGGCCGCCGTCACCTCGGCCTTCTTCTCCGGTACGGCGAACCGCACGGCACCCGCCGCCGCCTTCTGCGCCAGCACCGTCACATCGTCCAGACCCTCGGCCGCGAGGGCGTGGAACACCGGCACCGCCACCCCGTGACCCAGCCCGACGTCCGCGCGCACCGCGTCCACCAGCCGGTTCACCCACGGGATCCCGTCGGAGTCCGCACCACGCACCCCTGCCAGGCGCAGCACCGCCCGCTCCACCGACACGGTCGTGTGCGACCGCGCCAGGTCGACGACCGGCTGCCCCGCCCGTGCGGCGAGCTCCCTCGCCCGCCGCACGACCTCCGGGTCCAGACCCAGCTTCCGCACTGTCACTCCTCGTAGATGGTCTCGCCGGACAACACCGTCCGGCGGCACACCGGCCGCGCCGGCACCTCTCCCTCGACCCCCGGCAGCAACGCCGGCAGCCCCCCGTCCAGACCCGCCGGCGTGTCCCACACCGCGAACGTCGCCTGCGCCCCCGGCGCCAGCACCCCCGCGTCGTCCACGCCCGCGGCCCGCCAGCCACCGCGGGTCGACGCACCGAACGCCGCCCGCACACTCATCCGGTACACCGGATTGCGCGGCGCCGCCGCCGCGACCACCGCCGCCCACGGATCCAGCGGCGTCACCGGCGAATCCGATCCGAACGCCAGCGTCACCCCCGTCGCGTACATCGCCCCGATCGGGTTCGACGCCAAGGCCCGTTCCACACCCAGCCGCTGCGCGTACATCCGGTCGGTGCCACCCCAGAGTGCGTCGAACACCGGCTGCACGCTGGCGACCACGCCGAACTCGACCATCCGGGCGATCATCGGCTTGTCCGCCAGCTCCACGTGCTCGATGCGGTGCCGGCCCTCGCGCACCCGGTCCACGCCGACCTCCTTCGCCGCGATCGCGAAGCCCTCCAGCACGCTCTCGATCGCCGCGTCCCCGATCGCGTGGAACCCACCCTGCACACCCAGCTCGATGCACTCCAGCAGATGCGCCCCGGCCTGCTCCGCCGACACGAACGCCTCACCGCACCCCGCACCGTCCGCGTACGGGCTGCGCACCGACGCCGTCCGCGAACCCAGCGCCCCGTCCGCGTACAGGTCACCGGCCGCACCCACCGCGCCCAGATCCTTCGCCCGCTGCGCGCCGCCCAGCTCACCCCAGTAGCCGAACACCCGCGGCAGGCCCCGGCCCGACAACGCCAGCACCGACGCGAAATCCTGCTCGCTCGACGTGCCCGGACCGGCGCACTCGTGCACCGCCGCCACCCCGCGCGACGCCGCCAGCCGCAACGCCGAGCGCTGCGCGGCCTCCCGCTGCGCCGCCGTCAACGAGCCCAGCGCCACCGCCCGCACCGCATGATGGGCCTGCTCGCGCACCCAGCCCGACGCCGCGAAGCCCGACACCCCCTCGATGCCGGGACACGCCGCCAGCAACGACCGCGACGCCAGCGCCGAATGCACCGACGCCTGCGACAGGTACACCCGCCGGCCGCCGGCCACCCGCTCCAGCTCATCGGCGTCCGGCGGGGTCTGCTCCACCCACGTCGACTCGTCCCACCCGTGCCCGTGCACCACCGCGTCCGGCGCGCGCCCACCGGCGAACGCCGCCACCGCCGCCAGCAGCTCCGGCGCCGAGCGCACACCCGACAGGTCCAGCCCGTCCGCGGCCAGCCCCGTGTCGGTGGCATGCAGGTGCGCGTCCACGAACGCCGGCGTCACCAGGCCGCCGCCCAGGTCCACCACGGCATCGGCCGCCGGCGCATCCGCCGCCGCACCGAGCCACGCGATCCGGCCGTCACGCACCAGCATCGCCGTGGCCCTCGGATCCGCCGCCGAATAGAACCGGCCCTGGGTGTAGAGCACCGTTGGGGAAGTCATGACCGTCAGTGTGCCGAAACCCGCGCCTCGAACAACGCCCGCACCGCAGGAGTGCGCCGCACCACATCGAGCGCGAACTCCGCGTGGCCCGGCACGTACCCGTTGCCCACCAGCATCGTCACGTCCGCCGCCAGGCCTTCGGCGCCCAGCGCGGCCGCCGAGAAACTCGTCGCCATCGAGAAGAAGATCACCGTGCCGCCGTCGGCCGTCGACAGGATCGCCCCGTGCTCACAGCCCGGCACGTCCACGCACACCACCGTCACCGTCGCCGGCACACCCAGCGCCTCCACCACCGCCGACGACACCGCCACCGGATCCCGCGCGTCGGCCACCGCGACGTGGTCGGCCAGGCCCGCCGCCGTCAGGGACTCCCGCTCGGCGTCCGACACCACCACACCGACGGTACGGGCACCCGCCAGCCGCGCCGCCGTCAACGCCAGCGACCCGCTCTTACCGGCACCACCCAGCACCGCCACCGACACCGGTACGCCCGAATCCGCGTAACCCCGCACCACCCGGTCCGTCAACGCCGGCGCCCCGCACACGTCGAACACGGCCAGCGCCAGCTCCGGCGCCAGATCGTCCGGCAGCACCGCCACCACCGACCGGCCGAACAGAATCGCATGCCCGGACGCCGGCACCTGCTCGCCGAGACCGTCCCAGCGCTCCAGACCGTCGTCGATCACCAGCGGCGTCAGCGTCAGCGACACCAGCGTCGCGACCCGGTCACCGGCCTTGAGCGGCAACGGCGACTCCGGGCCCACCTCGTCCACGACGCCGATCAGCATCCCGCCCGACCCGGTGACCGGGTTGTGCATCTTGCCGCGCGTCCGCACGATCTCCAGCACCTCGGCCCGCACCGCAGCGCCGTCACCGTCATGTTTGCCGGCCAGCTGCCGATAACTGGCTGCGTCCAGGTTCAACCGCTCCACCCGGATGCGCACCTCGTCCGGCCCGATCTCCGGACGCGCGTCCAGCTTCCACGCCGCCTGCGGCAGCACACCTGCCGGCTCCACGACCCGAGACAGCCCCACCGCGAACGCCATACCCACCATCCTCACGAGAAACAAGCTGCCAGATCGCCGGTACACCGTAAATCCTCCGGGCCGACGGTTTCTAGACCGGAGATTCTCCAGTATCGTCGACTCTGATCACACCCCGACCCCAGGAGGCACCGTTGCCGCAGCTGGATGCGACCCCGGACACCACTGCCGGCCAGCCGTACGAATACCGGCGTCGCCCCCTCGTCGAGCCCGACTGGACCCGCTTCCCCGGCTGGCGCGACATCACCACCGCCCAGTGGGAATCCGCCCAGTGGCAGCGCGTCAACTGCGTCAAGAACATCAAGCAACTGCGCGCCGTCATGGGCGACCTGCTCGACGAGGCGTTCTACGCCGACCTCGAAACCGACATGCAGCGCCTCGCCACCATGTCGATGCTCATCCCGCCGCAGATGCTCAACACCATGGTGCCGGACCGCACCCCGGACACGGAGTCGTTCTACGCAGACCCGATCCGGCGCTACATGCTCCCGGTCGCGAGCGACCGCCACCTCGACTGGCCGTCGCACCCGCACGCCACCCGCGACAGCCTCCACGAGCACGACATGTGGGTCGCCGAAGGCCTCACCCACCGCTACCCCACCAAGGTCCTCGCCGAGCTGCTCAGCACCTGCCCGCAGTACTGCGGCCACTGCACCCGCATGGACCTCGTCGGCAACAGCACCCCCGCCGTCGACAAGCTCAAGCTCACCCTCAAGCCCGTCGACCGCTACGACGCCCACCTGGCCTACCTCAAGGCCCACCCCGGCGTCCGCGACGTGGTCGTCTCCGGCGGCGACGTCGCCAACGTGCCCTGGAAGCAGCTCGAGACGTACCTGATGGGCCTGCTGTCCGTGCCCACCGTGCGCGACATCCGCCTCGCCACCAAGGCCCTCATGGGCCTGCCCCAGCACTGGCTGCAGCCCGACGTCGTCGAGGGCCTGCACCGCGTCGCCATCACCGCCGAACGCCGCGGCGTCAACCTCGCGGTCCACACCCACGTCAACCACGTCAACTCGCTGACGCCGATCGTCGCCCGCGCCGCCCGCACCCTCATCGAGGTCGGCGTCCGCGACGTCCGCAACCAGGGCGTGCTCATGCGCGGCGTCAACGCCACCAGCACCGACCTGCTCGACCTCTGCTTCGGGCTGCAGGGCGAGGCCGGCATCCTGCCGTACTACTTCTACATGTGCGACATGATCCCCAACGCCGAGCACTGGCGCGTCCCCGTCTGGTACGCCCAGCAGCTGCAGCACGACATCATGGGCTACCTGCCCGGCTACGCCACCCCGCGCATCGTCTGCGACGTCCCCTTCGTCGGCAAGCGCTGGGTGCACATGGTCAACGAGTACGACCGCGAGCACGGCATCTCGTACTGGACCAAGAACTACCGCACCTCCATCGAGGCCGAGGACCCCGAGGCGCTCAACAAGCTGTACGCGTACTACGACCCGATCGACACGCTGCCCGAGTCCGGCCAGGACTGGTGGCGCAAGCAGATCGCCGAGTAACGAGAAAGGGCCCCGGGCGAGATCCCGGGGCCCTTTTCGTTGTACGGCTCAGCTGAACGCGTCGCGCACGTCGCGGCCGGCGTCCTTGACGTGCTCGCCCGCCTGCTTCGCGTGCGCGGAAGTCTCCTGCGCCTGGCCCTCCGCGATGAGCCGCTCGTTGTCCGTGGCGTCGCCGATGCCCTGCTTCGCCTTGCCGGCCAGCTCTTCGGCCTTGTTCTTGGCCTTGTCCGTGAAGCTCATCATCAACCTCTCATCGACTCGAACCCTTTTTGTTCTTGTCGGTGAATGCAGTGCCCGAAGGGCTCCTCATTGAAACCGTGCGCCCGGTGCCCGGGCGCACACCGCGTAGAGCATCCTAGGATCCTGAGATATATCCGGTGACAGGATGGACGCATGATCGACCGTGCCGCGCAAGCCGGCTCCTTCGGATCCGCCGCCGCCACCTACGAACGCGGCCGGCCCGGATATCCGGCCGAGGCGCTCGACTGGCTCCTGCCACCAGGCGAACCCCGGGTGGTCGACCTCGGCGCCGGCACGGGCAAGCTCACCCGGCAGATCGCCGCCCGCGGACTGCCCGTCACCGCCGTCGACCCCTCCGAGGGCATGCTCACCGAGCTCCGGCGGGCCCTCCCGGACGTACCGGCACACGTGGGCACCGCCGAGGCCCTGCCGCTGCCCGACCGCAGCGCCGACGCCGTCGTCTGCGCCCAGGCGTGGCACTGGGTCGACGTCGCCCGTGCCGTACCCGAAGCGGCCCGGGTCCTCTCCCCCGGCGGCCGCATCGGCCTCATCTGGAACCTGCGCGACGAGACCAGCGACTGGGTCCGGTGCCTCGGCGAGCTCATGCACTCCCCCGAGGAGCACCGGAACATCGACGTGGGGCCGCCGTTCGGGCCGGTCGAGCACCGCCTCTTCCGCTGGACCCACCGGCTCGGCCCCGACCAGCTGCTCGACCTCGTGGCCTCCCGCAGTTACGTGATCCTGCTGCCCGCCGGCGAACGTCAGGCGCTGCTCGACCGGGTACGCGACCTCACCGAGGCCCATCCCGACCTGGCCGGCCGGGACGTCTTCGAGCTTCCGTACGTCACCGAGTGCGCCCGGGCGTTCCTGCCGGGCTGACTCAGGCCGTCCAGCCGCGGCGGACGTGCCACTGGTCGTCGTCGCCGTTCGTCGGATCGTCCACCGCATGCTGCACCGGCTGCAGCGGGGTCATCTCCTCCGGGGTGATCCGCGGCGGCAGCCGCCGGTAGTCGTCACGGGTCTTCTCCGCCGCCTCGTCCTTCTCCATGGCGCTCAGGCTAGACCTGCCGCACACCCTCTCGGGCATCCTAGGATGAAGAGTGTCCGACCGGCGTCTCGTCCCTGGCAGACGGCACCCCGGTAATGCCGCCGCAATAGTTACGTCTCAATTGCCGCATACGCTGCCCGCATTCTGACGATGTGCAACCGGTCCAACACAGCGCGTACGGGTCGAGGTGGCAGACATGCACGGCGAGGTCCTTTCCATCCTGGACACCCACCTGGCCGAACTGCAGGCAATCCGGCGGGAGCTCGCCGCGGCGCGGCCGACCGGGCTCGGCCAGCGGCGGCAGATCGCCGCGGAGGCCGCGGAGGCCGCACGGCGGTGCGCCGGACGGCTCGAGCTCGTCCTGGACGGCCCGGCCAAAGAGCAGCCGGACATCGCCTGCCGAGGGTTGGTCCCGGACGGCCCGGCCAAGAAGCAGCCGGACATCGCCCGCCGCGGGGTGATCCAGGACGGTCCGGCCACGGAGCAGCGGGGCGCCGGTCGGCTCGGAGCCGTACGGGACGGGCGGCCCGAGGAGCAGCGGGCCGGCCGCGGGCGCCCGTCCCGGCTCCGGCACCGCGACGGGCGCCGCCCGGCCACGTCCGTGGTCGCACGTTCCGGTGACGGGCCCCTACCGTGTGATTGACCGGGGTTCTCCGCGTCCGGTTACGTGGACGCATGGATGCGGAGGCCACATCGGATCCCGACGCCCGCGGCCGGGTCACCGAGGCGTTGCGCCTGCGGTGGCCCGACCTGCCCGCCGCGGTCATCTCCCACCATGTCGCGGAGGCCTTCTCGGCGTTCGAGGACGCGGCCGTACGCGACTTCCTGCCGGTCCTGGTCGAGCGCGAGGTGCACCGCCGGCTCTCCGCCGCCGGGCGAATCCCCTCGGCGCGCTCCGGAGACGACGAGGTGCCCGGGGGCTGACACCCTCTTCGGCGTCCTAGGAGGCTAGTTCAGTCGGTGGAGGCGATGCGGGGCGGGCGGTTCTCGTACGGCGTGCTCAGCACTACCGTCGTGCGGGTGGTGACGTTGGCCGCCGTACGGATCTCCTGCAGGAGCCGTTCGAGGTCCGCCGGGCTGGCCACCCGTACCAGAAGCATGTAGAAGTCCTCCCCCGCCACCGAGTAGCAGGAGTCGATCTCGGACAGGTGGGCCAGCCGGTCCGGCGCGTCGTCGGGCTGCGACGGGTCGAACGGGCGGATCGCCACGAAGGCGGTCAGCGGCAGCTGGAGGGCCTCGTAGGAGACCTTGGCCGTATAGCCGTTGATCACGCCACGCTGCTCGAGGCGGCGGACACGCTGGTGCACGGCGGACACGCTGAGGCCCACGCGCTCGGCGAGGTCCGTGTAGGACAGCCGGCCATCCGCGGTCAGGGCGCCCACGATCGCCCGATCGATCTCTTCCACCGCGTCAAGATACCGGTCGCGCCGGGGCCGTAACGAACCCGTTTCCACCCTGGTGCCGGAAACGTCATGCCGGCGGCGGACTCAGTCGCGGGTCAGGGCACGCGAGATGACGAGCCGCTGGATCTGATTGGTGCCCTCGACGATCTGCAGCACCTTCGCCTCCCGGAACCAGCGCTCCACCGGGTGGTCGCTGACGTACCCGGCCCCGCCCAGCACCTGCACCGCGTCCGTCGTCACCTTCATCGCGACGTCGGTGGCGAACAGCTTGGCCTTGGCGGCCTCCGTCGAGTACGGCCGGCCCGCGTCCTTGAGCCGCGCCGCCGACAGCATCAGCGCCCGCGCCGCCGAGATCTGGGTCGCCATGTCGGCCAGCATGAACCCCAGCCCCTGGAAGGCCGAGATGGGCTTGCCGAACTGCGTGCGTTCCTTCGCGTACGCGCAGGCGTAGTCCAGGGCCGCCTGGGCCAGACCGACCGCGCACGCCGCGATGCCGAGGCGGCCCGCGTCCAGGGCCTGCATCGCGATCCGGAAGCCGATCCCCTCCTCGCCCACCAGCCGGTCCGCCGGGACCCGCGCCTCCTCGAGGACGATCTGCGCCGGCGCCGACGAGCGCAGGCCCATCGTGCGCTCCGGGGTCTGAGGCAGCAGGCCCGGGGTGTCGGCGTCGGCGAGCAGGCACGAGATGCCGGCCGGGCCGGGACCGCCGGTGCGGCAGAAGACGTTGTAGAAGTCGGCGTGCCCCGCGTGCGTGATCCATGCCTTGGTGCCGGTGACCACATAGTCGTCGGCGTCGCGCACGGCGCGGGTGGTCAGTGCCGCCGCGTCGCTGCCACCCTGGGGCTCGGACAGGCAGTACGCGCCGAGCAGGTCGCCGCCGAGCATGTCGGGCAGGCTCTTGCGCTGGCGCTCGGTGCCGTACGCCGCCACCGGGAAGCACGCCAGGGTGTGCACGCTGACCGCCTCGCCGATGGCCAGCCAGGACGACGCGAGGATCTCGAGCACCTGCAGGTAGACCTCGTACGGCTGCCCGCTCCCGCCGTCCGCCTCCGGGTACGGCAGGCCGAGCAGGCCGGCGCGCCCGATGGTCCGGAGCACCTCCCGGGGGAACTCGCCCTGCTGCTCATGGCGGGTGACCTGGGGGGCGAGCTCGCCCTCCGCGATCTCCCGGGTGAGCCCGAGCAACTCGTACGCCTCTTCGGTGGGAAGGATCCGTTCGACCGTCACGCCCCGAGCTTAACGGCCGTTAGGTTCTGGCGTCATCTTCGCCTCGCCGACGAGCCCCTGTCAGGAAAAAGATGCCAGGGCGTCGACCAGGCGGCGCGCCGATCCCGCGAGGTTCCACCGCTCGGCGAGGGCCAGCAGCGCGTCGGCGTCCTTCGGCGCCCGGGGCAGCTCCGGATCGAACTCCGGCAGCGGTACGTCCAGCGCCACCCGGCACACCGGCAGCGCCGCAGCCAGGTATTCCTTGGCCGCGGCGAGCTTGGTGCGCACGCCCGGCGCGAAGCCCGAGGCCGGGTCGTCGAGGGCCGCGACGATCTGCTCGACGCCCCCGTAGCGGGCGATCAGGCGGGCCGCCGTCTTCTCCCCCACGCCGGGCACGCCCGGCAGGCCGTCGCTCGGGTCACCGCGCATCGCCGCGAAGTCCGCGTACCACCGGGCCGGGACGCCGTACTTGACCTGGACCACCGCCTCGTCGCTGTCCTCCAGCTTCGCCACGCCGCGACCGCAGTAGAGCAGGCGGGTGCCGCGGACGTCGTCGACGAGCTGGAACAGGTCCCGGTCGCCGGAGACCACCTCGACCGGGGCCGGCTGGGTCGCCGCCAGCGTGCCCAGCACGTCGTCGGCCTCGTAGCCCCCGACGCCGAACGCCGGGATGCCGACGGCCTCGAGCACCTGCAGCAGCACCGGAATCTGCTTCTCCAGCGCCGCGGGAACCTCCTCGACATCGCCGTGCGCCACCCGGTGCTTCTTGTACGACGGCACGAGCGCGACCCGCCACGCAGGCCGCCAATCGGCGTCCAGGGCGCACACCAGGCGTCCCGGGCGGCGGGTGCGGATCAGCTGGGACAGCATGTCCATGAAGCCACGGACCGCGTTCACCGGCTCGCCCGCGTCCGTCCGGGCGGCGGACTCGGGGATGCCGTGGAACGCGCGGAAGTACAGGCTCGGTGCGTCGACGGCCAGCAGAGGTCGCATGGCGAAACCCTAGTGGGTTCCCGGGAACTTTCCGGCGCCGGCGTGCGACTGTAGGCCCGGCAGTCCTACTCGACGAAGGTGGTTCGGCGTGCGTAACGGGTTCCGGTTGGCGACGGTCAGTGTCCTCGCGGGAATGGGGGTGCTCGCCCTGGCCGGCACGGCAGCCGCGCACGTCGAGGTCAGTGCCGACAAGAAGCAGGCCGGGGCGAGCGACGTGACGCTCACCTTCGCCGGCGAGGCGGAGAGCACCACGGCCGGCATCAAGAGCGAGCGCGTGGTGCTGCCCGAGGGCATCGCCCCCGAGGCCGTCACGCTGGTCAAGGCCCCGGCCGGATGGACGTTCACGCGTACGGACGACGGTTTCACCGTGGGCGGCAAGGCACTCAAGGTAGGCACCGACGCGGAGTGGAAGGTGAAGGTCGCCAAGCTGCCCGACGGCGAGACGCGGCTGTCCTTCAAGACGCTGGAGACGTACGGCGACGGGAAGATCTCGCGCTGGATCGAGATCCAGGAGGAGGGCGAGGAGGAGCCGGAGAACCCGGCCCCCCTCATCACGCTCCAGCCGGGCCCGAAGCCGTCGGCGACGACGTCGGCCGCGGCGAGCGCACCCGCCAGCGCCCCGGCCAGCGCGGCCACCGACAGCCCGGCTCCCGTCGTGCAGAACCAGCTCACGTCCGAGGACTCCGGCGGCTCCAGCACCTGGTGGATCTGGGTCCTGATCGCCGCGCTCGTCGTGGCCGGCGGCACCGTCTTCCTGGCACGGCGCCGCCGCGGCTGAACCGGCGTCAGCCGATCTCGTACGCGAGGTTCGGGCGCAGCCAGCGCTCGACCTCCTCGACCGCGAGACCCCGCCGGGCGGCGTAGTCCGCGATCTGGTCCTTGCCGAGCCGGCCCACCGTGAAATAGCGGGACCGCGGGTGGGCGAAGATCAGGCCGCTGACCGCCGCCGCCGGGGTCATCGCGTACGACTCCGTCAGGCCGATGCCGAGCTCCTGGGCGCCGAGCAGCTCGAAGAGGTCCTTCTTCTCGCTGTGGTCGGGGCTGGCCGGGTAGCCCAGCGCCGGGCGGATGCCGCGGAAGCGCTCGGCGTGCAGGTCCTCGAGCTGGGGATCGGCGTCCGGCTCGAACCACTCCCGGCGCGCCTGCAGGTGCAGGTGCTCCGCGAAGGCCTCGGCGAGGCGGTCGGCCAGCGCCTTGACCATGATCGCCCGGTAGTCGTCGTGCTCGGCCTCGTAGCGGGCGGCGAGCTCCTCGGCACCGTGGATCGCGACGACGAAGCCACCGAGGTGGTCGCCCTCCGGCGCGATGTAGTCGGCGAGGCAGCGGTTGGCGCGGCCCTCGGGCTTCTCCGTCTGCTGGCGCAGCATCGGGAAGCGGACGCCGTGCTCCAGCACGATGTCGTCACCCTCGGCGTGGGCCGGCCAGAACGCGTACGCCCCGCGCGCCCGGAACGAGCCGTCAGCGATGATCTTGTCGAGCATGGCGTTGGCGTCGTCGTAGAGCTCGCGGGCGACCGGCTGCTCGAGGATCGCCGGGAACTTGCCCTTGAGCTCCCAGGCGAGGAAGAGGAACTGCCAGTCGATCATCTCGCGGAGCTCCGCGATCGCCGGCTCGACCGTGCGCACGCCGGTGAAGGACGGCGTCGGCAGATCGGCGAAGTCGACGACCTCGCGGTTGGCGCGGGCCTGCTCCACGGTCAGCAGGGGCTGGCTGTGCCGGCTCGCGTGCTGCACGCGCAGCCGCTCCTGCTCGGCGCGGTTGGCCTCGTCGAGCGTCTTGGCGCGGCCCGGGTCGAGCAGGTCGGAGACCACGCCGACCACCCGCGAGGCGTCCAGGACGTGCACGGTGGGGCCCTCGTACGCCGGGGCGATCCGCACCGCCGTGTGCTGCCGTGACGTGGTCGCGCCGCCGATGAGCAGCGGCAGGGTGAGCCCGCGGCGCTGCATCTCGGCGCCGACGGCGACCATCTCGTCCAGCGACGGGGTGATCAGGCCGGAGAGGCCGACCGCGTCCGCGCCCTCGGCGACCGCGGTGTCGAGGATCTTCGCGGCCGGCACCATCACGCCCAGGTCGATGACCTCGTAGTTGTTGCAGCCCAGGACCACGCCGACGATGTTCTTGCCGATGTCGTGCACGTCGCCCTTGACGGTGGCGAGCACGACCTTGCCCTGGCCGCGCCCGGAGGCCTTCTCCTTCTCCATGAACGGCTCGAGGTAGGCCACCGAGCGCTTCATGACGCGGGCGCTCTTGACCACCTGCGGCAGGAACATCTTGCCGGAGCCGAAGAGGTCGCCGACCACCTTCATGCCGTCCATCAGCGGGCCTTCGATGACGTCGAGGGGACGGTCGAGCAGCTGCCGGGCCTCCTCGGTGTCCTGCTCGACGAAGTCGACGATGCCGTGGATCAGGGCGTACTGCAGGCGCTCGGAGACCGGCGCCTCCCGCCAGGACAGGTCGACGGTCCGCTTGGTGCCGGAGCCGGTGACCGTCGAGGCGAAGGTGACGAGCCGGTCGGTGGCGTCCTCCCGGCGGTCGAAGATAACGTCCTCGACCAGCTCCAGGAGGTCGGCTGGGATGTCCTGGTAGACGGCGAGCTGACCGGCGTTGACGATGCCCATGTCGAGCCCGGCGCGGACGGCGTGGAACAGGAACGCCGAGTGCATGGCCTCGCGGACCACGTCGTTGCCGCGGAACGCGAAGGACAAGTTGGAGATGCCGCCGCTGGTGCGGGCTCCGGGGCAGCGCTCCTTGATCAGCGGAAGCGCGTCGATGAAAGCCTTCGCGTAGCCGTTGTGCTCCGCGATGCCGGTCGCCACCGCGAGCACGTTGGGGTCGAAGATGATGTCCTCGGGCGCGAACCCCGCCTGCTGCACGAGCAGGTCGTACGCCCGGCCGCAGATCTCGACCTTGCGGGCGGTGGTGTCCGCCTGGCCCTGCTCGTCGAAGGCCATGACGACCACGCCGGCCCCGTAGTCGCGGACCTTGCGCGCCTGGGCCAGGAAGGGCTCCTCGCCCTCCTTGAGGCTGATCGAGTTGACCACGCCCTTGCCCTGCACGCACTTGAGGCCGGCCTCGAGCACGCTCCACTTCGAACTGTCGATCATCACCGGGATCCGGGCCACCTCGGGCTCGGTCGCGATGAGGTTGAGGAACGTGGTCATCGCCCGCTCACTGTCGAGCAGGTCGGCGTCCATATTGACGTCGAGGAGGTTGGCGCCGCCGCGCACCTGCTCGAGGGCGACGTCCACGGCGGCCTGGTAGTCGTCGGCCTCGATGAGGCGGCGGAACTTGGCCGAGCCGGTGACGTTGGTGCGCTCGCCGATCATGACGAAGCCGGTGTCCGGGCCGATCGCGAACGGCTCGAGGCCGCTGAACCGGGTGGTGCGCGCGGGCTCGGCGACCGTACGCGGGGTGCTGCCCCGCACCACGCGGGCGATCTCCGCGATGTGCGCCGGGGAGGTGCCGCAGCAGCCGCCGACGATGTTGACCAGGCCCTCGCCGGCGAACTCGCTGATCAGTGCCGCGGTCTCGGCCGGGGTCTGGTCGTAGCCGCCGAACGCGTTGGGCAGTCCGGCGTTCGGGTGACAGGCGACGTACGTGCCCGCCAGCCGGGCGAGCTCGACCACGTGCGGGCGCATCTCGGCCGCGCCCAGCGAGCAGTTCACGCCGACGACCAGCGGCTCGGCACGCTCGATCGAGCGCCAGAACGCCTCCACGGTCTGCCCGGACAGGGTCCGCCCGGACAGGTCCACGATGGTCACCGAGATCCACAGCGGCAGCTGCGGCGCCACCTCGCGAGCGGCGGCGATGGCGGCCTTGGCGTTGAGCGTGTCGAAGATCGTCTCGACCAGCAGGAGGTCGACACCGCCCTCGGCGAGCGCCGAGATCTGCTCCGCGTACGCCGCCTTGACCTTGTCGAAGGTGGTCGTACGGTAGGCCGGGTCCTCGACCCGCGGGGACAGCGACAGGGTCACGTTGAGCGGGCCGACGGACCCGGCGACGAACTTGCCGCCGGCCTCGTCGGCGGCCTGCCGGGCGAGCTGGGCCCCGCGCACGTTCATCTCGCGCACCAGGCCCTCGAGCCCGTAGTCGGCCTGCGCGATGCTCGTCGCGGTGAAGGTGTTGGTCGTGGTGATGTCCGCACCCGCGGCCAGGTACTGCCGGTGGACGTCGAGGATGACGTCCGGCCGGGTCAGGTTGAGCAGGTCGGGGTCGCCGGTGACGTCCTTCGGGTGGTCCCCGGCGATGAGGTCGCCGCGGTAGTCGGCGGGGGTGAGCTTCGCGCCCTGCAGCATCGTGCCCCACGCGCCGTCGAGCACCAGGACACGCTCGGCCATGAGCGATGTGAGTGACTCGGTTGCAGACTGGGTTGTAGCAGACACAGTGACCACCTCCGCGGAATCTCGGAGGCGCCCTTGGTCGGTGTGGTTCCAGTCCGAGCGTGGCGGGTCTTCCCCGTCGCAGCGCCCCTCGGCCTGGCGCACAAGACTACCGGAAGACGGTCGTATCGACCGTACCGGCGGGTGCCGTCCCGACAGTTGGACGGCACCCGCCGGTGGCCTGCGGCTCAGGCGTTGCGGGCGAAGAGGGCACCCATCACCATGACCTTGCGGCGGCGGCTCAGCAGGCGGCTGAGGCTCACCAGCACGCGGTTGCGGCGGCCGGAGATGACGCTCGGTGGCGGGTCGCGCCGGTCGAGGGTCCGCAGCGCGACGTCGACGACCTCGGCGACCGTCTGGCGCGGGGTGCCACCGTCCGCCGCGTCGGTTCCCACGACCTCGAAGAACTCGGTGCTGGTCGCGCCCGGCGACAGGGCCAGGACGCGCAGGCCGGTGCCGCGCGACTCCTGCCAGAGCGCCTCGGTGAAGCTGAGGACGAAGGCCTTGGTGGCCGCGTACACGGCCATGGAGGGGCTGGGCTGGTAACCGGCGACGCTGGCGACGTTGACGAGCACCCCGGAGCCGGCCGCCCGCAGCGGTTCGATGAACGCGCGGCTGATGTCCACCAGGGCCGCCACGTCGACGGCGATCTCCTCCGCGAGGCGCTGCGGGTCCTCGCCGTGGAACGGCCCGAAGGTGCCGAACCCGGCGTTGTTGATCACGCTGGTGACGGTGAGGCCGCGCTCCGCCACGGCCGCGGCGAGCTTCTGCCCGGCGCCGGGCAGGCTCAGGTCCATGGGTACGACGGCGACCGGCACACCGTGCGCGGCGGTGAGCTCGGCGGCCAGGGCCTCGAGGCGCGCGGCGCGGCGGGCGACGAGCACGAGCCCGGAGCCGCGGGCGGCGAGGCGGCGCGCGAACTCGGCGCCGATGCCGGAGCTCGCACCGGTGATCAGGGTGGTCTGGCGGCGGTAGTCCACGGGAGTCATGGCTTCACTGTACGTCGCTTGTGGCACTCAGTGTCAACCATGTCCATGGGTGATACCGTGCCGGGCATGGCTGACGAACGCCCGCTCATGGTCTTCCTGCACGGCTGGCCCGAACGCGGCCTGGTGTGGCGCGCGCAGGTCGAGCACTTCACCGCCGCCGGCTTCGAGTGCGTGGCCCCCGACCTGAGGGGATACGGCGATGCCGAGGTGCCGCACGACCCCGGGGCGTACGCGGTCGAGCACGTCGTCGAGGACCTGCTGCGCCTGCACGACTCGCTCGGCGGCCGCCCCGCGGTGTGGGTGGGGCACGACTGGGGCAGCCCGGTCGCCTGGTCGCTCGCCGCCCATCACCCCGAGCGCTGCCGGGCGGTCGTGAGCCTGTGCGTGCCGTACCTGCCGGAGGGGTTCACGCTGGCGAACCTGGTGCCGCTGGTGGACCGGGAGCTCTACCCCGAGGACCGGTTCCCGTACGGCCAGTGGGACTACTACCGCTTCTACGCCGAGCACTTCGACCAGGCGGTCGCCGACTTCGAGGCCGACGTCCCGGCGACGGTCTCGCTGCTGTACCGCCGCAGCCGCCCCGAGGTGGTGGGGCAGCCGGCCCGCAGCGCCGCGGTGCGCGCCAACGGCGGCTGGTTCGGCGACGCCCACCGCGCCCCGGCCCTGCCGCGCGACCGGGCGATGCTCAGCGACGCCGACCACGCCGAGATCGTGGCCGGCCTCGCCGCGCACGGGTTCCGCGGGCCCTGCTCCTGGTATCTCAACGACGAGGCCAACGCGGCGTACGCCGCCCGCGCCGCTGCGGAGCTGCGCATGCCGGTGCTGTTCGTGCACGCGGCGTGGGACACGATCTGTGAGACCCGGCACAGCCGCCTGGCCGAGCCGATGCGTGCCGCCTGCGCCGATCTGACCGAGGTCACGATCGAGGCGGGCCACGAGGTCATGCTGGAACGCCCGGCCGAGGTGAACGACGCAATCGGTGCCTGGCTGGCCACTCGGAGGCTGGGTCCTCCGGACCGCGGCGCCTCCTCCTAACGGCCCGATCTGCCGTCCACCCCCGTTCCCGCTCTGCGAAGTCCCAGCTCAGCGGGGAGGATGCAGCGGTACGTCGATCTTGGGGGGACACGGACATGGAGATCCATCACTTCGAGCACGGATGGGTCACACCGGCCGTCAGCTACGCGCTGTCGGTGCTCGGTTCGCTGCTGGGGCTGATCTGCGCGACCCGGCTGCGCGCCGCCCGGACCGGCGGCGGCCGGGCCTGGTGGCTGACGCTCTCGGCGGTCGCCATCGGCGGCACCGGCATCTGGACCATGCACTTCGTGGCGATGCTCGGCTTCAGCGTCGTCGGCACCCCGATCCGCTACGACGCGGCGCTGACCGCCGCCAGCTCGCTGCTGGCGATCGCGGCGGTCGGCGCCGGGATGATGGTCGTCTTCGGCGGCGAACGGGCGCGTCCGCTGCGTATCGTCGCCGGCGGCCTGCTGGCCGGGCTCGGCGTGGCCGCGATGCACTACATGGGCATGCGCGCCATGCACCTGCACGGCGAGATCGGGTACGACCGGACGAGGGTGATCGCCTCGGTGGTGATCGCCGTCGTGGCGGCCACGATCGCGCTCTGGCTGACCGTGACCGTACGGAAGCCCGCGGTGATCTTCGGCGCCGCCCTGATCATGGGCATCGCGGTCAACGGCATGCACTTCACCGGCATGTCCGCGATCTCCGTACGCCCGCATCCCGGAGACGCCGTCCCGTCGGGCGCCTCGGCAACGGCGATGCTCGTCCCCATCGGGGTGGCGGTGCTCTTCGGCGTCCTCGGCCTGATGTACGCGCTCATGGCCGCACCGACCGACGAGGACCGGGCCGCGGCGGCGTACCTGGCCGCGCGGCTGGAGCACGGTGAACCCGCGGCACCGCCGCAGCACGGCACCGGGCCGATCCCGCAGCAGCGCGGGTCGGCGCTGGGCGGCGCGACGTGGACGTACCGGGACCGCTCATCGCACCGGTGAGCGGTCCCGGCGGACCGGCGCCGGCCCGCGGACCGGGCGGTCCCGGCCCGGCCGCGTCCACCAGGCGCCCTCACCGCGGGTCAGACCGGGCAGCGACCGGGTGACCGCCTGCGCCGACCGCGCCGGCACCTGACCCTCGACGATCCAGGACGGGCCGCGCTGCCCGGAACCGGAGATCTCCGCGCCGAGGCCGGTCAACCGGCCGAGCACCGCACCGAGCGTGTCGCCCGGCACCTCCGCCTCGAACGCCTGGCAGGGCTCGTGCACCCGGGTGCCGGCGTCCCGCAGCGCCTGCATCAGCACGATCGGCGTCAGCCCGCGGAAGTCGGCGGCGGTCGAGAGCGGCGATTTCCACCCCGCACGCGTCACCGTCACGGCGCAGTCGAGCACCTCCCAGCCGTGCGGGCCGTGCTCCAGGGCCGCGCGGACGGCCTCCTCGGTGGCCGTGTGGAACGCCCGTGGCAGCGCGCCCCATTCGACCTCGCGGGCGTACCGCAGACCCGATCCGGGCGGCCCCGGCTCGACCCGCAGGCCGACCGTGGCCCAGAACTCGCTGGCCCCGTGCTTGTCGAACGCCGCCTCCGCGTGGCCCGTGCCGCACAGCCGTTCGACGAACACCGGCCGGACGTCGCCGAAGACCGCCTCGAGGCCGAACTCCCGGGCGAGCCGCTCGGCGAGGACCTCGCGCTGTACCGCGCCGTACAGCAGGACGGAGGTCAGCCCGTCGCCGGCCGGCCGGACACGGATCAGCGGATCCTCGTCGGCGAGGGCCGTCAGCGCGGCGTGCAGGCGTGCCTCCTGCCCGGGATGCACCGGCCGGACCACGGCCTCGAGACCGGGCGGCGAGAAGTGTGCCGCGGCGACCGGGCCGGCGTCGCCGAGCCGGTCACCGACGCGGACACCGCCGAGGCCGCGCACCTTGCCGATGTCGCCGGCCCGCAGGACGTCGCCACCACCGGCCACGGTCAGCGCGGTGACCCGGCCGGTGACCACGCCGCCGGGCCGGGTGAGCCGCAGCCGCCGGCGCGCGTGCACCTCCCCGGCGAAGAGCCGCAGCCACGCGGCGCGCTCGCCGTCCGGCGACCGTTCGACCGCGAAGACGACGCCGCGCGGCCCACCGCCCGCCGGGGGCGGCGGCCGGAGCAGCGTGGCGAGGCCCTCGGCCAGCTCGCCGGCGCCCTCCCCGGTCAGCGCGGAGCCGAAGAAGAGCGGATGCAGCCGGCCGGCGGAGGTCTCCTCCGCGATGTGCGGGCGCAGCTCCTCCAGGGACATCTCCGGCGCGGTCGCCGCCGCCGGGGTGCCGGCCGCCCGGACGGTGTTCATCGCGACGACGTCCACGCCCAGCTTCGCCCGGATGTCGGCGACGAGGCCGCCGGTCCGCGCGCCCGGCCGGTCGATCTTGTTGGCGAACAGCAGCGTGGGCAGCCCGGCCCGGCGCAGGCTGCGCAGCAGCACCCGCGTCTGCGCCTGGACGCCCTCGACCGCCGAGACCACGAGCACGGCCGCGTCGAGCACCGCGAGCGCCCGCTCCACCTCGGCGATGAAGTCCGGATGCCCCGGGGTGTCGATGAGATTGACGCGCAGCGCGCCGAGCCGGAAGGAGGCGACCGCGGCGCGGATGGTGATGCCGCGCTCGCGTTCGAGCTCGCCGCTGTCGGTGCGGGCGGTGCCCGCGTCGACGCTGCCGAGCGTGGCTATGGCCCCGTGCGCGAACAGCAGGCGTTCGGTGAGGCTGGTCTTACCGGCGTCGACGTGTGCCAGGACGCCGAGATTGAGCGTACGGAAGGACAAGGAGATCCTCGGAGGACGGGAGCGGACGGGTCAGCCGGAGCGTGCCGAGCTCTCGCATGTCGTCTCCCGGGTCCGAGGTCGTCGTCCGGGCGACCGTACGACGCGGACCGCACCGCCGCCAGTAGATTTCCCGGGGTGACATCCGGACTGACGCGGCGGCTGGGCACGACGGACGCGGTCGTGGTGGGACTCGGCGCGATGATCGGCGCCGGGGTGTTCGCCGCGTTCGCCCCGGCCGCGGCCGCCGCGGGTTCGTGGCTGCCGCTCGCGCTGGCGATCGCCGGCGTGGTCGCGTACTGCAATGCGATCTCCTCGGCGCGGCTCGCCGCGATCTATCCGTCGTCCGGCGGCACCTATGTGTACGGCCGCAAGCGCCTGGGCGACCTCTGGGGCTTCCTCGCGGGCTGGGGGTTCGTGGTCGGCAAGACCGCCTCCTGCGCGGCGATGGCGCTGACCTTCGGCGCGTACGTGGCACCGGGCCACGAGAAGGTGTTCGCGGTGGCGGCCGTCGCCGCGCTGACCGGTCTCAATCTCGCCGGGGTGCAGAAGTCCATGAGCGCCGCCCGGGTCATCGTCGCGGTCGTGATCGCCGTGCTGCTCGCCGTCGTGGCTGCCGGGCTGACCGCCGGGGCGACCTCCGGGGGCGGCACGGTCCCCGCCGACGCATGGGGTGTGCTGCGGGGCGCCGGGCTGCTGTTCTTCGCCTTCGCCGGGTACGCCCGCATCGCCACCCTGGGCGAGGAGGTACGCGACCCGCAGCGCACGATCCCCCGCGCGGTGCCGCTCGCCCTGGGCGTCACGCTCGTCCTGTACGCCCTCGTCGCCGCCGCCGTTCTCGCCGTCCTGGGCCCGGCGCGGCTGGCCGTGTCGGCGGCACCGCTGGCGGACACGGTGATCGCGGCCGGCGCCTCGTGGCTGACCGGCGTGGTCCGGGTGGGCGCCGCGCTCGCCGCCCTGGGTGCCCTGCTGGCCCTCATCCTGGGCGTGTCCCGGACGACCTTCGCCATGGCGCGCGAGCGGCACCTGCCCGGCGCGCTGGATGCGGTCAGCGCCCGGCACGGGGTGCCGCACCGGGCGGAGGTGGCGGTCGGCCTGGCGGTGGCGGCCCTCGTCGTGCTGGTGGACCTGCGCGGGGCGATCGGCTTCTCGTCGTTCGGCGTGCTGGTCTACTACGCGGTCGCGAACGCCTGCGCCCTGACCCTGCGGCGCGACGAGGGTGCACCGCGCCGGCCGGTGCCCATGGTGGGCCTGGCGGGCTGCCTGCTGCTGGCGGTCACCCTGCCGCGCGTCTCGGTGCTGGCCGGCCTGGCCGTGTTCGCCGTGGGTGCGCTGGTGTGGCTGGCGGGCCGCCGGTCACGGAGCTCCCGCGACCGGCGGCCGCAGGGTTAGGGACGGGGAGGGGTACGGGTCGCGGGAATGTAGCCGTATCCCAGCTGCTGCACCATGTACGTGTTCGCGTCGCGGAACTCCAGGCGCAGCGTCGGCGCGAGGGTGCCGCCGTAGACGGGTGCCTGCTCCCCCGGCTGCGTGAAGATCGTGTCGATGAAGCTCTCCACGAGCAGGTCCGGCATCACGTAGTGCGAGTACTGCTGCAGGCGCTGGCTCGCCGGGTTGCCGAGCACCAGGGCGCTGCCGTTGAGCGGCCGGTAGTCGCCGCGTACCGTCCGCGACACGAAGCCGTAGACGCCGTCGGGTCCGGTCAGCCCGGGCGCGTACGTGAAGGTGTGGCTGATGGTGAACAGGTACACCTGCCCGCGGTGGAAGACCAGGTGCGGCCGCTCGGTCTGCTGGTTGACGCAGTTGGCGGAGAGCACGGGCGGCAGCAGCCGGAAGGTCCGCAGATCCGGGCTGGTGGCCTCGGCCAGGCCGATGTTGCCGGTGTAGAACCGCGAGTCGGCCGGCACGGTGTGCCCCGGCGGCAACGGCCCGAGGTCGCGTGCGGTGCAGCGGTAGTCGCCGGCCACGCCGCCGGTGTTGCCCTCGAAGAGCACGTAGACACGGCCGTCGGCGGGGTTGCGGAAGGCGAACGGGTCGCGGAAGGCGTAAATGATCGGGCCGGCCTGCGACTGCTGCAGCGTCTGGTACATCCGCCCGTCGGGCTCCGCGATGATCTTGTGGTTGGTGAAGCCGGTGAACCACACGCGGCTCGCGTTCGCGTGGATGCGCCCGCTCGCGGTCGCCAGGCGCTGCAGCGGGTCGTTCGGGTCGATGCCGCCGTTGTCGTGGCCGGACGCGGTGTAGAAGGTCTGGACCTCGTCGCGTCCCTCGAGGACCGTCGAGCCGGCCCACTCGCGCGAACCGAGGGACGAACCGGCCGGGAACAGCGGTCCGCCGTAGGTCCACGTCCGGGCGTCACGCGAGTAGAAGTAGCCGATCCGGGCCTGCCAGTGCCGGTCGCCGAAGAAGATGTTCCGGGGCGCGGTCAGCGAGAAGATGACGTGCCAGCCCCGGTACGTCACCACGTCGGTGGTCAGGTCGGTCAGCGGCCAGGTGTCCCAGATCCAGACCTGGTCGGTCATGACCGGGAAGGTGGCGGGGATCAGCGGGCTGGTGTTGGTGGCGTCGGGGCGGACCTTGAGCGCGTCGGCGCGGCTCCAGACCGCGGTGTAGGTGCCCTGGGGGCTGAACCGGGCGGCGCCGGGCGCCGCCTGGGGACCCGCGGACGCGGGAACCCCGAGCAGGCCGAGCGCGGCGACGAGGACGACGGCGGCCAGGGCGGGGCGTACCCGGCGCCGGGGCCGATGATCGGTGAACATGCGTACCCTCCTCCGTCTCGTGGGACAACTCGATTCAGCACCGGAGCCGGCGAGGCGGTAAGGTCCGGGACGAGTTCCATCACCATCAATGTGTCGGGCCGATACGTCTGACCGGCGGGCCGGTCAGTGCAGCGTCACGCCCTGGATCAGGCAGCTGCCGTCGAACACGTTGACCCCGAACAGACCGGCGGCGTAGGCGTCGTCCGTGGCGCTGATGACCGGCGCCGCCCGCCCGTCCAGGAAGACCTCGAACCGGTCGCCGTTCGCGACCACCCGCAGGTGGTAGGTGCGGCCCGGGACGACATCGGTCGCAAAGGTGGCGATGTCCCGGCCGGGGCGCCACAGCTTGACGTAACCGTCGGTGTCGACGTTGGCGGTGTAGTGGCCGGTCGCGCCCGGCGCCGCCCGGAAGGTCAGGCCCGCGGCCCGCCCGGAGACCACCCGCAGGTCGCCCTCGTAGGTGAAGTCGGCGCCGCTGCGCGCCGACAGGTAGAACCCGTCACCGGTACGGCGGCCCGCCACGCCGTCGCCGGGCGCGGTCCAGGCACCGTCCGCCGGGGCCCAGGAGCCGCCCAGGTTCTGCTGCCAGCCCGCGGCGGCGGCGCTGGGATTCTGCAGCACCGCGCTGCCCTGGAAGACGTTGAGGCCGAACGGGCCCGCGGCGTACGCGTCGTCGGTGGCGTCGATCAACGGCGTGGCGGCGTGGTCGAGGTAACCCCGCAGGCGGGAACCCTCGGCCACGACGCGCAGATGGTGGAACCTGCCACGGGCCACCGGCGCCGGGGCCTGTGCGATGTCGCGCCCGGGACGCCAGAGCTTCACGACACCGGCCACGGCGTCCACAGTGAGCGTGTAATGGCCACGGAAGGTCAGCCCCGCCGCGACGGCGGTGTCCAGCCGCACGTCGCCCTCGTACGTGAAGTCGCTGCCGCTGCTCGCGCCGAGGTAGAACCCGTCCCCGGACGCCTCGCCGCGCTTGCCGTCGGCGGTGTCGGTCCAGGTGCCGCCGGCGGCGTGCCAGGGCCCGGCGACGTCGCCGCGCAGGGTCGGTTCCCCGCTCCCCCACGCCGGCCGCAGCGGGGTCAGCCGCAGCGACACGAGGTGCACGCTGCCGCCCTCGGCGTAGGCGCTCAGGCCGTACGCGCCCGGGTCGAAGGCGACCGTACGGGTGATCGACAGCCGCCCGTCGTTGCCGAAGATCTCGAGCTGGCCGCGGTCCACGATCATGCGGACCCGGATCCGGCCGGCGACCGTGGCGAGCGGGGCGCCGTCCAGCGTCCCGGCCGCACGGTCGTACGCGACGTCGCGGGTGGCCGTACCGTCGGGCCGGACGCCGAGCCGGAACCCGAAGCGGGAGGCCGTCGCGGTGGCGGTGTCGAACTCGGCCGTCAGCTCGTACGCGTCGGCCGACGCGCCGCGCAGCGGGTCGCCCGAGCCGTCCCCGGACACCGTCCGGTCCGACCACGAGATGGCGGCGCCGCGCAGCGAGTCGATCTCGGCGACCGGCGTGCGGGTCACGCGCAGGCCGTCGGGATAGCTGCGCAGCCCCAGCTCGACCGGGAAGGTGGCGCTGCCGGTCCACACGTTGCCGTGGTTGCCGGGCATCCACGCCATCTGCACGATCCGGCCGCCGGGCAGGTTGCTGAAGGTCAGCCCGGCGTAGATGCTGCCGTCGAAGCGGTTGTCGCCCTCGTCCATCCGCTTCGGCTCGGGGGCGTCGGCGGTGAACGTGGTGCCGTCGAAGGAGCCGAGGACGTACTCGCCGCTCGCGTCGTTGAGCACCCACCGGACGGCGCCGGTGCCGTCGACGGGCAGCGGGAACATGTCGGGGCACTCGAAGAGCCAGCCGGCCGCGTACCGGCTCGCGAAGGTCCACGTGAGCAGGTCGGGCGAGGTGTAGAAGTGTGCGGCGTTGCCCCCGGCGCCGGACCAGACGACCATCACCCAGCGGCGGTCCGGCGCGTACCAGAAAACCTTCGGATCGCGGCTCTCCGCCGGCATGGTGATGACCTTGCGGCCGTGGTCGTACGCCTGGAAGGTCTCCCCGCCGTCGTTGCTGTACGCGACGCTCACGCCGTCGGTGCCGGTGAAGACCACGATCGGTGCGCGGTCGCCGGTGCGCAGCCCGGACGTGTTCGCGGTGTCGACCACGCCGCCACCCGAGAAGAGGTTGCCGGGGTGCACGCCGGGCTCGAGGGCGATCGGCCGCTGCGTCCAGTGCACGAGGTCCGGGCTCACGGCATGCCCCCAGTGCATGGTGTCCCACTGCAGGCCGTGCGGATTGTGCTGGAAGAACAGGTGGTACACGCGGTCGGCGTACAGGGGCGCGTTGACGTCGTTCATCCAGCCCGCGGCCGGGCTGAAGTGCACCTGCCCGCGGTACGGCTCGGTGTAGGCCGTCGGGGCGTACGGGAACTCGGGGTAGTCGCCCGCGGCACCGGCGGATGCGGGCGCGCCGGGGACGAGAACGGCGACAGCGACGAGCGGGACCAGGGCGAGGAGGCGGTGAGCGCGCATGCCGGGGATTCCCTTCGCCGTCTTTGCGCAGGTTCCCCCATATCACCATCTGTCGATGGCTGGTCACAACGTTCATGCGATTCTCATCCTGCTCTGGTCTCATGGCCCGAATGACCAGTCCTCGCATCCTCGTCGTCGACGACCAGCCGGCCGTCGTCGACATGCTGTCCACGGTTCTGACCTTCCACGGCTTCGCGGTGGACACCGCGGGAACCGCCGCCCAGGCCGTCGAGAAGGCCACCGAGCACCGGCCCGACCTGCTGCTCATGGACGTCATGCTGCCCGACGGCGACGGCATGGACGTGTGCCGGCGGCTGCGGGCCGGCGGCTCCGGTGCCGGCGTGGTGTTCCTGACCGCGCGCGACGCCCGGGCCGACCTGGTGGCGGGGCTGGCGTACGGCGGCGACGAGTGGATCACCAAGCCGATCGACCTCGGGGTCCTGCTGCCCCGGGTCCGGGCCCTCCTGCACCACCGGACCACCCGGGTCCTGCGCCACGCGGACGTCGAGCTCGATCAGGAGACCCTGGAGGTGCGCCGCGCCGGCGAGCCGGTGGAGCTCAGCACCGCCGAGGCCGAGCTGTTGCGCCACTTCCTGCTCAACCCGCGCCGGGTCCTGCCCCGGGTCGAGCTCCTGGAGGCGGTCACCGGGCACGGCGGCGCCGGCGCGGACGCCGTCGACGCGTACGTCGGCTCGCTGCGGCGCCGGCTCGAGGAGCTAGGACCGCCGCTGATCGTGACCCACCGTGGCTTCGGATATGCCCTCCGCGCCGCCCTGCCGTGACCGGGCACTGAAAAATCTTGCGGGCGTGGAAACCGCGCGCATCGATCCCTATCGCTGAATATCACCTCTCCGTCAGCGCAAGAGCACTTTTAGCTTTCTTAAACGTTTAAGAACACCGCTGCTCCGGTGCCGAATCGTTACTCGGTTGATCAACCGGAAACATTGCGAAAGAGGGCTGCCCGTTCTTGACTGACAGCCGGGGGAACCGGAAACGGTGACGGTGCTGTCACGCCCCGGCGTGATGTGACATAGGGAGAGGTATGTTCGGTCATTCCAGGAGTCCGCGCCTGCGCGGCGCCCTCGCCGGCTCGCTCGGCGTGGGCCTGGTGTTCGGTCTGGCCGCCTGTGGCGGCAGTGACGACTCGAACGACGATTCCACGGCCAAGCAGTCCGTCGACTGCTCGCAGTTCAGCTCGTACGGCAACCTGAAGGGCAAGACGGTCTCGGTCTACACCGGCATCGTCACGCCGGAGGACAAGGCGTACAAGGACTCGTACAAGCCTTTCGAAGACTGCACCGGTGTGACCATCAAGTACGAGGGCGACAAGGCCTTCGAGACCCAGATCCTGGTCCGCGCCAAGGCCGGCAACCCGCCGGACCTCGCCATCGTGCCGCAGCCGGGCCTGCTCAAGCAGCTCGTCGCCACCGGCAAGGCGGTCGAGGCGCCGGCCGAGGTCGCCGCCAACGTCGACAAGTTCTGGGGCAAGGACTGGAAGGGCTACGCGACGGTCAACGGCAAGTTCTACGCCGCGCCGTCCGGTGCCAGCGTGAAGTCCCTGGTCTGGTACTCGCCCAGCGAGTTCAAGGAGAAGGGCTACCAGATCCCGACCACGCTGGACGAGCTCAAGCAGCTCTCCGACAAGATCGCCGCGGACGGCAAGAAGCCGTGGTGCGCCGGCATCTCCAGCGGTGAGGCCACGGGCTGGCCGATCACCGACTGGATGGAGGACTTCATGCTCCGGCTGTACGGGCCGGAGACCTACGACAAGTGGGTCAACCACGAGATCCCGTTCAACGGCCCCGAGTCCACGGCGGCCCTGGACGCGGTCGGCGCGTACCTGAAGAACGACAAGTACGTCAACGGCGGCCTCGGCGACGTCAAGAGCATCGCCACCACCACGTTCCAGGACGCGGGCCTGCCGATCGTCAACGAGGGCACCTGCTCGTTGCACCGCCAGGCGAGCTTCTACGCGGCGAACTTCCCCAAGGACGTCAAGGTGGCCGAGGACGGCGACGTGTTCGCGTTCTACCTGCCCGGCAAGGACGCCAGCAGCAAGCCGGTGCTCGGCGGCGGCGAGTTCAACCTCGCGTTCTCCGACCGGCCCGAGGTCAAGGCGTTCCAGACGTACCTGTCCACCGACACCTGGGCCAACAACAAGGCCAAGGTCTCGCAGGGCTGGGTCAGCGCCAACAAGGGCATCGACCCGAACAACCTGAGCAACCCGATCGACAAGCTGGCCGCGACGATCCTGAAAGACCCGAACACGGTCTTCCGGTTCGACGGCTCGGACCAGATGCCGGCCGCCATCGGCTCGAACGCGTTCTGGAAGCAGGCGACGAGCTGGGTGACCGGACAGGACACCAAGACCACCGTCGACAACATCGAGAACGCGTGGCCCAAGTGAGGTAGAACCACCCCGGGGCCGGTCGCCGAGAGGTGACCGGCCCCCTTGCACCTACAAGGAGGTACGGGTCGCGTGTTAACCGCCGAGACCAACACCGCGAAGATCGGGCTGATGCTCGCCGCGATCCTGCTCTTCGCCGCGGTCGTGGGCATCATCCTCTTCCTCGCCACGCTGTTCCGCGGCCGCCGCGCCGACCGCTGGACCGCGTACGCCTACCTCGCCCCCACGCTGCTCATGCTGCTGGTCGGCCTGGTCTACCCGGGTGTGCGCACGATCTACGAGTCGTTCTTCGACGCCGCCGGCAGCGCGTTCATCGGCCTGGACAACTACAAGACGATCTTCACCGACGCGGACCAGCTGACGGTGCTGCGCAACACGGTGTTCTGGGTCGTGGTCACGCCGTTCGTGGCCACCGGGGTGGGCCTGCTCTACGCCATCCTGGTCGACAAGTCGAGGTTCGAGTCCGCCGCCAAGGCACTGATCTTCCTGCCCATGTCCATCTCGTTCGTGGGCGCCTCGATCATCTGGAAGTTCATCTACGAGTACCGGCCGGACCAGGGCCGGGTGAAGCAGATCGGCCTGCTCAACCAGCTGCTGGTGTGGGTCGGCGGCAAGCCGCAGCAGTGGCTGGTGGACTCCCCGCTGAACACGTTCCTGCTGATCGTGGTCATGATCTGGATCCAGGCCGGCTTCGCGATGACCGTGCTGTCCGCGGCCATCAAGGCGATCCCCGACGACATCGTCGAGGCCGCCCGGCTCGACGGCGTGACGGCCTGGGGCATGTTCCGCTTCGTCACCCTGCCGGCGATCCGCCCGGCCGTCGTGGTGGTGCTGACCACCATCGGCATCGGCACGCTCAAGGTCTTCGACATCGTGCGCACGATGACCGGCGGCCAGTTCAACACCAGCGTCATCGCCAACGAGTTCTACAGCCAGAGCTTCCGCAGCGACAACCAGGGGCTCGGTGCGGCGCTCGCCGTCCTGCTGTTCCTGCTGGTGATCCCGATCGTCGTCTACAACATCCGGCAGATCCGCCGATCGGAGGCGCTATGACCACCACCACCCCGCCGGCGACGGCAGTGCCGGTCGACGCGAAGAACCTCTCCGCCGCCGCCGTCGCCAAGCGCAAGCTCAGCTCGCCCTGGGCCTCGCTCGCGGCGATCGTCATCGCGGTGCTGTGGACGGTGCCGACCTTCGGCCTGCTCGTCTCCTCGTTCCGGCCGGAGCGGGCGATCAAGACCACCGGCTGGTGGACGTTCTTCTCCAACCCGACGCTGACCCTGGACAACTACCGGGCCGTGCTCGACTCGGAGAGCGGCGCGGGGCTGGGGGCGTACTTCGTCAACTCGCTGGTGATCACGATCCCCTCGGTGATCATCCCGCTGACGCTGGCGACCATCGCGGCGTACGCGTTCGCCTGGATCAAGTTCCCCGGGCGCAACATCCTGTTCCTGGTGATCTTCGCCCTGCAGATCGTGCCGCTGCAGGTCACGCTGATCCCGCTGCTCACCCTCTATGTGGACGCGGGCCTGGCGAACACCTTCTGGACGATCTGGCTGTCGCACTCGATCTTCGGCCTGCCGCTGGCCATCTACCTGCTGCACAACTTCATGCGGGAGGTGCCGTCGACGCTGCTGGAGGCGGCCCGGGTGGACGGCGCCGGCCACGTGTCGATCTTCTTCAAGGTGCTGCTGCCGCTGCTGCGCCCGGCACTCGCCGCGTTCGGCATCTTCCAGTTCCTCTGGGTGTGGAACGACCTGCTGGTCGCCCTCACCTTCGCCGGCGGCGGCGAGGCCGTCGCCCCGATCACCGTGCAGCTCGCGAACCTGAGCGGCACCCGGGGCACGGCGTGGCACCTGCTCTCCGCGGGCGCCTTCGTGTCGATCATCGTGCCGGTCACGATCTTCCTGCTGCTCCAGCGCTACTTCGTCCGCGGCCTGCTCGCGGGCAGCGTCAAGGGCTGACGCCGGTCCCGGCCGCCCGGCCCACCCGGGCGGCCGCGGACGGTGGTCACTCCGGCTTGGGCGGCACCGGCACCGCGCGCCAGATGTCGCGGCAGTAATCGCGGATCGTACGGTCGGAGGAGAAGAACCCGCTGCGCGCGACGTTGCGGATCGCGCGGCGCGTCCATTCGTCCTGGTCCCGCCACACCCGGGCCACCTCGTCCTGGCAGTCGGTGTAGGCGCGGAAGTCCGCCATCGTCAGGTACTCGTCGTGGCCTAGCAGATCGCCCACCAGGATGTCGCCGCCGTCGAAGGCGAAGGGCCCGCCGGTGATGGCGTCGATCGCGGCCCGCAGCTCGAAGTCCTGCTCGTAGTAGGACCGCGGCTGGTAGGGCCCGGCACGCAGGGCGGCCGCCTCGGCGGCGTCCATGCCGAAGAGGAAGAAGTTCTCGGCGCCGACCCGCTCGCGGATCTCGACGTTCGCGCCGTCCAGGGTGCCGATCGTCAGCGCGCCGTTCAGGGCCAGCTTCATGTTGCTCGTGCCCGAGGCCTCCTTGCCCGCCATGGAGATCTGCTCGGACAGGTCGGCCGCCGGGATGATCAGCTCCGCCCGGGTC
Organism: Actinoplanes sp. NPDC049681; assembly: GCF_044465265.1. Taxonomy (NCBI): domain Bacteria; kingdom Bacillati; phylum Actinomycetota; class Actinomycetes; order Micromonosporales; family Micromonosporaceae; genus Actinoplanes; species Actinoplanes sp. NPDC049681. The sequence goes on from NZ_JBITLP010000008.1 coordinate 277,729, forward strand.
ACGTTGTAGTCCGGCAGGAAGGCCACCTTCAGGTACGGCGCGACCTCCGGATCGGCGTTCACCACCCGGGCGACGACATTGGCGAGCCGCATGACCCGCTTGGCCGCGTGATAGCCGGGCGCCGCCTTGCCGCCGAAGACGATCGAGCGCGGCACGACACCGGCCAGGTCGCCACGCTTGATCCGCTGGTACAGCACGATCACGTGCAGCACCCGCAGCACCTGCCGCTTGTACTCGTGGAAACGCTTGATCATGACGTCGCAGAGGGCGTCGGGATCCAGGGTCACCCCGGTCGTCGTCTGGGCGTAGTGGGCCAGCTCCTGCCGGTTGCGCCGCTTCACCGCCTGCCACCGGGCCCGGAACTCCGGATCGCCGGCCGCCGACTCCAGCTCGGCGAGCCGGTCGAGGTCGCGCAGCCACTCGGAGCCACCCAGGCGCGCGCTGATCAGCCGGGTCAGGCCGGGGTTGGCGACGAGCAGGAAACGCCGCGGCGAGATGCCGTTGGTGACGTTGTGGAAGTGGTGCGGCAGCACGTCGGCGAACGCCCGCAGGGTCGTCTCGGTGAGCAGCCGCGAGTGCAGGGCGGCCACCCCGTTGACGGCGAAGCTGCCGACGACGGCCAGGTGGGCCATCCGTACCCGCTGCTCACCGCCCTCCTCGATGATGGAGAGCAGCCGCAGGCGCTCCGGCTCGCCCGGGTGCAGGCGCTCGACCTGCTGCAGGAACCGGTGGTTGATCAGGAAGATGATCTCCATGTGCCGGGGCAGAAGCCGGCGCAGCAGCCACACCGGCCAGGTCTCCAGGGCTTCCGGCAACAGCGTGTGGCACGTGTACGCGAAGACGCGCTGGGTGATCGACCACGCGCGCTCCCACTCCAGCCCCTCCTCGTCCACGAGGATCCGCATCAGCTCGGGGATCGCGATGACCGGGTGGGTGTCGTTGAGCTGGATCACCACCTTGTCGGGGAAGGCGTCCCAGCCGTCGTTGCGCAGCCGGTAGCGGCGGATGATGTCCCGCAGTGAGCAGGCGACCAGGAAGTACTGCTGCTTGAGCCGCAGCTCGCGGCCCAGCTCGGTGCTGTCGTCCGGGTACAGGACCTTGCTGATGGTCTCCGACCGCACGATCGCCTCGACGGCCTCGCCGTACCGGCCCGCGCCGAAGCGTGACAGGTCGAAGGATTCGCGGGCGGCACGGGCGCGCCACAACCGGACGATGTTCACGGTGCCGGTGCCGTACCCGGGAACCAGCATGTGGCTCGGCTCGCCACGCACGACCTCGCCGGGCGTCCAGGTGCCCCGCCCGCCCTCGCCCGGCTCGGTGGTGCCGTAGAAGCCGACGCGCTGCTGGTCGTCCGGCGCGGGGAATTCCCACGGGTTGCCGTAGTACGTCCAGTCGTCGGGGCGTTCGACCTGCGCCTCTTCCCGGAACTCCTGCTTGAAGATGCCGAAGTCGTAGCGGATGCCGTAGCCGACCGCCGGAATGTCCAGGGTGGCGAGGGCGTCCAGCAGGCACGCGGCGAGCCGGCCGAGGCCGCCGTTGCCGAGCCCCGGCTCCACGTCCAGCGCCGCCACGTCGGCCGGATCGACCCCGAGCGCCTCCAGCGCGGAACGGGCGACGTCGGCGGTGCCGGTGTAGAGCAGGTTCTGCCCGAGCTGGCGTCCCAGCATGTACTCGGCGGAGAAGTAGTACACGAAGCGGGGATTTGTCTCGTAGTGCGCCTGAGTGGTCCGGATGTACCGGTCCACGAGGTGGTCCCGGACGGTCAGGGCGAGCGCCTGGTAGAGGTCCTCCGGGCTGGCCGACTCGACCGTCGTGCCCCGCGACCGGGCCAGGTTGCCGACGAGCTCGAACTCGATCTCCGTGGGCGTGGCACAGACAGGGCTGACGTGGGTCACGGATTGAGCCTCTCCCCCGCGGAAACACCGGACCCTTCGAGTATCGGCAACTGCGCCACCCCGCGGCGCCAGTTGCCGATGAAACCTCGATCAACACGGAAAGAGGACGCCGGGGAGCGGCGTCCTCTTTCCGTACGGGAGATCGGTCGTTCAGACCGCCGGGTCCGCGGACGGGGCCACGGTCGGCTCGGTGCTCGGCTCGTCGGTCGGCTCGGTGGTCGGCTCGTCCGTCGGCTCGGTGGTCGGCTCGGTGGTCGGCTCGTCCGTCGGCTCGGTCGTCGGGCTCGGCGTGACGCTCGGGGCCGGCTTGGCCTTCTTGCCGGTCGCGCGGAGCACGTCGACGGTGTAGACGGCGCCGGCACGGCGGCCGGTCACCTCGATCCGGAAGCCGGCGGCCAGGGCCGCGACGGTGGCCTTCTTGCTGTTGACGCGGACCGACGCCTTGGCGGGCACGGTCACCGTGAGCGTGCTCTTGCGCACGTCCTTGGTGCCGCCCTTGACGACCAGGGTGACGGTGCCGGCCTCGGCGTCGACGGCCGTGACGGTGCCGGACGCGGTGAAGCGCACGGGCTTCTGGGCCTTCGGCGTCTTGGTCGGCTTCGGGGTGGCCTTGGGCTTCGGGGTCGCCTCGGGCTTGTGGGTGGACTTGGCGGCGCTCGACGTGTGCTTCGAGGGGCTCGCGAAGGCGACGGCGGCGGTCGAGACGGCGGGGACCAGGATGCCGGCGGTCAGCAGAGCGGCGGTGGCGGCGCGGCGCATACGCATGGGAAGGAACTCCTCGGATCGGGGGAGTTCCAGATTCCGGGTGCCGGGTTGCAAACCGGTTGCGGGTTCCGGAGCGGCTCGGTTGCGCGTCAGCCGGCCGCGCGCAACGGCAGCCGTACGGTGAAGGTGCTGCCCTGGTCCAGCTTCGAGTCCACCGTGACCGTGCCGCCGTGCTCCGTGACGATGGTACGGACGATCGCCAGCCCCAGCCCGGAGCCCTGCACCGCCCGGTCCATGGCGTTGGCGGCACGGTGGAAGGGCGTGAACAGCCCGGGCACGTCCGCATCCGGGATGCCGATGCCGGTGTCGGTCACCGCCAGGACGGCCGCGTCCTGGTCGGTGTGGACGCGGCAGCTGACGTGGCCGCCCGTACCCGTGAACTTGAGCGCGTTGTCGAGCAGGTTGCGCAGAACGCGTTCGAGCTGGCGGGGGTCGCCGTCGACCGTCACGGCGTCGGTCTCAGCGGTCAGGCCGATCCCGCGGGCCGCCGCGACCGGCGCGAACTCCTTCTGCACGGTCGTCGCCACGGCGGCCAGGTCCACCGGCACGGCGCCGTCGCCCATCGCGTGGTTGGCCCGGTCGAGCAGCAGCAGGTCCGACACCGTCTCGTGAAGCCGGTGGGCGTTGCGCAGGATCGCCGACAGGCCGCGCTGCTGCACCGGGGGCAGATCTCCGGCGTCGCCCTCGGTGAGCATCTCCGCGTAGCCCAGAATGCTGGTCAGCGGCGTCCGCAGCTCGTGGGTGACGGTGGCGACGAAGGCGTCCTTGCGCTCGTCGAGCACCCGCATCTCGCGGATCAGCCGCTCCTGGCGGTAGTTCAGGCGGTGCTGGCGCGCCGCGTGGTCGATCTCGCGGGCCACGGCGGCCAGCAGGCGCCGGTCGTCCTCGGTCCACTCCGGGCGGTCCCGGCGCTGCAGCAGGAGCAGGCCGGGCGGGTGCTCCGCATCGCCGCCCAGCGGTACGGCCAGTGCCCCCTCCAGGCCGGGCACGGTCACGACGGCGCCCGGCTCCCCGGCGAGCACGCCCTCCACCGCCTCCGGCTCCGGCGCCGGCGCGGCATCGGGCCAGCACACGTCGACGGCAACCGCGGACCTGATGCAGATCCGCCCGTGGACGGCGTCCGCGCCGAGCGCCTCGCCGATCAGCCGTGCCGCCCGGCGGGCGCCGACGGCGGCGTCGCTCTCGTCGCGCAGCGCCACAGCGACGGCCTGGCGCAGCTCCGTCCGCACGAGCCGCGCCTGGTCCGCGGCGTGCAGGCGCTGGGTCTCCGAGGCCAGGCGGTTGAGCGTGCCGATGACGGCCCGCATCTCCCCCGGCCCCGACGGGACGGCCCGGGCGGACAGCTCTCCGCGGGCGAGCCGGTCCAGGACCGTCCGCATGTGCTCGAGCGGCGCCAGCAGCGAGCGGCGTCCCCACAGGCCCAGCCCCACCGCCACGGCGAGCAGGGCGGCGCCGAGCCCGGCGAACAGCAGCTGGGCCAGGCCCGACTGGCGGCGGGCGGTGGCGGCGTACGCCCGCTGCTGGTCCTGGAGCGCGGCGTCGACCGCGGCGTTCGCGGTACGCACCCGGTCGAACAGCGCCTTGCCGCGCTCGGTCTGCGAATAGTCCGGATCGGCCACCCCGGCGATGACGATCGGCGTGGCGTACGCGTACAGCCACTGGGCCGCCGCCGCCCGCTCGTCGGTGAGCAGCCGGCGCACCCGGGCGTCGGTGGTCGCGGCCTCCGCCCGGTCGAACGACGTGAAGGCGCCCACCCGGCCGTGCTGGTACGGCTCGAGGAAGGCCTGCACGCCGGTGAGCTGGAAACCGCGTACGCCCGTCTCCGCGTCCGTCAGGTGCTGCAGCACGGCGGTGTTGGCGTCGCGGGCCCGCTCCAGCCGGGCGGTGCGCTCGGCATGCTCGGCGCGGAGCCGGTCCCCGACCACGATCTGGAGGACCACGACGGCCACGAAGAGCGTCACGAGGACGACGAAGGCGGCATTGGCGCGGCGCCGCATGCTGACCACGTCAGGCGCCCGGCAGGGTGAAGGCGATGGTGGTGCCGCCGCCGGGCGTCGCGTCGGCCCAGATCCGGCCGCCGTGGCGCTCGACGATGCGCTGGCAGGTGGACAGGCCGACCCCGTAGCCCGCGCGGGCGCCCGGCTCCACCTGGGCGAACATCTCGAACACCCGGCGCCGTTGCGACTCGGCGATGCCGATCCCGTTGTCCGTGACGGTCACCAGCCAGTCGTCGCCGCGGGGTACGGCGGCCACCTCGATCCGGGCCGGCCGGTCGGGATGGCGGTACTTCACGGCGTTGGCGACGAGGTTCTGCAGCAGCTGGCGCATCAGCGTCGGATCGACGTCCAGGCGCGGGAGGTCGGCGGCCACCGTCACCTCCGCGCCGACATCGGCCACGCTGTCCCGCAGGTCGCTCAGCGCCTGCCCGGCGATCTCCCCGAGATCCGTCTTCTCCCGGCGGCACGGCTCGCTGCCCGCGCGGGCATAGGTCAGCAGCGCGCTGATGAGCCCCTGCATCCGGGCGATCGCCCGGGTCGCCGAGCCCATCCACTTCTGCGCCTGCGGATCCAGGCGGTCGCCGTACTCGTCGGAGAGCAGCTCGAGGTAACCGTTGACGACCGCGAGCGGCGCCGCCAGGTCGTGGCTGACCACCCCGGCGAACTGCTCGAGCTCGAGGTTGGAGCGCTGGAGCTCCGCGATGGTGGCGGCGAGGTCGGTGTGCGCCTGCTCCAGGGCGCGGCGCTGGGCGCGGTCGGCGGTGACGTCCGTCATGGCGACGACGGCACCCAGCGGCGTACCGCCCGGCGAGGTCATCGCCCGGCCGCTCGCGACGACGTGCCGCGGCGGGATGCCGCTCGGCCGGATGATCATTTCGGCACCGTGCACGGACCCGTCCCGCAGCGCGCACAGCAGCGGGATCTCGTCCGCGGGCAGCGGGGTGACCCCGTCGGCACGGAACAGCTGGTAGCGCTCCGGCAGCTCCTCCGGCTCGAGCGAGGCGTCCGCGTCGAGCCCGTGCCAGGCGCGGCCGGCCCGGTTGAACATGCTCAGGTGCCCGGAGGGGTCGGCGGCCACGACCGCCACGTCGATCGTCTCCAGCACCGCGTCGGTGAACTCCTGGCGCGCCTCCGCCTCGGCCAGCAGCCCGGCGTTCACCCGGGCCTGGCGGCGGCGCTCGAACAGCGCCAGGATCACCTGCGCCAGGTCCTTGAGCCGGGCGATCTGCTCCGCGTCGAGCTCCCGGGGCTGCGAATCGAACACGCACAGGGTGCCCAGCGCGTGGCCCTGCGGCGTCACCAGCGGCGCGGAGGCGTAGAAACGCACGTCGGCGAGGAGGCCGGTGACCCAGGGGTTGGCCGCGTACACGGGGTCCAGGCTCGCGTCCCGCACGTAGGTGAACTCGCCCGTCTCGAAGCGGATCGCGCACATGGAGTCGGCGCGAGGCGAGTCGCCCCCTTCGAACCCGGTGGTGGTCAGCTGGCACTGCCGGTTCTCGTCGATGAGGTTCAGCGTCGCCGTCGGCACGCCGGCGACCATGGCCGCCACCCGGACGACGGCCTCGAGCTCGTCGTCGGCGGGCGCGTCGAGCAGGCGGTACTCGTGCAGGGCCGCAAGGCGCTCCCGCTCGTCTCCGCTCACCGGCCGCTGCCCTTTTCTCGCATGGTCCCGACCTGAGGTAATTCGGCACGGATCGCCCCGATCTGAATGGCCGATCTCCGCATGCTCCGTGCACAGACCTGAGAGCTTCCTGAAAGTTGTTACCGATCCGTAATCATCAACTTCTGGATACTTGTGGTGACGGTCACATGTGAGTTTGACGACCGAAGTGTCCAATTGTGATGCATCTTACGGACCCGGACCCCGTCCATGGTCACTCACAGTGATCGATCTCGTTTCGGGAACGTTACCGACGGGTAGCCGACCCCCTTGTCCCGGCCACCGGGTAGACGCAACACTTCCCGCACGTTAAGACGGCCGCATCGATGTGTCTCAGTTCCGGACCCGACCTGGAGTCGACCGCGATGCGAGCCGCATGGCGGTGCGGCCGAGCCGTTCCCCAGTTATGTACGAGGAGGATCCGTGAAGGATGCGCAAGGCGCTCCGGCGTACGGTCGCACGAATTGGCGCCGTTTCGCCGTAGCGGCGGCCGTGCCTGCCGTGGCAGCCGGTGCCTTGGTCTTCGGAATGGCCAACGGGGCGTTCGCCGCTTCGTTCGCCGTCTCCGGTCAATCGTTCAAAATCTCCGCCGACAAGCTCGACGGCACCGGCTTTGCGCAGTACGGCGACTCCGTCAAGAAGGTCGACGGCACGCCCATCCCGGTCGCCATCTCCGGCATCTCCTCGGCGAAGCTTTACAACCTGTGCCAGTCGGTGAAGACTCCGGGCCTGCCCATCACGCTCACCATCCGGGCGGGCCGGGACGAGGAAAAGCCGGCGGCGGCGACCAACCTGTTGATCGGTGTCAGCGAGCTCAGCGGCGACGCGGAGTTCACCGACATCAACATCGGTCAGGACGCCTCCACGCTGGGTCTCGGCGGCAAGGACGCGCACTACCCGGATGCGGGCATGTTCGGCCAGGAGGCCAAGCACGTCACCATCACGGGACTGCGGCAGACCGCGGTCTCCACCTCGGCCGGCACCTTCAAGCTGACCGGGCTCGGCATGAAGGTCAACCTGCCGGGTGCCGACGGCAAGCCGGTGGAGTGTTTCTGACGTAGGACCCGAGGCCCGCGGAATGCACCGTCCGCGGGCCTCACCCATGCCGGGAGCGGCACAGCACCACCTGACTGGAGGAGTACGTGGTAACACCGAACACGTCGGCCGGCGGCGGCTTCCGCCACTGGCGGCGCACCCGGCCGTTCTGGGGCGGGCTGCTGCTCCTGCTCTCGGGGCTGGAGCTGTTCCTCAGCGCCAACCTGACGCTGGGTGACATGGAGGTTCACTTCGGGCCGGAGGGCTTCCTCTCCTACCTGCTGCCCCTGCTGCTCCTGCTCTGCGGCATCCTGACCTGGCTCACGCCGGGCCAGCGCATCTTCTACGGCATCCTCGGCCTGCTCACGGCGGTCTACTCGCTGATCGGGCTGAACTTCGGTGGCTTCCTCCTCGGCATGTTCCTCGGCATTCTCGGCGGCGCCCTGGTGCTCTCCTGGTCCCCGCGCAAGCCGCAACCTCCCGTCGCGATCCCGGACGACGTGGCCGAGCCGCACGACCCGGCCGAGCCCGCCGCCGAGCTGCCGTACGGCGCGCCCCCCGAGGCCACCGCGCCTCTCGAGGCCGCTGCGCCCTACGGCCCGGCACCGTCCGCCGACGACACCGCCGTGCTGCGCCCGTCGAGCCAGTCCGGGATCGTCCCCGGCTTCACCGGGGCCGAGGCCGCCTCGCACGGCGACGACCCGGAGGCACCCCGGCCGCCCTCCGGAGGCGTGCACCGCAAAGCTTTCGTGATCGCCCTCGTGCCGCTGGTGTTCTCCGCCGCCGTGGTGGCGGGGAGCCGGACACCGGCCCGCGCCGACGACGAGTGCCCGGACGGGCTGCCCTCCCGCCCGGCTGCCGCCGCGAAGAAGGAGGCCGCGCGGCAGTCCTCCGCCTCCGTGTCGGCCAAGGCGAAGACGAAGACCGAGACCAAGGCCAAGACGAAGGCCAAGACCACCACGTCGGCCCCCGCCGCCCGCAGAAGTGCCTCTGCCTCGACGCCGGGCAAGAGCTCGCCGGCGAAGGCGGACGAGGCCGAGGAGGGTGACGGGAAAACCGGCAACCCCATCGTCGACGGCTGGAACAGCCTGGTCGACGGCGTCGGTGACCTGCTCGGCATCGGCGACGACGAGTCCGCGAGCGACGAGTCCGCAGCCGCGGGCGACGAGACCGCGAGCCCGTCGGCGAGCCCGTCGACCGGCACCTCCGCCCCGGAGGAGACCACGCCCAGCTCCCCCGCGCCGGCCACCTCCGAGCCGACCGGGCCCGCCACGACCCCCGGCGGGAAGCCCACCCCGGACGGCAGCGCCTCCACCGGCGCTCCGGCGGGCTCGGCGTCGCCGTCCCCGGCGCCGAGCCCGTCGGACATCCCCTGCCTGGGCCCCCGCGTCTTCAAGGTGGCCGGGCCGGACGACGTGCCGACGGTCTCCGTCAACGGCGGCGTCCTCGAGAGCAAGTCGCTGACGATGTACAACTCGACCTACGACGGCGTGGTCGACCTGGACACCGCCCAGGGCACCCTCAAGGCGCTGAAGTTCAGCATGACCAAGTCGGTGACCAAGCCCTTCCGGCTGACCGTGCCGGAGAAGGCCGACGGCCAGGCAACGGTCATCGACAGCAACGAGCTGACGACCGAGGGCAACGTCAAGTTCTACACCCCGAAGTTCCAGGGCAAACTCTTCGGCCTCATCCCGGTCACCTTCACCCCCGAGCAGCCGCCGCCGCTCACCCTGCCGGTGCTGTGGTTCACCGACGTGAAGATCCAGCTGGCGTTCGTGCGCTGCGACACCCTGACGGCCGACCCGCTGAAGCTGACCGAGAAGAGCTAGGCCCGGCGCTGCCGCCAGCCCCGGACCACCTCGTCCGGATCCAGCGGCGGCAGCAGGACGGGCGGCCCGTCGAGCAGCCCCGCGCGTGCCTTGCGCAGCTGCTCGTTCAGGGCCGCGACGTAGGCGCGTACCTCCTGCTCCGTGGTGCGCCGGTCGACGGTCTCCCGGAGGTCCTCCGCCTCGCGGCGCAGCGCCAGCGTCGGCGGCAGGGCCCCGCCGGTCGCACCCTCGCGGCGCAACCAGTCCTTGACCCACCAGTCCTCGTCGTACTCGCGGCCGTGGTCGCTCAAGGGCTTGCCCGCGCCCGGCAGATCGTCGAACTGCCCCTGCTCCTGGGCCTCGCGGATCTTGCGGTCGATGTGCGACTCGTACCAGCTCGCCATGCCGTGAAGTCTAGGCGCCGGCGAGCGCACGCCGCTGGGCCCGGCGGCGGCGCGCTTCCTCCGGGTCGGTGACGGGCACCGCGGCGAGCAGCTCCTTCGTGTACGGGTGTTGCGGGCGCTCGTACACCTCGGCCACGTCGCCGAGCTCGACGATCGTCCCGGCGTGCAGCACCGCCACCCGGTCCGCGACCTGGCGCAGCACGGCCAGGTCGTGCGACACGAAGACCAGGGTGAGCCCGTACTCACGCCGTACGTCCTCCAGCAGGGCGAGCACCTGCGCCTGGGTGGTCACGTCGAGCGAGGACACCGGCTCGTCGCAGACGATGAGCCGTGGACGCGGCGCCAGGGCCCGGGCGATGCCGACGCGCTGACGCATGCCGCCGGAGAGCTCGTGCGGGTAACGGTCGTACGCGCCGGCGGTGAGGCCGACCCGGACCAGCAGGTCCTCGACCCGCGGGCGGGGCACCGCCTCGCCCTGCAGCCGCAGCGGGTCGGCGATGCTCTCCCCCACCGTCCGGCGCGGGTTGAGCGACGACATCGGGTCCTGGAAGACCATCTGCACCGAGCGGCCCCGGCGGCGCGCGACGTCCACGCCGTCGAAGGTGATGCGGCCGGCGCTCGGGCGGATCAGTCCCACCATCATCCGGGCCAGGGTGGTCTTGCCGGTGCCGCTCTCGCCGACGATGCCCAGCGTCTCGCCCTCGCGCACGTCGAGGGTGACGTCGTCGACCGCCCTGAGCGGGTCGGACCGCCGCAGGGATCGCCGGCGCGGCTGCGGGAAGTGCTTGCGGACCCCGGTGAGCCGTAGCAGGGGCGCGCCGTCGATCGTGCGGGCCGGCGCCGGCCGGGGGACGGCCGCCAGCAGGGCCTTCGTGTACGCGGCCCGCGGCGCCGTCAGCACCGTGGCGGTCGGCCCCTCCTCCACCGCGACGCCGTTGCGCATGACGACGACCTCATCCGTGGCGCCCGCCACCACGCCGAGGTCGTGGCTGATCAGCAGCAGTGCCGCGCCGGTGGTGGTGCGTACCTCGTCGAGCAGGTCGAGGATCTGCGCCTGGACCGTCACGTCGAGGGCGGTGGTGGGCTCGTCCGCGACGATCAGCCGGGGACGGCAGGCGATGGCCATCGCGATCAGGGCGCGCTGACGCATGCCGCCGGAGAACTGATGCGGGTACGCCCGCGCCCGCCGCGCCGGGTCCGGGATGTGCACCTGACCGAGCACCTCGACGGCCCGTTCCCGCGCGGCCCGCCGGGTGGCGCCGGTGTGCAGCCGGTACACCTCGGCGATCTGGTCCCCGACCGTGTGGAACGGGCTGAGCGCGGTGAGCGGCTCCTGGAACACCATCGCGATCCCGGCGCCCCGGACCGCCCGCAACCGCTCCTCGCCGGCGGTGGTGAGCTCGGTGTCCCCGAAGGTGATCCGGCCCTCGATCCGGGCGCGGTGGTGCAGGCCGAGCAGGGCCAGGGCGGTGGCGCTCTTGCCCGACCCGGACTCGCCGACGATGCCCAGCGCGCCGCCCGCGGCGAGGTCGAAGGAGAGCCCGTCGACCGCGCGGGTCTCGCCGAAGCTGATGCGCAGGTCGCGCACCGACAGCAGGGTCATCGCAGCTGCACCCTCGGGTCGACGGCGGCGTACAGGAGGTCGGCGACGGCGTTGGCCACGACGACGAGGAAGCCGGTCAGCAGGGTGACCCCGACGACGACCGGCAGGTCGATCTGGTTGACCGCCCCGACGAGCAACTGGCCGACGCCGGGCAGGCCGAACATGGTCTCGGTGAGCACAGCGCTGGCCATGATGGCGGCCAGGTCGATGGCCGTGATGGTCACGAGCGGGACGAGGGCGCCGCGCAGCGCCCGCCGGAGGACGATGCGCCGTTCGCTGAAGCCGTACGCCCGTGCCGTGCGGACGTGGTCCTCCGCGAGGGTCTCCTGCACGCCGGCGCGGGTGAGGCGGGCGTACGCGGCGGACTGGATCACCGCGAGGGCGATCCACGGCAGCAGCAGGTTCTGCGCCCACGCGAGCGGGTCGGTGGTGAACGGCACGTACGCCGGGAACGGCAGCCACTGCAGCTGGACGCAGAAGAGCATGAGCAGGAAGAGGCCGACGAGGAACACCGGAACGGCGTACCCGGTCAGCACCAGGCCGTTGACCAGGCGGTCGAGAACGCGGTAGCGGCGCAGCCCGGAGAGCAGACCGGCGCCGATGCCGACGGTCAGGGAGAGCACCTCGGCGCCGAGCGCGAGCGACGCGGAGACCGGCAGCCGGTCGGCGAGCAGCGCGGTGACGGGCTGATCGGTCTCGAAGGAATAGCCGAGGCAGGGTGCCGGGCAGTGCCGCACGTCCGGCCCGGCGGGATAGTCCCGTCCCAGGAAGATGCCCTGGAGGAACTCGCGGTACTGGGTGGCGACCGAGTGGTCGAGGCCCATCGCAGCGCGCACCTGCGCGAGGCGTTCCGGCGTGCAGCCCTTGCCGCAGGTGAGCACGGCCGGATCCTGCGGGGCGAGGTAGAAGAGCCCGTACACGATGATCGACAGTCCGAGCAGGACGAGGATCGCGCCGCCGGCCCGGCGCAGCAGGTAGCCGATCATCGGAGCACCTCGCTCTGCCGCGGGTCGAGCACGCGACGCACGCCGTTGGCCACCAGGACGAAGGCCAGCAGGGTGAGGAAGAGCAGACCACCCGGGATCATCACGTACGCCGGGTCGGCGCGGAACCAGGTCGTGGCGCCGGACAGCATCTGGCCCCAGGACGGGGTGGGCGGGCGTACGCCGACGCCGAGGAACGACAGGCCGGCCTCGGTGATCATGTTCGCCGGCAGCACCAGGGCGGCGTACGTGAGCACGGGCGCGGCCAGCCCCGGCAGGATCTCCCGGCGCGCGACCCGCAGTGGGCCCGCCCCCGAGACCCGCGCGGCGGCCACGTAGTCACGGGTCTTGAGCGACAGCGTCTCGCCACGGGTGATGCGGGAGGTCCCGCCCCAGCCGAGCACGGCGATCACGACGGCCAGCAGCGCCGGCCGGGGCCAGGTCTGCGGCACGACGGCCAGCAGCGCGATGGCGAGGACCAGGCTCGGGAAGGCGAGGACCAGGTCGGCGAGGCGGCTCAGGGCGGCGTCCGCCCACCGGCCACCCAGGCCGGCGGCCACGCCCACGCCGACGCCGAGGAGCAGCTGCAGGAGCAGGGCGGAGCCGGCGACACCGAGGGAGACGCGGGCGCCGTACACGACGCGGGCGAACAGGTCGCGGCCCGTGCCGGGTTCGACGCCGAGCCAGTGCTCGCCGCTCATCCCGCCGAACCGGCCGGTCGGCACGCCGCCGCGGGCCGAGTCGAGCAGGTCGTTGTGGAACGTCGTCGGGTCCTGCCCGGCCAGGGCGGCAAGCAGCGGCGCGGCGAGGGCGACCAGCACCATGACCGCGGCGACGACCGCGCCGGTGAGGAAGGCGCGGTCGTCGAGCAGGCGGCGCGCGACGGTCACTTGACCGAGACCCGGGCCAGGTCGTAGGTCCCCCGCCAGCCGTCCGGCACGGCGTTCTTCACGTTCTTGCCGTAGAGGTAGACGTCCTTCTCGTGGGTGAGCGGGATGACGAGGGCGAGCTTGCCGAGCCGGGCGTCCAGGGCGCCCCAGCGCCGCGCGGCCGCGGCCGGATCGGTCAGGGCGTTGATGGCATCGATCTCGGCGTTGACGCCCGGGTCGTCGTACTGGGCGAGGTTGAAGTTGCCGCCGGCGGTGACGATCTGGCGGCCGTCGAAGATCGGGATGAGGAACGGGCCGCCGGAGGGCCAGTCGGCGCCCCAGCTCTGCAGCGACAGCGCCGGCTGGGTGGCCGGCTTGCCGGTGACGTCGCGGTAGGTGGCGCTGTCGATGGCGTTCAGGGTCACGGTCACGCCGGCCTGCTTGAACGCCTCCTGCACCGCGGCGGCGACCTTCGGGCCGAGGCCCAGCGCGTCGTCGTTCTCGTGGGCGAGCTCGATGGTGAGGTTGCTCTGCCCGGCGGCGGCGAGCAGTTCCCTCGCCTTGGCCGGGTCGCCCGTGTCACCCGCCGGGAAGTAGTCGTACGGCTGGTAGCCGAGCGCCGCCTGCGGGGGCAGGAAGGTGGTCGAGGCGCCGGCGACCGCGCTGCCGCCGAGCGCGTTCACGACCGAGGTGCGGTTGATCGCGTACGAGAGGGCCTGGCGCACCCGCGCGTCGTCGAACGGCTTCTTCCTGGTGTTGAACGCCAGGTACGTCGTCGACGGGAATTCACCGCGCGCGACCCGCTTGTCCAGTGCGGATCCGGAGCCGAGCTGCGCCAGTTGCTCGGGCCCGACGACCGCGTCCGTGGTGACCGCGTCGGCGTCCTGCCCGGCGCCCGTGGTGAGGCGCTGGTTGATGACGGCGGCGTCGAGGCCCGCGGTCACGTCGATCTTGTCGGGGCAGGCGTAGCGGAGGGTGTCCGAGGACCGCGTCCAGTGCGGGTTGCGTACCAGGGACAGCGACTTCTTCTGCTCGTACGAGGAGACCATGTACGGTCCGGACGAGATCGGATGCCTCTCGTAGCCGACGCCCTTGTCCTTGTCCTTGGGCACCGGCGCGAACTGGGTCGCCGTGGCGAGGAACGGGAAGTCTCCCTCGGGCTTGCGCAGCTTGAAGACGATCGTGCGGTCGTCCGGCGTCTCGATGGCCTCGAGTCCGTCGGGCTGCTGGTAAGGCCCCCGGTATCCGGCCCCGCCGACGAGCCAGTCCCGCAGGTACGGTGCGCCGCCGGGCAGCTCGGGCGCGAACGAGCGCTCGATGCCGTACTTGACGTCCGCGGCGGTGATCGGCGTCCCGTCCTCGAAGAAGATGTCGTCACGCAGCTTGTACGTCCACGTGCGGGCGCCGTCGGAGGGGGTGCCGAGGTCGGTCGCTAGGTCGGGCGCGGGTTTGGTGCCGGCCTCGCCGGGCTGCCGGTTGCGGGTGGTCAGCGTGCGGAACAGCAGCGAGGGGATGTTGCCGCCGCCGGAGGTGTAGAGGCGCGCCGGATCCAGGTGCGTGATGCCGCCCTGGTTCAGCACGGAGAGCGTGCCGCCCTGGCAGGTCGCCGGGTCGAACGCGGCGGACGACGAGCCGCCCCCACCGGCGTCCTGGCAGGCCACCAGGCCTCCGGCCAGCAGTGTCGCGGCAACGGTCACGGGCACGGATCTGCGGATGCGCATGGCACACCCTATCTATTTGCGCAGTAGGGGATGCAAGTCGTTCGATACCTCGTGACCCGGCCCACAAATTCTATCGGTAAGGTAGGATGGTGACCCGCATCGACCAGGGAGCGCGGCATGATTTCGCTGACCGAACGATCCGCCGAGCTGCTCATCACCGACACCGCCTTCACCCCGGCCCGCCCGGGCCTCGTCGGCGCCGCCGTGGACCTGCTGCTGTCCCGTCCCGGCCTGCCGGGCTCGCTGACCGGCTCACTGGTCCGCGACAGACCGCGCCTGCGGCACGGCTTCCTCACCGCCCGCTCACCCCGGGTCGCGGTGGTCAGCGGCCCGCCGTCACCGGGCATCGACTCCGCGATCGCCCGCCTCGCCGAGGACCTGCCCATGCCGCTGCCCCTCATCGGCGGGCATGACGTCGCCGTCCTCGAGGAGGCGTCCGACGATGTGGACCCTGCGGTCGCCGGTCCGTCACCGGCCTGGGCCACCGCCGGCATCCGGATCGGCCTCGAGGCGGGGCTCGACGAGGACGGGCTGCTCGGGCTGCGCCGGCGCTGGGCCCTGGCGCACGCTCTCGCCCCGGTCCTGGCGGGCGCCTTCGCCAACTCGCCGCTGCGGCACGGCCGGCCGACCGGCTGGCGAAGCAACCGCCAGGCCCTGCGGCGCCTGCGCCCCTGCACCGCCGATCCCCGCGCGGACTGGACCGCCCTGGTGCTGGACGCACCCGTGGTGAACACGGGCCGCACCTTCCGGGACTGGACCCGCTCGGGGCCCGGCGACCGGCCGATGCTCGCCGACCTCGCCCGTCATCTGGGCACCGTACGGCCACCGGTCGCCGCGCGCCGCCACCTCGAGCTCGACGTGGCGGACCGGCAGCCGGGCGCGGGCTGGCGGATCCCCGTCGCCGTAACGGCCGCACTCATGGACGACCCGCGCGCGGCGGTGCAGGTCCTGACCGCCACCGAACCACTTCGGACGGTCCCCGGTCTGTGGGAACGCGCGGCCCGCTCCGGCCTGTCGGATCCGCAGCTCGGCGCCGCGGCGAAGGCGTGCTTCCTGGCGGCGTACGAGGCGCTGGCCCGTCAGGGGGTGTCCCGGGAACTGCGGGATGCGGTCGCCGCGTTCATCGACCGCTACGTGATGCGCGGCCGCTGCCCGGCCGACGACGTCCTCGACCGCGCCACCGCCCCGCACCACCTCTGAGGCGCGGGCCTCGCCGTCACCGGGACCGGGACGGACCGGCGTTCACCGGGGCATGGACGACCATGCCCACCGCTCCGGTGTCCAGCCTCCCGTCGGCGTGCAGCCGGAAGCTCCACCGGGCTTCCGGCACGGCTCCCAGCACGACCACTGCCCAGCGCGACTCGGGGCTCGCGATCAGCGCCTTCAGGACCGCGGCGTCCCGGCCGGACGGCGGGGCGGCGAGGAACAGAACACCCGCGGCGCCCTCCGTGCCGGCCGAGACCTCGTCGAGCGCGGCACGCACGCCGTCGGCGAACAGGATGCCCCCGTCGCCGTCCGACGGCGCGCCGCCCAGGCCGGCGACGATGACGCGGACGCCGGCGGACCAGGAGTTCGTGGCCAGCTCTGCGGCCCACGTCAGGGCGAGGACGCGCACGGCATCCTTCTCGCCCTTCTCCGCGTCGATCGCGATGAGTCCGTGGCACTGACCCAGATCGAGCAGCACGCGGGTCTGATCGGCCGACCCGAGCGTGACGAGGCGCAGGCTCGGCACCGGGACGGCGACGTCGACCGGGGCCGCCTGCAGGTCGAGCAGAGGCGATTCCCACGTCCGGCCGTTGTCGGCGGCCACCCAAGGGGCCGGCGCCCGGTCGTCCGGCACGGCCAGCCGGAGAGCCATCCGGTCGGCGGTCACCATGAGGGCGTAAAGCTGCGGCAGCGGGCGCCCCGCCTGGTGACACGCAGTGGCCACGACACGGAGTGCGCGATCCACGGTCCAGCCGGCCGCGGCGTCCACCCGATCCAGAATCGCCGAGGACTGCGAGCGGTCCCCCCTGCGCTGCGCCGGGACGGCCGGCTTCGCCCGCGGAAGGGTGGCGGCCGCGGGTGCTTCAGCGGGCGCCGACCGCGCCGCCTCCGCCGTCGCCGCTCGGCGACGCCGGCGCAGCAGCACGGCGGCGACCACCGCGGCGGCCAGCAGCAGGCCACCCGCCACGAGCACCAGCACCAGCCGGAGACCCGGGCCGCTGTCCGGCCGCACCTTCGCCGGCGCGACGCCGGCGGTCGGCACGCCACCGGCCGGCGGCACGGCAGCGTCGCCGCCCGGGGTAGCGGCCGGGCCCGAAGACGGGGCGGTCACGGCCGGCAGCGGCCCGGTCACGACGCCGTCGCCCTTGGCGTCCGCCGGCAGCCGGAGGATCCAGCCGGTATCGAGCTCCCCCGGGTCCGTCACCCGGCCACCGTCCGGCTGCAGCCGTCCCTTGTTCAGCTTGAAGATCTCGCGGTACCGCTCACCGTCGCCGAGGAAGCGCTCGGCGATCTCGTACAGGAATTCCGGCTCGCCGCGATACTCCGAGCGCACCACGTAGTACTTCACCGGCTCGGACGGGGCGTGAGCGGCTGCCGGACCGCCCAGGGCCATCGCCAGAGCGAGCACGGCGAGCACCCACACCCACGCCGTCCGCCCGGGTGGGACGGTCCGCGGCGGTGCGGGTGGTACCGATAGCGCTCGACGTGGCATGGCGATCCCCGGGGACGGTCCGACGAATCCGAATAGATTACGCAATGTGCTCGGCTAGCATCGTCCGGGCCCGCCCGGAACCGGCTCCCGCACGGTCCCGTGTGGACCCTGCCGGCCCGCAGCCACCGGAGAAGATGTGCGATTTTTCCTGACTGTCGTCGATCCCCGTACCCGGGACAGCACCGACGTCCTGGTGACGGCGGACGCCGGGAACCGGATCGGCGAGCTGGCTCAGGAGCTGCAAGCACTGCTTCGTGACGCCGCCGAGCGCACCGCCGCCACCCTCTACGTGAACGGCAGGCCGGTGGATGCCGGCCTCACCCTGGCCGAGTCGCCGCTGCGGGAGGGCGCCGTCGTCGGCCTCGGCGGACCGGCCGGCGAACCGGACGCCGGACCGGCGGGGCTGCTCGAGGTACGGGTGACGGGCGGGCCGGCGATCGGCTCGGTGCGTACGGTCGGTGCCGGCGCCGGTGCTCTCGGTTCGGGCGCCGACTGCTGGGTCGCCGTCGCCGGAGTGCCCGAGGTGGCCGCCCAGCTGACCGTCGACCTGAACGGGCGCTGCTGGATCGAGCCTGCACCCGGCGTCACCGTGCACCTCGAGGACGAGCCCGTCGGCGCACGTGTCCCGTGGCAGCCGGGCGACCAGATCGGCATCGGGTCCACGCTGCTGGAGCTCGCCGATTACTCGCTGCCCGATGCGGCACTGCAGATGTCCCCGGACAGCGTCGCCGTGGACTACAACCGTCCGCCCCGCATCCTGCCCGTGGCCCGGCAGACCCGGTTCCGGCTGCCCGCCCCGCCGCCGTCGCCCGTGCGATCCCCGCTGCCCTGGCTGATGGCCCTGCTGCCGCTCGTCGGGGCGCTCGCCCTGGTCCTCATCACCGGCAACCCCGGCATGCTGTTCCTCGCCCTGCTCAGTCCGTTGTCGATGATCGGCAATCACCTGATGAACCGCCGTCAGGGCCGTCGCTCCCACGCCCAGCAGATGCGGGAATACCGCTCGCGCCGCGAGGGCGTCGAGGCCGCCGTCCGCGAGGCGGTGCGGCTGGAACGGCGGGAACGGCGGCGGCGGCATCCCGACCCGGCGGCGGTGCGGGGCATCGCACTGGGTCCCCGGCACCGCCTGTGGGAACGGCGTCGGCGCGACGACGACTACCTGGTGCTGCGGATGGGCGCCGGCGCGCTGCCGTCCGAGGTCGTCGTGGAGGATCCCGAACGGGAGGAGCACCGGCGTACGACCCACTGGAGCCTCGGCGACGTACCGGTGACGGTGCCGTTGCGGGAACGTGGGGTGGCCGGAATCGCCGGGGCGGAAGGCAGCGCGCAAGCCCTGGGCCGGTGGGCAGTGATCCAGGCGGCGGTCCTGCACAGCCCGGCCGACCTGCAGATCGTGGTGCTCACGGAGCCGGCCGCCCGGGACCGCTGGGACTGGGTACGGTGGTTGCCCCACGCCCGCCCCACGGAGGGTTCGGGCCCGGCGGTGCTCATCGGGACCGACGCCGATTCCGTCGGCCGGCGCGTCGCCGAGCTGCTGGAGCTGGCCGCGCACCGGGCGAGCGTCCGTACCGCGGCCGGCGAGGTGACCGCCGGTGACCCGGACGTGCTCGTGGTCCTGGACGGCTCCCGCCGGTTGCGCTCGCTCCCGGGCGTCGTGCAGCTGCTGCGTACCGGTCCCCCCGCCGGCATCTACGCCCTGTGCCTGGACGACGACCGGCGTCTGCTGCCGGCCGAGTGCCAGGCGGTGGTCGAGGACACCGGCGCGGGGCTGCGGGTGACCCAGGCCGGCGCGGACGAGGTCAGCGACGTCCGCGCCGACCTCCTCGACGCCGCCTGGTGCGGCCGGGTGGCCCGGGCGCTGGCACCCCTGCGCGACGTGAGCGACGACGAGGACGCCGTGCTGCCGTCGTCCAGCCGGCTGCTGACCGTGCTGGCCCTCGAGCCGCCCGGGGCCGGGGCGATCCTGGCGCGGTGGCGGCTGGGCGGACGCAGCACCGTGGCGATGGTCGGCGAGTCCTACGACGGCCCGTTCGAGATCGACCTGCGCCGCGACGGCCCGCACGGCCTGATCGCCGGCACCACCGGCGCCGGCAAGTCGGAGCTGCTGCAGACCGTGGTGGCGGCGCTGGCCGTGGCGAACCGGCCGGACGCCATGACGTTCGTCCTGGTGGACTACAAGGGCGGCAGCGCCTTCGGCGACTGCGTCCGGCTCCCCCACACCGTCGGCATGGTCACCGACCTCGACGAGCACCTGGTCCGCCGGGCACTGGAGTCGCTCGGCGCCGAGCTGCGCCGGCGCGAACACCTGCTGGCCGGCGCGGGCGCCAAGGACATCGACGACTACGTGCGCGCGGCGGATCGGCACCCCGGCCGCCCGCCCCTGCCCCGGCTGCTCATCGTCATCGACGAGTTCGCCTCGATGGTCCGCGACCTGCCCGACTTCGTCACCGGGCTGGTCAACATCGCCCAGCGCGGCCGGTCCCTCGGCATCCACCTGCTGCTGGCGACGCAACGGCCGGGCGGCGTCGTCTCGCCGGAGATCCGCGCCAACACCAACCTGCGGATCGCGCTGCGGGTCACCGACACGGCCGAGAGCCAGGACGTGATCGACGCCCCGGACGCGGCACGGATCTCCAAGAGCACGCCGGGCCGGGCGTACGTCCGGCTGGGTCACGCCTCCCTCGTCCCGTTCCAGACCGCCCGCGTCGGGGGCCGGCGTGCCGGGCAGCACGTGGCCAAACTGCCGGCGCCGGCGGTACGACCGCTCGGCTGGACCGACCTGGGCCGGACGATCGCCGCCGAGCCGACCGCCGTGCGCGACGACCGTGACGACGTCACCGACCTTCAGGTCCTGGTGGAGGAGATTCGCGCGGCTGCGACGGCCGCCGGGGTGCCGCCGCAGCACAGCCCGTGGCTGCCGGCGCTGCCCACGATCACGACCCTGGACGAGCTGGAAGCCGGTTCCGGCGCCCCGTACGGCCTCGACGACCTGCCCGCCCAGCAGTCGCGGCACACCGCCGTCGTGGAGCTGGAGCGGTTCGGACACCTGGTCGTCGCGGGCGCACCGCGGACCGGGCGCTCGCAGCTGCTGCGGACGATCGCCGGCTCGCTCGCGCGGACGTACTCCACCGCCGACCTGCACCTGTACGGCCTGGACTGCGGCAACGGCACCCTGCTGGCTGCGGCCGAACTGCCCCACTGCGGCGCGGTGGTCACGCGCGTCCAGGTCGAGCGCGCCGTGCGGCTGATCCGCCGGCTCGACGAGGAGCTGCGCCGCCGGCAGGCCGTGCTCGCCGCGGGAGGCTTCGCCAGCGTCACCGAGCAACGCGCGGCCGCGCCGGCGGAACGGCGGCTGGCCCACGTCGTCCTGCTGCTGGACAGCTGGGAAGGGTTCCTCGCCTCGCTGGGCGAGCTCGACGCCGGGGCGCTCACCGATGACATCTTCCGGTTCCTGCGCGAGGGCGCCAGCAGCGGCGTCCACCTGATCGTCTCCGGCGACCGGTCGGTGCTCACCGGCCGCATCGCCACCCTGACCGAGGAGAAGCTCGTGCTGCGCATGCCGGATCCGGGCGACATGTCCCTGGCCGGCATCTCGCCTCGCGGCGTGCCGCCGCAGATGCCTCCGGGGCGTGCGTTGTGGTCGGGATCCGGCGTGGAGACGCAGATCGCCCTGCTGCCCGGGGCGCCGAGCGGACCGGCGCAGGCCGCTGCGCTGAGCGAGATCGGGCGCCGGGCACGCGAAAGGGACGCCGGGGTCCCGGCCGCGGCACGGCCGTTCCGGCTCGGTGAGCTGCCTGCCCGGATCCCGTACGCCGAGGCCGCGGCACTGTGCACCCCGGACGCCGGCCCGGGCTGGGTGCTGGCCGGCGTGGGCGGTGACCAGCTCGCCGCGTACGGGCCGGACCTCGCCGAGGGCGTACCGGCGTTCGCGATCGGCGGACCGCCGAGGTCCGGGCGCAGCACGGCGCTGTCCACGATGGTGCGCTACGCCCTCGACGCGGGGCAGCAGGCGATCCTGCTCACGCCGCGCAGCTCGCCGTTGCGTGACGTCGCGGGCCATCCCGGGGTGATCGCATCGTTCACCGGACCCGACGTCGGCGCCGCGGAGTTCGCGGCAGCCCTGGACAAGGTGGCGGGGCGCGCGCTGATCGCCGTCGACGACGCCGGGGCGCTGCGGGACGCCGAGGCCGGCGCGGACCTGCGGGCCGTCCTGCGCGGCGGGGAACGGCACGGGCTGGCGATCGTGTACGCGGGGGATCCGGAGGACCTGAGCGCCGGTTTCACCGGGTGGCTCGTGGATGCCCGCAAGGCCCGCCGGGGAGCGCTGCTGTCCCCGCAGAACCGCACCGACGGTGACCTGGTCGGCGCGCGGCTGCCCCGCACCGCCGTGGGCCGGCCGGTCCAGCCGGGGCGGGCACTGCTGTACCTGGGCGACGGCGAGCCCGTCGTGGTCCAGGTGCCGTGCTGACCCGCGGGCCCGGGCCGGGCCGGCGCTCCCGCCGTCCGGCCCGGCGACCCGGGCGGCTGCCTACTTGGAGATGGACTTCGCCAGTTCCTCGTCGGCCTGCTTGAAGGCGTCGGCAGCGGCGGTGAGGTACTTGCCCATGCCCTCCAGCCCCTCGGCCATCTTGGTGGCGCCCTGGTTGAACTCGTCGTAGGACTGCTCGAACTGCTTGCTGGACGAGTCCGTCACGTAACCGCCGTTGACCAGATCGTTCACCATCCGGCGCAGCTCGTTCAGCTTGTCCAGGACCTCGTCCTTGCCGCGGACGAGCCGGTTGGCGGCGTCGCGCATGTCCTGATAGGTGACGTTGACGTTTGCCATGGCGGCATATCCCTTCGTGGTTCTCCGGTGCGAAGCGGATCTTCACACCGGGGTGCGGGGGCCGGCGTCGGTCAGGAGCCGGCGGGGACGAACCGGAACGTGCCGGTGACCGCGTCGAAGAGATCCAGCAGATCCTCCGCCAGCGGCAGGATCGGCGAGCTCGCGGTGATCACGGCGATCCGGTCGGGGTCCGGGCCCGGGAACGGGACGAAGGTCTGCATCATCACCGACCTGATCCATCCCTCGCCCTCGGGAAGGACGACGTCCTCGACGCCGCGGGTACGCGCGACGCCGCCGATCTCCGGCAGCTCCGCCTGCACCACCTCGCGCCAGGGGGCGTCGGCGCCCGTACGCGCCAGCGGCCGCAGCTGCGCGGTCACCGCCGACGCGTCGGTGTCATTGCCCGGGGGCCGCACAATGCTCACCGTGACGCTCGCTGTCAGCAGGGCCTCGTCGAAGCCCTGCACCATCGCGCCGCAGTAGGCGGCGCCGTTCGCATACGCGGTGCGGGCGACGCCGCGCAGCGCCCGGGTCAGCGCCGCGCGATGCGGCAGGAGCTCCGGAACCTCCCGGACCCGCCCGTTCACCAGCGCACTGATCGCGGTGTTGCGGGTGTCGGGGTGCACGTCAATCTCGAACCAGGAGTCGGGAACGGTGATCGCGAAGCCGGCGGGACCGGTCATGCCCGCACCTGCTCCCGCAGCTCCGCGGCCAGCTCGTCGTCGACCTTGCGCAGGTTCTCCACCGCCTGCCGGGAGATCTTGACCAGCCGCTCGCAGTTCTTGTCCACCCGCGAGCGGCCGTCGCTCCAGTGCGACTCGAAGTGGTCCAGCGCACCGTCGACGTCGTCACCGCCGAGGTCACCGGCGAACTGCAGCATCCACCGGTTGGCGCCGTGCAGGCCGTCACGGATGCGCTCCAGCGTGCCGGCGAAGTCCTCCAGGCCGCCGAGATCGACCTTCAACTGGTCGGTTGATCCCATCTCTACCCCCAGATCGTTCCGGCCGGCGTGGTGAAGACCCCGGTAACCGTGTCCATCGTGGTGCCTCGCGGGGGCAGGGCGGGCAACGGCGCCTGACCCTGGCCCAGCAGCCTTGCGTTGATGTCGTTCAGCTCCGCCGGGGTGAGGGGCCGCCCGTCCCGCAGGTACTGCGCATCCATCCGGACGAAGTCCCGGATCGTCTTCTCCCCCACGTCGGGCGAGCCCGGGAACTTGGGTGCGTCGCTGACGGCCACCTTGTACTCGATGGCGAAATCACCGTCGATCTTGTAGACGGACTTCAGGTTGCGGAACCGGACGAGCGCGTCCTTGAGCGGCTTCTCGAAGAGGTCCTCGTACCTGCCGTTGGCCGTGTGGGTGAGCGGCGTGAGGTTGTCCGTCACGCCGTGGCCGCCGAGATTGTCGTTGAGCAGATGTCCCTTGACCCAGCCGTCGTCCTGACGGCCGGCCTGGTGCAGGGCCTGCCGCACGCCGGGCGTGCGCTCGCTGTTGTTGAGCCACTCGACCGACCAGGCCTGACCGCCTCTCGGGCTGGTGCCCTGGACCGGCGCCTTGAGGATCCCGGACTGCGGCAGCGGGGCGTCGAAGTCGGCCTTCGGGTAGAGGCGGGGCTCCTTGCCCAGGGCCCTCCGGATATTGATCATCGTCCGTTTGTCGGGCACCAGCTTTCGCAGCTGTTTCGCGGGCTTCGAGATGCCGCCGGCCGGGCCGGACGAGGAGCCGCCGGCCCGCTTGCGCGTGTTGATCAGCTTGCGGAGCTCCCGGTCGTCGTCGGCGGCCCGGAGGATCTTGTCGTTGGCCCTGCGGGCAGCCGCCCGGCACGAGGCCAGGCCGAGGGGGTCGATCTCGAGCAGGGGGTTGTCCACGTACCGGACGGGGCTGGGGCCGGCGCCCAGGCCGAGCGGGTCGGGGCTGACGTACCGGCCGGTGCGCGGATCGTAGTAGCGGTGCAGGTTGTAGTGCAGGCCGCTCTCGGGATCGGCGTGCTGGCCCGGGAAGCGCAGCGACGTACCGGCCGCGGGAGCGTGCTCCTGGCCCCACAGCCCCGCCGCGGAACGCCAGCTCACCGTGCCGTCCGCGTCGACCAGGTCGGTGGGGGCACCGTTCGGGTCGCAGACGGCCAGCCGCAGCCGGCCGTCCAGCTGCAGCAGCGGCCGGAGCCCGTCCAGATCGTGCTGCCAGGTGGTGACCTGACCGGCGGAGTCCGACTCCTCGACGATCGTCGGGCCGTCCCAGCTCACGTCCACCTGCGCGGCCGCGGGACCGTCGAGCGGTGCGCCGGCCGGGGCGCCGGCCAGCCGCTGCTTGGCGATGCGCCGCCCGAGCGCGTCGTACCGGTAGCGCCACCGACCGCCGTCCGGGGTGACGACACCCTGCAGCTGACCGTCGGCGTTCCAGCGGTACGTCCAGATCCGCAGACCGCCGTGGCCGTCCGGCTCCTGGCGGCGGATCAGCCTCCCCGCTCGGTCGTAGCGGTACGCGACGTCGCCGGCCCGGGTCAGCTCCGTGCCCTCGTACGCGCGGGCCTCCCCCGACGCCTCGACGGGCTCCCCCGCGACGTCGTAGCGATAGCTCTCGTGGCGGCCGGGACCGTCCACATGGGTGACGCGTCCCTCGTCGTCGAGCCGGAACGCGGTGGCGCCGTCCCGGCTGTCCGTCACCGTGGTCAGCAAGCCGTCGGCCCGGTACCCGAAGGTGCGGCGCACCTCCAGCCCGGAGACGCCGGTCACCCGCTGCGCGGCGAGCCGGTCGCCGGCGTCGAACTCGCGGGTGACGGTCACCGACTCGCCGAGTCGTTCGGTCCGGCGCAGGCCGCGGGCGTCGTGCGTGAACGTCAGGCGGTGGCCGGCCATGCTGAGGGCGATCGGGAGGCCCGCGGCGTCGAAGTCCCACCGTGTGCACACCCCGGACGGCGTCCGGCGGACGACCGACGCGGTCGCGTCGTCGTACGCGAACGTGACGGTCCGGTCGCCGACGGACTCGGCGGTGACCCGCCCGAAGAAGTCGCGCTCGACGGTCACGACGGCGTCGGGGCTGGTGGCGGCGACGAGCCGGCCCACGGGGTCGTACCGGAACGTCGCCGACCGCTCGTCCTCCGCGGCGGTGGCGCGCCGGTGGACGAGGTTGCCGAGCACGTCGTACTCGAACTCGGTGGTCTCCCCGGCGGCGTTGACGGTGCGGAGCAGCTGCCCGGCCGCATCGTGGGTGTAGCGGCGGACCCGGCCGTCGAAGTCGACCTCCTCCACCAGCCGCCCGGCCGGGTCGTAGCGGTAGTGCCACTGCAGGCCGGCCGGATCGGTGACGCGGGTCAGCCGCAGCTCGGTGTCGTACTCGTAGGTGGTACGGGCGCCGGACGGGGTCACGGTCGCCACGGGCAGGTCGAACGGTCCGTACTCGGTGCGGGTGGTGCGGCCCTGCGCGTCGGTGTGGGCGACCTCGTTCCCCTCGGCGTCGTACCGCCATTCCTGACGCCCGCTGGCCGGTTCCTCCCGCCAGGCGGGCTCGCCGTCGGGCGTCCAGCCGCACGAGACCTGCCGGCCCGCGGTATCGCCGACGACGGCGGGCCGGCCGAGCGGGTCGGCAGCCACGATCGCCACGTCCGGGTCGCGGCCACCGACGGGCATCGGCAACGGTACGGCGGCAGCCACAGCGCCCGGTTCGTCGGCACCGGCGGAATCCTGCGACGCCGTCCGGAAGTCGTACGGTTGCCCGCCGGTCAGCTGCCGGTGGCCGAGCAGCACGCCGACGCCGAGCGGTTCCGTGAGCGGGTCGGGCGACTCGGCCGGCTCGTAGTACCGCCGCCACAGCCGGCCGTCCTGCTCGACCACGACGGCCGTGACCAGGCCGTCCTCGTACACGATCTCGCAGAGGCTGCCGTCCGGGCGCACCACGGTGTCGAGCACGCCGTCCGCGTCGTAGCGGAACCGGGTGGTCCGGCCGAGCGGATCCGTGCGCGACAGCAGGCGGTGCTGCGGGTCCCACTCGCGGTAGGTGATGCCGCCGAGCGGATCCGTCTCGGCCACCACCTGCAGATCCTCGTTGAGGTCGAAGACGGTGGTGTGGCCGAGGGAGTCCGTGGCACGAGTGCGGCGCTGCGCGCTGTCGTACGCGAACCGGTACGTGAAGTAGCCGTCGCGGCCTTCGCCGAGCACGCACCGGCCCTGCTCGTCGTACGTGTAGCGGTACCACATGCCGTTGCGGTCCTGCCACCGCGTCAGCCGGCCCTCGTCGTCGTACCCGAAGTGCATCGGCCGCCCGGAGGAGTTGACGACCCGGACCAGGTGGCCGTCCGCGTACTCGAAGGTCCTCAGAAGTACGGGCGAGCCGCCGCCGGCCGGGACCAGATGCAGGGCCGTCACCCGCCCGTCCTCGGTGGTCACCTCGACGCGCCGGCCATCGCCGTGCCGCACCTCCCGGGGAGCGCCCC
This sequence comes from Actinoplanes sp. NPDC049681, assembly GCF_044465265.1. Lineage (NCBI taxonomy): Bacteria > Bacillati > Actinomycetota > Actinomycetes > Micromonosporales > Micromonosporaceae > Actinoplanes > Actinoplanes sp. NPDC049681. Next base: position 304,416 of record NZ_JBITLP010000008.1, read on the forward strand.
GGTCGTCGCGCACGATCTCGATCAGGTTGCCCTCCCGGTCGGCGATCGCGACGAGCGGCGCGAAGGCGACCGGGGCGTCGGCCGGGCCGGGCAACAGCTCCGCGGGCAGCGCCGGGGTGACCCCCGGCTCCCCGCGCTCGGGTTCTTCGGCCCGGGGGGCGTCGAAGAGCAGGGTCAGACCCGCGGCGGTGTCGGTGACGACGAAGCCCGCGCCGGCGCGGCGCAGCGGCAGGCCACGGCCGTGCCGCGGGAGGACCGGGACGTCGTCACCGGGCACCGGGTACGTCAGCAGGGTGCCGTCCGCGGCCAGCAGGTGCACACCGCCCGGCTCCACCGCGATGCTCTGGTCCAGCGTGGACGCCCAGGACGCCCCGAACCACCGGCCGGCACGGTAGTCGGAGCGGTGCGTACGCTCCAGCAGCAGCGGCGGCGCACCCGGCAGGTCGACGTCGATCTCGGTGAGGAACACCCGCCCGGTGCTGATGTCTACCGGATCGCCGCAGGCCGGTATCTCGGGAGCGCGCTTCGAGGTGCGCAACGGCAGCTCGTTGATCCTGGTGGTCAGCCGGTTGAGCCCGGACTTCACCACGTCGACGGTGCCGCGTGCGGCCTTGGTGACCGTGGTCGCCAGGCCACGGACGGTGTTGCGCATGGACGTCAGCGCGGCCTTCGCGATCTCCCGGAGCCCGCCGGCCTTGTAGAGGGCGGACAGCCGCGAGAGCGAGGTGAGGCCGCGAACGCCCGGGATGATCCCGAGCACGCCGAAGACCAGGTCCAGGATGCTGCCTCTGCCCTGCGCGAAGTCGACTATCGCCTTGACCAGCAGCACGGCGCCGGCTGCGACGGCCACCCAGGCGAGCGGACCGCCGATGATCATGGCGATGACGCCGGCCACGAGGGCGACCCACTTGGCCACCTCGCAGACGATCTCCCAGAGCTTCTTCAGGGCGTCGCCGAGCTTCTGCCAGAAGGAGCGGGGCTGGATGCCGGCATCGGAGGCCGCGTCGATCTCCCGCCGGCACTCGCGGGCGGCGCCGTCGCGCAGCTGCCGGGCCTGTTCGGCGAGCGACTTCGCGGCGTTCAGCGCCTGCTCGGCGGAGGCGGCCCGGCCTTGGACGTCGGACAGCCGCTGCTGGGCCGCCGCGGCGTCGCGCAGCGCCTGCTGGACCTGCCCCGGGTCGGGGTCGGTGTGCTGCTGCAGGGACTCCGCCTGCCGCGCGACCGCCTCGACGTCGCCCTGCGCCATCTGGAGCTGCCCGGTGAGGCCACCCAGCTGTTCCCGGGCCGCGCGCCCGTCCGCCAGGGCCCGGTCCGCCATGGACTGCGCGGACTGGAGCTTGGGGGCGAAGGCGTGCAGCGCGTCGCCGACCATGCGGTGGGAGGTGTACAGCTTGCGCAGCTGGTCGGGGAACTCGCCGAACTGCTCGCGGAACGCGTCGCCGGACTGCCCGATCCAGGTGAGCACGGCACCGTCGCCCTGCAGCGACTCGACGGCACGCTGCGCGCGGTGCGCCTCGTCGGCGAAGGTCAGGAAACGGTCGCCCACCGTGACGAGATTGTCCGGGGCGCCTGGGGTGGGATCCCCGTCGAAGTCCAGCACCCACCAGTCACCCGGCCGCGCCATCCAGGCACTCCCACCGTTCGTCAGGGGCGCGAACGCCCTCCGGAGCCGGCCGACATCGCACGGTTCAGCCGGGATTGCAGAGTGGACCGTACCCCAGCGGGCACATGTACCCAGGCGGGCATTTTCGGGCGTATGCGCAGGTCAGGACGGGTGCCGGCGGACCGGTTCAAGGTGCGTGCTGTGATTGATCCCTCAGGCGGGACGGAAGCTGTCGAAGACCAGCTGCAGGTCGTCGCGGGCGCCGTCCCAGTCGGCGTCGCGCGTCTGCCAGTAGATGCCGTACGCCTGATCCGCGTCGACGACGAATCCGCGGTTGTTCACGTGCTGGCGGCTGCTGCTGCCGTCGAAGGTGAACTCCCAGTCGGCGGCCTTGCGGAAGTAGCGGACCTCGCGGATGTGGATCTCGTGGTAGCCGGGGAAGTCGCCGGCCCCGACCCGGTAGTCGGCCTTGCCCCGCCAGTCCGCGACCGGGTTCCACTGGGGATCGTCGGTCTGGTCGATGCCGAGCACCCGGCCGGTGGCCGGATCCCGGAAGTAGACGATCGAGCCCTCCTTGGAGCGCCGCCAGCCCTCGGGCACGTACACGGCGAACCCGGTGCGGTCCCGGTAGTCGCGCCACCCCGCCGGCCGGGGCGGAAGGTGGCGGCCGGCCGCGGGTGACGTCGCCGCCGTCTTCTCGGTAGCTCCTCCGGAGGCCGGCGCCGACGAGGCGGGCGCCGACGAGGGCGGGGCTGCCGACGCCGGGACCGGGGCCGCCGCGGTCGCGGTCGCGGTGGCCGACGGCGTGGTCCGCGCCTCCGTCCGCCCGGGAGAACGGGCCGCCAGCCAGGTGATCGCCCCGGCGGCGACCAGGATCACGGCGATCGCCGCGGCGAGCAGGACGAAGAACCGGCGGCTGCGCTTCTCGACCGGGACGTCGCCGGGCTCCTCCTCGCGGGCGTCGGCGGTGACGGCGAGCAGGCGGCGGCGTGTCTCCGCGACGTCGGTACGCTCGGCCGGGTTTCTGCGGAGCAGCCCGTCCAGGACCGGCTGCAGCGCACCCGCCCGCCGCGGCGGATCCGGCTCGTCCGCGGCGAGTGCGGTCAGCGTCCCGATGGCCGACGGGCGCTCGAACGGAGAGCGGCCCTCGACCGCGGCGTAGAGGGTCGCACCCAGCGACCACAGGTCCGCCGCCGCCGACGCGGTGCCGTCCTTGGCGCGCTCCGGCGACATGTACTGCGGGGAGCCCAGCACCAGCTCGGAGCTGGTCGTGATGACGCTGTCGCCCTCGATGGAGGCGATGCCGAAGTCGGTGAGCACCACCCGGCCGTCGTCGCCGAGCAGGACGTTCGCCGGCTTGACGTCCCGGTGCCGTACGCCCGCCCGGTGCGCCGCCTCCAGCGCGTCGAGCAGTTGCAGACCGATCGCCGCGACCCGCGCCGGCTCGAGGGGACCGTCCTCGCGCAGCACCTGCTGCAACGAGCGCGACGGCACGTACTCCATGACGATCCACGCCCCGCCGTCGTCCTCGAAGACGTCGTAGACCTGGGCGACGTTCGGGTGGCTCAGCCGGGCGGCGGCCCGTGCCTCCTGGAGCATGCGGCGGTGCACGGCGTCGCGTTCGGCGGCGACGAGGTCCGCGGGGAGCACGACCTCCTTGACGGCCACCTGCCGGCCGAGGATCTCGTCGCGGGCGAGCCACACCCGGCCCATGCCGCCGGCGCCGAGGGTCTCCCCCAGCCGGTAGCGCCCGGCGACGCCGACCGGTCCCGCACTCATGCGGGCCGATATACCCCGGCGCGCCCTCGGTCACACCGCCGCCGGGCAGGCCTTACGGCGATACGCTTCCGGCGTGGATGACCTTGCGTACGCCCGTACGCGCGTGGCGGAGCTCGGCCCGGCGTTCTGCCTGACCTTCGTGAAGGGCGTCGACGAGCGGGAAGCCCTGCAGCGGATGGGGGCGTACCCGGACACCGTCGCCGAGCGTGACGGGGCGCGGCTCGACGGCCACGCCGCCGCGGCGATCGTCGGCCGGTGGACGGTGGTCATCGAGCCGGGCGGCGCGGCCGGGGCCGACCACCTCCTCCTGGAGAAGGTCTCGCGGGGCACCGAGGCGCTGTCACTGCTGGCCGACGACAAGGCGTCGCCGCGCTTCACGTACGCGGTCGGCGGCAGCACCGCGGTGGCCTTCGATCCGGCGTACCCGGCGCCGGAGCTCACCTGGGGCTCGGACCCGGAGCTGCTGCGCCACCTCATGCAGGCGATCGGGCTGCGCGAGCCGGCCGGCGAGGACGAGGAGACGTGGCGCGACGCCGAGGCCAAGGCGCTGGTCCTCGCCCAGCGGCTCACCGGGGCGCGGCTGCCGGAGGAGCTGCTCGACCGGCCCCGGGTGTCGGCGCGGCTCGAGCCGTGGTTCGTCGCACCGGTGAACCCGGCCGACCTGCTGCGTCCGGGCCCCCGGTTCGCGGAGCTGTTCGCCGCCGCGGAGGCCGCCCCCGAGGAGCGCAAGCGGGAGGTCGCCGTCGCCGAGGTGCGCCGGCAGGCCGCCGCGGCGGGGGTCGCGGACGCTCCCGGGCTCGGCGCGGCCCTCGACCGGGCGGCGGCCGGTGCCGGCGAGCCGGTCGCCATGGACACCCCGCTGGGCCGCGAGGTGCGCGCCTGGCTCGGCGAGCCCGCGGGAACGCCGCTGCGCAGCCTCGCGGTGGCCCTGCGGGGGGTCCTCGGCCGCGACGCCGACATCGCCCTGCGGGCGGCGCTGCGCGAGGCGACCGGGGTCGATGACGAGGCGGTGCGGACGGCGATCGCGGCGCTCGGCGCCTAGGGAGCGTCTCTCGGATCAGTGCTTCGTTGATGACGCATCATCGACGAAGCTGAGGTCGGCGAAGCACGCCGGCGGCACCAGCCTGTCGCTGTCCGGAACACTGCGCGACGGTGTCCCATTCGTCGGCTCCGACCAGATCCGTGTGCTGCAATGACACCCATGACCGCAGGTGGGCGCTCAACCAGCGAGACGGTTGACATGGTCGTACGCGTCGGCGGTGGGATAGGGATCGCCTGCGTCGGCTCCTGGGTCGCGATCGGCATGTTCCTGCTGATGAACCTCGAGATCCACCCGATCGAAGGGCAAGGGTCCACCCGCCTGGCGATCATCTTCGGTCTCGCGATGGCCGTAGCCATCGTCGCCCCCATGGTCGGCTGGTGGTTCCTGGTACCCCGAGCACGTTGGTGGGGCATCCCCGTCTGCGGGCTCGTCACCGCGGGATTCTTCGGCGTCTCCCTGATCAGCTTCACCAGGTGACCGACCCCGGTGCCGGGGACGGCGGACGCCCTAGCTGGTCGGCACCTTCACCGCGCCGCTGAGGATGCGGTAGCGGGCCTTCTCGAGCTTCGCCTCGTACGGCTTCAGCGCCGGGTTCGAGGTGGAGTAGCCGAGGCCGTCGACCTTGAGGTCGTAGCGCTTGCTGCCGCCCGAGCGATCGCCCTTGATGAACGCCTGGATCTCCTGGAAGACGCTGTTGTCGACACGCTTGAGCATCGAGGTGAGGATGCGGTCCTTCACCGCACCCTCGGCGCTGAGGTACTGGTCGGAGTCCACGCCGATGGCCCAGGCGTCGCCCGCGGCGGCCACGGCCTGCATGGCGCCCTGGCCGGAACCGCCGGCCGCCGAGTAGACGACGTCCGCGCCGTCGGCCAGCAGGGCGGCCGCGGCGGCCTTGCCCTTGTCCGGGCTGCCGAAGCCGCTGAAGTCCGGCGGCTTGCTCAGATAGCGGGCGCCGACCTGAATGCCGGAGTCCACGCTGTGCACGCCCGCCGCGAAGCCGACGCCGAACTTGCGGATCAGCGGGACGTCCACGCCGCCCACGAAGCCGACGTGGTTGGTCTTCGTGGCCAGGGCCGCCGCGACGCCGACCAGGTACGAGCCCTGCTCCTCGGAGAAGAGCAGCGACACCACGTTCTTCGCCTGCACCGAGTCGTCGTCGATGATGACGAACAGCGTGTTCGGGTTCTCCTTGGCGACCGTACCGAGGACGCTGGCGTACAGGAAGCCGACCGCGATCACCGGGTTGCTGCCGGCCTTCACCAGATCCCGCAGCGCGGCGGCGCGCGCATTGTCGTCCGCCCCCTTCGGAGTGACCTCGGTTCCCTCGACCAGGAGCTCCTTCTTCGCCCGGTCCAGGCCGGCCGCGGCCATGTCGTTGAAGCTCTTGTCGCCACGGCCCGCGCTGTCGTACGCGATGCCGACATGGACGGTCTCGCTGCCGAGCCCGGTCAGCGCGCCGGTCGAGACGGTGACCGGCGCCGAGGCGCACGCCGACAGCGTCGCGACGGCGGCGGCGAGCAGGGCGGCGGTGATCCTTCTGCGCATCTGCATCCTCAGTACCGGAACTGCCCGACGGCGTCGCGCAGGGTGGTGGACATGCGGGTCAGCTCGGCGGCGGCCTCGCGGGCGCGGGCCACCTCGGCGGAGGTGACCGACGTCGCGGCGGCGACCGCGCGGATGTTCTCGGCGATGCTGGCCGTACCGCTGGAGGCGGCGACCGCGCCCCGGCTCATCTCGACGGTCGTGGCGGTCTGCTCCTCCACGGCCCCGGCGATGCTGGTCTGGTAGTCGCTGATCCGCGCGATGACCCCGCCGATCTTCTCGATGGCGACCACGGCCGCCTCGGTGTCGCCCTGGATCGCCCGGACCAGGCCGTCGATCTCCTCGGCCGCCTTGGCACTCTCCTGGGCCAGGTCCTTCACCTCGCCGGCGACCACCGCGAAGCCCTTGCCGAGCTCGCCGGCGCGGGCGGCCTCGATGGTGGCGTTGAGCGCGAGCAGGTTGGTCTGCTCCGCGATGCTGGTGATCAGGCGTACGGCGTCACCGATCGCCGAGGACGAGGAGCCCAGGTTGGCGACGGTGCCGTTGGCGGTCTCCGCGGCGCGCACCGCCTCGGCGGCGACGTTGGCCGCGTCGGTGGCGTTACGCGAGATCTCCTGGATGGAGATGCCCATCTCCTCGGAGCCGGCGGCCATCGTGTCGACGTTGCGGTTGACGTCCTCGGCGGCACCGGCGACGAGCTCCGCCTGCAGCGACGTGTCGCCGACCGCGTTCGCGAAGGCGGCGGAGACCGCGTCGAGCTCGGCGGAGGTGCGGGTGAGCGCGTCGGCCTGGGCGGCGACGTCGGAGACGATGGTGCGGACCGAGTTGACCGCCTGCCCGAGCGCGGCCGCCATCTGCCCGACCTCGTCACGCCAGGCGCTCTTGGGTGTCTCGGTCAGGTCACCGTCGGCGATCCGGCGCAGGGCGTCACGGGCGGCGCCGACCGGACCCACGATGCTGCGGGTGACCACGTACGCGGAGACGGCACCGAGCAGCAGCGCCAGCAAAGTCGCGATGCCGATGACCCACTGGGCGCGGTTGGCGTCGCGGGCGGACACGCGGACCGCTTCCACGCTGCGCGCGTCGACCGAGGCGGCGAGCTTCTGGGCCGCCACCATGATCCGGTAGTAGCTGTTGAAGCTGTCGTACATGGCGATCTGGTCGGCGTTCCACAGCGCCTGCTGGGTGCCCGGCTTGTACGTGGCCACGAGCTTGTCGTTGACCGCGACGTACGTGTCCAGCTCCTTGCCGACCTGGGCGAAGAGCGTCTTCTCCGTCGCGGTGAAGGCGGCGGCGTCGACCCGGCCGAGGAAGGTACGGAACGTGTCCCGCTCCTGCTGCCACGCCTTGTACGCCACGGAGTCGCCGCCCAGGGCCCGCGCGGCCCCGAGCCGGTAGATGTCGTTGATGTAGCTCGACTGCCACCCGTTGAGCGTCGCGGCGTGCGTCTTGATCTCCTGGGCCTGGCGCGTCAGCACCTCGAGGCGCCGGACGTCGTTGGCCGAGCCACGCTGCGCCACGATGGTGGCGAAGGCCATGGCCGCGATGCCCAGGAGCAGCACGAGAACCGCGGCGAAGGTGCCGAACAGCCGGGCGCCGATACTGAACCGCCGCACGTGGATTCCCTCCGGTCCGGTGGCAGCACGGAGCCGCCCCACTCATCTGTTCGGCACGCGCACGAAAGAGCTGAGCCACGGGCCCGGCGCCCGGTTCGGGTGATCCTGCGTGCCACCCGCCCCCGGACGCCGGCCGAGCGGTGGTGATCAGCCGTTCGAGCAGTCTCCGGAACCGCCGGCGATGCCGAGGACGGCGAGGGCGTTGCCGCAGGCGTTGGCGCCGACGTGCACCGGCATCGATACGGAGTTGCCGTTCAGCAGCCCGACGTTGCCCCCGGGGCCGTCGCTCGTGCTCGCGCTGGCAGGCCCGGCGGACAGCGCGAGCGCGGCGGCCACCGCGCCTGTGCCGAGTACCAGCCCGTGGAGAAGCTTCATGTCATACCCTTCGATCTTCCGACAGATGCAGGACTCACCGTAGTTGTGAGATCACTCGCAGTTGCCGGATTGACCGAAGAGTCCGCCCTGCGACGTGAGAACACCCCCTGGGAGGTAGCCACACCCGCCAGCACCACGAGCGCGCCGACCGGCTGGAACCACATGAGGTGCTCGCCGAGGACCGTCACACCGACCACGGTGGCCACCACCGGCATGAGGTAGGTGACCGACGCCGACGTGCTCGCGCCGGCGAGCCGGATGACCCGGAAGTTCAGCACGAACGCCACGCCGGTCCCCAGCGCGCCGAGCGCCAAAACACAGCCCACCACCTCCGGCGACAGCGACGCCGGCGCGGGCGGCGCCCCCGCCAGCAGCGGCGCGGCGACCGCCAGCTGGGCCAGGGCCATGAGCAGCTGCGCGGCCGCGATGGAGACCCCGCTGCCCGTGCGCCCGGCGACGAACTTCTTCTGGTACGGGATCGCGACGGCGTAACACATGGCCGCGCCGAAGCACATGAGCTGGCCGGTGAGCTGGGTGCCGCCCACGCCCCGCCACACGCCGAGCACCACCATGACACCCGCGAAGCCGATGCCGATCCCGGCCGCGCGCCGCCGGGTGAACGGCTCGGTGCGGAAGACCAGCGCCGCGAGCGGCAACGCGACCAGCGGCGTGGCGGCGTTCCAGATGCCGGCGAGCACGGAGGAGACCCGCTGCTCGCCGTACCCGAAAAGGGTGAAGGGGAACGTCACGCCCAGCGCGCCCACCACGACGAGGTGGCCCCACAGCCGCGGGTCGCGCGGCAGGCGGTCGCGCGTCAGCAGGAGAATGACGAGCAGGGTCAGGGCGCCGGCGGCGACCCGGGCGAAGGTGAGCCACAGCGGGTGCAGCTCCCGGACGCCGACCTTGATGAACAGGAAGCTGGTCCCCCAGATCGCCGCCAGGGCGAGGAAGCCGGGCAGCCAGCCGCGCAGGGAGTGAGTGTCAGGAGCGGTACGCGATTCCACTCCTGACACTCTGCCGAAGAGGTACGACAATTTCCTCCCATGACGCACCCTGCGGACGAGGTCGTGACCCTCGCGAGCGAGCTCATCGCCATCGACACCACCAACCCCGGCACCCACGGCGGTCCGGGACCTGAGCGGGCGGGCGCCGAATACGTGGCCGCCCGGCTCGCCGAGGCCGGGTACACCAGCGACTACGTCGAGTCCGGCGCACCCGGGCGCGGCAACGTCGTCGCCCGGCTGCCCGGCGCCGACCGGTCGCGGGGCGCCCTGCTGATCCACGGCCACCTGGACGTGGTCCCCGCGGATCCCGCCGAGTGGACGGTCCCGCCCTTCTCCGGCGAGGTCCGCGACGGCTACCTGTGGGGCCGCGGCGCCGTGGACATGAAGGGGATGCTCGCCATGACGCTGGCGGTCGCCCGGCACTTGCGGCGCACCGGTGTCGTACCGCCCCGCGACCTGGTCTTCGCGTTCCTCTCCGACGAGGAGGCCGGTGGGGTGGTCGGGGCCCAGTGGCTGGTCGCGCACCGGCCGGATCTCTTCGAGGGCGTCACCGAGGCGATCAGCGAGGTCGGCGGGTTCTCCGTCAGGCTGCCGGGCGGGCCGCGGGCGTACCTGGTGCAGACGGCGGAGAAGGGCTCGATGTGGCTGCGGCTGGCCGCGCGCGGCACCGCGGGGCACGGCTCGCTGCTGCACACCGACAACCCGATCGGCAAGCTCGCCGCCGCGCTGGCCCGGCTCGACGCGTACCGCTTCCCGGTGGTGCTCACCGAGCCCGTGCGTGAGTTCCTGACCGGGGTCGCGCGGCTCACCGGCGTACCGTTCGACCCCGCCGACCCGGAGACCGCGGTCCGCCGGCTCGGGCATCTCTCCCGGCTGATCGAGCCGGGTCTGCGCGACACCGCCACCGCCACGATCGTCGACGCGGGCACCAAGTCCAACGTCGTGCCCTCGATCGCCCGGGCCCAGCTCGACGGCCGGATGCTGCCCGGGCGCGACGAGGCCTTCCGGGCCGAGCTCGCCCGCGTGCTGGGCCCCGACGTGGCGATCGAGTGGGACAGCCTGCCCGCCGTGCAGACCACCTTCGACGGGAAGCTCGTCGCCGCCATGGCCGCCGCGGTCGACGCCGAGGATCCCGGGGCGCGGCTGTTGCCGTACCTGATGCCGGCCGGCACGGACGCCAAGGCCTTCGCCCGCCTGGGCATCCGCCACCTGGGTTTCGCCCCGCTGCGCCTGCCGCCGGAGCTGGACTTCACCGCGCTCTTCCACGGCGTCGACGAGCGGGTGCCGACCGCGGCGCTGGAGTTCGGGACCCGGGTGCTCGACCGGTTGCTGCGGACGTGCTGAGGGATCATCTGCTACTTTTTCAGCAGGTCATGAGTGCCAGCGCCAAGCCCCGGCTCGCTGGCCGGCAACCCTTCCGTTCGCGATGGGGTGCCCCGGGTGAGGACCGGGCCTGCGCCGGCACCGGCGCGGGCAAGCGCGGACCCCGTGGGGGTCCCTGACCTCGCGGAGGTTCCCGTGACCCTGGCTCTGCAGCACGATCTGGACGTCGTCGGCGACGACGCGGCCGTGCGCCTCACCACCGGCGAGACCGTCCGGTTCGCCCACCTCGACCACGCCGCCTCGGCGCCCTGCGTGCGCGCCGCAGCGGACGCCGTCCAGGCCCTGCTGCCCTGGTACGGCAGCGTCCACCGCGGCGCCGGCATCCGTTCGCAGACCTCGACGCTGGAGTACGAGCGCGCCCGCGACCTGGTGGCGTCCTTCGTCGGCGCCCGCCCGGGCGACACCGTCGTATTCACCCGCAACACCACCGACGCGCTGAACCTGCTGGCGCGTGCCCTGCCGCCGGGCACCACCACGATCGTCTTCGACGGCGAACACCACGCCAACCTGCTGCCGTGGCCCCGGCAGCGCCGGTTGCCGTGCCCGGACAGCCCGGACGCGGCGGTCGCGGCCGTCGAGGAGGCGCTGCGGACGGTACGCGGGCCCGCCCTGCTCGCGGTGACCGGCGCGAGCAACGTGACCGGCGAGGTGTGGCCGGTGCGCCGGCTGGCCGACGTGGCGCACGCGTACGGCGCCCGCGTGGTCGTCGACGCCGCCCAGCTGGCCCCGCACTCCCCCGTCGACCTGACCGCCCTCGGCGCCGACTATCTGGCGTTCTCCGGGCACAAGCTGTACGCACCGTTCGGCGCCGGCGTGCTCGCCGGGCGCTGCGACTGGCTGGACGCCGCGTCGCCGTACCTCGCCGGGGGCGGCGCGAGTGCCGTCGTCGGGGACCGTCCCGGCGAGGTGACCTGGGCCGCGGGGGCGGCCCGGCACGAGGGCGGCACCCCCAACCTGCTGGGCGCGGTGGCGCTGGCTGCGGTGTGCGCGGCGCTGGCCCGGGCGGATCGTGCGGCGCTGCACGAGCGCGAGCAGGGCCTGCTGACCCGGCTGCGCGACGGGCTCGCGCGGGTGCCGGGCGCCGTGGAGGTCGGCGCCTTCGGCGGCGGCGTACCCCGGGTCGGGATCGTCTCCCTCGCCCTGCCCGGGCACGATCCGGCCGTCGTGGCGGCCCGGCTGGCCGACCGGTACGGCGTCGGGGTCCGCGCCGGCCAGTTCTGCGCCCACCCGCTGACCCGCCGGCTCACCGCCTCGGCCGGTGCCGCCGCGTGCGGGGCCGGCGCCACCGGGCTGCTGCGGGTGAGCTTCGGCCTGGGCACCCGCGACGACGACATCGACCGGCTGGTGCAGGCCCTGGGCGATCTCCTGAGCCGGCCGGGGTCCGGGGATCAGGGTTAACTCGGGGGCCGCTCCCGATGCCGGTCGGGTACGCGCCGGGCGACGCTGGATCCCATGAACGCCTTCTCCGACTCCATGACCCGTCAAGGCCTCGTCCGTCCCCGCGAGGGCCGCATGCTCGGGGGTGTCTGCGCCGGGCTGGCGCGCCGCTTCGGGCTCGACCCGTGGCTCACCCGCCTGCTCTTCGTCCTGGTGCTGCTCGCGATCCCCGGCAGCCAGCTGCTCGTCTACCCGCTGCTGTGGATCCTGATGCCGGGCGAGAAGCCGGGCTACCCGCTCTGACCTCGGGGCACCACCGGCACCGCACCCGGGCGGTAGGGTGCGGGTCGGTGTGCCCCCGCGAGGTGAGATGAGGGATCGATGAGCCGGCCGCTGCTCCCCGGTGACCCGCGCCGGCTCGGCCGCTACACCGTTCTCGCCCGCCTCGGCCAGGGCGGGATGGGCACCGTCTACCTCGGCGAGGCACCGGACGGCCGCGAGGTCGCGATCAAGATGGTCCGGCCGGAGTTCTCCCACGAGGCCGAGTTCCGGGGCCGGTTCCGCAGCGAGGTGAACCGGGCGAAGCAGGTGCCGCCCTTCTCCACCGCCGAGGTGATCGACGCCGACCCGGACCACGACCCGCCCTACCTGGTCGTCGAGTACGTCGACGGCCCCAGCCTGGCCGCGGTGGTGCGCGACCGGGGTCCGCTGGGCGAGGCGGCGGTGCACACCCTGGCCGTCGGGATCGCCACCGCCCTCACCGCCATCCACGGCGCCGGCGTCATCCACCGCGATCTCAAGCCCGCGAACGTCCTGCTCGCCCGCGGCGGGCTCAAGGTCATCGACTTCGGCATCGCCAAGCCGCTCGAGGCCACCAGCCACCACACCGCCGTGGACCAGATGGTAGGCACCGTCTCCTACATGGCGCCCGAGCGCCTGGAGCCCGTCCCGGGACAGGCGGCGGCCTTCCCCGCCGACGTGTTCGCCTTCGGCGTCGTCATCGCGTACGCGGCGACCGGCCGTACGCCGTTCGCCGCCGACTCGGCCCCGGCGACCGCCCTGCGGATCCTGACCGGGACGCCGGACCTGACCGGGGTTCCGGGCACACTACGGGATCTGATCGCCCGTGCGCTCGCCCGGGATCCCGCCGATCGGCCCACCGCCCGTGAGGTGCTCGACGCCCTGCTGTCCGGGCCCATGCCGGCCTCGGAACCACCCGTGCCGCCCGCGGCGCCCCGCCCGCCCGGCGAACCGCCGGAGGCCTGGCGTACACCGCCGCCCGCCCCGGTCTTGCGGCCACGGCGTACCCGCCGCGGCGTCCTGCTGGTCGGCGCCGCGCTGCTCACCGCGGCCGTGGTGGGCGCCGGCCTCCTCCTTGCCCGCAGTGGGGGGACACCCGAGCCGGAAGCGCAGCCCGCAGCGGTGGCGCCGGCGAGCCCGTCGGCGACGCCGGACGGCATCCTTGTGGGCAGCCGGCGGACCCTGCTGCACCTGGCCGGGATCGACCGGGACCTGGCGCTGCCCGACACCGGACCGGCCCGCGCGTCGGACGGCACCGGGCCGGACGCCCTGTTCGTGCTCGAGTCGTACGGCGTCGACTACCTCATCAAGGCGGTACGCCCGGGACCCCACGGTCAGGAGCGCTGCCTGGGAGTGAAGATCAACCCGGACGGGCCGGGGTCGCTGGTCGCCACGGCCTGCGAGGCCACCAAGGCCACGATCTTCGGGATCCAGCCGGCGGAGGGGCGCGACGAGAAGGGGCGGCCGACGTACACCATCGGCAACGAGGCGTACGGCCTCGTGCAGTGGAGCGAGAACCGCCGCGCCGTGTACGTCGAGGAGGCCGGCGACTCCCCCAACCTGCTGAGCTTCAGCCTGGTGGACCGCGGCCCGGTCTGACCACGGGCCGTCAGGGCCTTGCCACTGCGCGTCATCCTGTGATCGCCTCGGAGGACCACCTTCGAGAGGAGCGGCGCAATGTGCACAGAGGAGTGTCTTCGCCAGGCCACCGGCGCACGGGTGACCCGCCGCGCGGCACTGTTCGGCGCGGCCGCCGCGGCGGGCGGGCGGGCCCTGTCCGAGCCGGCGACGGCCGCGGCACCCGCCTCCGCGTTGACCGGACCGCGGCGCGGGTTGCGGGACCTGACCTATCCGTTGACCACGACGTTCCCCCCGTTCGCGGACGGTGAGGAGGCGCGGCGGCGCACGTACGTGACGATCGAGGACGACGGCTACTACATGCAGGAGTGGCGACTGGTCGAGCACACCGGCACCCATGTGGACGCACCAGGACATTTCACCGCCGGCGGACGCCTGTCGCCCGAGCTGACCCTCGAAGAGCTCATCGTGCCGGCGGTGGTGGTGGACATCGCCCGCAAGGCGGCCGCGGACCCCGACGCCGAGGTCACCGTCGGCGACCTCAGGACCTTCGAGCACCGGTACGACCGGATCCCGCGCGGCGCCGCGGTGCTCATGTACTCCGGCTGGGGCGCGAAGGCCGGCTCGACGGACGCGTACCGGGGCACGGACGCGGACGGGGTGCTGCACTTCCCCGGGTTCAGTGCGGACGCCTGCGAGTGGCTGCTGGAGAAGCGGGCCGTCCGGAGCCTGGGTGTCGACACGCTCAGCATCGACCCGGGCCGCTCCGAGGACTTCCCCGTGCACCTGACGCTGACCGGCGCCGACCGCTACGGCGTGGAGAACCTCGCCAACCTCGGGTCCGTCCCGCGCCGCGGCGCGACGATCGTCGTCGGCCTGCTCCCGTTCGAGCAGGGGTCGGGCGGCCAGGCCCGCGTCTTCGCCGTTTGGTGACGTCGCACGGGTGACTCCCGGCGAGCCGATCACGCCGATCGCGGCTACCCTCGGGCAGATGACCAGGAACGCTTTGGTCGCGTACGAGGACGTCACCACGGACGGTCTGCTCGTCGCGGCGCTCGACGGAGACCTCGACCTCGACTGTGCCGACGAGGTGCGCGACAGCCTCGCCGCGGCCGCCACGGGCACCGGCTGCCGCTACCTGCACGTCGACGTCAGCCGCCTGACCTTCATCGACTCGTACGCCCTGGGCGCGCTGGTCAGCGCCCGCAACTCGGCGGCGGCCGCCGGCGTCACCCTGACGCTGGTCGACCCGTCGCAGCCGGTGCGCAAGGCCATCCAGGTCACCGGCCTGGCGGACGTCTTCGGGCTGCCGCCGGCCGACTGAGGCGCCGGGTGCGTCCGGCGTCAGCCGGCGTCCACGACAGCCCGCCGGACGTTCGCGACGATGGCTTCGGTGATCCGCGGCCACAGCTCACGCGGCAGGTCGTGGCCCATGCCGGGAACGGTCAGCAACCGGGCGCCCGGGATCGCCGCGGCCGTCGCCCGGCCGCCGCTCACGTCGACGAGCGGGTCGTCCTCGCCGTGCACGACCAGCGTCGGTGCCGTCACCTCCCGCAGGCCCGGGGTGCGGTCGGGCGAGGCGATCACCGCCGCGTACTGCCGCAGCGTCCCCAGCGGACGGTACGCCCGGTCGTACTTGGCCGACGCCCGGCGCAGCAGCTCCTCCTCGGTGGCGGGGAAGCCGGGCGAGCCGATGACCCGCGCCCCGGCGACGGCGGCGGCGAGAACCTCCTCGCGGCTGGTGGCGGGCGGGCGGCCGAGCAGCGCCGCCGCTTCCGGGGTCGAGCGGCCCACCGTACGGTCACCGGTGGTCGACATGATCGAGCAGAGGCTGGCGACCCGCCCGGGGTGGTCCACGGTGAGCTGCTGCGCGATCATCCCGCCCATCGACGCCCCGACCACGTGAGCGCGCGTGATGCCGAGCACGTCGAGCAGGCCCGCGGTGTCGGCGGCCATGTCGGCCAGCAGATACGGCGCCACCGACCGATCGCCGGACAGCAGCGCGGCGAAGTCCGGCACGCCGAGATTCTCGAGCTGCGTGGACAGTCCCGCGTCCCGGTTGTCGAAGCGGACGACGCGCAGCCCCTCGCCGGCGAGCAGCTCGCAGAATTCCTGCGGCCAGTCGACGAGCTGCGCACCCAGGCCCATGATCAGCAGCAGCGGGGGTGCCGCCGGGTCACCCAGGGTCTCGTACGCCAGCTCGACGCCGTTGGTCCTCGCTATCGGCACGATGCCGCCTCCCCTCACTCCGGGGCCAGCTTGCCAGGGCCTGCGTCAGAGCGCGACCCTCAGGCAGCGCTCGACCCGGTCGGCGACCGCCGCGAGATACGGGCCGCGCAGGTGGTCGACCTTCGCGTTCCACGACGCGGGACCGTGCCGGAGCAGCATCTCCTCGTGCCGGTCGGTGGCGGTGACCCGGTCGCCGCGCGGGCCCACCGTCTGGTCCGCGTAGGTCAGCGCGTCCGACATCGCGTCCTCCACCCACGGGTACGCGGCGAGCCGCTCCCCCAGCCCCCGCGCGGCCGCGACGAACCGGGCCCCGGAGTGGTGGGCGACCTGCGTGGCGATCGACAGGGGCCAACCCCGCCCGGCGAGGTGGTCGGCGCCGTCCAGCGGATGGAAGCCCGTGACGACGGCCGGGTCGGCGTACCCGATGTCGTGCAGCCAGGCGGCGCACACCAGGACGTCGCCGTCCAGATCGAGCGCGGACGCCAGCTCCGCCGCCCGCTGCGCGACGCCGATGGTGTGCCGCCAGCGATCGCCCATCGTGCCGAGCAGCCCGAACGCGACCTCGCGGGCCGCGGTGGCGAGGGCGGGGGTGCGTACCGTCATCGGCGGATCGTCGTCCCCGAAGGTGAACGGAAGCTTGCGCGCCCGTGCACGGTGACTGAATCACCCGCTCGGGCAACGGCGGGACCATCGACCCTGGCCGTAGCGCCCGAAAAGCGCCATGCTGAGAGGGACGCCCCCGTACGCGTCAGCGGAGGGACGGGTGAGCCATGACCTCTGGACTTTCCGACACCGACACCGGGACCGGCATCCGCGCCGGGGACGTCGCCGCGGCGATCCTCGCGAGAGGTGCCGGTGAAGCCGTCGTGGTGCCGGGATGCGCCCGTCCGGCACCGCGGGCCGCGGTCGTCGCGGCGGTCGACGACGACGGCAACCCCGGACCGGTCGTGCGGTACGCCGCCGCCGAGGCCCGCCGCCGCTCCGTACCGCTGCGGGTCGTCCACGTGTGGGGTGAACGCGGCACGGCCCGGGACGCCCACGACGCCATGTGCGACGCCGACCGCCTGCTGTCCGCGGTCCTCTACGACCATCTCGGCGACAGCGACGCCGCGGCCGCCGAACGCGAGATCCTGCACGACGACGATCCGGCACGGGCGCTGTGCGCGCTCAGCGCCGACGCCTCGCTGCTCGTCGTGGCGGCCGGCCACGGCGCCGCACCCCTCGGGCACACCGCGCGGGCCCTGATCGGCGTGACGCGCTGCCCCTTGGCCGTGTTGCCCCCTGCGAGCACCGGATTCGTCCAGAAAGGCGCCCCGACACAGGAGGAACGATGATCGCGCACACCGGAGACCGGCTCGTCTTCAAGGGAGTCCACGTCGGCGACCCTCAGCGGATCGGAGTGATCGTGGACGTGCCCCACCCCGACGGCACCCCGCCGTACCGGGTCCGCTGGCTGGACACCGACCACGAGGCACTGGTGTTCCCCGGTCCCGAAGCACACGTGGAGGCCGCGCGCTGAGCCCGCCGTCGGGACCCCTGGCCGGCGTACGGGTGGTGGAGCTGGCCGGCCTGGCCCCCGGGCCCTTCGGCGGCATGCTCCTCGCCGACCTGGGCGCGGACGTGGTGCGGGTGGACCGGGCCGGCCCGCCCGCACCGGACTCCCTGGCCCCGCCCTCCGGCGGGCCGCTGCAGCGCAGCCGCCGCGTCACCGCGCTCGATCTCAAGTCGCCGCCGGGGGTGGCCGATCTGCTGCGCCTCGCCGATCACGCCGACGTGCTGATCGAGGGCTATCGGCCCGGCGTCGCCGAGCGCCTCGGCTTCGGCCCGGACGTGTGCCTGCGGCGCAACCCCCGTCTCGTGTACGCCCGGATGACGGGCTGGGGCCAGCAGGGACCGCTGGCACACCGGGCCGGCCACGACATCGACTACATCGCGGTCGCCGGTGCGCTGGATCCGCTCGGACGCGCCGGCCAGGCTCCGCACGCGCCGCTGAACCTGCTCGGAGACTTCGCCGGCGGGGGGATGCTGCTGGCCCTGGGCGTGCTCGCCGCCCTGCTCGAACGGGAGCGCTCCGGCGCCGGGCAGGTCGTCGACGCGGCGATGGTCGACGGTTCGGCGCTGCTCACGGCGTTCCTGCACGGCATGATCGGCGCGGGACGGTGGAACGGGCCGCGCGGCACCAACCTGCTGGACGGGGGCGCGCCGTTCTACGACACGTACGCCGCGGCGGACGGCGGTTTCCTGGCCGTCGGCGCCCTCGAACCGGCGTTCTACGCGAACCTGCTCGCGGGGCTTGGCCTCGACGGCGACCCCGGCCTGCCGGACCAGTACGACCGCGGCGGGTGGCCGGTGCTGCGGCAGCGCTTCACGGAAGCGTTCGCGCGGCGTACCCGGGACGAGTGGACGGCGATCTTCGACGGCCGGGACGCCTGCGTGGCGCCCGTGCTCTCCCCGGCCGAGGCACCCCGGCATCCGCACAATCGGGCCCGGGGCACCTTCGTCGAGGTCGGCGCCGACACGCAACCCGCCCCGGCGCCGCGCTTCGGCCGGACGCCGGCCGCCCCGCCGCGGCCCGCGCCGGACCCGGAGCGGGACCGGGTCAGCGTCGCGGAGGTGCTGCGGGAATGGGCGCCCTGAACCCGGCTCACCAGTCGAACTCGACGCCCCGCACCGTGCCGCCCGGTAACAGGGAACGCCCGGTGTACCGCCAGCTCTCCACCACCACGTAGCGGTGCCCGTGCGGGGCGGCGAGGTCGGCCGGCCCGCAGGTCTGCTCCAGCTTGAAGTCGGTGAACATCAAACCCTCACAGGTGTACGGCCCGGCCACCACATCGTCGGTACGCGCGTCCCGGACCGTCAGGGAGACGTCCGCCTGCACGCCCGGGGTGGCCTCCATCCGGCCCATGACCCGTACCTCGGAGCCGAGGGCATGGCACGGCTGGGCGAGCACCGGGTGGCCGACGTCCCATTCGTACTCGTCGCCGCACCGGTACGGCCCGAAGGCCACGTCGGCCTGCCCGCCCACCTTGCCGGCTCCGGTGTCCACGCCCGCACCGGCCGACGCCGCCACCTGCGGACCGGCGTCGTCCTTGCGCGTGTGGTGTGCGGCGAGGCCGGGCAGGTCCGGCGCCGTCCCGGCCACCTGCACCGCCTTGAGCGCGGGTGCCGCACCCGTGGCCGTCGTCGCCGCCGGAAGCGCGGACCGGTCCGGCACCACCGCGGGATCGGCACCGGGCAGGAGGGCCTGGTTGCCGGCCGCCCGGTTCTGCCGTACCTGCCACACGCTGTAGCCGCTGAGGGCCGAGCCGGCGAGCGCTCCGGCGATCAGCAGGGCCAGCGCACCCCGCCGGCCCCAGGCCCAGCTGCGGGGGCGGTTCGGCGGCCGCCGCTTCGGGCGCACCCGGACGCCGGGCGGCGGCGACACCGCGGACACCGCCGGCCCGGGAGCCACCGGCGGCGCCGCCAGCGCCGGTACGCCGGCCAGCTCGTCGCGCAGCTGCCGCAGCGTCAGCTCCAGCTCCGCGGCCGACGGGCGTGACGCCGGATCCTTGCCGAGGCACCGGCCGATCACCCGCCATACCGGGTCCGGCATGCCCTCCGGACGCCGGGGCGTCTCGTCGAGGTGGCCGCGCAGCACGGCGAAGGGCTCACCCGTGTACGGCGTACGGCCGGCCACCAGTTCGAAGAGGACGATGCCCAGGGCGTACACGTCAGCGGCGGGTGTGGCGTCGCCGCCGCTGATGGCCTCCGGCGCCATGTAGTGAGGAGTGCCGATGACCGCGTGCGGGGTGGTGACCCCGGGCGCGTCCAGCACCCGGGCGATGCCGAAGTCGGTGAGGCGTACGTCGGCACGCTCGGCCCGCACCTGCAGCAGGATGTTGTCGGGCTTGACGTCGCGGTGCACCACGCCCAGCGAGTGCGCCTGGTTCAGCGCCGCGGCGACCTGGGCCAGCAGCCGCGCCGCCTCCGCCGGCTCCAGCGTGCCGGCGTCGCGCAGCCGTTCCCGCAGGCTGCCACCGCCCACGAAGTCCATGGCCAGCGCCAGTGACTCCCCCACACTGAACAGGTCGCGGACGCCGACGATGTGCTCGTGCCGCAGCATCTTGAGGATCGACCGCTCCTGCACGAACCGGGTGACGAGCTTCGGCTGCCGCAGCAGGCCCTCGTGCAGCAACTTCACCGCCACCTGGTCGCCGGAGGTCTGCTCCAGGCCGCGCCACACCGTGCCGGTGGCGCCGTGCCCGACCGGGCAGATCAGGACGTACGAGTTCCCGACGCAGCGCCCGCTGAGATCCACCGTCGCGGCCTCGTCGCTGGGCTGTCTCGCGCGGATCGCGGGGATGTGCGACACGTGTCGTCGGGTCCTTCCATCTTCTGGGTCCTGGCGGCGTCCACCTTCCCGCCCGGGGATCGGCGGGGGCGCCGACGATCGTGGCGGCCGGTACGCACGACGACAAGGCACGAACGCCCGAACTGTCGCCAGCCGCGACCCTCGCCGCCCACCCGTCACCGCGTACCCATGACCTCGTTGGGCAGGGTTGTGCCGTCACCATCGATGTGTCGTGCATCGCTTGTCCCGGCGCCGGGGCCGAACGGGACTACGATCCGACTCAGCACCATCGTTCAGCGTGCTCCGGGGTCGGTGAAAATCCGAACCGGCGGTGACAGTCCGCGACCCGACCGCAGCCGGCGGCCGGTTGACCCGGTGAAATTCCGGGACCGACGGTGAAAGTCCGGATGGGAGGCAGCACGCGGACGGTCATGAACCCGCGTGCGCGGTCGCTCCCCGGCGTGCACCTCTGTCGTACACGGAGGTGATCCGGATGCACTGGCTGGACAGCCTGCTGACCGCGTTCTACGACGCCAAGTGGCAGGTCACCGACACCCAGGCGATCTATTACCGGGAGATCGTCGGCAACGCGTTCGGGCTCGGCTCGGCCCTGTTCGGCCTGCGCCGCAGCGCCTGGGCGTGGCCCGTCGGCATCGTCGGCAACGTCCTGCTCCTCACCGTCTTCCTGGGCCAGGCGGTCGGCAACGACCAGGGCACCCCGCTCTACGGTCAGGCCTCCCGCCAGGTCTTCTTCATCGCGACCAGCGTCTACGGCTGGTGGCGCTGGCGCCGCAACCGCCACGCCCCGGGCGGGGCGGCCGTGGTGCCGCACTGGGCGTCCCCGCGCCAGCGCGCGGTGGTGGTCGCGCTGGCCCTGTCCGCCGTGGTCCTCTGCTTCTTCGTCTTCCGTGCCGTCGGGGCGGGCTTCCCGGTCCCGTGGTGGTACTACCTCGCCGACTCGTGGATCTTCGTGGGGTCGATCCTGGCGACCTACGCGATGGCCCGCGGCTGGGTCGAGTTCTGGCTCTGCTGGATCGCCGTGGACCTGGTGGGCGTGCCCGAGCTGCTGCACTTCCGCTACTACCCCTCGGCCGTCCTGTACGCCGTCTACGCGGGGTTCGTGATCTGGGGCTTCGTCGTGTGGCTGCGGGTCTCGCGGACGGCGCAGGCGCAGCGGATCGACTCCCCCGCCATGGAGACCGTCGCCTGACCGTACGCCGCTGCGCCCGCTCCTCCTGGGCGCCGTGGCGCCACCGGCCGCTGAACCACGACCGGTGGCGCCACGTTCAGTTCGCCGGGCCCCGCCCGGGCCCGCCGCCCTCGGTGATCGCCGTCAGGTCGGCACTGACGTCGTACATGACCCGGGCGCCGGCCTTGGTGCCGAAGACGTCGTACGAGCCGTCGGGATCCTTCCGCACGCCGGTCACGGTGACCCGGGAATCCTTCGCCGTAACGGCAGAGGTGACCTTGGTGGCCTCGTCTCCGGTGACCGGGGCGTCCGCAGACCCGCCGGGCCCCGCGGCCGCACCGGCCGACGAGCTGGGCGCGGGCATGGCAGTGGCGGCGCTGGCCATCGTCGACCCGCCGAGGGCCAGCCCGCCCACGGCGACGACGCCTGCGGCGATCAGACCGATCTTCTTCCGGGACACGGGAACTCCTTCGGTTCGGCGGACCGGCCTCATGCCGTCCCGCATGACCTCAGAGTCGGCGCCCCGTCTGTGTACGCAGTGTGACCGCCGTAGGCGCGAACTGCGACTATTTACCGGCCGCGACGTAGGCGCGGAACGCCTCCACCGCCCGGCCGTTCAGGGCGCGGCCGTGGCCGAAGACGGCATGCTCGAACTCCAGGCCGGCGAGCTTCTCCACGCTGCGCCACTGGGCGTCGAGATCCGCCGAGACCATCTTGGGCGCGCTGCCGATCTTCCCGCTCCGACCCCCGGCGGCCGCATCCCCGGCGAAGAGAATGCCGCCGTCCCGGTCCAGCAGGTACGACAGATGCCCCGGCGTGTGACCCGGCGTGTGCACAGCGGTGAACCCCGGCAGCGGCGTGGCGCTGTCCGTGGTGATGATCTCGTCCACGGGTGCCGGTTCGGCCTTGCCGAGGAACAGGCCGACGAGCCGGACCACCGGGTGCGGCATGTACGCCTGTGCCTCGCCCGTCACGTACGGAACATCGTCCTGATGGGCGACCACCCGCGCGCCGGAGCGGCGCCGGACCTCGGCAAGGCCGCCGGTGTGGTCGACGTGATGGTGGGTGAGCAGGATCGTGGTGACGTCACCGATCTTGCGCCGGATGTCGTGCAACGCCCGGCCGATCCGCGCCGACCGGCCCGGCAGCCCGGTGTCGACCAGCACGACACCGTCGTCGGTCACCACCAGGTGCACGTGGACATAGCCGATCCCGACCTCGAAGACCCCGTCGACCACTTCCCGCATGGCGTGATCATGCCACTTCGGACGGCGCAGACCATGATGCGCGCCGCGACACTTCCCGGATCGGGCACGGCCGTCCGCCCACGGGTGGGTGGGCGCGGCAACCGCTGACCACAACCTCGGAGATCCATGGACGCCGGCGGCACGACGCGACGACGGACTTACGGACGAAGAACCACCGGTTCAGCCACAGCCATAGCGGCAGGTCGTGTAGGCGCCGGCATGGGTGATGCCTTGCCTCGATCTCGATGGCTGGCATGCCATTCCAGCGCCTCGGGCGTCTCGTGGTATTCCAGCAGGTGCTGACCGGCCACTTGGGCAAGGATGTCGCGTACGTCGGCAGGCGAGGCGTAGAAGAACTCGCGTTGCTGGTTGACGAGGTTGACCTTGCGGTCCGCGAGTGCCTGGTGAAGGCGCGCTTCCAATCCCACGGCGTCCTCGCTGAAGATGAGCGCGTGGGTATCGAAGCGGAAGGGCACGCTGGCATCGCCTAGCTCGCGAATGCGGTCGGTGGGTTCGAGTCGTCGAGTCATGCCGATCTTGACCATGTCCGGGCCGAAGGCACCGATGTTGCTGATCACGTAGACGTAGCCGGCGCGGATGTTGGCTTCGCGGTCCTCGACACCGTGGATGGCACCGGCGATCTCCGCGAGCTTGTCCTCCAGTTGCGCGGCGGCTGCGGTGTCGCCTTGAGTTCGCATTCGGGTCAGAACTGCCTGGTAGTGGGCCTGCTCCTTCAGAAGCCGGGCCTTCTCGCGCTCAAATTCCCGCTGGGCACGCTCCTCCTCGCGCTGCCGCTCGCGCTGAGCACGGATGCGCTCCTTCTCCTCCTCCACCTTGCCGAGATAGTCGGCGGTCAGCCTGATCTCATCGACGCGGGCGCGGTGATAGTCGGCGGCGATCTCGATGTCCATGGTCTTGCCGAGCCGGGCGATGGTGTCGCGGACCTTCGTAAGCCGATCGATCACGGCGTGCAAGCGGTGCGGA
This sequence comes from Actinoplanes sp. NPDC049681, assembly GCF_044465265.1. NCBI lineage: Bacteria > Bacillati > Actinomycetota > Actinomycetes > Micromonosporales > Micromonosporaceae > Actinoplanes > Actinoplanes sp. NPDC049681. Next base: position 327,994 of record NZ_JBITLP010000008.1, read on the forward strand.
CGAAGCGAACGCACGCAGTTGTCAGCCTCGGCGTTGTAGGCACGCAGCATCAGCTTCGAGAAATCGCGGACCATGGCCATGCCCTCGCGGGCAGACCCGTTGACCAACCAACTGGTAGTGGCCTGCACGGCGGTGTTGCCCCGCGCCATGGACTTAATCTTGTCCTTGAGCTGTTCCAGTCGTGCCTTGTAAGCGATCGCGTCGTCCAGAGGATGCAGGTACTCGTAGATGCCAGCTTCCTGCAGCATGGCCGTCTCTTGAACCGTCACCAGCTGTTGCTGAATGCTGGCTAGCTCGGCGTGTGCTGCTTCTGCCTGTCGGGTGGCGACATCGCGTGCGCCAACCATGCGAGCGGCCTCGCCGCGGACCGCGTTCGGATCTATCCCGAGGAGCCGCCGCACCTCCGCGTTCGCGGCATCCACCGCGGCGTTGAGCCGGCCGACTTCCGTGCGGAGTGCGGCGTTGTCCCGCGTCAGCAGGTCGTGCTCGTTGCGGAGTTCTGCTGTGGTGGTTCGCAGAGTCTGGAGCTCGGCTTCGAGCTCTCTACGGCGACTGCCCCCGAAGAGTTGTCCCGATGCGACCTTGGGCGGCACCGCGGCAACGGGCGCAGGTGGCACCTGCTGTCGCGGCTGCCAGAACTGCCAGCCCGGTGGCGGAGGTGGCCAGCCGGGTTCCGGTTGCCATCCAGGCGGCGGGACCCAACCTTCCGGCGGCTGCGGCCACGCCGGCGGTACTACAAAGACGTAATCGTTCACCCGATGCACCAATTGAACTGGCGGAAATCCGCAGCTACCTGCCGGGATGTGCTCCTGATGTTATGGCGGCCCATTGCTCGGAGAGATCCCCACTGGGTGCCGTCAGGACGGTCTACGCGGCGGCCGCTACCGGCCGACCAGTACATGCCGTCATCCGCATAGGCCGATGACCGATCTGAACGGACTGATCCCGCGGCGCGGGCGAAACTCCTGTTCGCGAGGATCGTTACGGGACCTCTGGCAGGCTCCGGACACCGGCACCGGCGGAGAGATCAGCTCTTGGTGACCCAGGTCGGGTTGGCTCGGACGAATTCGTCCACGCGGTCGTTCTTCACCGCCTTCAGGAGCTGCATGCTCGTGCTGCTCAGGATCTCGGCGCTGCCGACGCCGGGGACGGTGCGGCTGTTGAAGGTGCCGTTGTTGGTTTTGATGGTGACCAGGTTGTCCGGGCGGATGGATCGCATGGCGTAGACCCAGTCCTGCAGGGGGATGCCGCCGTCGTCGACCGTCATCGTCTTGCCGAGGGCCTTGAGCAGGCCGGGGAGTTTGGCCGGGGAGTTCAGGCCGCTGTCGGCGATGTTCTTGAGGACCGCCTTGAGGAACTGCTGCTGGTGACGCTGGCGGCCGTAGTCGTAGTCGCGGTTGGCGAGCAGGTCGCGCTGGCGGACGAAGTCGAGGGCCTCGGTCGGGGTGAAGCAGTGGTGGCCCTTGCGGTAGATGTTCGGGGTGACGCCGCTGATCCGGTGGTTCACCGTGCCGTCCGGGTTGATTTTGTACGGCGCGGCACGCTTGCCGGTGCGGTTGTCGGTGCCGATGTGGATCGAGGTGGTGTCCTCGTCGACGTCCATGCAGACCTTGCCGAGGACGTCGACGACGTGGCGGAAACCCTGGAAGTCGATGATGGCTCCGGCGTCCGGGGTGATGCCGGTCAGCTGCTGCAGGGTCTTGGCGAGCAGGGTGAAGCTGCCGGTCAGGGCCGCGTCGCCGGTCAGTCCTCTGCTGCCGTACGCGAAAGCCGCATTGATCTTGTTCTCGCCGCCGGCGTAGGGGACCTTGCCGTTGTCGAAGCGCGGGATGCGTACGAGGGTGTCGCGGGGCAGGGAGATCAGGTAGGCGGTGTCGTGGGCCGCCGGGATGTGCAGCAGGATGATCGAGTCCGAGCGGGTGAGCTTGCTCGGGTCCTGGCGGGGGCGGGTGTCGAGGCCGGCCAGCACGATCGTCTTCGCGCCCCTGATGGTGACGTGCTTCGCCTCCGGGCGGGTGGAGCCGAGCAGATCCTGCCGCTTCACCGTGTTGGTGGCCGAGCCGAGCAGCACGCGGCTGCCGGCGACCGCCGTGCCGCTGCCCAGCATGAGCAACGCCCCGAGCATCAGGCACCAGCGGGCCCAGCGAGGTGAGCGTCCCGTGCGGTGTCGCCGAATTCCTTTCACATCCTTGACGACGGGTGCGGGACCCCGAAACGTTGCAGTGATCTCAGCGACGGCGGGAGACGACCGACGACGCCAGCGCGGCGAGGGCCGTTCGCGCGTCCGCGGTCAGCGGTGCCCGGTCGAGGGCCGCGGTGGCCGTGGCGGCCCGCCGGCGGATGAGGTCCTCGATGCCCTCGCGCGCCCCGGTCGCCTCGATAATCGCGCGGAGTTCCTCGGCGCCGGCGTCGTCCAGGGCCGGGTTGCCGAACAGTTCGCGGATGCGCGTGCCCTGGACGCGGTCGGCGCGGTCGCGGGCCATCGCCACCATCACGGTCGGCTTGCCCTCGCGCAGGTCGTCGATGACCGGTTTGCCGGTGACGGCCGGGTCGCCGAAGACGCCGAGGACGTCGTCGCGCAGCTGGAAGGCGTCGCCGAGCGGGTCGCCGAAGGCCTGCAGCGCGGCCTGCAGGCGGGCGGGTGCCCCGGCCAGGCCGGCGCCGATCTGCAGCGGCCGGGTGACGGTGTAGCGGGCGGCCTTCATCCGGATCACGGTCAGTGCGCCCGCCACCGAGCCGTCGCCGACGCCGGAGACGAGGTCGAGGTACTGTCCGGCGATGACTTCCGTACGCATCACCGTGAACAGCCGGTAGCCGCGGTGGATCCACTCGATCGGCAGCCCGGACTCGTGGAACATGTGGTCGGCCCAGGCGGCGCAGAGGTCGCCGCAGAGCAGGGCGGCGCTGTGGCCGTACCGGACCGCCTCGCCCTTCCAGGAGTGGCGGGCGTGCACGTCGGCGAAGTGGCGGTGCACCGTCGGCTGGCCGCGGCGCAGGTTGCTGCCGTCCATGATGTCGTCGTGGATGAGCGCGAAGGCGTGGAACAGTTCGAGCGCCGCGGCGGCCGCGACGATCGGCTGACCATCGGGCTGACCGGCGCCGCGCCAGCCCCAGTAGCAGAACATCGGGCGCAGCCGTTTGCCGTCGGCGAGCACGAAGCGGCGTACCGCGTCGAGCACGCCGCGCGGGGTGCCGTCCGGCCAGTGCGGCCGCTGCCGGTCCAGGTACGCGATCAGCGCCGACTCGCAGCGCCGCGCCAGGCCGGCAGCGTCGGTCTCGGGGGCCATGTCCACGGTCATGAGGGCAGCCCGGCCAGCTCGAGCAGCAGCCCCTTCACCTCGGTGGCGGCGATCGGCCCGCGGGCCGCCGAGGCGTCGGAGCAGAGCAGCACCGGCGCGTCCTCGGGGTCGGCGGGCAGGCGGCCGTGCGACCCGCGGACGGCACGAGCGCCCGCGTCCAGGCCCACCACGGTCATCGAGTAGCGCATGCCGAGCTTCTTGCGCAGCAGCGCGAGGGCGGCGCGGCCCCGGGCGGCGACGGGCCCGGCCGGGTCGAAGAACAGCTCGGCGGGGTCGTACCCGGGTTTGCGGTGGATCTCGACGAGCCGGGCGAAGTCGGGCGCGGCCGCGTCGTCGAGCCAGTAGTAGTACGTGAACCAGGCGTCCGGCTCGGCGACCAGGACCAGTTCGCCGGAGCGTTCGTGGTCGAGCCCGTACGCGGCCTGCCCGGGCCGGTCCAGCACCTCCGCGACGCCGGGCAGGCCGGCGCACAGCTTGGCGACCCCGGCGATGTCGTCCGGCGATTTCACGTACACGTGCGCCACCTGGTGGTCCGCCACGGCGAAGGCGCGCGACGTCCACGGGTCGAGGTATTCCATCCCGGCCTGGGTGTGGACGTGCAGCAGGCCTTCGCTACGCAGGAGCCGGTTGACGTCCACCGGGCGGGAGACGTCCGTGATGCCGTACTCGGAGAGGGCCACGATCGTCGCGCCCCGGGCGTCCGCCGCGGCGAGCAGCGGGCCGAGGGTGGCGTCCAGCTCCGCGGCGGCCCTGGCGGCCCGGCGGGAGGAGGGTCCGTACCGTTGCAGGTCGTAGTCGAGGTGGGGCACGTAGACCAGGGTGAGGTCGGGGTCGTGCGCCGCCATGACGTGCTCAGCCGTCCGGCAGATCCACGCCGAGGAGGCGATCCCCGCGTTCGCGCCCCAATAGCTGAAGAGCGGGAAGGTGCTGAGCTCGTCGTGCAGCTCAGGCGGGTACGTGTAGCAGTCGGGGTCCTTGCGGCCGTCCGCGTGGTAGACCGGCCGGGGCGTGACGGTCCAGTCGACCTCGGCGCCCATCGCGTACCACCAGCAGATGTTCGCGACCGTGTAGCCGGGCGCCACCGCGCGGGCCGCGTCCCACACCTTCTCGCCGTGGACCAGCCCGTTGTGCTGGCGCCACAGGTACACCTCGCCGAGGTCCCGGAAGTACCACCCGTTGCCGACGATGCCGTGCCCGGCGGGCAGCGTCCCGGTGAGGAAGGTCGACTGCACCGAGCACGTCACCGCGGGCAGGACGGTGCCGAGCGGCGCCTGGAAGCCCAGATCGGCGAGGCGCGACAGGCGGGGCATGTGCCGCAGCAGCCGCGGGGTGAGGCCGACGACGTCGAGGACCACGACGGGTTTCACGAGGACACCCCCTGCGAGGTCGTGAGCCCGAGCGCGGTCAGCTGGGCCCGGGCGAAGAAGAGTTCCGCGGCGATCCCGGCGGCCAGCTCCGCGGGGCCGTCCGGGCGGGATGCCGGCGGCAGCACGTGCCACGTGTACGTCTCGACGTCGAAGTGGTCGCACTCCGCCGTGTCCCCGCCGACCAGTTCGCTCAGCGCGGTGGCGAGCACTCCCACCGTCGTCAGCAGCGGCGGCATCGGCGCCTCGTGCAGCGGTACGTGGAAGTGGATCCGCCACGGCTGCTCGTCGCCGCCGGGCGTGGCAAGGGCCTCGTCGAGGTCGTCCGTGGACAGCCCGAACGGCCCGCGGGTCTGGTGCAGGTAGCGTGGCTCGACGTACTCCCCCAGCACGGAGGCGTCGCGGCGCGGGTCGGTGCTGGCGAGGGCCGCGGACACCTGGGTCTTGACCACCGGCAGCCCGGCCTCGCGCAGGCGGCTCACCGCCAGCGCCGGTTCCTCCCAGGCGCAGGCGAGGTGGGCGAGGTCGAGGCAGACGCCCAGCACGGAGGTGTCGGCCTCGCCGAGCAGCGCGACCGCCTCGGCGGTGTTCTCGATGATGCAGCCGGGCTCGGGCTCGAACGCCACCCGGACCGGCCGCGGCATCCGGTGCAGGCCACGCGCCAGCTCGTCGAGGGCTCGCCGGCAGGCGCTCGCCCGGGCCGCGTTCCACGGCTCGCGCCAGGCGAGCGGCAGGGTCGAGATCGACCCGCGCGCGGCGTCCGACGGCATCAGCTCGGTCAGGATCCGGGCCAGGTCCAGCGTGTACGCCATCCGGTGCGACGTCGTCCAGTCCGGCTGGTAGACGGCGTGCTTGACCACCGGTGCCTGGAAGGCCTGGTACGGGAACCCGTTGAGCGTCACCACCTCGAGCCCCCGCGCCGCCAGCGCCTTGCGCAGCCGCTGCCGGTCGGCGACGTCCGAGGCGAGCCCGGCCGCCACGGGCGCGGCGAGCCACAACCCGAGCCCCAGCACGTCGGTGCCGAGCCGCTCCCGGATCGGTACGGCGTACGTGTCCAGCTGCGCCAGGATCCCCTCGAGGTTCTCGCCGGCGTGGACGTTGGTGCAGTACGACAGATGCACGGTCTGCCCGTCGCGGTGGTGCAGGCGCATCAGCTGCCTCCCCGGGCGATCGAGCTGCCCGCGTACGCCGAACCCGGGCTGACCGGTTCCAGGTCCAGGCGCCCGGACTGGGCGTAGAACTCGGCCGGGTTGCGCCACAGGACGCGGTCGACGTCGTCGGCGGTGAACCCGGCCTCGAGCATGGCCCGCCCGGTCTCCACGGTCAGCAGCGGATCCGAGTGTCCCCAGTCGGCGGCCGAGTTCACCAGGACCCGCTCGGTGCCGTACCGCTGGAGGATCTCGACCATCCGTGGCGGCGACATCTTGGTCTCCGGGTAGATGGAGAAGCCCATCCAGCAACCGGTGTCGCGGACCAGGCCGACGGTGACCTCGTTGAGGTGGTCGACGGCGACGCGGCCGGGATCGATGCCGGCGGCGGCCACGACGTCCAGGGTCCGCCGGGTGCCGGCCGCCTTGTCGCGGTGCGGGGTGTGCACGAGCGCGGGCAGCTCGTACCGCACGGCGAGCTCGAGCTGCGCGGCGAACGCCTCGTCCTCGGCCGGGGTCATCGAGTCGTACCCGATCTCACCGACCGCGACCACGCCGTCCTTGTCCAGGTAGCGCGGCAGCAGGTCGAGCACGCCCTTGCAGCGCGGGTCGTTGGCCTCCTTCGGGTTCAGCGCCAGGGTGGCGTGGTGCCGGATGCCGAACTGCGACGCCCGGTACGGCTCCCAGCCGAGCAGCGAGTCGAAGTAGTCGGCGAAGGAGCCGGGGTTCGTGCGCGGCTGCCCCAGCCAGAACGCGGGTTCGACCACCGCCCGTACGCCGTGGCCGGCCATCCTGCGGTAGTCGTCGGTGGTCCTTGAGGTCATGTGGATGTGCGGGTCGAAGACGCGCATCAGTCCTCCTTGCGCAGCAGGTGCCGGTTGAGCAGCGCGAGGGCGTCGGCGGGCATGCGGCGCCCGGCGGCGGCGCGTTCCCGGGCCAGGGCGGTGAGCATGGCGGCGAGCTCGGCGTCGGCGCGGTCGTCGAGGCGGTCCACGACGCTGAGCGGGATCCCCATGAACACGCACTTGACGACGCCCTGGCGCCAGGTGCTCGCGTCGAGGTGCGCCGCGTACGGCCCGAGAGCCGCCGCGACGAGCCGCGGGTCGTTGGTGCGCAGGGCGTCCTCGGCCAGCGGCACACCCGCGTCGCCCATCCCGAGCAGGGGCAGCGCGTGCAGCACCGCCAGGCGTTCCGCGGCGTCGCCATGCCAGTACAGCTCCGCCACGCGCCCGGGATCGTCGAGCGCCGCCAGCAGCAGCACCCGCCCGGCCTGCCCGGCGGTCCATCCCGGCCGGTCCGGCAGCGGCTGCCGGCCCAGCTTGCGCCCGGCCCGGGCGAACAGCGGCGCGACGGCGTCCGGGTCGGCGCGCACGCGGGCCTCCGCGTCGTCCAGCCAGTCCTTCTCCGGTACGGCGGCGACCACGGCACGCAGCTCGTCGAGGGTCACGGGTGCGCCTCCTCTTCCGCGGCCCGGAGGAAGGCGAGCGACCGCCGGGCGACGGCCGGCGCCGCGTGGGAGTGCCGGGGCAGCTCGACGGCGACCAGGCCGCGGTATCCGCCGTCGATCAGGGCCCGCAGCACGGGCGGGAAGTCGATCTCGCCGGTGCCGAACTCGAGGTGCTCGTGCACGTCCCGGCGCATGTCGTCGATCTGCACGTTGACCAGGTACGGCGCCGCGGCCGCGACGCACTGCGGCACGGGCTCGGGCTCGAGGCACCGGCAGTGCCCGATGTCGAGGGTGAGCCCGAACGCGGCCGGGGCGCCGAGGTCGTCGCGCAGCCGGTGCCACCCGGCCAGGTCCTCGACGAGCATCCCGGGTTCCGGCTCGAAGCCGACCGGCACCCCGAGCATCGCGGCGACATCGGTGATTTCGGCGCAGCCGTCGACCAGGCGGTGCCAGGCGGTGCGCTCGTCGACCTCGGGCGGGCGTACGCCGGCCCAGAACGACACCGCCTCGGCGCCGAGGTCGGCGGCGACGGCGACGGCCCGGCGCAGGAAGTCCAGCCGCAGCTTGCGGTCATCGTGCAGCAGGGTGGGCGCGTGCTTGCGCCAGGGGTCGAGCAGGTAGCGCGCTCCCGTCTCGACGACCACGCCCAGGTGGCGGTCGCGCAGCTGGTCGGCGACGGTGGCCACGCGCCGCGCGAGGCCGGGCGCGAACGGGTCCAGGTGGTCGTGGTCGAGGGTCAGCGCCACGCCGCAGTAGCCCAGGTCGGCGATGACCCCGACAGCGTCGGCGAGCCGGTGGTTCGCGAAGCCGTTGGTGCCGTAGCCGTACCGCAGGGCGCTCATGTGGGCGACACCCTGCGCGCGAGCAGCCTGCCGATCGGCACGGCGGCCGCCACCGCCATTCCGGTGAGGGTACGGCCGGCACGCGCGGCGAGCGCACCCTGCAGGGCCGGCAGTGCGGTGATGCCGGCGCCGACGGCCGAGCGCACGCGGGCGGCCGACGGGTCGCCGAACAGTGCGGACTGGGCCCGGCCGAAACCGGCGGCGTACTGCCCGGCGAGCAGCACGGCGGGGGCGCCACCCCGGGCCGCGACAGCACCGGTGATCGCGGCGGTGGTGAGCAGGGTGGCGGCGGGCAGCTCGCCGTTCGCGCTGCCGGCCACCTCGTGCCGGGACAGGGCCGTGACCGCGTACGTGTGCATCCCGATCGCCGCGGCCGCGGGCAGGGCCCGGACAGGGTTTCCGGCGCTCGCCCCGAGCAGCACGTCGAGCGCCCGGCAGGCGGCCATCCCGGCCGGCCCGGCGGCCGTGTTCTTCAGCCTCAGGTCGTACGCCCACACCGCCGCGGCCAGCGGCATCGCGAGGGCGAGGGCGCGCGGACCGCCCACCCGGCCGGCGACGACCAGACCGGCCGCGGTGAGCCCGGCGGCGATGCCCAGCGCGGCCGGGGCGCCCACCCGGCCGGACGGGATCGGCCGCTCCGGGCGTTCCACCGCGTCGAGGTCCCGGTCGGCCCAGTCGTTGGCCGCCATCCCGGCCCAGTAGAGGCAGACCGAGGCGGCGGCGAGCCCGGCGCTGCGGGGCGCCAGCGTGCCGGCGGCCGCGGCACCGGCCACCACGTCGCCGGGCACCGACAGCGCTGCGGGCGCGCGGACGAGCTCGGCCAGGGTTCGCAGCGGCGCCTTCATCGGCCCAGCCCGGCGACGAAGCCGGCGAGCGCGTCCCACTGCGCGGCGAGGGCGGACGGGCCGTCGCCGAGCGGGTCCTTGAAGAAGAAGCCGAGCTCGGTCAGGGCACCGCGGCGGCCGGCGCGGTGCGCCGCGGCGGTCAGCCGGGCGAGGTCCAGGACCAGCGGCGCGGCCAGCGCGGAGTCGCAGCCGTGCCAGGTGAATTCCAGGCGCATGCCGGTGCCCAGGAAGCCGGAAAAGGTGACCAGGTCCCAGGCGGTCTTGAAGTCGCCGATCTCCGGGACGTAGTCGATGCGGCTGGTCCCCTCCGGACGGTAGCCGAGCGCGTCGCCCAGGACCCGCTGCTTGCTGGCCACCTTGGCGGCGTTCGCGGCCGGGTCGGCCAGGTTGGCGCCGTCGCCGCCGCCGAGCAGGTTGAGCCCCGACCAGCTCGTCACCCGCAGGTTGCGCAGCGCGAACATGGGCGCGAGGACCGATTTGACCAGCGTCTCCCCGGTCTTGCCGTCGTTGCCGGCGTACGGGACCCCGGCGCGGCCGGCGAGCTCGGCGAGGGCGGGCAGGCGGGCACCGGTCGACGGGGTGAAGTCGACGAAGGAGCAGCCCGCCTCGAACGCGGCGTACGCGGCCAGCGCGCTCGACGGCAGCACGGGTTGCGGCCCGGTCAGCGCCTCCCGGAGCGCGGGAAGCGACGCGTGGGCCGGGTGCGTCGCCGCGACCGGCTCGGTCGTGGCCACGTTGAGGACCACCACCCGCTCCAGCCCGTGCCGCTCCCGGAACTCCCGCAGGTCGCGGCCGATGTGCCGCGCTATGTCCGCCTGGGTGTTCCGGACCGGCAGCGGCCGCAGATCACGCTCCGTGCGGCCCAGATCGTCGGCGAGCGCTGCCACCAGCCGTCCCGGCACGACACCGGCCGCCGCCAGCGTCTCGGCCTTCTTGACCAGCGGCAGCGTGACCACGTCGTGGCCCCCGACGACCAGGTCGGTCCAGGCCGGCAGCGGGGCGCCGCGCAGCTGCCGGAGCTCGGTGACGCAGCCGGTCGGTTCGACGAGGCGGGCCCGCAGGGCGGCGGCGCCGAGGATCGCGGTGACGGCGACGGAGCCGCGTGCGCCGATCAACCAGATTCCGGTACGCATGCAGCATCCCTCCCGAGAGCGGACATAGACGCGCCTCGCGATAACACGACGTATCGCCCGTGTTACGTGAAGCGACGCTAACCCAGCTCGCGGGACAAAGGAAACCCTCGATATCGAGAAACTTCTCCGCGTGATGGAGAAACTTTCTCCTCAGCCGTACGAAAGTGCGGCCGTCAGCCCTTCCCGCTCTTGCCCTTCCCCTTGCCTTTGCCCTTGTCCTTGCCCGCCTTGTCCTTGCCCGCCTTGTCCTTGCCCTTGGCCTTGGCCTTGGCCTTGGCCTTGGCCGTGGCCGTGCCCTTGGCCGAGGAGCCGGCTCCCGACTTCCCCGCCGTCAGCGGTACGACGGCGGGCGCGGCCGGAGCGGGAGCCACGGCGGCGAGCACGGGTTCGCACGCGACGCCGTTCACCTCGAAACGGGTCGGGAAGGTGGCGGCGCCCTTGTCGTACGCGGCGTCGAAGCCGGTGGTCGCCGTGGCACCGGGAGCCAGCCGGGCGCCACGGACCTGAGCCTTGCCACCCTGCTGGTGCCAGCGGTCGTCCCACGCGCGCACGAGGCGCTGGCCGGACGGCAGCGCGAAGGTGAGCCGCCAGTCGGCGAGGGCGGTACGGCCGGTGTTCACCACCGCGACGGCGTTGGCGAGCCGGCCGCCGGGCGCGGTGCGGACGGTGTACCGCACGGTGCAGCGGGACGCCGGGGCCGCCACGGGTGCGGCGGGCGGCGCCACGGCTGCGGCGGCCGGGGTTGCTCCCCCGCGTACCGGATCAGGACCTTGCACCGACCAGGCCAGCGCCGCGCCGCCCACGGCGAGCACCGCCGCGGCCGCCGCGCCCGCCAACCGGCGGCGACGCGCGGGCCGGCGGATCGGCACCGTGTCCACCCCCGGCGCCGGCACGGGCAGCGGCATCAAGCCGGCCGCCTCGGCCAGGATCCCGGCCGCCTCCGCCGCGCTCGGCCGCTTCTTCGGATCCTTGCGCAGGCAGCGCCGGCACAGCTCGGCCACCCGCGGCGGCAGCCCGGGGATCAGGGGCAGCGGCGCCGGATCGGTGTAGAGGTGGGCGCGCACCATCTCGGTGACCGTCGCGGCGTGCCAGGGCATCCGGCCGGCGAGCGCACGGTAGAGCAGCAGGCCGAGGCCGTAGACGTCGGTCGCCGGGCGCACCGGGCCGCCGTCGAGCCGCTCGGGAGCCAGGTACGCCGGCGTGCCCAGCAACTCCCCGTCGGTCTCGTCGGCGGCACCCACCACGGCCGAGATGCCGAAGTCCAGCAGTTTCGCCCCGGTCGGCGTCACCATCACGTTCGCGGGCTTGACGTCGCGGTGCACCACCCCGCGTGCGTGAGCGGCGGCCAGCGCGGCGGCGACCTGGGCACACAGGTGCACCGCGGTCCGCCAGGGCAGCGCCTCCTGCGCGAGCACGCCGGCGAGCGGGCGCCCCTCGACCAGCTCCATCACCACGTACGGCAACGGCGGGCAGCCGGGCTCGCCCGGGGACTCGCCGTAGTCGTACACCTCCACGATGTGCGGGTGCTTGAGCGCCGCCGCGGCACGCGCCTCCAGGCGGATGCGGCTGAGCCGCGCCGGATCCGGGGCGGCCGCGGCGGACAGCACCTTGACGGCGACGTCGCGCTCGAGCACCTCGTCGTGCGCTCGCCACACGACCGACATGCCACCGACGCCGATGCGCTCGCGCAGCTGGTAGCGATGATCCACCAGCGGGCAGTGCCCGGCGCGCCGACCGCGGAAACCTCCCGGCCCGCATCGCCCGATACGCGTTTCGCGGCCGGTCACGTCGTAGGGTTGCCGCATGGGCATCGAGCAGAGCCGGTGGTGGGCCGTCATGGACGACCTCCTGGACCGCTCCCATCTGTGGCGCCCGGAGGACCTCGGCAGCGTCGTCGACGGGGCTGCCGCCCGCCTCGGTCTGGCGATCACCGTCTACCTGGTCGACCACGAGCAGCGGACGCTGCGGGCGCTCGCCGTTCCCGGCCGCCCCACGCCCGGCCCGCAGCCCGTCGACGGCTCACCCGCCGGGCGCGCGTTCACCCAGGTCGAGTCGGTCGCCGAGGACGGCCGCCGGTGGGCCCCCATGGTCAACGGCACCGACCGCCTGGGCGTCCTCGAGGTGCGGCTGCCCGCCGGCATCCACCAGGACGAGCGGCTGGCACGCGCCTGCGAGACGGTCGCCGGCCTCGTGGGCCACCTCGTCACGACCACCAGCCCGCGCGGCGACCACCTGCACCTCGTACGCCGCTCCACCCCGATGACGAGCGGCGCGGAACTGCTCTGGAAGCTGCTGCCGCCGCTGACCGTCAGCGTCGCCGACTTCGCCGTCGCGGCCGTGCTGGAACCCTGCTACGACGTCGGCGGCGACGCCTTCGACTACACGGTCGACGCGCGGCGGCCCCAGTTCGCCGTCCTCGACGCCACCGGACGCGGCATGCGGGCGGGCCTCGCGGCGGCGGTCGTGCTGTCCTGCATCCGCGCCGCCCGCCGCGCCGGCGGTGACCTGCTCGAGCAGGCCCGGGCCGCCGACGAGGAACTGCTGCGGCAGTTCCCTGACGCCCGGTTCGCCACCGCGGTCCTCGCCGAACTCGACCTCGACACCGGCCTGCTGCGCTACGTCAACGCCGGCCATCCCCCGCCGCTCGTCCAGCGGGCCGGCAAGATCGTCGAGACCCTCACCGGCGGGCGGCGGCGCCCGCTCGGCATCGAGGGTCCGGCGGCGGCGTACGGCGAGGTGACCCTCAGCCCCGGCGACCGTCTGCTGCTGTACACCGACGGGGTGACGGAGGCCCGCGACTCCGCCGGCCGCCAGTTCGGCGCCGAGCGCCTCGCCGACACCGTGGAAGAGCACGTCACCGAGGGCCTGCCGCTGCCCGAGGCGCTGCGCCGGCTGTCCCACACCGTCCTCGAGCACCAAGCCGGGCCCCCGGCGGACGACCTTACGCTGCTCCTGGTGGAATGGTCCGCGGCCGCGGCCGAGCGCACCGTGCCACCCACCATCCGAGCGGACGACCAGGCGGGATGATGTCCGAGATACTCCAGGTGACCACGCACGACCCGGCCGACGGCGTCCGGGTGCTCCGCATCGCCGGAGAACTGGACCGCGACAGCGTCGCCGTGCTGCGTACCGAGATCGAAGACGCGCTCGAAGAGGGCGTCGACCGCCTGATCGTGGACGTGACGTCGATGGAATTCTGCGACTCGGGCGGCCTGAGCCTGTTCGTGGAGACCCACCGCCGCACGGCGGCGCGGGGCGGATGGTTGCGGCTGGCCGGGCCGAGGCCCGCGGTCCGCAACGTGCTCGAGACGACGAACCTGACCGGTTACCTCAACGTCCACTCCCACCTGGAGGCGGCGCTGGAGTGACGCCGCCCTTCGAGGCCGTGGCATTCGTCGATGCGCCGCACGCGCGCGGCCATCTGGTGTTCAGCCGCCGGTCGGCAAGCGTCCGTAGCCTTCCGTCGTCATGGACACCCCCCAGGTCAGCGTGGTCATCCCGACCCGCAACCGCCCCGAGCTGGTGACCCGCGCCGTCCGCAGCGTCCTGGCGCAGACCGTGCCGGACTTCGAGATCGTGGTGGTGGTCGACGGCCCGGACGACGCCACCCCGAAGGCTCTCGCCGAGATCGGTGATCCCCGGGTCCGGCTGATCCCCCTGCCGATCAAGGGCGGCGCGCCGAACGCCCGCAACACCGGCGCGCACGAGGCCCGGGCACCGTGGACCGCCCTGCTGGACGACGACGACGAGTGGCTGCCCGGCAAGCTGGCCGTGCAACTGAGGCTCGCCGCCGCTGCCGGCGCGGCGCGGCCGATCGTGGCCAGCCGGCTGATCAGCCGTACGCCCAGAGCCGAGTTCGTCATGCCACGGCGTTTGCCCGCGGACGGCGAGCACCTCAGCGAGTACTTCACCGTCCGCCGCGGACTGTTCCACGGCGAGGGCTTCATCCAGACGTCCACCATCCTGGCCCCGACCGGCCTGCTGCGCGAGGTGCCGTTCACCGTGGGCCTGCGCCGCCAGCAGGAGCTGGACTGGATCCTGCGGGCGGTCCGCGCCGAGGGCACGACGCTGGTCATGGCCGGCGAGCCGCTCGTGGTGTGGCACCAGGACGAGGACCGGGAGCGGATCAGCCTGGAGATGCCCTGGGAGGCGCAGCTCGCCTGGCTCCGCGGCAACCGCGCCCTGTTCACCCCACGGGCGTACGCGGCCTTCACGATGAGCGTCCTGAGCTCGATGGCCGCGCCCACGCGCAGTGTCCGCGTCTTCCGGGAACTGCTGCGCGAGGCGCGAGCCCACGGCCGCCCCGGCGCGATGGACTACGTCACGCACGCGCAGATCTGGGCGCTCCCGCCCCACCTGCGCCACGTCCTGCGTGACAAGGTCCTGGGCCGCGGATGAGCCGGGTCGTGATCTGGCGCAGCGGCCTGCTCGCCCCCTCGGAAACGTTCGTCCGGGCCCAGGCGCACGCCCTCGCCCGCTGGCAGGCGCGGTTCCTCGGAGCCGTCAAGGTGGCCTCGCCGCTCGCCGAGGAGAGCGACGTCATCGTCTTCCCGGGTGAGCGGCGCGGTCCCGACGCCGGGTTCCTCCGGCTGCGGGTCACCGGCCGGTCGCCGCGGCTGCACCGCCTCCTCGCCGGCCTGGGCCCGGACCTGGTGCACGCCCACTTCGGCGGGGACGGGTGGATGATCAGCGGCGCCGCGACGGAGGTGGGCGTGCCGCTGGTCGTCACCGTGCACGGCCACGACGTGACCCGGCAGCCGTACGCGAAGGGAATCAAGGGTGTCCGTCACCGCCGCAACCTGCGGACGGTCTTCCGCCGGGCGGCGCTGATCCTGGCGGTCTCGGAACACATCCGGGACCGGGCGATCGCCCAGGGCGCGGACCCGGCGAAGGTCCGGGTGCACCACACCGGCGTGCCGATCCCGCCGCTCCCCCGCACCGAGAAGCCTTGGGACATCGTGTTCGTGGGCCGGTTCGTCCCCAAGAAAGGCCTCGCCGATCTGCTGGAGGCGGCGGCGACACTGCGGGACCTGGCCCCTCGCATCCTGTTCGTGGGCGACGGCCCGCTGCGGGAACCCGTCCGGGCCCGCGCCGCACAGCTCGGCGTGGACGTCACGTTCGCGGGAGCGCTGAACCATGCCGCCGCCGGGGACATGATGGCCGCGGCCAAGGTGTTCGCGTCGCCGTCCCGGACCGCGCCGGACGGGGACACCGAAGGGTTGCCCACCACCATTCTGGAGGCGGCCGCCCGGGGTGTGCCGGTGGTGTCGACCCGGCACAGCGGCATCCCGGAGGCGGTCGTGCACGGGACGACCGGCCTGCTCAGTGCCGAGGGAGACACCGCCGGGCTCGCCGCCGGCCTCCGGGCGCTGCTCACCGACGCGTCGCTGCGCGACCGGCTCGGCCGCCAGGCACGAGCGCACGCCCGGGCCGGGTTCGACCTGGTCACGCAGACGCGGCGCCTGGAGGAGCTCTACGACGAGGTCACCCGCGGCGCGGCAGGAGCCGTCGCGCCGCGCGTACCCCGCCCACGAATGCCTGCCCCGCCCGAGCTGGGCCCGTACCGCTGAGGAGCTCGACCGTGCGACGGGCGCCGCGGAGGTCGGCCTCCCGGGCGGTGAGCTCGGCCTCGAAGTAGGCCGCCTGGGCCCGGGCCTCCGCGAGCTCCCGGGTGAGGCGGTCACGTTCGGCCAGGAGCTCGGCGGTGATCGTCCGGTGCCCGGCCGTGGATCTGCGGGTGCCCGGGGTGCGGCCGGTCATGGCGGCGAGCAGGTCGGCGAGGTCGGTCGCGTCCCGCGGGGCCGGCCAGCTCCCGGCGGCGTCGCGCAGGAGGCGGGAGGCGAGCTCGTGCAGGGCCTCGGCGGGGGTCGACGGCGGGACCAGCGGGGTGAGACGTCCGTCCGGCCCGGAGATCACCTGGCCGGCGGGGACGCCCGCGGCCGGACCGTCCTGCCAGGTGGCGAGCAGCGCGCGGACCGCGGGGAGGTCCCGGCGGGCGGCGGCGCCGGTGATCAGCCGCTCGAGGGTCGGGCCTTGCGGGCCGTGGAGCGGCAGGTCGATGGAGGGCACCGGGTCCGCCGCGACGACGATCCAGCCGGGCGCCAGCGGCTGCCCCTGGCGCAGACCCTCGACCGCCCACGGGTACGGGTCGGTCAGCAGCTCGGCGGGCGATCCGGCGTCGTAGGCGCGGGCGAGCGCGGCTTCCACAGCGCCGCCGCGGGCATCGGCCGGCAGGACGAGATGCGGGGCGACCGGGTCGGGATAGCAGGCGTACGTTCTCGTGACGCCGCCGAGGAGCCGGCTCAGGGCCTCGGCGACCGCCGGCCGGGTGTCGTCCGGTGCGGCGGTCCAGTCGGAGTCGGCCGGTGGCCGGGGCGCAACGGTCATGCGGTGCAGGCCCAGCCGGTTGGCGAGGCCGAGGATCAGCAGCCCGCCGGGACGCAGCGCGGCCCGCAGCAGCCGCAGTGTCTCCACCCAGGACAGCTCGTCCTGCTCGGCCGTGCCCAGCCGCTCCAGCCCGTCGAGCGCGATGATCGTGTCGTAGGCGGCCCCGGCGGCGAGGCCTTCGGGGCCTCCGCACAGCACGGTGACTCCCGGATATCTCCCGGCGTCCGGGACGCCCCGGATCAGCACGGTCACGTCATCTGCCGCGGCGGCGGCCGTGACCAGTTCCGGGTCGTGAGGACCGGCGATCAGGGTACGGCCGCGAGCCGCCGCCAGGAACGGCGCGAGAGCCGAACCCCGGACGGGCCCGGGGCCGTGCGAGCCGTCCAGATCGGACCAGACGAGCATCTCGCCCCCGACCAGCCGGGCGTTCACCGTCGCCACCGCAGCACGTGGCGCAGCTCGGCGGGGGGCGCAAGCCGATCCGCGCCCAGTTCCTCGACGGCCGCGGCGTACGCGAGATCCGGATCCACCTGTTCCCCATGCAACGCCGCCCACTGCCGGCGGATCCGGGCCTGGCCGCCGTAAGCGGGATCCTCGTGCGCCAGCACCATCGGGTCGCCGTAGACGGCGGGCTCGCAGCCGGCGAGGATGCCGTACCAGACGGCGCTGGACAGCCGGTTCGAGACGACCCGGCGGTGGCGGCGCAGCTCGGCCAGCTGACGGTCGAGGAAGCCGGCGTCGCCCTCCCGGCGGGCGTCCCCACGGTAGCCGTGACAGATGACGCGGAACCCGGCCTGCTCGTAGCGACGCCGCACGGCGGGAGTCCGGAACTCCTGCCAGTAGAGGCAGACGGTCACCGGCCCCGGTTCCGTGTCACGGATCTGCGCCACCAACCGGGCGTGATCACCGAGCACGTGCTGGCCCTCCCAGCCGTGGAACGGATACCAGATCGTCCCCTCGCGGGCGGGGGCCGCCGCCGGCTCGGGCGTGAGCCGCAGCAGGTACGCCCACGGCGCCCCGACGACGTACGTCTCGCGCCGCCCCAACGACCATGCCCGCCGCCGGGTGCGTTCCGACCACAGGAAGAGCGGCACCCCGGGCACGTACTCGTGGTCGGCGGCCATGCCGTCGCCGATGTTCCACCCGTGCTGGAGATAACCGAACATCCGCGGCGGCGGTCCGGCCGGTACGCCGCAGTAGCGCGCCAGGACGTGCGAGTGCCCGTAATAGTCGTTGGCCCGGTGCACCGCAGCATTCTGTCCCGGCGGTGATCGTCCCCGCCACGGCCGGAAACGACTGTTCCCCTGACCGTCGCCTCGCTGTTGCCCCGCATGCACCCGCGCGACGGCGGCCCGGCTCAGGTGCCGTGCCGCGACAGCGGCAGGCGGCCGACCGTCAGGCCCGCGACGACGGCGGCGGCGAAGGCCTCCCGATCCGCAGGCGAGAGCCCCTTGACCGCGGCCGCTCGCACGGCATCCGCCCAGATCCGGTGGAGATACGGCTCCTCGAGCGCCGGCAGCACGAGATCCGGCACCACGGCGAGATCGGCCCATCGCGGCCGCCGGCCCATCCGCGACGGGAACCGCCCCCACCACGACGGGCCTCGCGGCGACCAGCCCGCGGCACGCAGGAGACCGACGACGTCCTGCGCGACGAAGCCCATGGCGAACGTCGCCCAGGGCACCCGCTGGTCCACGGGCGACTTGGCGTCGTCCTCGAGCGTCCACGGGTCGGCCCGGTAGGAGTCGAGCACCGCCTCGAGGAACGGCAGCTCGCGGGGTGAGAGCGCGACGATCACCTCGCGGACCACGTCCGCGCCGGTCCGCTCGTTCTCCTCGGTCACCCCCTCGACGATAGGCCCGCTTCGCCGACTACATCCCAAACGTGTCATTCGTACGGATGACGAGCGGCACTACCATCCCGTCCCGTGATCGTATGGATCAACGGCACCCACGGCGTGGGCAAGACGACGACCGGTGCGCACGTGCAGCGGCTGATCCCGGACTCACGCGTCTTCGACGCCGAGAAGGTGGGCGAGACGCTCATGGACATCACGCCGGGCCTGCCCGCCACCGACAACTTCCAGCACTGGCCACCGTGGCGGCAGCTCGTCGTGGACACCGCCCGGCGCGTTCTCGACTACACCGGCGGCACCCTCGTGATGCCCATGACCGTGCTGGTCGAGCGGTACTGGCGCGAGATCAGCGGGGGCCTGGCCCGGCACGCCGTCCCGGTCAGGCACTTCGTGCTCCACGCCGACCAGGACACGCTTCGCAGGCGCATCGAGGGGGCCAGTCCGGCGCCCTCTCCGTTCCGCCTCGCCCATCTGGGGCCGTACGCCGAGGCGGCCCGCACGTGGCTGCACCGCGAGGCACAGGTCGTCGACACCACGCACCTCACGCCCGCCCAGGCCGCGGCGGAGATGGCGGCTGCGGTCAGGGATGGAGCGCCGTGGACGCCTTCCGGACGCCGTGGTGGCGGTGATCTACAGTGACGGCCGCATCGGTGGATCGGAAGGAGCACCACGTGAGGAAGCCACGGTCCCAGAACGCCGGGCTGATGGGGATATACGCCATCCTTCTCGCCGTCGGTGGTGGTCTCCTGGTCTGGGATTTCCGGGGTGCGGACCGCGACTGGTGGGATGTCGCCTTCCACGTGCTGGTGGTCACCAGTTGGGCCGGCGCCCTCGTCAGGGAAATCCGGCTTCCGAAGCCTGGGCCCGTCAGCTAGCAGCTCTCAGGCCGGGATCGCGAGGCGGAAGCCGACGCCGCGCCGGTTCTCGATCCAGCCCGGGTCGCCCAGCTTGCGCCGCAGGCTCGCGACGTGGAAGTCGAGCGTCTTGCCGGGGCCCGGGAACGCCGGCCCCCAGACGCTCTCCAGCAGGTGCCGTCGCGACACCACCGCGCCCGGGTCCTGTGCCAGCAGGGTCAGCAGGTCGTATTCCTTGGGGCTCAGGGAGACCGGGATGCGGTGGACGCGGACCTCGTGCGTACGGGTGTCGATGCTCAGCGGGCCACAGGTGGTAACCGGTACGGCGCGACGCCGACGGCTGACCGATTTCATGCGGGCCACGAGGTCCGGGACGCTGACCGGCTTGGGCAGGTATTCATCCGCACCGTGGGTGGCCCGTTCGCCGCGGGCGGTCAGCACGATGAGCGGGGTGTCGCCGGAGTGGCACAAGCGCTCGATGCCGTCGGCGTCCCGTACGGCGGCGTCCAGCAGCACCATGTCGGTGGGTGCGGCGGCGAGCGCCGCCGCGCCGGTGGTCACGTGGTCGGCCACGATGCCGTACCGGGCCAGGCCGTCGACCAGCGGCTCGGCGATCGACTCGTCGTCCTCTACCAGCAAGACCTTCATGGGCGATGGTACGGATCATCGGCCCCGCTCGGTTCAGTGCGACGTCATCCGCGCGTCGCCCAGTCCCCCAGCACCCAGTCCCGTACCTCGGGCATGTCCTCGAGGTGCTCCACCACGTACCGCTCGTGCCGGTCCAGCTGCGACTGGCACCAGGCCTTCAGCTCGGTCGCACCGCGGGGCAGGCGCTTGCTGTTGTTGATCGCGTCCATCACCAGGTGGTAGCGCGATGCCCGGTTCCGTACCGTCATGTCGAAGGGGGTCGTGGTGGTGCCCTGCTCGATGAAGCCGCGCACCCGGAAGCGGTCCGCGTCGGGGCGGCCGTGCACGAGCTGGTGGATCGCCCCCGGGTAGCCGTGGAACGAGAACACCACGTCCACCGTGTTCGTGAACAGCTCGGTGAACATCGTCTCGTTCATGCCGTGGGGGTGGTCCTTCGGGCGGATCAGCGTCATCAGGTCGACCACGTTGACGACCCGTACCTTCAGGCCGGGGAGCTTCTCCCGGAGGATCTGCGCGGCCGCGACCGTCTCCATGGTGACGACGTCGCCGGCGCAGGCCAGAACGATGTCGGGGTCGGTGGTGCCGTCATCGGTGCCCGCCCAGTCCCAGATGCCCGCTCCCCGGGCCGCGTGTTCGATCGCCTCGTCCATGGTCAGCCACTGCAGCTGCGGCTGCTTGTCGATGACGATCAGATTGATGTACGAGCGGGAGCGGAAGCAGTGGTCCGCGACCGACAGCAGCGTGTTGGCGTCCGGCGGCAGGTAGACGCGCGCCACGTCGCCGCGCTGGGTGAGGACGACCTGGATGAGGCCGGGGCCCTGGTGCGAGAAGCCGTTGTGGTCGTTGCGCCACGCCGTCGAGGTGAGCAGGATGTTGAGGCTGGGCACCTTCGCGCGCCACGGAAGGGCTTTCGCCTCCTGCAGCCACTTGCCGTGCTGGACCGTCTGGGAGGCGCTGACCATGGCGAACGCCTCGTACGTGGCGAACATGCCGTGCCGCCCGGTGAGCGTGTATCCCTCCAGCCAGCCGTGGCAGTTGTGTTCCGAGAGCACCTCCATGACCCGGCCGTCGCGGCCGATCTGTACGTCGGCGTCGGTGACGCGCTCCATGAAGCCGCGGTCGGAGGCCTCGAACACGGCGCCGAGCCGATTGCTGTTCGTCTCGTCGGGGCAGAACAGCCGGAACGTCTCCGGGTTGCGCCGGTAGATGTCGCGCATGAACTCGCCGAGCCGGCGCGTCGACTCGGCACGCAGCTCCGCCGGGCGCGGCACGTCGACCGCGTAGTCCCGGAAGGCGGGTAGGTCGAGCTCGCGCGTCAGCCGGCCGCCGTTGGCGTGCGGGCTCGCGCTCATCCGCAGGTCGCCCTCGGGGCCGGCGTCGCGGATCAGGGCCACGGGTGCACCGGTCTCGTCGAACAGTTCCTCCGGCCGGTACGACCGCAGCCACCGTTCCAGGATCGCCAGGTGGTCGGGATCGTCCTTGACCCCGGACAACGGCACCTGGTGGGCCCGCCACGTGCCGGCGACCTGGACACCGTCGACCTTGTCCGGTCCGGTCCAGCCCTTGGGCGAGCGCAGGATGACGAGCGGCCAGCGCGGGCGGGTGCCGTCCCAGTCGCCGCCGCGGGCCGCCTGCTGGATCTCGCGGATCCTCGCCCAGGCGCCGGCGAGCGCGGCGGCGAGGCGGTGGTGCATGCCGGGCAGGTCGTCGCCCTCCACCTCGATGATCTCGTAGCCGTGCCCCCACAGGAGGGAACGGACCTCGGCGGGGTCCTTGCGGGCCAGCACGGTCGGACCGGCGATCTTGGCGCCGTTGAGGTGCAGGATCGGCAGGACCGCGCCGTCGCGCCGCGGGTTGAGGAAGGAGATGCCCTTCCAGGAGCCCTCCAGCGGGCCGGTCTCCGCCTCGCCGTCGCCGACCACGGCCACGGCGATCAGGTCCGGGTTGTCCATGACCGCGCCGAAGGCGTGCACGAGCACGTACCCGAGCTCGCCGCCCTCGTGGATGGAGCCGGGCGTGGTGACGGAGACGTGGCTGGGGATGCCGCCCGGCGCGGAGAACTGCCGGAAGAGGCGCAGCATGCCGTTCTCGTCCTGGCTGACCGCCGGGTAGATCTCGCTGTAGGTGCCCTCGAGGTAGCCGGCGGCCACGAGGGCCGGACCGCCGTGGCCAGGGCCGGCGAGGTAGATCGCCTGCTGACCGGTCCGCTTGACGAGCCGGGAGACGTGGGCGTAGATCAGGGACAGGCCGGGGCTGGTCCCCCAGTGGCCGAGCAGCCGGGGTTTGATGTCCTCGGGGGTGAGCGGGCGGCGCAGGAGCGGGTTGCCCTGCAGGTAGATCTGGCCGATCGTCAGATAGTTGCTGGCGCGCCACCAGGCGTCGAGGCTCGCGAGGTCCTCGTCGTCGAGCCGGCCGAGGGTCGTCAGGTCCTCTGAAACGGTCGTCATGTCCGTGACGCTACGACAGCATCCGGCCCGGCGTTCAGGGCCGAAGGTCCCGCGTGGCGCGCCGCCCGGACGTCGGCGAGGGCCGCGACGAGCGCCACCAGGACGAACGCGATGGTGACCAGCAGGGAGGTCCGGAAGGCCAGCGACCAGCTGCCGCCGTTGGCCGCCAGGCGGTTGAAGAAGATCGCGCCGACCACCGCGATGCCCAGGGCCGTGCCGATGCGCTGTCCGGTCTGCAGCACGGCGCCCGCGGCGCCGGCCCGGCGTACCGGGACCTCGGAGAGGGTGAGGGTCTGGTTCGGGCTGATCACCATGCCGCTGCCGATGCCGGCGATCAGCAACGGCACGGCCGCCGCCCACCCCGCGTGGTGGCCCGGGACGAAGTGCAACGCGATCACGGTGGCGATCAGGCCGGCCGCGACGAGGGCGAGGCCGGCGGCGACCAGCGGGCGCCCGTACCGGTTGACGATCCGCCCGCCGACCGCGGACGCGACCGCCGAGCCGATGGCGAACGGGGTGATGGCCACGCCCGCGGCCAGCGCGCTGTAGTGCAGGCCGCTCTGCAGGTAGAGCGTGTAGATGAAGAAGATCGTGGTGAAGCCGGCAAAGTAGAGCAGGCCGATCAGCGCGCCGAGGCCGTACGAGCGCACCCCGAACAGCCCCAGCTCGATCAGCGGCGTCCGGCCGCGGCGGGCGAAGCGGCGTTCCCAGGCGACGAACCCGGCGAGCACCGCCACGGCGGCCACCACCAGCAGCCACTTCGCCGGGCTGTGCCATTCGCGCTCCTCGACCAGCGGCAGGAGCAGCAGGAGCACGCCGACGCCGAGCAGGACGACGCCGACCGGGTCGAGGCTCTCGCGCTCGCGATCCTCCGGGCTGCGGCCCGGGATCCACATGCGGCCCAGCACGACGGCCGCGATCCCGATCGGCACGTTGATGAAGAAGATCCAGCGCCAGCCCTGCTCGGCGCCGAGCAGCTGGATCAGCAGGCCGCCGAGCAGCGGGCCGACGGCGGTGGAGACGCCGATGGTGGCGCCGAGCAGGCCGAAGGGCCGGCCCCGCTCGGCCGGCTTGAACAGCTGCTGGATCAGCCCGGAGACCTGGGGGTTCACGACGCCGGCCGCGGCGCCCTGCACGAGCCGGGCGACGATGAGCCACAGGGCGCTCGTGGCCATCCCGGCGGCGGCGCTGGCCAGGGTGAACATCGCCAGTCCGGCGATGAACACGTCGCGGCGGCCGCGGGCGTCGCCGACGCGCCCGGACGGCACCAGCAGCAGCCCGAAGGTCAGCGCGTATCCGGACAGCACCCACTGCAGCCCGCCGGGGCTCAGGTCGAGGTCGGCGCGGATGGACGGCAGGGCGACGTTGACGATGCTGACGTCGAGCAAGGTCATGAACCCGGCCACGAGCGCCACCGTCAGGGCTTTCCAGCGGTTGGTCACCGGCCCGTGGTTCCCGCACGGGCCGGCGGGAAACCGTGACTAGCGGTACAGCCGCAGGTCGGCGATGCTCCACCAGTTGCCGCTGGTGCCGGTGTTGGTGATCCGCAGGTGGCGGGCCCGGGTCAAGGGGAGGTCCACGGTGGTCAGCTGCCCGGTGCCGGCGCCCGTGGCGAGGGTGCGCCAGTGGACGCCGTCGTCGCTCGCGGTCAGTTCCCAGGAGCGGGCGTAGTCGCCCAGGTTGTCGCCGCTGTCGACGGCGACCTTGCGGAACCACCGGGTGGCGCCGAGGTCGGCCTGCAGGTACTGACCCGGCGCCTGGGCGGCGCCGCTGGACCAGCGGGTGGACGCGTCGCCGTCGACCGCCGCGCCCGGGTTCTCGCCGGCCGGGGCGGCGGTGGCGGTCGCGTCGCCGGCCGGGAGCAGCCGGTCGACGCCGCCGAAGGCACCGCGCGGCCAGGTGAAGGTGGCCAGGGCGCCGCCGGGCAGCTCGTACTCGAAGGTGTGGTCGCCGACCGCGACGGCGAAGGAGCGCGGGGCGTCGTTCTCGTTGTGCACGATCAGGGCCGTGGAGCCGTCCGGGTTGCGGAACGCCACGTCCATGATCTGCCCGTTCCAGCCGGTGGTGCCGAACGACGTGCTGGCGATCCGGACGGCGCCGGGACGGACGAACTTCGCCAGATGCCCGATGGTGTAGTACTCGGCGTCGCGGGTGACGCTGCCGTCCGCGTGCAGGGTGAGCAGGCCGGTGCAGGTGCCGCAGCCGCCCAGGTGCGGGCCGCCCGTGTGGTCCAGGGCGATGTTCCAGTTGACCACCGACTTGGCCCAGTTGCGGGTCGTGCCGATGGCGAGCGTACGGGCATGCCAGGTCAGCGTGCCGCGGAAGATCTGCTCGGGGGTGTCCTGCGGCCCGTGCGAGCCCGAGCACTCGGTGAACCAGATCCCCTTGCCCGGGTACGCCTCGTGCAACGCCGTCTGCGCGCTCGGGTCACCGGAGTAGCAGTGGTACGCCGTACCCGCGAGCCACTTGCCGGCCGGCGAGGCGAGCAGCCGGTAAGGGTAGTCGGTCTCCGGGTCCTCGCCGGGCGGGGTGGTCGCCACGTCGCCGGGGTGCGTGGTCCAGTTGTGGTCGTACCCGAGGATCTTGGTGCGGGGGCTGACCTTGCGCAGCAGCGGCCCGAGCGCCTCGATCACCTGCGCCTCCTGCGGCACGGGCACCGCGGCGCCGGGGTAGCCGCCGTCGTGCCGGTTCTGCGGCTCGTTCTGCACGGTCAGGTAGTCGATCGGGACCCCGGCCTTCGCGTACGCCTGCACGTACTTGACCAGGTACCGGGCGTACGCGTCGTAGATGCGCGGGTCGTCCTTGAGGTGACCGCCCATCAGCGAGTCGCTCGTCTTCATCCAACCGGGCGGGCTCCACGGCGTACCCATGACGGTCAATCCGGGGTTGAGCTGCCGGGCGCGGCGCAGCAGGGGCAGGATCTGGGCCTCGTCGTGCGCGATGCTGAAGTGCGCCAGCGGGAAGTCGGTCTGCCCGGCCGGCACGTCGTCGTAGCTGTAGTGGCTGCTCGCCGCGGTGAAGTCGGACGAGCCGACGGGCTGGCGCAGGAAGCTCACGCCGATGCCCTGCCGGGGATCGAAGAGCGAGCGCATCGCGGCGTCCCGGGCGGCCGGATCGAGGCGGTACAGCACGCTCGCCGCCGCATCGGTCAGCGAGGCGCCGAAGCCGTCCATGCGCTGGTAGGTGGTGCCGGGGTCGATCGTGATCGTCGTCAGGTCGCTGCCCCCGCGGGTGAAGGACACGGGTGCGCGCTCGTGCAGCTGTTCGGCACGGTCCGGCGTGGTGACCCACACCCGGGCCTGGGGTACGTGCTCGCGATGGGCCTGCGCGGGCCCCGCCGCCAGCAGGAGGACCGCGGCGCCGACCGCCGCGCCGATGGAACGCCGCCTCATGACCACTCCTCTGTAACAGATGAAACAACGGCACCCCCCGCCATCGACAGAAAACAATCGGTTTGCGCTGCTGTCAAGACCCCATCGCAGGCAGATAGAGTGAAGCTGTGAAACACGGTGATGTAACACCGGCGCTCCGGGGCACCGTCCGGGACGTCGCCGCGGCAGCCGGAGTCTCCATCGCCACGGTCTCCCGGGTCCTCAACGGCCGCGGGAACGTCGCGCCGGAGACGCGGGAACTGGTCGAGCGGACGCTCGCGCGGGTCGGCGGCCCGGGCCCCCGGCCGCGCGGCGCGGTACGCCCACCCACCGGCCCCGTGTTCGTGCGCTGCCCGTACCTGCTCACCGACTACTTCGGGGTGATCGTGTCGTCGATCGCCGAGACGCTCGACCGGCACGGGCGCGCGGTGGTGCTCAACGCCGGCGAAGCCGCCCAGCACAGTTCGGTGCTCGCCCGGCTGCCGCAGCGGGCCGGGCCGGCCGGAGCGGTGCTGATCCTGCCGCCGGAGCCGGCCGAGGAGCTCGCCGCGCTGCGTGCCCGGCGGTTCCCCTTCGTCGTCGTGGATCCCCGGGTGCCACCGCCGCGCGACACGCTCGCGGTGTCGGCCGCACACGCCGCCGGGGCGCGCAGCCTCACCGCCCACCTGACGGGGCTGGGCCACCGCCGCATCGGCGTGGTCGCCGGCCCGGACGAGTGGCTCGCCGGCGACGCCCGGCTGGCGGGTCACGCGGCCGCGCTGGCCGACGCCGGGGTGCTCGCCGCGCCCGAGCTCGTCCGGCACGCGGAGCCGACGGTCGCCGAGGGGCGGCGGGCCGCCGGGGAGCTGCTCGACCTGCCGGACCCGCCGACGGCCGTCATCGGTTTCAACGACAAGGCCGCCGTGGGCGCGCTGCGGGCGGCGGCCGAGCGCGGGCTGCGGGTCCCGGCGGACGTCTCGGTCGCGGGCTTCGACGACATCGATCTGAGCCGCGCCACCAGCCCGCCGCTCACCACCGTGCGGCAGCCCCTCGCCGAGCTCGGGCGGATGGCGGTGTCCCTGCTCCTCCGCGTCCTCGAGGGACACGAGGTGGAGGCGCTGCACGTGGAGCTCGCCACGGAACTCGTGGTGCGCGGATCCACGGGAGTCACTCCCGCCCGATAGGGTGCGCCCGTGACCTCGTTCGCGACCGTGGGCGCCGGGTGGCGCGCGGAGATGTTCTGGCGGCTGGCCGCCGGCCTCGACGGCCTGGAGTGCGCCGGGGCGGTGGTACGCACGCCGCGCATGCTGCCCGTGCCCGCGTACGCCTCGCTCGCGGAATGCGTCGACCAGGCCCGGCCCGACTTCATCGTCACCGCGGTGCCCTGGGACGCCAATCCGGGGGTGATCACCGAGGCGGTGGAGCGGGGGCTGCCCGTGCTCGCCGAGACCCCGCCCGCGCCGGACGCCGAGGGGCTGCGCGCGCTGTGGGCCGCGGTCGGCGGTTCGGGGCTCGTCCAGGTCGCCGAGCAGTATCTGCTGCTGCCCGCGCACGCCGCCCGGCTGGAGGCGGTGCGCCTCGGCCTCATCGGCATCCCGACCCAGGTCCAGGTGTCCTCCACGCACCTGTACCACGCGGTCTCGCTGATCCGCGGGCTGCTCGGCGTCGGACGCGAGCAAGTCGCCGTACGGGCCACCCGCACGACCGCTCCCCTGGTGGACCCGCTGACCCGCGCCGGCTGGACCGACGACCCGGACCCGGGACCCGCCACCACGACCATCGCCACGCTGGACTTCGGCGAGGGCCGCTCGGGCGTCTACGACTTCACCGACAACCAGTGGCACAACCAGCTGCGGTTCCGCCGGCTGCTGGTCCGCGGCAGCCACGGCGAGCTGCGCGACGACGAGGTGGTGCGGCTCACCGCGCCGCGAACGATCGTCCGGACCCCGCTGGTACGCCGCCAGACCGGCTACGACCTCGACCTCGACGGCTTCGACACCGACACCATCACGTTCGGCGGGGAGGTGCTCTACCGCAACCCGTACCAGGGCCGGCGCTGGAGCGACGAGGAGATCGCGATCGCCACGTTGCTGGACGCCACCGCCGCCTGGGTCCGCGGCACCGCCCCGGCGCCGTATCCCTTGGCCGACGGGGCGCAGGACCACCTCATCGCGCTGGCCGTCGAGGAGGCGGCGACCACCGACCGTACGGTCACCACGGCGGCGGAGGACTGGGCCTGACCCGGTAGCGGGTCAGAACCCGCGCCGACCCGCCGAACAGAGGGGAAAGACCCGACGTTCGGCTGGACGGAGCTCGCATGACGACGCGATTCGCGCGCGCATGCTTCGCCGCCTGGATGACCGTGCTCGCCGGGATCTTCTACGCGTGGCCCGAGACGCACCTTTACAGCTGGGCGGCGATCGGCATCTCCGGCGTGGCGGGCATCCTGCTCGGTGTCCGCGCGCACCGCCCGTCCCAGCGGCTCCCCTGGTATCTGATCGCCACTGCGCTGTTGTTCTTCGTCTCCGGGGACACGATCTATTTCGTGCAGACCACGCACGACGTCGACGCGCCGTTCCCCGGTCCGCCGGACGTGCTCTACGTGCTCGTCTATCCGCTGCTCGCCGGCGGCCTGCTGCTGTTCGTCCGGGCCCGCTCCGGCGACCGCAACCGGGCGGCGCTGCTCGACGCGCTGGTGCCGACGGTCGGCCTGGGACTGCTCACGTGGGTCTACCTGATCGCGCCGTACACCCGCGCCGCGGACCTGAGCCTGACCCAGAAGGCCGTGTCGGTGGCCTACCCGCTCGGCGACGTGCTCGCTCTGGCGATCATGCTCCGGCTGCTCGCCGCGCCGGGCCGCAAGCCCGCGGCCGTCCGGCTGCTCAGCGTCAGCATCGTCGGCGTGCTGGTCTCGGACGTCGTGTACGGCCTCGCCCGCCTCAACAGCGACTGGAACGCCGGCGGCCCGATCGACCTGGGCTGGGTCGTCTTCTACGCCGCGGCCGCGTTCGCCGCGCTGCACCCGTCGATGACCTGGCTGACCCATGACGCCGCGCCGCCCGACGCGGCGCCCACGACGGGCGCTCGCCGCCTGGTGCTGCTGACGCTCGCGGCGCTCATCGCGCCGGGCGTGCTGCTGGCCCAGCACCTCGGCGGCGGGGTGGTCGACGCGCCGGTCATCGCCGCCGGCTCGGCCGCGCTCGTCCTGCTGGTCATGGCACGCGTCGGCGGCCTGCTGGGCGAACAGCGCCGAGCCCACCACAGCGAGCGCGCCCTGCGCCGGGCGACCGCCGCCCTCGCGGCCGCCGCCGGTGCGGACGACGTGCTCAGCGCCATCCGTACGGCCATCGCCGCCGTCATGCCGCCGGGCGAGCCGTACACGCTGCTCACCGGCGAGCCCGAGCCGGTGGAGAAGGGGGAGATCGTCGAGCCGGGGGTCACGCTCGCGCCGGCCGACCGGGCCACCGTAGGATTCCCGTACGCCCTGACGGCCACGATGGTGCTCCCCGGCGCACCGCCGCGGCGGGCCGCAACCCAGCTCGCCGCGGCCAGCGGCACGTTGCGTGCCGTGCGCCCGGCCGTGCAGGCGCTGTTCGACCAGGTCGCCCTGGTCGCCGAGCGGATCGCGCTGGCCGCCGAGATCAGCCGCCGCGACGGCGAGGCGTACTTCCGGACCCTGATCCAGAGCGCCTCCGACGTCATCCTGATCATCGACGACGACGATCGGATCCGGTACGCGAGCCCGTCCGCCGGCACCGTCCTCGGCCGCCCGGACCTGGCCGGCGTCCCCCTCGCCCGGCTGGTCGCGGACACCCACCACGACGAGCTGGCCGCGCTGCTGATCCGCGCCCGCGCCGGCGACCGGGACGGCTCCGACCTGACCGTCGTCTGCGGCGACCGCCGGCTCGTGCAGGTCGAGTGCCTCGCCCGTGACCTGCGGGACGATCCGACGGTCCGCGGACTGGTGCTGACCGTGCGCGACGTGACCGAACGGCGCCGCCTGGAGAACGACCTCGCCCACCAGGCGTTCCACGACGGCCTCACCGGGCTCGCCAACCGGATGCTCTTCCGGGACCGGCTCGAGCAGGCCTTCGCCGGGGCCGTGAGCGCCGGCACCCACGTGGGCGTGCTCTTCGTCGACCTGGACGACTTCAAGGAGGTCAACGACACCCTCGGGCACGCGGTCGGCGACCAGCTGCTCGTGGCGGTCGGGCAGCGCATCGCCCGGGCGATCGGCCCGCGCGACACCGCGGCCCGGATGGGTGGCGACGAGTTCGCCGTCCTGGTCGCGGACGCCGCGGACCCGGGCGCCGCCGAGGACGTGGCCGCCCGCATCGTCGCGGCGCTGCGGTCGCCGGTGGAGGTCAGTGACGGCCTCGGCGGCAGCCACGTGGTCAGCGGGGCGGCCAGTGTGGGCGTCGCCACGAGCCGGGACGCCACCAGCCCCACCGAGCTGCTGCGCCACGCCGACCTGGCGCTCTACCTGGCCAAGGGCGCCGGCAAGGGCGCCTGGCAGCGGTACCGCAGCGAGCTGCACACCGCGATGGTGGAACGGCTCGCCCTGCGCACCGCGCTGCAGGAGGCCGTCGAGCAGCGGCAGTTCGTCCTCCAGTACCAGCCGATCGTGGACGTGCGCAGCCGTACGGTCGTCGGCGTCGAGGCGCTCGTCCGGTGGCAGCACCCCGAGCGGGGGCTGCTGGGGCCGTACCACTTCATCGAGATGGCGGAGGAGAGCGGCGCCATCGTCGGCATCGGGGCCTGGGTGCTGCGTGAAGCGCTGCGCCAGTTCGCGCAGTGGCGCGCGGAGTCGCCGGACCTGTCGCTGCGCTACGTCAGCGTGAACGTCTCGGCGCGGCAGTTCCGTCAGCCGGGCTTCGTCGATCAGGTACGCGAGGCGCTGGCGGCCACGCAGGCGCAGCCCGCGTGGCTGCTGCTCGAGATCACCGAGAGCCTGGTGCTGCGCGACGCCGACCAGGTGTGGGCGGACCTGGAGGAGTTGCGGGCGCTGGGCGTGCGCATCGCGATCGACGACTTCGGCACGGGCTACTCGTCGCTGAGCTACCTGCGGCAGATCCCGGTGGACGTACTGAAGATCGACAAGTCCTTCATCGACGACATCCTGGCCGGCAGCCAGCAGCGGGCGCTGGTGGACGCGATCGTCACGCTGGCCCGCCACCTCGACCTCGCCGTGGTCGCGGAGGGCATCGAGGAGGAGGACCAACGGGCCGTGCTGGCCGCCATGGGGTGCCCCTACGGTCAGGGCTACCTCTTCTCGCGGCCGGTCTGGCCCGCCGAGATACCCGTCACTGCCGCAGCGGTCGTGCCGGCCTGATGCGACGCCCCTGCGAGGATCCTGGAGTGGAAGCTCTCGACAACCCGGTCTGGGCCGCGCTGTCCGGCCCGCAGGCCGCCCACGCCGACCGGCTCGGCCGGGCCGCCCGCTTCGACCCCGAGATCAGCCCCTTCGCGGCGGTCGACGACCCCACCGACCCGCAGGCCTGGCAGGATCTGGCCAAGCTGGTCGGGCCCGGCAGCATGGCGCTCGTCGCGGCGCCCGCGGTGGCCCTGCCGCCGGAGTGGACGGTGACCGGCGGCGCGCCGGGCGTCCAGCTCGTCGGTCACGACTACCAGGGCGAGCCGGACCCCGAAGCGCAGCTGCTCGGCGCGGACGACCTGCCGGAGATCCTGGACCTGGTGGCCCGCACCCGGCCGGGGCCCTTCCGCGAGCGCACCGTGACGCTGGGCGCGTATCTGGGCATCCGGCGCGACGGCGAACTGGTCGCGATGGCCGGCGAGCGGATGCGGCTGCCCGGCCACACCGAGATCAGCGCCGTCTGCACCGACCAGGCGCACCGCGGCACCGGGCTGGCCACCCGGCTGATCGCCGCGGTCGCCGCCGGCATCCGGGCCCGCGGCGAGGTGCCGTTCCTGCACGCCGCCGTGGAGAACGCGGGCGCCGTCCGCCTCTACGAACGGCTGGGCTTCGAACAGCGCACCCCCATGCAGTTCATCGCCGCGACGGCACCCTAGAGCTGCCCGTGGTTCGGCGGCTGGACGTCCGCCAGCTCGTACGCGGCGAGGTGGTGGTACTTCCAGTCGAGCGGGTCGTGGACGCTGTGGGTACGGGCGTTGCGCCAGTGCCGGTCGAGGTCGTACGCGGCGGCCGTGGCGCTCGTGCCGCACATCTGGAACAGGTCCGAGGCCACCTCCAGGGCCACCTCGCTGCCGAACGCCTTCGCCGCCGCCACGGCCAGTGAGCCGCGGGCCGCCTCCGCCGCGCCGGCCGGCACCAGCCCGACCTCGTCCACCGTGCGGGCGGCATCGGCGAGCAGCGCCTCGGCCGCGCGCACCCGGCTGGCGGCGCGGCCGTAACGGTGCAGCACGTGCGGGTCGTCGGCGGCGGTGGCCGCGCCGGCGCGTACCGCCTCGGTCGACGGCCGGGCCTTCTCCCGCAGGTACGCCCGGGCGTCCCGCAACGCTCCCCCGGCGATGCCGACCTCGATCGCGGCGTGCACCAGCTGGGCCCGGGCGCCGAGCTGCTGCGGCACCTCGTACGCCCGCGCGTAGTCCAGCACCAGCGGCACCCCGACGTCCTCGAAGGTCGCCGTACCGCTGATCGTGGCGCGCTGCCCCATCACGTCCCAGTCGGTGTCGACACTGACCCCGGGCGCGTCGCGCGGCACGAAGGCGAGCACCAGGCGGCCCGCGTCGTCCAGCGCGCTGACCGCGATCCAGGCCGAGGTCAGGGCGCCGGTCGTGTAGTACTTGCGGCCGCTGAGCCGCCCGCCGGCCAGCCGGGTGCGCAGGTCCTGGGCGTGCCGGCCGCCGCGTTCGGCCAGGGCGTTGCCGATCCGCCGGCCCGCCAGCACCTCGGCGTACAGAGCGGCGCGGGTCGCGTCGTCGCCGTGCACGGCGAGGACGTCGACGAGCAGGTAGTGCGCCTGCGGCACCTGGGCGATCGCGGGGTCGACGGCCGCGACGATCCTGGTGACCTCGGCCAGGGTCGGCGCGCCGAGCCCGGGTCCGCCGTCGGCGGCCGGGACGGTGATCGCGAGCAGGCCGGAGGCGTCCAGGGCGGCCAGGGCCCCGGCCGGCACGGTGGCGGCGCCCTCCCGGTCCCGCCGGACCACGCCGGGCGCCAGTGCCGCGGCGACCTCATGGGCGGCGGCGACAGCGGCGTCATGGGAATCGATGGTCACCCCGCGATCCTAGGGTCGCTCCCGGGCCGCACCGGCGAAGCACCGGTACGGCAACCCGCGGGGGGTTGACTGAGGCGGTTGAGCTGTCCGGCGATCGGGGCGCACATGCGAGGCAGGAACTGGCGGACCTTCGCGGTCGCCATGGCCGTGGTGATCGCCGCGTACCAGGTCCTGCCGGACGACCCGGTGTGGGCGACGAGCTGGCAGGTCGGCATCGGCTGGGCCGGCACCGCCGCCGTCCTCGTGGGCGTGCGCCGCCTGCCGAGCCGCGACCGGCTGCCCTGGTGGTGCTTCGCGCTCGGCATCTTCGCCAACTCCACCGGCATCGCCGTCGCGGTCTACGCCGACGTGGTGCTCGGCTGGGAGGACATGCCGACGCCGGCCGACCCGTTCTTCCTGACGCTCTACCCGGCGTGCGCGGCCGGGCTGGCGCTGCTGATCCGGCGCCGCGAGCCGGGCGGCAACTGGACCGCGATGGTCGACGCCACCACCATCACCACCGGTCTCGGCCTGCTCGCCTGGGTGTACGTGATCCAGCCCGCCGCCCAGGACGCGGACATGACGCTGATGGGACGCACGGTGCAGGTGGCGTACCCGGTCGGGGACCTGCTGCTGCTCGCCATGCTGACCCGGCTGCTGCGGGCGGGCGGCGTCCGCGGCGCTTCGTTCTGGTGGATCGCGGGCTCGCTGGCGGCGTTCCTCGCGGGCGACACCGCCTGGGTGGTGCTCGGCAACCTCGGCGACACCGGCGTACGGCTGGAGGAGGTCCTCTGGTTCCGCCGCGGCATCGACATGATCTTCCTGGGCGCTTTCGTGCTCTTCGGGGTCGGCGCGCTGCACGCCCATGCCCGCGACCTGAGCACCCCGACCGCCCCGCGCCCGGCGCGGCTCGGCGGCGTCCAGCTCCTCGCGCTCACGGTCGCCACCCTGATCGCACCGGCAATCCTGGCCGGCCAGCTGCTCGCCGGGGAGGTCACCGACGGCGCGGCGATCGTGGTCGGCTCGACGGCCCTGTTCCTGCTGGTCGTGACCCGCATGGCGCAGCTCGTGCGGCAGGTCGAGAACCAGGCCCGGCAGGTCCGCGAGCTGTCGCGGACGGACGAGCTCACCGGCCTGCCGAACCGGCGCGCCTGGAACGACGAGCTGCCCCGGGCCCTCGAGCGCTCCCGCCGCGACGGGCGGCCGATCTGCGTGGCGGTGCTGGACCTGGACCGGTTCAAGCTGTTCAACGACAGCTACGGGCACCCGGCCGGCGACCGGCTGCTCAAGGAGGCCAGCGCGGCGTGGCACGCGGCGCTGCGCAAGGTCGACACGATCTCCCGGTACGGCGGGGAGGAGTTCGCCGTGCTGCTGCCCGGCGCCGATCTGGACGAGGCCGGCGCCACCGTCGGGCGCGCCCTGGCCGTGACGCCGCTCGGGCAGACGTTCTCCGCGGGCATCGCCCTGTGGGACGGCACCGAGACGTCCGACGAACTGGTGGAACGGGCCGACGCCGCGCTCTACGCCGCGAAGGCGGGCGGGCGCAACCGCATCGTCGCCGGCGGATCGGTGCCCGGCGTACGGATGAGCAGCTCGGCACAGCCCGGGTAGGGTGGGCCGCGGCCTGCCCCCGACCGCGACCCGGAGCCCTGCTGTGAGCACAACCGACGAGATCGACACCCGGCGCCGGGCCGGCTCGGTCGAGATCCTCGCGGGCGTCCTCGTGCTGCTCGTCCTGTTCCGCGCTCCGCTCGCCTCGCTGATCTCAGACCCCCGGCTGCAGACCTGGACCACCGTCTTCGTGTCGGTGCTCGTGCAGGCCGTGCCGTTCCTGGTGTTCGGCGTGGTGCTGTCGGCGGTCATCGCCGTGTTCGTGCCGCGTTCCTTCTGGGCCCGGGCACTGCCGCGGCACCCGGCGCTGGCCGTGCCCGCCGCGGGACTGGCCGGGGTGATCCTGCCGGGATGCGAGTGCGGCAGCGTGCCCATCGCCGGGTCGCTGATCCGCCGTGGCGTCACCCCGGCGGCGGCGCTGGCGTTCCTGCTCGCCGCGCCCGCGATCAACCCGATCGTGCTCACCGCCACGGCCGTCGCCTTTCCCGGCCGGCCCGGGATGGTCGTCGCCCGCGGCGCCGCCAGCCTCGTGGTGGCGGTGGCCATGGGCTGGCTGTGGCTGCGCCTGGGCAAGGCGGAGTGGATCCGGCTGCCGCACCGTCCCGACCTCGACGGCATGAGCCGGGGCAACGCCTTCTGGGCCGCCGCCCGCCACGACGTCATGCACGCCGGCGGCTTCCTGGTGCTGGGCGCCGCGGCCGCCGCGACGATCAACGTGGCGGTGCCGGAACGGTGGCTGACCTCCCTGGCGAGCAACCCGGTGCTGTCGGTGCTGGCGCTTGCCGTGCTGGCCGTCCTGCTGTCGATCTGCAGCGAGGCGGACGCGTTCGTGGCCGCGTCGCTCTCGCAGTTCTCGCTCACGTCGCGGCTGGTGTTCCTGGTGGTGGGGCCGATGGTGGATCTGAAGCTGATCAGCATGCAGACCGGGGTGTTCGGCCGCCGCTTCGCCTCCCGGTTCGCCCCGGCGACGCTGCTGACCGCGATCCTGGTGGGCTCGGCCGTCGGGGCGGTGCTGCTGTGAACCGGCAGGCCCAGGCGGTGATCATGCTGCTCTTCGGCGGGGCGATCCTCCGGGCCGGGTTCAGCGACCTCTACCTGCGCTACGTCAAGGAAGGCCTGCGGCCGTTCCTCCTCGGTGCCGGGTTCCTGCTGGTCGTCGCCGCCATCATGACCCTCTGGTACGAGCTGCGCCCCCGCCCCGCCGCCACGGCCGCCCCCGAGCCGGACGACCACGGCCACGAGCACCACCACGAGCCCCGCATCGGCTGGCTGCTGATCCTGCCCGTGCTCGGCCTGCTGCTGGTGGCCCCGCCCGCCCTGGGGTCGTACGCGGCGGGCCAGGCGGGCAGCGTCCTCACCTCGCAGAACTCGGCGTCGGACTATCCCCCGCTGCCCGCCGGCGACCCGGTCGACGTGGGCCTGCTCGACTACGCGTCGCGGGCCGTCTTCGACAAGGGCCGCAGCCTGACCGGCCGCACCTTGCGGCTCACCGGCTTCGTGACGCCCGGCCCCGGCGGCGAGCCGATGCTGGCCCGCATGGTCCTGTCCTGCTGCGCCGCGGACGGGCGCCCGATCAAGGTCGGCCTGACCGGCGAGGGCCCCGCCGGCGTCGCCCCGGACACCTGGGTGCAGGTCGTCGGCGCGTACGCCGACCGGGTCGCCAAGGACCCCGTCAACGGCGCCGACGTGCCGTACCTGCAGGTGAAGAGCTGGCAGGAGGTCACGGCGCCGAAGCAGCCGTACGAGTGATCAGCCGAGCCGCGCGGGCAGCCCGAAGAGCGGGAACAGGCGGGCGGTGTCGAGGAAGTTGCTGACCCCGGCGATCCGTCCGCCGGAGACCTCCAGCACGATCAGCGCCCACGGGTCGTGGCCGGTGCCGCCCGCGGCCGGCCGGTACTGCCCGAAGGCCGGCAGGCCGTTGGCCGTCACCGGGATCAGGCGCGACCCCCGGCAGCCGCCGCCCGTGCCGCCCATCCACACGGCGATGTCGTCGCGCCCGCGCAGCCACAGCGGCAGCGGCGGCATCGACAGCGTCGCGTCCTCGTGCAGCAGCGCCGTGAGCGCCTCGAGGTCGTACGCCTCGAACGCCCGGACGTAGCGGGCCAGCAGCTTGCGCTGCTCCTCGTCGAGCGGCCGGTGGACGTCGGCGCCGGTGTCGGCCGCCCCCATCGTCGCCCGCGCCCGCTGCAGGACGCTGTTCACGCTGGCGACCGAGGTGTCGAGCAGCTCGGCCACCTCGCTCGCCGACCAGGCCAGCACGTCCCGCAGGATCAGCACGGCCCGCTGCCGCGGCGGCAGGTGCTGCAGGGCGGCCACGAACGCCAGCCGGATCGACTCCCGCCCGGCGACCACCTCGGCGGGGTCCGCGCGTTCCGGCAGCACCCGGGTGTCCGGCACCGGGCCGACCCAGATCTCGTCGGGGCGCGGCTCGCCCGGGTCGGTGGCCCGCCCCGAACCGGCCGGGCCGAGATCCATCGGCCGCACCCGCCGCTGGGCGCTGCTCAGCATGGTCAGGCAGACGTTCGTGGTGATCCGGTAGAGCCAGGACCGCAGGGCGGAGCGCCCGTCGAAGCCGTCGATGCCGCGCCAGGCGCGCACCATCGCGTCCTGGACCGCATCCTCCGCGTCGAACGCCGACCCCAGCATGCGGTAGCAGTAACCGGTCAGCTCCGGCCGGTACGCCTCGAGCTGCGCCACATCGTTCACCCGGCAAAAGTAGCGGAAACTTTTTGCGCGGGGACCGATGAGATCCGGGTGTCGCCCCGGTCTACCCCCGCGACAGACGGCACGAAGCATCCGAGGAGTAAGCCATGTACGCGGACGTCAACGGCATCAACCTGTACTACGAGACGCGCGGCACCGGACGCCCGCTCGTCCTGCTGCACGGCGGGCTCGGTTCGGGCGAGATGTTCGGGCCGAACACCGATGCCTTCGCCGGTCGTCACCACGTCGTCCTCCCCGACCTGCAGGGTCACGGGCGCACGGCCGACATCGACCGCCCGCTCGACGTACGCCTGATGGCCGACGACATCGCGGCGCTCATCGACCACCTGGGTCTGGACCGGCCGGACGTCGTCGGCTACTCCCTCGGCGGTGGCGTGGCGCTGCAGGTCGCGATCCGGCACCCGCGGAAGGTGGGCCGGCTGGTGGCGGCATCGGCGGGCATCCGGCGTGACGCGACGTACCCGGAGATCCTCGAGCAGCAGGGTCAGGTGTCCTCCGCGGCCGCCGAGTTCATGAAGGAGACCCCGATGTACGAGCTCTACCAGCGGGTGGCGCCGCGTCCCGGTGACTTCCCGCACCTGCTGGACAAGATCGGCGCCGCGATGGCGCAGGACTTCGACTTCACCGAGGACGTACGCGGCCTCCAGGTGCCGACGCTGGTGCTCGGCGCGGACGCCGACATGGTGCCGCCCAGCCACTTCGTCGAGATCTTCGGCCTGCTCGACGGCGGTGTGCGCGACGGCGGCTGGATGGGCGAGGGCCGGCCCAAGGGCGGCCACGCGCTGGCGATCCTGCCCGGCCTGACCCACTACAACCTGGTCGACTCGCCGCTGTTCCCGGCCACCGCGCTCGCGTTCCTCGACCGGGACCGCTGAGCGGAGGCGGGGGTCAGAGGACGAGGGCCGCTACTTCGTCGGCGCAGCCCCAGGAGAGCGTCATGCCCGCGCCGCCGTGGCCGTACGCGTGCACCACGAGGCCGTCCGGCCACTTCTCCGTCTCGACCCGCGGACCCCCGCGCCGGGCCGGCCGCAGCCCCACCTTCTCCCCCACCACCGGCGCGCCGGCCAGCTCGGGCACCAGCGCGACGCACCGCTCGACGATGGCGTCGCGCGTCGCCGGGTCCGGTGTGGTGTTCCAGTCTCCGGCCTGGAACGTCCCGCCAAGCACCACGTCGCGGGTGCGCGGGTGCACATAGGTGCTCGGTTCACCCTGGTCGCGTACGGAGACGAACACTCCGGGGTTCGCGACGAGCACGATCTGGCCGCGTACCGGATAGACCTCGGGATCGCCGCAGAGCGTGCCGGCGGCGAGCCCGGTGGCGTTCACGACCACCGGCGCCTCGGCGAGCGCCTCCTCGAGGCGGCCGGCCCGGCGGCGCACCACCCGGCCGCCGGCCCGCTCGAACCGCTCCCGCAGCCAGGGCAGGTAGACGCCCATCTCGACCATCGGGGCCTGGAAGCGTACCTCCCGGGTCCACGGCGGACCGATCGGCAGATACCGCACCCGGCCCGCGGCGGGCGCCCACCACGGTTCGCCGGTCGCACCGTCGCGCTCCAGGTTGCGCGTCTCCCGGACGAGGACGCCGGGCACCCCGTCGTGAGCTTGCCGGCGGAAGCACTCGTACGTGGCGGCGGCCCAGTCCAGCACCCGCGGCGCGAAGCGCAGGCCGGTCGGGTACCAGGCCGCGGCGGCGACCGCCGAGACGGTTTCCGTGGGTCCGACCGGCGTCCACAGGGTCACGTCGGCGCCTCGCTCGCGCAGCCGCACCGCCGCCGTCATCCCGATGATCCCGCCGCCCACCACGATGACATCCGCCATCCCGCCATCCTGCTGCACCCGGCGGTGAGTACGCGCACTCAGTCGCGTTGGCGACCGGCCGGGCAGGCTCCTGGCATGGACTCGAACCCTCAGCCGAGAGCCACGACCGCGTTCTACGTGCAGTCGGTCGCCTCGTTCGGCCTGTCCTTGACCGCCGTGACCGCCGGGATCGCGTACCTGCCGGTCGGCGCCTGGATCCGGGCCTTCCTCGCGGTCGGCCTGCTGTACGTGGTCACGTCGGCGTTCACCCTCGCCAAGTGCGTCCGCGACCAGCAGGAGGCCGGCTCGGTCACGCGCCGGGTCGACCAGGCACGGCTGGACAAGCTGCTGGCCGAGCACGACCCGTACCACGTACCGGGCGCTTAAAGCCGGTCGAGCGTCGCCGGGTCGGGCTCGCCGTCGTAGTACTTGTCGAGGACGGCCTGGAAGGGCGCGGGGTCGTCGGCGGCCCGCGCGAACAGTGTCATCGACGAGCGCAGCTTCAGGTCGTCGGGGTAGCCGAGGATCTGCCCGGCCGTGCGGCCCTCGACGGCCAGCAGCGCCCGTGCGCACTCGGCGAGCCGCGGGCCGAGCACGGGATGGGCCAGGTAGGCGCGGGCCTCGGCGAGGTCGCGGATCGCGTACGTACGGGCGGTCGGGCTGGAGCCCAGCCCGGCGATCTGCGGGAACACGAACCACATCCAGTGGCTGCGCTTGCTGCCCGCCGTGAGCTCGGCGAGCGCGCGCTCGTAGATCCCGTCCTGAGCGGCCACGAAGCGGTCCAGATCGTGCTGGTATGCCATGATCCCATTCTTCCCGCCGGTCATCCCGCGCCCAGCAGCAGGGCCGTCGCGCGGCACCGGGCCGGGCACGTCAGCACGTCGGTGGAGTCGGTGACCTGGTCGATCGTTCCCGGCAGCGCGGGCACCGGGCCGCCGCGGCGCCCGCCGTGGCGCTCGAGCAGGGCCCCGACCGCCGGATCCCGGATCGCGGTGGTGAGCGCGACGACGAAGCGGTCGGCGCCCAGGACCCGGATGTCGCGGGTGTAATAGGGCCGCGGGGCCGGGTCCACCGGCTCGGCCAGCCCGAGCTCGTTGGTCGCCGTGGCGATCCGGCTCGCGGCCGCGACCAGGGCGGCCTCGCGGGCCCGCCAGCCGGGTGCGGCCAGCGCCTCGGCCAGCATCGGCGCGGCGTCGGCGGCGAGGGCCAGGCGGGCGAAGGCGGCGCCGAGCCATTTCGGGTACGGCGCCCAGCGGCGCTCGACGAGGAACGCGAGCCGCATCAGCTCCCGCACCAGCCGTCCCGCGACGACCCGCGAGCCCAGGTCGTCGCCGGTCGAGCCGGCCCGCGCCACGAACGCCTCCTCCTGGGCCACCCGCAGCCACCCCGCCGCGAGCACATAGCGCCAGACGTCGTCCGGATACCACGCCAGCGCGGCCCTGCGCCGGGCCAGCTCGCCGGCGGGATCGTGGAAGACCGCCCCCGCGGTCAGCTCGGCCAGGGTCTGGGTGGGCGTCACCAGCCAGTCCTCGAGGCCGAAGCCGGCGGCCGGGTCCACGCCGAGGCGGGCGACGA
The DNA here is from genome assembly GCF_044465265.1 of Actinoplanes sp. NPDC049681. Lineage (NCBI taxonomy): Bacteria > Bacillati > Actinomycetota > Actinomycetes > Micromonosporales > Micromonosporaceae > Actinoplanes > Actinoplanes sp. NPDC049681. The sequence goes on from NZ_JBITLP010000008.1 coordinate 368,498, forward strand.
AGAACCCTGCCGTGGTGGTCACCTCGACCCGGTCGTCGGCGACGAGCTCCGGCGTGCCAGGCGGCAGGAAGATCTGCACGCGAGGGCCGAAGTCGTGGTCGGTGGAGACCTCGTCGTCGAAGCCCAGCACCTCCGAACCGGCGCCGAGGAGCGCGGCGGCGTGCGGCCGGTCGCCCAGCAAGGGGCGAACGGACTCCTCGTAGAAGCGCCGCGCGAGATCGATTCCGGACACGGTCACCGATGGTCTCATCAATACCGGCAGCGCAGCACCACCATTGTGTGGCCGCCGACCTCGAGGGTGCCCGCCGCGCGGACCGTCTTCCTGCGGCTGGCCAGCAGCGGATCGGCCGTGTCGACCACCGTCTCCCAGGTGCGGCCGTACGCCCGCGGCGGCACGGTGAACGTGACCTGCTCCGGCAACGGGTTGAACAGCACCAGGAACGACGCGTCGGTGATCGCCTCGCCGAGGGCGTCACGCTCCGGGATGCCGTGACCGTTGAGGAACACCGTCATGGTCATGCCCGACCGGGCCGTCCACTCCTGCGCCGTCATCGGCTCGCCGTCACGCCGCAGCCAGGCGATGTCCGGCACCTTCGAGTCCCCCGCCGGCGAGCCCGTGAAGAAGCGCCGGCGGCGGAAGATCGGGTGGTCGGCGCGGAGCTTGGTCAGCCGCCGGGTGAAGAGGGTGAGCACGTCGTGGTGCCGGGCGTCCTCCCAGTCGATCCAGCTCAGCTCGTTGTCCTGGGCGTACACGTTGTTGTTGCCGCGCTGGGTGCGGCCCAGCTCGTCGCCGTGGGCGATCATCGGCACGCCCTGCGACAGCAGCAGCGTCGCCAGGAAGTTGCGCTTCTGGCGTTCCCGGAGCTTGATGACCTCGGGGTCCTCGGTCGGGCCCTCGGCGCCGCAGTTCCAGGAGCGGTTGTGGCTCTCGCCGTCGCGGTTGTGCTCGCCGTTGGCGTCGTTGTGCTTGTCGTTGTAGGAGACCAGGTCCTCCAGCGTGAAGCCGTCGTGCGCGGTCACGAAGTTGATGGACGCGATCGGGCGGCGGCCGTCGATCTCGTACAGGTCGGAGGACCCGGTGAACCGGGACGCGAACTCGCCGAGGCTGGCCGGCTCGCCGCGCCAGAAGTCGCGCACGGTGTCGCGGTACTTGCCGTTCCACTCCGTCCACAAGGGCGGGAAGCCGCCGACCTGGTAACCGCCGTCGCCGACGTCCCACGGTTCGGCGATGAGCTTGACCTGGCTCACCACCGGGTCCTGGTTCACCAGGTCGAAGAACGCGGCGAGCCGGTTGACCTCGTGGAACTCCCGCGCCAGCGACGCCGCGAGGTCGAAGCGGAAGCCGTCGACGTGCATCTCGGTCACCCAGTAGCGCAACGAGTCCATGATCAGCCGCAGCGACTCGTGATGGCGTACGTTCAGGCTGTTACCGGTGCCGGTCGTGTCGTAGTAGTACTGCTTGTCGCCGTCGACGAGGCGGTAGTAGGCGGGATTGTCGATGCCCCGGAAGGACAGCGTCGGTCCGAGGTGGTTCCCCTCGGCGGTGTGGTTGTAGACGACGTCCAGGATCACCTCGATGCCGGCCGCGTGCAGCGCCTTGACCATCGACTTGAACTCCTGGACCTGCCCCCCGCGGCCGCCGAACGAGGCGTAGTCGTTGTGCGGGGCGAAGAAGCCGATGGTGTTGTAGCCCCAGTAGTTGCTCAGCCCGCGCTCGATGAGCCCGCTGTCGTGCACGAATTGGTGCACCGGCATCAGCTCGACGGCGGTCACCCCGAGCTCCTTGAAGTGCTTGATCATCTCGGGGTGCGCCAGGCCGGAGTACGTGCCGCGGACGTCCTCGGGGATCTTCGGGTTGCGGACGGTCATGCCCTTGACGTGGGCCTCGTAGATGACCGTCTGGTGGAACGGGATGCGCAGCGGCCGGTCGTTGGCCCAGTCGAAGTACGGGTTCACCACCACCGAGCGCATCGCGTACGGCGCGGAGTCGGCCTCGTTGACCGACGCCGGATCCCCGAAGTGGTACGAGAACAGCGCGTTGTCCCACTCGTTGTGCCCGTCGATCGCCTTGGCGTACGGGTCGAGCAGCAGCTTGTTCGGGTTGCACCGTAGCCCCCGCGACGGGTCGTACGGGCCGTGCACGCGGTAGCCGTACCGCTGGCCCGGCACGATCCGCGGCAGGTACCCGTGCCACACCAGCGCCTCGCGCTCGGGCAGGTCGATGCGGGTCTCCTTGCCGTCGTCGTCGAACAGGCACAGCTCCACACGGTCGGCGACCTCCGAGAAGAGGGCGAAGTTCGTGCCGCCACCGTCGTAGGTGGCGCCGAGCGGATACGGGTTGCCCGGCCAGATCTTCATGCGACTCTCCTCAAGGACGGCTTGCGCGCTGGCCTTCCCACTCCGGAGCGGGATCAACCCTCGTCGCTCGGTGATGCCGGACGCGCCGGCGTCCCGCGGCCGGGAAGCCACGGGACGCCGGGAGAACAGGGGCTGCGGTCAGCGGCGCGAGCGGTCCGGGTCGTCGAAGTCGATCTGCTCCTTGCGGACCTCGCCGGTGACGCTCTCCTCGTCGGTCACGGTCTCCTTGCCGAGCCGGACCCGCTCGACCGGGACGGCCTCGGTGCCGACCACCGGCCGCTCGGCGTGCAGCGTCACCTCGTGCTCGCTCTCGGTGATCTCAGGGCCGGAGAGCGCGTCGCCCCGATTGGCCTCGGTGATCGGCTCGCGCTCGAGCCGCACCTCCTCGCGGCTCACCGGTACGCTCACCTGCTCCTGCTCGGTCACCACGTACTTGCGCAGCCGCGCCTTGCCGACCTGCTCCTTGCGGGTGTCGGCGACGAGCCGCTCCTCGGAACGCGTCATGGCGTCGTCGTCCCGGGTCGTGGAGCTGTCCCGGTCGTAGGTCGTGGTGTCGCGGGTCGTGGTGTCACGGTCGTAGCTCGCGGTGCCGGTGGTCGCGGTGTCGTCGCGGGTGAGGTTGCCGCCGCTGGACGAGAAGCCGTAGTAGCGGTAGAGCTCGTCCTCCTCCTCGGGCGAGAGCCGGCCGTCGGGGTCGATGCGGGGCGCGTCCTTCACCTTGGCCTTGTCGAACGGCACCACGATCCGGTCGCCGCCCACCTCGGCGCGCTGCAGCGGGATGAACGACTGCTTGGTGCCGAACAGCCCGGTCTTGACCGCGAGCCATTCCGGCTCGCCGGTCTCGGCGTCCAGGTACACCTCGTCGGTGGAGCCGATCTTGCCGCCGTCGGACTCGTAGACGTCCATGCCGTACAGCTTGGGGATGTCGTTACGGGTGATCATCGTTGTCCTCTCCCGGGGGTCTGGGCCTACGCCCCGGACAATCCCCGGCCCTTTCCGCGATAAACAGCCGATCACACGACTGATTAATGGCATCCTTCCCGCGTTATTCCGCCTCCTTGCCGGGTAACAACTACGTCCCCCGACCTGCGGCGCGACGGCAGAATGACGACGGTGCCGGCCGAAATTGATCGGCCGGCACCGGCAATACGGGAATGCGGATCAGGCCGTCGCGGCGGCCGGCTCCGCAGCGGTCAACGGGGTCGCCAGCTGCTCCAGGCTCTGCCGCTCCGCTTTGATGCCCAGGACCGCCTCGACCAGCCCCGCGGCGATCATCAGCACGGCACCGATGACGAACGCCAGCACGGTGTCGCCGACCTCGCCGGTGCCGACGAGGTCGGCGAAGAGCAGCGGGCCGGTGACGCCGCCGACCGCGGTGCCGACGGCGTAGAAGAACGCGATCGCCAGGGCCCGGGTCTCCATCGGGAAGATCTCGCTGACCGTCAGGTACGCCGAGCTGGCGCCGGCCGAGGCGAAGAAGAGCACGACGCACCAGCACGCGGTCATCGTGACGGCGTCGAGCACCCCGGTGGAGAACAGCCAGGCGGTCACCAGCAGCAGCACGCCGGAGAGCACGTACGTACCGGTAATCATGATCTTGCGGCCGACGGAGTCGAAGAGCGGGGCGAGAACGAGCGGGCCGAGCAGGTTGCCGACGGCGATGACCGCGAAGTAGTAGCCGGTGCTGCCGGACGGCACGTCGAAGAAGGTCTGCAGGATCTGGGCGTACCCGAAGGTCACCGCGTTGTAGAGGAAGGCCTGGCCGATGAAGAGAGCGAGGCCGAGCGCGGCCCGCTTCGGGTACCGGCGCACGAGCGTCTTCGCGATCTGCCCGAAGCCGATGCTGCGGCGCTGATGGATGGTGATGTAGTCCTCGGCCGGCTCGAGCGTGACCCGGTCCTCGCGTTCGACGGTCTGCTCGACGTCGCGGACCAGGGTTTCCGCCTCCTCGCCGCGGCCGTGGATGAACAGCCAGCGCGGGCTCTCCGGCACGTGCCGGCGCACCAGCAGGATCACCAGGCCGAGGACCACGCCCAGCCCGAACGCCGCCCGCCAGCCCCAGGAGACCGGCAGCTGGGTGAGGATCGGCACGGTGAGCAGCGCGCCGAGCGCCGCGCCGGCCCAGAAGGTGCCGTTGATGACGATGTCGATGCGGCCGCGGTGCCGGGCCGGGATCAGCTCGTCGATCGCCGAGTTGATGGCCGCGTACTCGCCGCCGATGCCGGCGCCGGTGATGAAGCGGAACAGGAAGAACCACCACGGGGCGAAGCTGAACGCGGTCATCGCCGTACCGATCAGGTAGACGCCGAGGGTCAGCATGAACAGCTTCTTGCGCCCGAAGCGGTCGGTGAGCCAGCCGAAGAACAGCGCGCCGAAGCAGGCGCCCAGCACGTACGTGGCGGCGCCCAGGCCGGTGACCTGGCTCTGGCTGATCGAGAGCCCACTGCCGGGCTCGGAGAGGCGGCCGGAGAGGTTACCGACGATGGTGACCTCGAGGCCGTCGAGGATCCAGACGGTGCCGAGCCCGATGACGATCATCCAGTGCCAGCGGGCCCAGGGGAGGCGGTCGAGGCGGGCCGGCACGTTCGTGCGCACCGTACCCGGGTCGGTCGTGGTCATGTGACGCACCTACCCCTGGGAATGCTGCATTATGCACCCGCCACGGCGGTACAAAGGAAGCAATGCCCGAGCTCAGCCGCCACCGCCGCCAGCTGGTGCTCGCGATCTGCTGCATGAGCCTGTTCATCGTCGGGCTCGACACCACGATCGTGAACATCGCGCTGCCCTCGCTGCGCGCCGACCTGGACGCGTCCGTCTCCGGCCTGCAATGGGTCATCGACGCGTACACGCTGGTGCTGGCCAGCCTGCTCGTGCTCGCCGGATCGACCGCCGACCGGGTGGGCCGCCGTCGTACGTTCCAGACCGGCCTGGCGCTGTTCACCACGGGCTCGCTGCTCTGCAGCGTCGCTCCCGGCCTCGGCTGGCTGATCTTCTTCCGCACGCTGCAGGCGGTGGGCGGCTCGATGCTCAACCCGGTCGCCATGTCGATCATCACCAACACCTTCACCGAGCCCCGGGACCGGGCCCGCGCCATCGGCGTCTGGGGCGGCGTCGTCGGCCTGAGCATGGCGCTGGGTCCGGTGCTGGGCGGCGGGCTGGTCGCCGCGCTGGGGTGGCGGTCGATCTTCTGGATCAACGTGCCGGTCGGGCTGGCCGCGATCGCGCTCGCGGCCGTCTTCGTCCCGGAGTCGCGGGCCGCCCGGCCCCGCCGGCTCGACCCGGTGGGGCAGCTCCTGGTGCTGGTGCTGCTCGCCGCCGTCACCTTCGGGATCATCGAGGGGCCGGCGGCCGGCTGGACGGCGCCCGAGATCATCGGGTGTTTCGCGCTGGGTGCGGTCGCGCTGGGCGTCCTGATCCCGTACGAGAACGGCCGCGCGCAGCCCCTGCTCGACCTGCACGTCTTCCGCAGCGTCCCGTTCACCGGGGCGGCCCTCATCGCGGTGTGCGCGTTCGGGGCGCTCGCGGGATTCCTGTTCCTCAACGCGCTGTACCTGCAGGACGTACGGGGCCTGTCCGCCCTGCACGCCGGCTTCTGGACCCTGCCGATGGCCCTGGTCACGGCGATCGTGGCGCCGCTGTCCGGGCGCATCGTCGGCGCTCGCGGTCCGCGGCTGCCCCTGGCGCTGGCGGGCACGGCGATCGCGCTCGCCATGGTTCCGCTGACCCGGCTCACCGCGAGCACGCCGATCTGGCAGCTGATGATCGGCTACGTGCTGTTCGGATTCGGCTTCGGCATGGTCAACGCCCCGATCACCAACACGGCGGTCTCCGGCATGCCACGCGCCCAGGCCGGCGTCGCCGCGGCGATCGCGTCGACCAGCCGCCAGGTGGGAGCGGCGCTCGGCGTCGCGGTCATCGGGGCCGTCGTCGCCTCGGGCCTCGACGGCCCGTCGGCCGGCCACTTCGCGCGGGCGTCGCGGGCCGGATGGTGGATCATGGCCGGCTGCGGCGTCGCCGTCCTCGTGCTCGGGCTGGTCACCACCGGCGCCCGGGCCCGCGCGACGGCCGCCCGCGTGGAGAGTCCCGAGGCGGTGCCGGCCTGATGGACGAGCTCCTGGACATCCGGCGGATCTACGTCGAGCCCGAAGCCGCCACCCTGCCCCGCGGCAAGGAGATCCTCGCGCGCTTCCCCGGCGCCGACCTCGTCGAGGTGGAGAGCCACCACCGCATCCCCGAGCTCTACGGCGACGAGACCAACGTCCGGCGCTGGGTCCGGATCAAGCGGGAGGCGCTGGTCCTCGGCGTGAAGAAGTCGCTCACCGCCCGCCCCAACGGCCGCTCGGCCGACTTCATCGCACCGTCCACCGCCAACGGATGCGCGATGGCCTGCGCCTACTGCTACGTGCCCCGCCGCAAGGGCTACTCCAACCCCGTCACGGTGTTCGCCAACATCGACAAGATCCTCGGGTACGTCCAGCGCCACGCCGTCCGCCAGGGCAGCAAGCCGGCGCCGAACGAGTGCGACCCCGCGGCCTGGGTCTACGACATCGGGGAGAACTCGGACTGCTCGCTCGACGCCCGGATCAGCGACAACGTGCGGGACCTGGTCGAGCTGTTCCGCGGGTTGCCGGCCGCCAAGGCCAGCTTCGCCACCAAGCACGTCAACCGCGATCTGCTCGGGTGGGACCCGCAGGGGCGTACCCGCATCCGCTTCTCGCTCATGCCGCCGCGCGACGCCAAGCTGCTCGACATCCGCACCAGCCCGATCGCCGAGCGCATCGCGGCGATCGACGACTTCGTCGCGGCCGGGTACGAGGTCCACGTCAACTTCAGCCCGGTGGTCGTGCGCGACGGCTGGCTCGACGACTGGGCGGCCCTGCTCGCCGAGCTGGACGCCGCCCTGGGCCCGGCGGCGAAGGCGCAGCTGGCCGCCGAGGTCATCTTCCTCACCCACAACCGTGACCTGCACGAGGTCAACCTCGGCTGGCACCCGAAGGCGGAGGAGGTGCTGTGGCGGCCCGACCTGCAACAGGGCAAGCGCTCCGAGAACGGGGCGTGGAACGTGCGCTACCGCACCGGCCAGAAGGGACGCCACGTCGCGGCCCTCACCGAGGTGATCAACCGCGTGACGCCGTACTGCCGGATCCGCTACGCGTTCTGAGCTAGCTTCCGTGCCGGTTCAGCAGCACCCGGGTCACGGCCGCGACCGCGGGCAGGTCGTGCAGGGTCACCAGGTCCAGCGGGCGGCCCGAGCGGACGCAGACGGCGCACCCGTATCCCGGCCCGATGACCGCCGCCGCGAACTCCCCCGGGATCGGCTTGTCCAGCAGGATGACGGACCGCACGCGACCGGCCAGTTCCTGCAGCGCGGCGGTGACGCCGTCGGTCTCGGCGATGCCCGGGTCGGGGCAGGACGCGACCACCACGGCGGTCTCGTCCGCGGCGACCGCGTCGCGCAGCCGGGTCAGCGCCGCGGCGATGGCCTCGCGCGTACCGGCGGTGACCGGCCCGCCGCCTGCGGCGACCTCGAACGGGGTGCCACCGCCCTGGTGGAAGCCCGGCCGCGGTGGCGGCAGCGCGCTCGCGGCCACGGGGTCGAACCGGTGGCTCACCTGCTCGATGCGGCCCGGCCGGCCGAACAGCCAGCCCTGACCCCAGCGCGCCCCGAGCGCCTCCGCGGTGACCAGGTCCTCCTCGGTCTCGATCCCCTCACCCACGACCATCGCCCCGGTACGCTGCGCCTCCGCGCGCACCACGGCACAGACGGCGCGGGTCCGCTCGGCGGAGGGGTCGCGGATCAGGCTCATGTCGAGCTTGATCACCTCGGGCTCGAGCACCGGCAGGAACGCCAGCGACATCGGGTCCACGCCCACGTCGTCGAGCGCGAGGCTGTTGCCCCACTGTTGCGCCTGCCCGGCGATGCGCAGCAGGCTGCCGGGCAGGGCCGGCAGGGCGCGCTCGGTGAACTCCAGGATCTCGCGGAAGGGCAGGCCGCCCAGGATCAGCTCGACCAGCCGCGGTGACAACGGCTGGTCCAGCGCGGCCGGCTCGGCGTTGACGAACACCAGCGGCGGGGCGACGGGGGCGGCGACGGCGCACTCCAGCGCCCGCTCGGAGCACAGCATGTCCAGCTCGCCGAGCCGGCCCGCGTCCCGGGCCGCAGCGAACAACCGGTCCGGGAACTCCAGGTCGGTGCCGGCCGGACCGCGGGCGAGCGCTTCCACGCCGACCACCGTACGGGTGGACAGGTCGACGATCGGCTGGAACAAGGGCTGCACGAGCCGCTCGGCCAGCACCGCCTCGATGTCGGTGCGGGCCGGCGACGACGCCTGGGCGGGCGCATGACCGGCGTGCATCCCCAGCTCCCTCCGGTGGCCTCACCAGACCTATCGGCACCGGAGCCGAACCCGTAAGCCGGGGCGCGCAAAAGGGTCCGCTGCGGCGGGTGGGACCACTGAGGCGGGGTCAGGCCGCGAGGCGGCGGCCGGCCCGGCGGGCGATCAGCACCGTGACCAGCACGTACGCGATCATCAGCACGGTGGCCGCGTAGCCGAGGCCGTCGGCGAACGAGATGTCCGCCGTCCAGTAGCGGTCGTCGTCCGGCGAGAACTGCGGACCCGCACCCGGGCCGGCGCCGAACGGCAGCAGCGCGACGCCGGCGTAGACGGCCGCGATGCCGAAGGGCCACCACACGAGCGACACCACGAGGGTGCGCAGCGTACGGCCGTAGATCAGGCCCAGGAGACCGGCCACCGCCGCGGTGAGCACCGTCTGCATCACCATGAACCCGACGTGGTTGAGGTGCAGCAGCTCGATCAGTTCGTAGAGGTCGTTCGCGAGCAGCGTGTACCGCGCCGCCACCAGCCGGTACGTCAGGGCGGGCACCGCCGTGCAGAGCGCCCCGGCCGTCAGCGCGCACAGCAGCTTGGTCACCACCCAGCGGCCCCGGGGCACGGACTGCGTGAGGACGTACGCGACGGTGCCCTCCTCCCGCTCGCGGGCGAAGAGCGGCACGCCCAGCACCAGTCCGATGACGACGGGCACGAGCGCGGCGACCAGCTCCATGCCGAGAATCGCGTGCATCGCGGAGCCGGTCGGCCAGCACAGGTTCGGGTTGACGCAGTCCGGCATCCCCCGCGCGTCGAGCTGCCGCTGGACGACACCGGAGGCGTACCCCAGAAAGGCGGTCGAGAGACCGGACACCAGCACGGCGACGATCAGGTACGGCCTCAGCAGCCGCAGAGCGAGCCAGGTCATCGGACGGGCACCTCCTGCAACGACGGGATTCCGGGGGCCCTCAGGTAGCCCAGGAGCAGCTCCTCCAGGGTGGGGCGGTGCCAGGACAGGCGGCCGGCGAGGACCGGTTCGGCGATCCGGACCAGCGCGGTGAACCCCGGGCCGTCCGGCTGCGACTCGACGATCTCCGCCCCGTCCAGCGCGCCCAGGTCGCCGGCGCCGCCGACCGCCACGTGATGCGCGCCCAGCGCCTGCTCGACGTCGGCGGCGAGGCGTACCCGGCCGTCGGCGAGCACGACGACGTGGTCGCAGACGCCCTCGATGTCGGCGACGACGTGGGACGAGAGCACGACGGTCGTGCCGTGCTCGGCGACGTCGGCCATCAGCATGCCGACGGCCTCGGTGCGGGCCACCGGGTCCAGGTGCGCCAGCGGTTCGTCCAGCAGCAGCAGGCCCGGCCGCTTGCCGAGGGCCATGATCAGGGCCAGGCGGGCGCGGTGCCCGGGTGCCAGCGTGCCGACCTTCGCCGCCGGGGGCAGCTGCGCGGCGTCGGCGAGGCGCCGGGCGTACGGGGCGTCCCAGCGGGGGTTGAGGCGGGCGCCCAGGCGCAGGGTCTGGGCGACGGTCAGGGTGCGGTAGAGCGGGGCCTGCTGTCCGGCGTACCCGATGCACGGGAGCGAGGCATCGCCCACCCGATCCCCGAAGACGGCCAGGTGGCCACGCTGCGGTCTCAGCAACCCGGCCGCCGCGCGCAGCAGCGTGGTCTTCCCGGCGCCGTTTCGCCCGACCAGGGCGGTCACGCTGCCGGCCGGCACCGTGAACGAGCAGTCCTGCAGGGCCGGCCGGTCGCCGAACGCGTGGGTGACGCCGGCGGTGACGAGCGCCGGAACGGGTTCAGACACGCTCTGCCTCCTCTTCGGCGGCCACCTCGGTGACGAGCGCCTGGATGTCCGACGGGTCGAGGCCCGCCGCGCGAGCCCGGGCCACCCACTCGGCCAGGTCCCGGCGCAGCTCGCCCAGGTCGGCGGGCAGCGGCGGCAGCTGGTCGCGCACGAACGTCCCCGAGCCCTGCCGCGGCTCCACGAGACCCGCCACTTCCAGCTCCCGGTACGCCCGCAGCACGGTGTTGGGGTTGATGCCGGTCCGCTCGGCCACCTCGCGGGCGGTGGGCAGCCGGTCACCGGGCAGCAGCCGTCCCATCCGCACCGCCTGCCGGACCTGCTGGATGAGCTGCACGTAGACGGCGGTGCCGGTGCGGCGGTCGATCCGGAAGATCACTACAAGCACCAATCCACTAATTGACTAGTGGACTGAGGATGACCCGATCACGCGTCTTTGTCAATCACGGTTCGCCGGTCGTCCGGCAGGCGCCGCGTCGCACCGGTGCGATCCAGCAACCCCAGCAGCGGTACCGCGACCCGCCGCGTCGTGTCCAGCGCCTGGCGGGCCTCGCTGAGCGTGAACGGCTGCGGCAGCCCGGCCAGCACCTGCGCCGCCCGCTCCGGCGCTCCCGCCCGCAGCACCACGTTGTCCGCGACCTGCACGACCAGGCCGGCCCGGACCGCCGCGCCGAGCTGCCGGGGACCCAGCCCCAGTTCGGCGAGCCGGTGCGCCTCCGGAGCGGCGAAGGGCCGGTCCGCCAGGTCGGCGAAGGCCTTGTCCACCGCGGCGACCAGCTCCGGCGGCACCCCGGCCGCTCCGGCCGCCACCCGGCCCGCGCGGAGCACCAGCGGCGGGCGTACCAAAGCTTCCACGAGAGCCCGATCGGGCAACTCCAGCCGGTGCCGCAGGGCATCCACGGGTACGCCGGGCTCGAGCGGCCGCTCCCGGGCGTGGGCGGCGACCTCCGCCGCCAGGCGAGTCCCCAGCCACGCCCAGTGCTCCGGGTCGGCCAGCCAGTCACCGGCCACGGCGTCACCCTCGGCGGGCACGCCCATGCGCACCAGCTCCCCGCGTCGGACCAGCCTGCGGCGGCGCAGCTCGCCCGCCGGATCCGGCACCCCGTCCATCCCGGCGAGCGTCACGGCCCGGGCCTCGGCCGCGCCACGCCGTTGCAGACCTGGGGGTACGACGTCGAGCACGGTCACACCGCCGGCGACGTGATGCCGGCCGGGGTCCCGCAGCAACGCCCGGTCGCCGATGCGCAGCGGCAGCGCCCGGGCCAGCCGCAGCCGTGCCGTGTCGGCGCCCAGCGGGCGTACGCGTACCGTGACCGCGGCCGACCCGGCATGCAGGGTGAGCGTGCCCGGAAGGGCCGCGACCGGATCGCCGTGCACCCGCACGTCCACGAGATCGGTGCGGAGGAAGCATCCGGGCGTGAGCAGCGCGGCACCCCGGCCGACCTCGTCCTTGCCGACCCCCCGCAGATTCACGGCGACCCGCGCCGGCCCCCGGACCGCGATGACCGGCTCCCCGAGGCTCTGCAGGCCGCGGACCCGCACGACCCGCTCCCCGGCGGTCAGCTCCAGCTCGTCACCGGTACGAAGCTCGCCGCCGCCCAGGGTGCCCGTGACGACCGTGCCCGCCCCCTTGATCGTGAACGCCCGGTCGGCCCACAGCCGCACCGGACCACCGGCCGGTGCGGGCAGCGCGGTAACCAGCCGGCTCAGCGCGGTACGCAGCTCGTCGAGCCCGGCTCCCGTGACGGCGCTGACCGCCACGGCCGCCACGGCGCCGAGCGACGTGGCGGCGATCTCCTCGGCGGCACGCCGCATCGCCGGACCGGGATCCGCCAGATCCGCACGGGACACCACCAGCAGCCCGTGGCGTACGCCGAGCGCATCCAGGGCGGCCAGGTGCTCGGCGGACTGCGGCATCCACCCCTCGTCGGCGGCGACCACGACCATGGCGGCCGGCACCGGCCCGACCCCGGCGAGCATGTTCGGCACGAAGCGCTCGTGCCCCGGCACGTCGACGAAGGCCACCGTGCCGCCGGGATCCAGGGTGGTCCACGCGAAACCGAGGTCGATGGTCATCCCACGGCGGCGCTCCTCGGCCCAGCGATCCGGCTCCATCCCGGTCAGGGCACGGACCAGCGTGGACTTGCCGTGATCCACGTGCCCGGCGGTGGCGACGACGTGCACGTCACTTCCCCACGACGGCGGTCACCACGGCCTTGTCCTGACCGGGCGGCACACATCGCAGATCCAGCAGCAGGCGTCCCCGCACGACCCGGCCCACGATCGCCGGTTCACCGAGCCGCAACGGCCGCGCGTACTCCTCCGGCAGCGCGACGGCCCACGACGGCAGCTCGAGCTCCGGAGCACCGCCCCCGCCCACCACGGCGACCGCCTCCACGACCTCGGCGGCCACCCCGGCAGCGGAGAGCTCGGCGGCGACCCGCGCCGTCCGCGCCCGCAACGCGGCCGGGTCCGCCCGCAGCGCCCGCCACGTCGGCGTCTCCGGCCCCGAGACGGTGGCCTGCAGGGCGGCCAGCGTCAGCTTGTCCACCCGCAACGCCCGGGCCAGCGGATGCCGCCGCAGCCGCTCCACCAGCGCGGCGTCGCCGAGCAGCAGCCCCGCCTGCGGCCCACCCAGCAACTTGTCCCCGCTGGCGATGACGAGATCGGCACCGGCCGCCAGCGTGGAGGCCACGTCCGGCTCGTCCGGCAGCAGCGGATCGGGCGCGAGCAACCCGGACCCGATGTCCGCGACGACGGGCACCTCCAGCCCGGCCAGCTCCCCCACCGGCACCGCCCGGGTGAACCCCCGTACGACGAAGTTGGAGGGATGCACCTTGAGCACGAACCCCGTCTCCGGCCCCACCGCCGCGGCATAGTCGTCACGCGACGTCCGGTTGGTGGTCCCGACCTCCCGCAGCCGCGCCCCGGTGGAGACGAGCAGGTCGGGCAGGCGGAACCCGTCGCCGATCTCGACGAGCTCCCCCCGGCTGACGACGATCTCCCGCCCCTGAGCGAGGACGGTGGCGGCCAGGACGAGCGCTGCGGCGCCGTTGTTGACGACATGCACACCACCCGCCGCCGGCACGGCCGCGGCAAGAGCGGCGAGAGCATCCCGGCCCCGCCGCGCACGGCGGCCGGAGCCGAGATCGAGCTCGACGTCGGTGTGCCCGGCCGCGGCGGCGACAGCCTCGATCGCGGCCGGCGAGAGAGCGGCCCGGCCCAGATTGGTGTGCAGGACGACGCCGGTGGCGTTCAGCACCGGCCGCAGCCCACCGGCGGTCCCCGGCAGAGCGGCCAGCGCGGCGGCGATGACCTCACCGGGATCCAGCTCACCGGCGCGAGCCCGCTGCTGAGCGGCGACCACCGCAGCCTTGACCGGCCCCCGCCCGATCCGCTCCGCAGCGGCGGCCAGGCGCGGGTCGTCGAGCGCGGTGTCCGTACCCGGGATCCGGCGGCGAGGGTCCACGACGTCACCGTACCGACCGGCGGCAGGATCTACCCGGAGAGGTCGTCCAGCCCCCGCTCCCAGCGCAGGCGTCGCTGCTCCAGCGTCTGCTCCCACCACGGGGTGCCGCGCTCACCGAGAGCCACCTTCGCCGCCTGCACCCGCGCGCGAGCGGGCGCCGGATCCTGACCCGCACGCAGCGCCGCGCCGACATCCCGTCGGGCGGCCATGAGCGCCCGGCGCAGCGCCGCCGCGACATCCTCCGGAATCGCGGGATCGGTCGCCCGCCAGCGCCGCCCCGAGATGACGACGAAATGCCCGTCCTCGGTGCTCTCAGGCAACGGCGGCCTTCACGAGCGCGATGACCTTCTGCTCGACGGCCGGCGTCCACTTCCGCAACGCGTACGCCACCGGCCACAGGTCGCCGTCGTCGAGGTTGGCGGTGTCCTGGAAGCCGAGGGTCGAGTAGCGGTAGTTGAACTTGCCCGAATCCTGGAAGAAGATCACGACCTTGTCGTCGGCGTTCGCGTAGGCGGGCATCCCGTACCAGGTCTTCGGCACCAGCGCCGGGGCCGCCTCGGTGACCGCCACATGCACCCGCTCGGCGAGCGCCCGGTCCTCCGGAGCCATCTGCGCGATCCGGTCCAGGAGCGCCTCGAGCCCGTCAGCCTTCTTGGCACCCTTCCTGCCCTCGGCGCGAAGCTCGGCAGCACGCTCCTTCATCGCGGCACGCTCCGCGGCGCTGAAGCCGTCGGAACCGGTCTGCGCACTCTTCGTAGCCATCCTCACGCCACCCTCTCGGCCCAGGCCCGGCGCGATGCCGGCCACCTGCGGAAAGACTAGGACCGGCCGGGACGCGCCGGCTTCTCGAATCCTGACCGGACGGCCACGCGAATCTGTGGTCCAGAACTCACCCGGCTCCGGGACGCGCCACGAGGGCTGATCATCGACGGATGATCCTCATTCTCTTGTCGCTCCTGCTCGCAGCGCTGTTCCTGATCGCCGGCGGCGTGAAGGTCGCGGGCCTGCGCCCGAGCCTGCGGATCCGCGACCACCTCGGCATGACCCCGACGGCCTGGCGAACCATCGGACTGCTCGAAGCGGCGGGCGCGGTCGGGCTGCTCGCCGGGCTGGGGGTGAGCGTGCTCGGCCTGCTCGCGGCGATCGGCTTGGCGGTGCTGATGCTGGGCGCGATCGGCACGCGGATCAAGGTGGGCGACCCGGCCCGGCTGATCCTGCTGGACGGCGCGGTGCTCGTCCTGGCCGGCGTCGCCGCCGCCCTCCAGGTCGCACGCTGACGGAGCCGGTCCTCCTTGCTCGACGCTCCATGCTCGCGTCGGGCGCCGCCTGTCAGGCCAGCATCTCGGCGACGACAGCGGTCAGCTGGCGCGGGCTGACCGGCTTCTGCAGCAGCCGGTCGACGGGTGCCGTTATGTCGTGCGGGCTGCTGCCTGTGATCATCACGATGATGGTGTGCCGGGTGGGCGGATAGGCCCGCAACGCTTCCACCACGTCCGAGCCGGTGAGGTTCGGCATGGTGTGGTCGAGCACCGCGATGTCCGGTCGCAGATCCTTGATCACCTCGAGTGCACGGGCGCCGTCCAGCACGGCGCGCACCGTGTGCCCGGCGCCTGCGAAGGCATAGGCCACCAGGTCGGCGACGTCCGGGTCGTCGTCTGCGATAACCACCGTCGTCATGATGCTTCCCCCTCCAAGTACAGACCATCGTGGCTGCTCTTGGGCTGCCGCCCGCGTTTCGACCGTGGAGCGGTACGGGTGCGAACCTCGGCCCGGAGGCGCCGGCCCGGTGCCGTCGACCTCGACGAGGCCGTGACCTGACGGTCTCAGGTCCGGTAGGCGGCTACGCTCTGCTGCAGCTCCGCTGCCATGCGGGCCAGTTCGGTGGCTGTGGTGTTGGTCTCGGTCGCCCCCGTGGCAGCGGCGTCCGCGGCCGTGGCGACGCCGGCCACGTTCCCGGCGATGTCGCTGGCACCGGCCGCCGCCTGGGCCACGTTGCGCACCATCTCGCTCGTGGTCGCGGTCTGCTCTTCCACGGCGGCGGCGATGGTCGATGCGTAGTCGTTGATCCGGTTGGTGACGGTGTCGATCTCAGCGATGGCCGACACAGCCTGAGCGGTCTCGTCCTGGATGGCCGCGATACTGGCTGCGATCTCGCCGGTGGCCCGCGCGGTCTCCTGCGCCAGATCCTTGACCTCCGTGGCAACGACAGCGAAACCCTTGCCGTGCTCGCCGGCCCGGGCCGCCTCGATGGTGGCGTTCAGCGCGAGGAGGTTGGTCTGTTCGGCGATGGAGGTGATCAGTTGCACCACACTGCTGATCTGAGCCGACGACTGGCCGAGCTTGGCGACGATCTCAGTCGTGCGAGCGGCAGTCGCAGCCGCTTCGGCCGACACCTTCGCCGCCTCGCCCGCATTACCCGCGATCTCGTTGATGGACGCGCCCATCTCCTCAGCGCCGGCCGCCACGGTCTGGACGTTACGAGACACCTGCCCCGCCGCAGCCGACACGGTTCCGGCCTGTGCCGAGGTCTCCTCCGCAGCGGCGGACATCTCGGTGGAGACGGCCGTCAGCTGCTCCGAAGCTGCCGCCACCGCGGCGGAGTTCTCACCCACCTGACGCACCATGGCAGCGGTGGCCTGCACGGATGCATCCAATGCGGCAGCCAGCTGAGCAACTTCGTCAGCACCGTGCAGACCGGCACGCACCCTCAGGTCGCCGTCGCGGACCTGCTCCAGCACAGCCACGCAACGCGACAGTGGCCGTGTGATCAAGCGGGCGATGAGCGCGCCGAGAAACCCTCCGGCGAGAACCCCGAGCAGGAGCATCAACACGACGCTGTTGCGCGAGTTGCGGTACCTGGCCCGGGAGGCGTCGTTCTGCGAGCGGGCGGCAGCGGTCTCGATCTTCACCAGCTCGTCCATCCCATTACTGAGGACGGTGAAGATCGGCGCACCTTCTTTGTCCCGGAGCTGAACGAAGCCGGCGACATCGCCTCGTTCGATCGCCGGGATCATCTTGTCGTCCCGCACCTGGCGGTAACGGGTCATGGCGTCACGGACCTGCGCGACAGCCTTCTCCCGGCCCGTCATGTCGGTGGCGGTGTAGGCAGCGAACGCTTCGTCGAACACCTTGTCCTGAGCACGGCTGGAATCGAGATACTGGCTTACCGGCGAACCGTTGGCGGAAACGGCTGCGTTCAGCACGCCCATCCGCATCATCAACGCCGCCTCTTGCATGCGCGCAAGGTTCGTTATCGGCACCAGCGTCTGGGCGTACATGTAGTCCGACCCGTCCTGCATCTCACCCATGTTGATGAGAGAAGCGACACCCACCGCCACCGCTGCAACCGCCATCACGGCGATGGCCAGCAAGATCTTGGTGCCCACTCCACGGTTCGTGAAAATCTGCTTCCACCGTCCGAGCCCCTTGCCGGCGACCCCCGTCGACCCGCTCATAACGTCCTCTCGCATCGCATACTCGGCCGTCCACGGCCCTGCACCCCTTGACCAAGGCTGATGCGGCGTCGCCAATCGCTGTTCTGATGAGCCTTCCGGGTATGCCGGAAACCCGCCCGAGTTGCGGCGAACTCACAGATTACGGGTCGAGGGTAGTCCAACCGGTCTGATGCGACGGGTTCTTCCCGGCTATGCCTGAGGCGCCGTCCTCCTACGGAGGCGACGCAGACCTCCTGGCTCCTGCCGGGATCGGACAGGCAGAACGCCCGGCAGGGACCGTCGCCGGGCAGCGTCGGCGTCTCCACGGCGAGCCGGCCGGGGGCCCGAGGTCGGTTTTCCTCAAGGCGTATTTGCCGGCTGCATCTACGGGGCCAAACACGCGCGGCGTTGGCGGCCCCCGTTCCGGGGGGCCTTGGTGACGTACAGGGACATGAGTAGCTTCGATAGCCGGCATTCCTCACCCGTCTCGCCGACAGAAGAGGCAGCTACACCAGTGTTGAAGACCGGCCTGCACAACGGCACTGACCTGGGGGTACGTGCTGATTTAGGCTTTCGTTGCCACGTATTTGCCGCGCGGCGCCCGCATTGACTCGCACGACCAGGTACCGCCGCTTGAGCCCTTGCAACGCCGCCCGCTCCGTCGCTCCGCGTCTTGGTCAGTGTTTGATGTCGCTGATCTCGCGGGCTCGTCGTTCGCCGAGGAAGTCGCGGCCGAACATCGCTATCAGCATGGTTGCTATCAGGCCCGTGCCGTATGGGGCCAGTGCCAGTGCCAGTAGTCCGTTCGGCACGAAGGTGCGGGGCGTGCCTGCGGGGGTATCCAGCGGGGCATCAGCGATCTTGCGGAGCCCGGACCGTACTCCGAGGACGACGGTCAGGTCGTAGACGGCAGCGAGCACCAGGCGGAGGGGGTTGTCGCCGGCACCCACGATGCCGATGGTGAAGCCGATCGCCATGCCGCCGACCAGAGCCAAGGCCGCGAGGAAAACGATGACCGCACCGAGTCGGCGTCGCCAGTACGAGGAGCCCCGCGATTGCCACGTCTGGCCGAGGAACGGTACGGGGACGACACCATTGTTGAGCCGCGCTTGCAGGCGCAGGCGGGTGTCTCGATCCTCGGCACGCTTGGGGGGCTTCTTCATCAGATTCGGCTTCCGTCAGAACAGGTTCTTCACGCCGTGCCAGAGGCTTTTGGCCGCCTCCTGCGGGTGTTCGATGTCGTGGCCGACCTTGTGGTACATGCCCACGACGTCTTCATCCCAGGTGGCCTTGCCACTGTCGACGACGCCTTCCCAGGTGCCTTTCAGGACGCCGTCTTCGGTGATGTGTTCGGTCCAATGTCCAGCATGGCCGGCCTCGTAGCCGTAGGCACCGACACCATACGAGACGAACGGTGCCAGCACCGGCCCGACGTACGGGATGCAATCGGTGGCCAGCCCTGCCCCGATCGCGGCGGCGTTGGAACCGCCGTCGACCAATATCGCGTGGGTCCAGCCCCAGCCCTTCTCGTGATCCTCCTTGGCCTGCGCCCAGGTGGCGAAGCCGCCGAGTACGACGTCGACCGCTGGTACCCCGTCGAGCAGCCGCGACAGTTTCCCGCCGTCCTGCATCACCCCGAGCCCGTCAGCGAGGTCGCCCAGCGAGCTGCCGAGGAAGTGACCGCCCTTGAAATGTCCGGCCACCCCTTCGGCGGCCTTCAGGTCCGTTTGCAGCAGCTTGCGCTCCGCGCGCATCTCCTGCAGTTCCGCCGCCAGCTCGGCCTTGGCCGCCGAACCGGCGGGGCTGTGCTTACGGGCGTACTGGGTGTCCTTGTAGCGGCTGTTGAAGTCGTCGAGCTTACTTTTGGCGTCTTCGGCGAACTCGTTCGGCAGCGCGTAGTAGCCCTTCAGCGACGCTGCCAGGATCGCCACATCAGCCGACTTCAGAAACGACGTCGGCTCTCCGGCGATGGCAGCCGTGATCTCGTGCAGCATCTCCGTCGCCTTGTCCCGGGCATCCTGCGCCGCCTGGTACGCCGCCGCTGCATCGGTGGAGTACTGGTGCATCGCTGTCAGCACGGTTTCGGTGTAGACGCCGGGCGGCACCGACCCATCGGCGGCGACCGGGACCCCCGCATCCTGCGCTGCCGACACGGCCCGATCCAGTTGCGCTTGCGCCGCCGCCAGGCCCTCCGCGAGTGCGGCCACGACGGTCCCGGCGAGCTTCACACAGCCGCTGAGCTCCACCACCGCCGTGGAATCCTGCTCCCAGGCACCCTTGAACTCCTCCGCGGCCGCCCCCGACCAGCCTGCATCACCGACGAGCTGGTCAACGCGCCTACTGAGCGCCTCCGCACTGCCGCGCATCTCCTCCGGAACGCCGGCCAGCAAACCTGCCACCCGGTGCAACCCGCCGATGTCGCCTGCGATCTTCACGCTTCCTCGATCACCTTGTTGTACAGCGCCACCACATCGGCGTCGTTCTCCTTGTAGTCATCACGGCACTCCCGCAACTTCGTGCCGTGCTCCTCCATCGCCGCACTGATCCCCGCATTCAGCGACGCGAAAAGCGACAGCACCGCGGCGATCCCCGCGTTCACCGTCGCCTCTCCCCCATCGACCGGCGCCGGAGCCATCCGTGGACGAAGCCCCGCGAACTGCGTCGACTCCGTCATGAACGCCGACGCCATATCACCCAGGTCCTCATAGACGACCTGAAAGCCCGCAGCCATCAATCCCCCTCAGAGGCGTAAAAGACATCCTCCGCCGACCACTGCCGCACATCGATGCCATAGGAGGGATCCACCTGGATCTGGTACACGCCCTGAACCCGCAGCCACACCACGTACGCGTACATCGGCAGACCGACCCACGGCTGAAACGGCCCTAACGTCTTCACCAACGCTTCGACCGAGCTGAACGCAAGCCCTACCCGCTCACCGGAACTAGCCAGCCGGCGCACCTCAATCGCGGGATCTCGCTCACCGGCCTCGCGTACCGGGCGGGCCGGCACGAACACCACATCCCCGTCTGCAGGAAGCTCCATCGACCCCCCGTCCTCCTCAACAACCGCACAGTAGCAACGCCCACTCAGCGGGACAGCCCCCCGGATGTGGCCGGATCAGCTATGTCGCAGCCCGTGCTTGCCCGACTGCGGTGAGGAGGTGATGACCGAACCTGGCGTGCTGACCTGGAATCAACCTGCCGCCCGCCGTCACATAGCTATCGGCGAGTTCCTAGCGTCCGCCCAAGTGAGCCGCCGGCGGGGCAGGCAAGCATGATCGGGTACGCCAAGGCGTCGACCGCGGTCGTAAGGGCGTGTCCTCCGGTCGGCTTGCCGCAGTGCAGCCCGTGACAGCGATCAGCGACGTTGGCCACACCACTAACGCTGAGTGGCGAAATCGTTTGTTCATGGGGGTGCTCCCGCCGGGCTGAAAAAATACTTAACATGGCAGTCATGCCCTCTCAGCTGGCGCATTGGCGTAGCTCTATGTAGGCGGGACTGATTTGATCTTCTCTCAGCCGTCAGGATTCCGCTCGAGGCCAAAAACGAGCGAAGGAGACCGATGGCGTCAACGACAACAACACGGCGGTTACTAACTGGATTTGCCGCCCTAGCCATGGCTGCAGCGATGCTCACCTCACCGGCATCCGCAGCACCGATTCCACCGCCGGCAGCCGATCCGGGCCGCATCCCGGCCGGAGGTGGTCAGCCGCTGGCCAAGCCGGTACCGACGACCTTGAAGTCGGCCGAGCCGTCGTGCAGTGCACCGAAGGACGGCGCCCAGCTGTGTATCGGAGAAGCCAACCCGGCGCGCGGTCGCGGAGCTTCTCCCGAGCTGGTTGCCTGGCCCGATATCTGCGCTCTCAGCGGCCGGGACGGCGTCATCTACGCCGATTCCCGCGTACGGGAATGCCGCGAGAAGCAGGGATTACTCCTGCAGACGACCAGGACGTCCGGCGGTGTAACGACCGTGACGGGGCAGGTCTACTTCAACTTCCTCGACCTCGTCTACTCCGATCGCAACTCGGGTCTATGGACCCATCAAACGGGCTTCTACTCAACCAGCGGCTGGGGAGATGCTGCGGGAGCGACCGTGGCAGCCAACGGCACAGCCGGCGGGTCGTGCGTGCTCCAGTCGCAAAGCTTCCCCACCTCGGCGATCATGCCGGTGCAGGTGGTCAGGGCAGGCGAATCCCGTATCCAGACCGCGGCGACACCGCTCGGCTCCATCGGCCACTGCACCACCATGTGGAGCTGGGCCTTCGCCGTGGCCGGTTACAACCCGACGACCACCACGACCGGCATGCAAGACGTCCGATGCGACAACGCCAGCGGTGAAAGCCGCGGCCGTCCCGCGCGCGTGGGCTGTGTGGTGTGGTGGTATCCGGCTCCCGTCGTCTACAGCAGCAGCCGCTATCCGTCGCTGACGTCGCACGTGTCGCGCGCACAGGCCTCGGGGCTGCCGGGCAGGGATGTCACCGCGCCGCTGCGCCGCAGCACCAATCCGGCTGACGAATCCTTGAACCGCAGCCGTGCCTGTGGTGACGCGCCAAGCATCCCGAACAAGAGCTGCGACGAATATCCGCTGGCGACGACTCTCAACGGTCTCGCCTTCGGAGGGACCCGCCGCACCTTCTCGGGCTGCAACATCAACGCCCCGACCGGTGTCACGGGTCCGAGCGGGGCGAGCGCCTGCATGATCACCGCGTCGGAGAACTCCGCTCAGGGCGGCATCATGTCCGGGTTCTACTACGACGAACGCGTGCTGCATGCCGATCCGTACATCGTCTCCGTAGGCCCCTGACCGAAGTCCAGCGATAGTCTCATCGCCTGGTGCAGTCGCCACCTGGCCGCACCAGGCGATGCTCACGGCTTCATTGATCGGTATGTCGGAGGCACACCCCATGTCCGCGACCTCCTCACTCGTCGCTGAAGACCACTCGTTCGTTCTCGCCGACGGGCCAGAATTCCCGCTCGAGAGCGCCACCTGGACGACCGGGCTCGTGGCCGAAATGGCCATAGGCGCGATGGTCTACACCGGCGTCAACAAAGGCAGGGTGCAGGTCATTGCCGACGCCCTAGCTGACGCACCAGACCACTACGACCTACATGCGTGGCAACAACTGCATGACTGGGACGACATCGTCGAGATCACCGTCACCGCCCCGCTGGGCCAGCTCGGCATCCACCAGCAGCTGCTCATGCCCGGCGAACCTGCCCCGCAACTGCCCAACATGAGCCCCGCCGGACCCGGCACATACCGACTTCGTGCGCACGCCGCCGGCCGCGACCGACACTACGACAAGAACGTCGACGACTCCGGCGAGCGTTACCTGTTCCTGACATGGCCGGCGCCGCCCCGCCCTCCCCTCATCATCAAGAGCACAAGCTGGTGCGGATACGGGCTGCGACTCGGCGAGGTTGAGAAGGCGCAGTGAGCCAGCCGTTCATCCGGTGCCTTCCCCAAGAGGCATGATCAACGCCAAACTTTGTCACGCATTTGTCGCAGCTAGTGGACCGCACCGGTTCTGAGTGAGACCCAGTGAGAACCGGTTCGGCATGAAGCGCATACCCCGGCAGGGCATCTTTCAGCAGCTCAGCCGGGGTCCGGCCAGGTAAGCGGAGGCGGACGGGAATCGAACCCGCCTGACCCGGATACCGGGCCACACCGGTTTTGAAGACCGGGAGGGGCACCAGCCACCTGAACGCCTCCGTCGATCACCCTAGCGGGATCTTCCCGGGCCGGGCGCGCCGCCCGCCCCCGTGCGAGAGTGCGGGGGTGACGACGACGCGGCCCGAGCGGCTGACCCAGTACGCCCACGGTGGCGGGTGTGCCTGCAAGATTCCTCCCGGCGAGCTCGAGGCCGTGGTCGCCGGGCTGGTCGGCCCCGCGGCCCCCGAGGGGCCTGGCGAGCTGCTGGTCGGGCTCGACGACGGCGACGACGCCGCTGTGGTGAAGCTGGGCGCCGGCATGGCGGTGGTCGCCACCGCCGACTTCTTCACGCCGGTCGTCGACGACGCGTACGACTGGGGCCGCATCGCCGCCGCCAACGCCCTGTCCGACGTGTACGCGATGGGCGGCAGCCCCGTTGTAGCCGTCAACCTGCTGGCCTGGCCGCGGGACGTGCTGCCGATGGAGCTGGCCGGTGAGGTGTTGCGGGGTGGCCTCGACGTGGCGCGGGAGGCCGGGTGTCATGTCGCGGGCGGGCACAGCGTGGACGATCCGGAGCCCAAGTACGGCATGGCGGTCACCGGTGTCGCCGACCCGGCCCGGCTGATGCGCAACGACGCCGGGGTGGCCGGCACCCCCCTGACGTTGACGAAGCCGCTGGGCATCGGGGTCCTCAACAGCCGCCACAAGGCCACCGGCGAGGTGTTTCCGCAGGCCGTGGCGGCGATGACGGGGCTGAACCGGGACGCCTCCGAGGCCGCTGTCGACGCCGGGGTGGTGTGCGCGACCGATGTCACCGGGTTCGGGCTGCTCGGCCACCTGCACAAGCTGGCGCGGGCGAGCGGGGTCACGGCCCGGGTCGACGCGGGCGCCGTACCGTATCTGGACGGTGCTCGGGAGGCCCTGGCCGGCGGATACGTCAGCGGCGGCACGCGGCGTAACCTCGACTGGGTGTTGCCGCACGCCGACACCGGAGGTCTGTCCACCGAGGAGTTGCTGCTGCTGGCGGATGCGCAGACCTCGGGCGGGCTGCTGGTCGCCGGGGTGGTTCCGGGCTATCCGGTGGTGGGTGAACTGTTGCCGGCCCGCGCCGACGGGAAGACGCTCGAGATCCGCTGAGGGGGCGGGATGCCGGATTCGGTCCAGTGGTACTGGGAAACGTCGGGCGTGGCCGCCTGCTTCGTCGTCGGCACCGATGTGTTCTCCCGTTCGGGCGCGCATCTCGGGCGGTGCGTGGGCAACGAAGTGTTCGGGCTCGACGGCAGATACCTCGGTGAGATCCTCGAGGACCGCATCGTGCAGCGCGACGGCCCCCACGGCACCGTCGGCGTGATGCCCCGCAAGGCGCAGCCGGCGCGCACGCCACCACCGAACAAGGAGGCCACGAAGCTGCTGCCGCACGGCGTCCGCGCTCTCCCGCTGGTCAGGAGGCCGCACGGTCAGGGCTGACGGCCGGTCAGTGCGCCGACGAGCTCGGCGAATGCGCTGCGTTGAGCGGCGGTCAGAGCGGCGTAGAGCGGGGCTTGCAGCTCGTTGGTGAGTCGTTCGGCGCGCTGCCATCGCGAGATCGACGTGGCGGTCGGGGGATGCGCGGGCTGCCAGCCGTACTCGGTGGCCCGGCCGGGACCGAGGTTGACGACCATGGCCTCGTAGGCGCTCAGTCCGCAGGCGCGTACCGCGGCCAGGTGGCAGGCACCGCGGTGCTCCCTCAGGACGTGGATGTGCTGCATGGCCGCGGCGACCGGATCGGCGGGAGAGGGCTGTACGCGCCAGCCGGCGAACAGGGGCAGGCCGTCGCCGTCGGCGGCGTCGATCAGGTGGTGCGCCAGCCGGTTGAAGTGCTCGACGTCGACGTCGTCCGGGATGTGGGCACGTCCCCATTCCCCGATGGCCCGGGCGTACCAGGCGACGGCGTCGGCCGCCGGCATCACCGGGCGTCCCGCCAGCCAGCCGGCCGCGACCAGGCCGGGGCCGAGGAAGCCTTGGACGGCCTGTACCACCGCGACCGGCGCCTCGCCGAGCACACCGAAGCGGCCGCGGCAGTAGAAGCCGCGTCCCGGGGCGAAGCCGGCGCGCCGGCCCACGGCGCTCGTCGCCTCGTCGGCCATGAACTCGTCGCCGAAGTCGTGGACGGGCCGGGCCACCGCGGCGATGCAGTCGTCGATCTCCATGCGAGGACGATCATCGGTGCGACCGCATAGGTCAAGGGGTGGATTCCTGCGGTGAACCTATAGCTATCCTAACGAGTCATGCTGGATGTCCGCCGCTTGCACATGCTCACCACCGTCGCCGCCCGCGGCTCCATCGCCGCGGCCGCGCAGTCCCTGGCACTGACCCCGGGCGCGGTCTCCCAGCAACTGTCGGCGCTGCGCCGCGAGGTCGGTGTCGAACTGCTGCGCCCCGACGGACGCACCGTGGCCCTGACCGAGGCAGGCCGGGTACTCGTCGACCACGCCGAGCAGATCTTCGCCGCGATTCGGGAGGCCGAGAGCGCCGTCGCGGCGGTCAAGGGTACGGTGGGCGCGACCGCGACCCTCGCCGCGCTGCCGTCCACCGTTGCCCGCATCGTGGCCCCGGCACTGCACACGCTGGCTTCCCGGCACCCCCAGCTCACCGTCACCTGCCTCGTCACCGACCAGGCGCAACTACGGGAACTGCTGCTCGGCACCGTCGACGTGGTCCTCGGCCAGCGCTACCACCACCTGCCCGAGGCCACGGTCGCCGGCGTTCAGGCGTACCCGTTGCTCGACGACCCGCTGCTGGTCGTCACCGCGGCAGCGCACCCCGGCGACGCGCCCGTGGCCCTGTCCGACCTGGCCACCCATCGCCTGGCCGTGCCGCCACCGACCACCGAATGCGGGCAGGCGATTCACCACGCCTGCCAGCAGGCCGGCTTCACGCCCACCGCGCCCTATGTCACCGCGGACATCGCCGCGCAGCTCACCCTGGCCCGAGCCGGCCTGGCCACCGCGCTGATCCCCGCGACGGCCATCGAAACGGCGGCCCCGGGCATCCGCACCACCACCATCGCCGACCGCCCGATCCGCCGCCGGCTGTTCGCCGCGATCCGCAGCAGCGACACCCCGAACCCCACCACCGCCGCCGTCGTCACCGCCCTGCGCACCAGCGCACGCCGTGCACGGGCCGGTCAAGCCCTCGCCCTGCCATGACGGGTCCGTTTCAGAGGCCGATCGGCCCCCTCCGAGGAGGGTCCGTCGTCTTCCCCGTCGGCTCCTCGGACCCGACGGCCTGCGGCCGCGACGCCGAGGCCAGGCGCTCCCGCTGCGGGACCACCGTGTACTTCGGGTCCTTCGCCGAGGCCACGCCGCCGTCGAAGATGCCGAAGCGGGTGGCGAGGGACGCGGCCAGCAGCGAGAGCCCCGACACCGCCGACACCACCCGGCTGCGCCGCCCCAGCACCGCTCCGGCTACCCCGGCGATGGTCAGCAGCCGCCCCGTGCGCAGCAGCCGGCCCGCTCTGCCCTCGCGGTAGGGCTCGCTGAGGATGCCCTTGGTGGTCTCGATGCGGTGGGCGCCGTACAGCTCGAGCGCCGCGCCGCAGACGGCCATGCGCCGGGCCGGGCCTGCCTGGTTGGCGGGTGCGGCCAGGAGGCCGACACCGGCGCCGCTGGCCAGGGCGCTGCCGGCGAAGACGAACGGCAGCTCCGGGTACGCCTCGTGCCAGCTGGGCGTGGCCGTGTCGGCGAGCAGCACCGCCGTGTACGTCGCCAGGGCCGGCGCGAAGAGGGCGGCGCCGTACTGGCCCGCGGTGCCGACCGGGGGCAGGACGCGGCGGGTCAGGCCGAGGATCCCGTGACGGGGCAGCAGGGGTGCCGCCTCCGCGACCGCCGACGCGCCGGCTGCCGCACCGAAGGCGCTGAGGATCCAGGTGCCCATGGACATCGGAGACGTCGGTTTCGCCACCCGCAGCATGTGGAGGAAGCGGGCGGGCCGGCCGAGGTCGTGGACGAGGAAGTAGGTGCTGGCGGTGAGGGCGCCCAGCGCGGTCAGCCGTCCGGCCCGGCGCAGGGCCGGGCGTCCGGTGGCGTCGCCGCCGGCCGCCAGCAACGCGGAGCCGGCCGCGAGGCCGCCGGTGAACAGGTACGCGGCGATGTCGTGGTGCCAGACCGGCGCCTTGACGATGGGCCGGCCGTAGTAGGACCGGAAGTCGGCCGGCGGGACCATGGACCGGTCGCCGCGGCCACCGCCCTTCCGCCGGGCACCGCCCCGCGCATCCCCAGCCCGGTCACCCGGTCCCGTGAGACCGGCGCGGTCGCCGTGCCGGTCGCGGGTCAGGCCGCTGCCCTCGCGCCCGGCCGGGGGCGGACTGAGCCGCTCGTCGCGCGGCTGTTCCCGTTCCTCGCGGGGCCTCATGAGCGCCGTCCCGCGAACGACACCACGGCCGTGGCGGCCATGGCGAGGGCGGCCAGGCCGGCCCGCTTCCACATCGCCTTCAGGTCGCGGGTGGTGACGACCGGGTCCGGCGGCAGGCCGTACACCTCCGGTTCGTCGAGGAGCAGGAAGAAGGCGCCGTCGCCGCCGACGCCGTCGTTCGGGTCGTGGCCGTAGAGGCGCGCCTCCGCGACGCCCTGCTCGTGCAGCTTCTCGAGGCGGTGGGCGGCCCGCCCGCGCAGCTCCTCGAGCTCACCGAACTGGATGGACTCGGTCGGGCAGGCCTTGGCGCAGGCCGGGGTGAGGCCGTCGCCGATCCGGTCGTAGCAGAGCGTGCACTTCCACGCGCGGCCGTCGTCCTTGCGCTGGTCGATGACACCGTACGGGCAGGCCGGGATGCAGTAACCGCAGCCGTTGCAGATGTCCTCCTGGACCACGACCGTGCCGAACTCGGTGCGGAACAGCGAGCCGGTCGGGCACACGTCGAGGCAGGCCGCGTGGGTGCAGTGCTTGCACACGTTGGACATCATCAGCCAGCGGAAGTCGCTGCGCGGCGCGTCGATGGTGCGCCCGGGCAGGTCCGACATGGGCATGCCGAGGAATTGCGTGCCGGCGGCGGCCAGGGCGTCCGGGGCCGGGGGTACGCCCGGCGTGGTGCCGGTGTCCTGTCCGGTGCCCGCCGCGACGACCGCCGTGTGCGCGCTCGCCGACGGTCCGGCCGGCAGTCCTTCGAACGCGCCCGGGACGTCCGTGCCGTGGCCCGAACCCGCCACCGGCTGCTCGATGAAGGCGACGTGGCGCCAGGAGTTGGCGGTCAGGCCGCCGGTGTTGTCGTACGACGTGCCCAGCAGGTTGAAGCCGTCGTCCGGGACGAGGTTCCACTCCTTGCACGCCACCTCGCACGCCTTGCAGCCGATGCAGACGCTGGTGTCGGTGAAGAAGCCCATCCGCGGCGGCGGGTCCAGGTAGCCGGCGTCCGGGGCCGGGTCCAGCGGGCCGTAGAGGCTGTTCGGTCCGGCCACGTCAGCTCTCCTCCGGCTGGTCGACCTCGGTGGTGAGGATCGGCGTACGGTGATCCGGTGTCAGCCCGGCACGTTCCCGGTAGCCGCGCACGTACTCGATCAGTTCCGGACCGGTGGGCCGCCGGCCGGGCCGGATGTCGCACGTGCCCACCTTGCTCTCCTGGATCAGCACGTTGGGGTCGAGCGTGATGCCGATCAGGTCGTTGGCGGAGTCGCCGGTCACCAGCCCCTCGCCGCCCCAGTGGTACGGCATCCAGATCTGGTGCACGATCCGGTCCTCGATGCGCAGCGGCGTGAGCCGGTCGGTGACCAGCACCCGCGCCTCGATCGCCGCGCGGGCGGTGACCACGTGCGCCCAGCCCAGGTGCTCCAGGCCGCGTTCGCCTGCGAGCTCCGGCGACACCTCGACGAACATCTCCGGCTGCAGCTCCGACAGGTACGCGAGCTGCCGGCTCATCCCACCGGCCGTGTGGTGCTCGGTGAGCCGGCTGGTGCTGAAGACGTACGGGTAGACGTCGAGGTGGCGTTCCGGCGCGCTCGGGTTGGTGAGGTTGTCGGAGCGGTCGTACACCTTGCGGGTGGGGTTGGCCTGCTGCTCGTAGAGCGCGTTGCGGACCATCGACTCCGCCGGCTCGTAGTGGGTCGGCATCGGGCCGTCGATGAGCCCGCTGGGCGCGTAGAGCCAGCCCTTCCCGTCGCCCTGCATGATGAACGCGTCGTCGCCCGAGATCGCCTCGACGCCCGTCGCGCCCTCCGGCGGCCGGTACGACGGCGGCTTGGTCTTCTCGAAGTCGGGCACGTCGTAGCCGGTCCACTCGCCCGCGTCCGCGTCCCACCAGACGTACTTCTTGCGCTCGGACCAGGGGCGGCCGTCGGGGTCGGCGGACGCGCGGTTGTAGAGCGTGCGCCGGTCGGCCGGCCAGGCCCAGCCCCACTCGCGGGCCACCCAGTCCTGGTCGGTGCGCGGCTTGCGGCGGGCCGCCTGGTTGACGCCGTCCTTGAACACGCCGGTGTAGATCCAGCAGCCGCCCGCGGTGGAGCCGTCCGGCTTCATCTCGGTGAAGGCGGACAGCGGGCGGCCGGTGGCGATCTCGTACCCGTTGATCTCCTTGAGCACGTCCTCGCCGCTGGGCTCGTCGCCGCGCTCGCCGTGCAGGGGGTAGTCCCAGGTCAGGTGGAGCAGGCCCTGGTCGCGCGGCGCGGTGGAGCCGGCCAGCCGTTCCCGCAGCATGCGGCCGAGGTGGTAGAAGAACCACAGCTCCGAGCGGCAGTCGCCCGGCGGCTCGACGGCCTTCTCCCGCCACTGCAGCAGCCGCTGCGTCTGGGTGAAGGTGCCCTCCTTCTCCGCGTGCGAGGCCGCCGGCATGAAGAACACCTCGGTCTTGCACTGCTCGGGCACGATCTCGCCGGTGGCGACCTCGGGACCGTCCTTCCAGAACGTCGCGCTCTCGATCAGGAACAGGTCGCGGACCACCAGCCAGTCCAGATTGGCCATGCCGAGGCGCTGGGCGCGGCCGTGCGCCGAGCCCACCGCCGGGTTCTGGCCCAGCAGGAAGTAGCCCTTGATCTTGCCGTCGATCATGTCGAGGACCTGCTGGTACGTGCCGTGATCGCCGGTGAGGCGCGGCAGCCACTCGTACCCGAAGTCGTTCTCGGCCGTCGCGGCGTCGCCGAAATAGGCCTTGAGCAGGCTGACCGCGAACGCCTCCGCGTCGGCCCAGAAGCCCTGCTGCTCGGGGTGCCGGATCGAGTCGATCCACTGCCGGAACGTCTCGTGCTGGCGGTGGTGCGGCATCGGCAGGTAGCCGGGAAGCAGGTTGAACAGGGTCGGGATGTCGGTCGAGCCCTGGATGCTGGCGTGCCCGCGCAGTGCCATCACGCCGCCGCCGGGCCGGCCCATGTTGCCCAGCAGCAGCTGGATGATCGCGCCGGCGCGGATGTACTGGACGCCGACGCTGTGCTGCGTCCACCCGACGGAGTAGACCAGGGCGGTGGTCCGCTCGCGGCCGGAGTTGGCCGTCCACGCCTCGCACACCTCGAGGAACTTGTCCTGCGGCACGCCGCAGAGCCGTTCCACGACCTCCGGGGTGTAGCGGGCGTAGTGCCGCTTGAGGACCTGGTAGACGCAGCGCGGGTCCTGCAGGGTCGGGTCACGCGGCACGTCGGCGGGCACCGGCGGCCCGTGGGACTCCTGCTCGAGCCCGGAGGCGGTTTCCCGGTCGATGTGCGAGCCGCCCTCCTCCTGCCCGTGTTCCTGCTGACCGGCGTACTGCCAGCTGCTCTGGTCGTACGCGTGGGTCTCGGGGTCGTAGCCGGAGAAGAGCCCGCCGAGCTCCTCGGTGTCCTGAAAGTCCTCACTGACCAGCATGGACGCGTTGGTGTACGCGAGCACGTACTCCCGGAAGTCCTTCTCGTTGGTGAGGATGTAGTTGATCACGCCACCCAGGAAGGCGATGTCGGCACCGGCGCGCACGGGCACGTAGGAGTGCGCCAGCGCACTGGTACGGGTGAAGCGCGGGTCGATGTGGATGACCTTGGCGCCGCGCTTCTTCGCCTCCACCACGTACTGGAAGCCCACGGGGTGGGCCTCCGCCATGTTGGAGCCCTGGATGATGATGCAGTCGGCGTTGGCCAGATCCTGGAGGAATCCGGTGGCCCCGCCACGGCCGAAGCTGGTCCCCAGACCGGGGACGGTGGCGGAGTGTCAAATACGGGCCTGGTTCTCGATCTGTATGGCGCCCATGGCGGTGAAGAGCTTCTTGATCAGGTAGTTCTCTTCGTTGTCCAGCGTGGCGCCGCCGAGGCTGGAGATGCCGAGCGTGCGGTGCAGCGGGCGGCCGTCCTCGTCGGTGTCCTCCCAGGTCTCGTCGCGCGCGGCGAGGACCCGGTCGGCGATCATGGTCATCGCCGTGTCGAGGTCGAGCTCCTCCCACTTGGTGCCGTACGGGCGGCGGTAGAGCACTTTCTGCTGACGGCGGTCGCTGGTGACCAGGCTCTTGCTCGCCGAGCCCTTGGGGCACAACCGGCCCTTCGAGATCGGGCTGTCCGGGTCGCCCTCGATCTGGACGACCTTGCCGTCCTTGACGAAGATCCGCTGACCGCACCCGACCGCGCAGTACGGGCACACAGACCGGGCCACGGAGTCGGCCGTCTCGGTGCGCGCGGTGAGGGCCTTCGAGCGCGCGGACTGCGCGGCGGCGCCGCGGCCCAGCGGGTCGGTGCCGGTCAGCTGCCGGTAGACCGGCCAGCCCTCGATCCAGGTACGGAC
Organism: Actinoplanes sp. NPDC049681; assembly: GCF_044465265.1. Lineage (NCBI taxonomy): Bacteria > Bacillati > Actinomycetota > Actinomycetes > Micromonosporales > Micromonosporaceae > Actinoplanes > Actinoplanes sp. NPDC049681. The sequence goes on from NZ_JBITLP010000008.1 coordinate 400,250, forward strand.
ACCCATGAGATCGACACTAGACCACGGTTCCGGGCGTCGCACGGCGAGCCGCGGCCGTTCACCGGGGTAGCTCCGCCAGCCGTTCCGCGGCACCGGGGGTGCCGGCCACCATCTCCGATCTCAGCTCGTCGACCCGGCCCTGCGCGGCCAGCAGGGCGACCAGGTGGTTCGCGGCGAAGACGTCGCCGGCGTCCGCGCGCTGCCGCAGCTCCCCGGCCTCTCCCTCACCGGCGAGAAGCTCGGCCAGCCGGTCGGCGGCGTACATGTCACCGGCGTCGGCGCGGAACCGGAGTTCGCCGATCGAGCGGCGCTCCGCCAGCATCCTGCTCACCTCGACCGCGGCGGGCGCGTCCGGGCGGTCGCGGAGCATGGCGATCGCCTCGTCCGTCCGGCCCTGCTGCTCGGCCAGGCGCGCGAGCTCGACCAGGGCGTAAACGTCCCGGTCCGCGGCGCGCCGGTGCAACTCCTCGACGCCGCCCTGCCGGGCCAGCGCCTTGGCGAGCGCCTCCGCGGCGTACCAATCGAGCAGGTCGGCGCGTTGGCGGAGCTCGTCCAGCCGTCCCTGCGCGGCCAGCAGCTCGACGAGTTGCACGCCGGCGTACCCCTCCGCCGCGTCCTCGTGCCGGCGCAGCAGGGCGATCGCCTCGTCCAGGCGGTTCCTGCTCGTCAGCACCTCGGCCAGGCGGACGACGGCGGATCCGTCCGCCGCGTGCTCGTGCCGTCGCAACAGGGCGATCGCCTCGTCGACATCGCCCTCATCGGCGAGCAGCTTGGCGAGCCGGTCCGCCGCGTACCCGTCGCCCGAGTCCGCACGATGCCGCAACTCGTCGACGCGGCCCTGCTCGCCGAGCATGCGGGCGAGCCGCTCGGCGGCGTACCCGTCACCGCCGTCGGCGCGCCGGCGAAGCTCCTCCTCGCGGCCCTCACGGGCCAGCAGCTTGGCGATCTGGTCACTGGCGTGGCCGTCGCCGGCGTCGGCGCGTCCCTCCAGCTCGTCGACCCGGCCCTGCTCGGCCAGCATCTTGGTGACGCGGATGCGCGCCAGTTCGTTGCCCGCGTCCGCCGCGCGCCGGTACAGCGCCTCCGCCGCGCGCCGCTGGCCCCGCCGGGCTGCGTTACCGGCGAGGCGCATGCTGTCGCCGGGGTGGAGGGCCACCAGGACGTCCCACACCGCATCAGGCACGGCGACGGTACGGCGGGTACGGCGGGCGTGCTGGTACAGATAGTCGGCGGCGACGTAGCCGGCCGTGCGGCCCATGCCGGCGGCGACCGGGACGAGGCAGGCCGTGGCACCGTGCAGCCGCGTGGTGGCGTAGCCGAGGGCCTGCTCGAACCAGTCGGGCGGCGCGGTCGCCTGCTGGGCGCTGGTCAGGTAGGCCGGGGCGGCGGCGGAGAGGAAGTCGGCGCCGAGGCACGCATCGGCACCGGCTCGCCGCGCATCGAGCGCCGCCGTGATCACCGCCTTGCCGTAGCACTGCCGGGGCTGCGTGACGTCCGCGTGCTCCCACCACCGGATCAGCTCCGGGCCCGCCGCGAGGACCTGGGTGAGGCCGGCGTCGCGGGTGTCCAGGGCGACCCTGATCCGGCTGTCAGCGGCCAGCTCCTCGGCACGGCGCCGCTCGGCGGCGCTGAAGGTGTCCGGCACGTCGACGACCCGGGCGAGGCCGAGCAGTTCCCGGTCGCCCGCGTACGGATCGGGCCGTCCGGGGACGCGTGGGGCGGACCGGCCGGCGTACTCGTCCGGCCACAACGTGCAGACGACCACCAGGCCCGCCGTCACGAGGGCCCGGACGACTCCGGGCGCCAGGCCGCCGGGCTCGTCCAGGTAGCGCTGCAGCTCGTCCAGCCACACCACAGTGCGGGGCGGCGGTGCGTCGGCTGTCGCCCGTACCCGCTGCGCGTCGGCCGGATGCAGCAGCCACCACTCGGGCAGCGACGCGCGCACCGCCTCGACCAGCGTCCGGGTCTTCCCCACCGACGACCCGCCTCTGAGCAGGAGGAACACACCGCGCCCGGCGCCCGCCGCGGCCAGCGAGGCGCGCAGGTCCAGGTCGAGATCACGCGGCACGTACACCGGGAGGTCGCCGCTGTCGGGGCCGACCTGGATCGAGGAGTGCACACCGAGCAGGCGAGGGTCGGCGTCGCGGACCCGGACAGCGCCGGCGGGCCGTTGCAGGTGCCGGGTGCTGACCCGCTCCCAGGCCCGGAGCCAGGGCTCACGGGCGCCCTCGTCCACCTCGCAGGCGGCCAGGAACGTGACGACGGTGTCCCGCCCGGGCGTCGTCTTGCCCTTGAGCATGTCGCTGAGGGTGCTGGGCGGCAGCACATGGCGGGTGGTCCGGCCCCCGGCCGCCCGGTCCAGCTCACTGTACGAGCGCGTGCCCCGCAGCGCGTCGAGGGCGACCGCCAGCTCCTGGACCGTGTGGATCCCGTCCGGCTCACGGGTGGGGCCGGCGCTCCGGCCGCTGTTCGGTGCGGTCTCACCGGAGGGCATCCGAACACCGTAGACGTTCCACCTCCCGCGCGGTGGATCGTCATCCGCCCGGGGGTCTGTCCGGTGTCGTTCGGCGCTGCTGCCGGACAGCCCGCGGGGCTGATGCAGTCGTCGTGTCCTCGAGGCCGGCCGGCCACCTCTTCACCACACGAACGGGAGCACACTATGCACTTCTGGGTCAGCGTCGTCCACACCGCCGGGGATCTGCTCTACTTCGCCGCCGCGGTCATCACACTCGCCGCCACACTGCTCGATCGCCCGGACCGCTGACGGACGAGGGGCCGGAAGGAGGCTTCCGGCCCCTGCGCCCCCGGGGTGGGCGCCCTCTCATCCCTGGAGCTTCGCGAGGTAGACGTCCAGGGCGGCGTAGCTCTGCTCGGCCCCGGCCTCCATGCCGGACTCGATCATGTCGTCCCGGTCGGCCTGCGAGGTGAACGTCGTCGTACTGGTGACGGTCGTCCTCCCGTCCTGCTCGGTGAAGACGTAACGCCCGACGGCGACCTGGCCGGGCATCGGCTCGTACTCGAAGGTCCACGTGAAGGTGTCCGGCGCCTGGATGTCTCGGAATTCGCCGCGGAAAGCGTGCTGCCGGCCGTCGGCGGTCTCGACGAAGCGCCAGGTGCCGCCCACGCGGAAGTCGATCGTCACGTCGAGCGGGTTGCCCCGGCCCCACCAGTGCCGGATGTGGTCGGCTTCGGTGTACGCGGCGAAGACCAAAGCCTTCGGGGCGTCGAACGTACGGGTCATGACGAGTTCGGTGTCGGACGGGGTGCTGATGGCGATGGTGCTCACGACTCTTTCTCCTTCTGCAACGTGTCGAGATAGCCGGCCAGCGCGTCGTGGCGCTCCTCCCAGAGCCGCCGGTACTGCGCGACCCAGCCGGCGATGTCCCGCAGCGGCGTCGGTTCGATCCGCACCCGCCGCCACTGCGCCTCCCGGGTCCGCACGATCAGGCCGGCGCGCTCGAGCACGTTGAGGTGCTTCGAGATGGCCTGCGCGGTGATCGGGAACGGGGCGCCGAGCTCGGCGACGGTGGCGTCGCCCTGCGCCAGCCGGGCCAGGATCGCCCGGCGGGTCGGGTCGGCGAGAGCGGCGAAGACGCTGCTGATGGGATCCGCTGTCATGCTCTCCACCACTCGGCTTATAAACCAGTCGGTTAATCAACCGACAGGTTTAGAGTAGGCCTGGAAATGCGGATGTCAAGAGATGAGGTGCACCGCGCGGACGTCGTCGTCCGTCAGCTGCGTGAAGTCCTGGTAGAACCGGCCGACGGCACCGAACTGCAGCGGCCGTTCCAGGCAGATCACCAGATCCGCGTCCGCGGCGAGAGCATGATCGGCGTCCCGCGAGCACACCGGCGTCGCCAGCACGAGCCGGTGCGCCCCCCGCTCGCGCAGCCAGCGCAGCGCCGCCCGGGCGGTGACCCCGGTCGCCACGCCGTCGTCCACGACGATCACCAGCCGGTCCATGACGGCGACCGCCGGCCGGTCACCGCGGTACGCCTGGATCCGGCGCGCCAGTTCCGCCCGTTCGGCCGCGACGGTCTCCGCCAGGTCGGCCTGGGTGAGCCCCAGCTCGCGCAGCGAATCCTCGTCGAAGACCGGCTGCCCGTCCTCGGCGACGGCACCGACGCCGAGCTCCGGGCGCCCCGGCGCGCCGATCTTGCGGGCGATGACCAGGCCCAGGTCCCCGCCGACGATCGCCGCCACGCCCGCGGCGACCGGGACCCCGCCGCGGGGCAGGGCCAGCACCAGCGGCCGCCGGTCGAGGCCGCGGGTGCCGATGTGCCGCGCCACCATGACGCCCAACTGCCTGCCCGCCGCCGTGCGGTCGGTGAAGCGCTGCTCAGACACCGGACGGATACGTCTCCGGCTCGCGGGCGTCGACGGTGAAGGTGTGCAGCGGACGGACGGCGGTCGTCTCGTCGAACCACAGGAACGCGTCGTAGCGCTCGCCGAGGATCGTCGGCACGTAGTTGGCCCACCGCTCCTGCTCGGCGCGGTAGACGACACCGATCGCGCGGTGGGCGACCAGATCGGTCAGCAGCGGCGGCTGATCCGGCCGGTCCGGGAAGACGAACAGGGCGGACCCGGGAGCGGTCGCGTGCAGGACGTCCTCGAGGGCGTCCGGCCGGGCCGGGGGCACCCCCATCACCTCCATCGCGGCACCCCACTGCCGCCCGGCGATCACCGTGCCGCGGTGCCCGCCGAAGCCCACGAGCAGGACGTCGCCGCTGCCGTAGCGCTCCCGCCCGAGCTGGCCGATCGTCACCTCGCCGTGCACACCCTGGTCGGTCGCCCGCGCGTCGCCGACATGGGTGTTGTGCGCCCACACGACGGCCTTCGCGTCCGGGCCGTAGTGCCCGAGCAGCCGGTCCAGGGTCTCGTCCATGTGCCGGTCGCGGACGTTCCAGGACTCCGCGCCGCCGTTCACCATCGTCCGGTAGTACCGTTCGGCGCCGGCCACCACCTCGGCGTTCTGCCAGGCGGCGAACTCCCCCGCCGAGCCCGCGGCCCGCTTGCGACGCTCCACCAGCAGGTCGACGACCTCCCGCTCACAGCTCGCGGCGACCAGGTGGGTCGCCCACGCGTAGGCCTGGGGGTCCTCCGCGTACGGCTCGAAGCACCGGTACGCGGCCAGCGCGCCCGGCACCTGATCCGGGTCGTGCTCGCGCAGATACACGAGGATCTCGCGCATCGACTCCCACAGCGAGTACACGTCGAGCCCGTGGAAGCCCACCTTCGGCTCCCGGGCGGCGTTCCAGGAGCGCAGCCACCGGCAGAAGTCGACGACCTCCTCGTTGGCCCACATCCAGGTCGGCCACCGGTCGTACGCCATCAGCGCCTCCCGCGGGTCACCGGGAGAGCCGGGCAGCCCCCGTACGCAGCGGTCCACGCGCTCGCAGTCCGGCCAGTCGCCCTCGACGGCGACGAAGGAGAAGCCCAGCTCCTCGATCAGGCGCCGGGTGATCACGGCGCGCCAGGAGTAGTACTCGTGGGTACCGTGACTGGCCTCGCCCAGCATGACCACCCGGGCGGACGACGCGCGGTCGATCAGGGCGTCGAGATCGCCGGCGTCGGTGAGCTCCGTGGCCAGCGACGCGACCTCGTCGCCGTAGTGAGACATGGGCGGCGCATACCCGCCGTCCGACCTCGCATACGTCCGATCATTTCCGGTCGGTGAGCAGCTCGAGAGTCGCGGCGAGCTGCGAATGCGCGGGCGCCGGCAGGGCGTCGGGGTGGAACCAACCCAGCTCGTCGAACTTGTGCGGCTCCCCGATGCGCACGGCGGCCGGGTCGACGCGTACGGCGAACACCAGGGCCACCCAGTGCGAGTCCTCGCGAACCACGTTGCGCACGCCCAGCATGGCGACCTCCTGCGGCGGGGTGCCGTACTCCTCCCCCACCTCGCGGGCCACGGCCTGCTCGAAGCTCTCCCCGAACTCCAGCGCGCCGGCTCCGGTGTCCCAGGTGCCCGGTTCGTCGCGGGCGCCCGCGGACCGGCGGGCGAGCAGGATCCGCCCGGCACCGTCGTGGCAGACGAACACGCAGGACACCCGGGGCACTCGGATCATGCCGCCCATCATCTCCCGGGGCGATTCCCCTGACCGGACCCGGGTGCCGCGCCCGCCCGGGCGTATCCGAGCCGCGCGGACCTCGGGCCGGGGCCGCGAGGACGCTCATCCTCCGGTGGTGGACAGCAGGGCGGTGAGGTCGGCGGTGCGCTGGGGCGTCCAGCCGTGCGGAGGTGCGATGTCCGCCCAGGCCGCCACCGGCGCCACGCCGTAGCTGTGCCCGTGACCCGCGGGTACCCCGGTGGAGAACGCCATGTCGGCGGTCACCTGCCAGAACGTGACGAACGGGTACCAGTGCAGGGCCGGCGAGACGTCGGCGCCGCGCGGTTCGCGCAGCCAGTCGGGACGGCTGACCGCCAGGCGCGGCGCCCACCACACGATCGGGTCCGACGGGTGCTGCAGGTACACGACCCGCGGCGTGCCCCACGCGGTCGCGGGCCGGTCGAGGTCGGTGGCCGGGTCGCGGGCGAACCGGATCGTGGCGCCCTGCTCGTAGCTGGGCAGGATCTCGGCGCTCCCCGGGTCCCGGTCGGCGACGTACTCCCGCCACAACGTGTTCCGGTTGGGCGGGCCGACCAGCAGCATCCCGTCGACGCGGTTGCGGATGTCGTCGGCACCGCCGAAGGGCGACTCGGCGCCGAACGAGCCGAGGCTCTCCCCGAAGACGAGCAGCTTCGGCCGGGCGCGCAGCGGCATCCTCGACCATACGGCGTACACCTGGTTGTAGAGGTCCCGCCCGGCCTCGCGGGCGCGCTCCTTGTCGACCAGGAAGGAGAGCCAGCTCGGCAGGTACGAGTACTGCAACGCCACCATCGCGGTGTCGCCGTCGTACATGTACTCCAGCGGCACCACAGCGTCCTCGTCGACCCACCCCGTACCCGTCGTGGTGATCACCAGCAGCACGTCCCGCTGGAACGCGCCGGTCCGCTGCAGCTCGCGCACGGCGAGCCGGGCGCGTTCGCGGGACGTCGGCGCGGAGTCCAGTCCGGCGTAGACCCGGACGGGCCGGTCGGGCCGGGCGCGGCCGAAGCCCGAGAGCTCCTGCGGGCCGGGCCCACCGGCGACGAACTGCCGGCCCTGGTTGCCCAGCGACGCCCACGACACCAGGGACCCCGGGCCTCCGGAGCGCAGCGGGTCGCCCGGCGGCGCCACGCCCGGTTCGGTCTCGTCGTTGACGTCGCGGAACGCGGTGTCCGTGACGGCGAAGAGGCCCTCGATCACCACCCCGTTGAGGATCCCCACCGCGAGCAGCGCCACCGCCAGCCCGGTGATCGCCCGGGCCGTGGTCGCGGGTATCCATCGGCTGAGCAGCCGGCCCATGGCGCGCGCCGCGGAACGCAGGACCCGGATCAGGCCGACGAGCCCGGCCGCGGACACTCCGGCGATGAGCAGGACCGCCAGGACACCGAACCGGGACGGGGCCGCCATCCCCATCAGGCGGTGCACCTCTCGCTGCCAGACCGACCCCTGGTAGAGGAAGAGACCCACCACGGGTACGGCGACGACGGCCAGCCCGCGCCAGGCGACCGGAGAAGGGCTCGGCAGCGGCCGGTTGGACAGCTTCCCCACCAGCCAGACCGACAGCACGCCGGTTCCGTAGCCGATGGCGGCGGTGATCCCGCTGACGATTCCCTGCAGGACGTGACCGCGGGGCAGCAGCGACGGGGTCAGCGACAGGCAGAAGAAGATCAGGGCGCCGAGCACGCCGACATAGGTGTAGTGCCAGCGATGGCGCAGCCGCCACCACCAGCCGCGCGCCGGGAGGTCCGGCTTCTCGGGCGAGGTCGTTGTGGTCACCGCGGGACCGTCCTTTCCCACCAGCCCACCACGCCGGCCGCGATGAGAATTGCCAGGCCGTTGACCGCCCAGTGCAGCCCGGCCGGTGCCAGCAGGCTGCCGCTGCGCCGGCGCAGCTCGCACAGCAGGGCCCCGGCCGCCGTGGTGAACGCCACCGCGCCCGCGACGGCGAGGATCTGCCCGAACCGGCCCGGCCCCACGATCTGCGCGACGGCCGGGTTCACCCGGTTCAGCCGCAGCGACGGGACAACGTGCCACAGGCCGAACAGCCCCGACGACACGAGAGTGGCCCGGGTGGCGCCGGCCCAGCGGTACAGCAGGCCCCAGAGAACGCCGCGGAAGGCGACCTCCTCGAACAGGACCGTGCCGAGCGGGACGATGAGCAGAGCGCCCCGCACCGCGGCACCGAAACCGTTGCGGTAACGCGCGTCGAGGAACGCGGGACGGGTCACCGGCAGCAGGGCCGCCACCGCGTACACCACGGCGACCGCCGCAACGCACACCAGGGCGTACGCGGTCCCGCGCCGCCACGACCGGCGACCGAGGCCCAGGTCCTCCGCGTCCATCCCGGCGCCCCGGGCCAGGGCGAGCAGCACCGCTGCGCCCAGCGGCCCGGCCAGCAGCATGGCGCCCGGCGGCCCGATCCGCCCGGCGACAGCCACCGTCACCAGCACGGCGATCGTCGCGGCCAGGCTGCGACGTGTCGCCGTGGCGCGCGTCGGCGGCCGGGCTCTCACCCGTTCAGCGTGGCGGCCAGATCCTCCCGCCGGCCTCATCCCTGCCGGATGCCTGTCGTCCCCGGCCGGTAGCCAGTCAGCTCCCGACGGCGCCCGGGACAGCAGCACATCATCCACTCCGCATGATGCCGGGGCGCCGACCGGTGCCCAAGCTGGTCGGGCCACCCGCGTACGCACCCCGAAGGGCTGAGCTCATGTCCGACTACCCGCTCATCGCCGAGCACGGCCTCGTCGGTGACCTGCAGACCGCGGCGCTGGTCGCCACCGACGGAACCGTCGACTGGTTCTGCGCCCCGCGGTTCGACTCGCCGAGCATCTTCGGTGCCCTCCTGGACCACCGTCGCGGCGGCCACTGCCGCATCCGGCCCGCCGTCGACGTCTTCAACCGCAAGCAGCTCTACCTCCCGGACACCGCCGTGCTCGTCACCCGCTTCCTGACCGAGTCGGGCGTCGGCGAGGTCGTCGACTTCATGCCGGTGACCGGCAGCAAGCAGAGCTCCGGAAGCCATCGCCTCGTCCGTGTCGTGCGCTGCGTCCGCGGCCGGATGACCTTCGACGTGGAGATCGCCCCGCGCTTCGACTACGGGCGTGAACCGCACCGGACGCGGCAGGGCCCGGACGGCGTCCGGTTCGAGGGCGACCGTACGGTCCTGACCGTCGAATTCATCCGTGAGCCGGACGACGAGCGGGCGAAGATCCGGGTGGACTCCGACGGCGACCTGAACGCCCGGGTGGAGCTGAGGGCCGGCGAGCTGCGGGGCCTCATCCTCGAGGCCGGCGACCGGGCGGCACCGCGCCCGGTGCGGGTGGCTGAGGCGCTGCGGCTGTTCGACGAGACCGTCGGCTATTGGAAGCGCTGGCTCGCACAGTCCACGTACGCCGGGCGCTGGCGGGAGACGTTGCACCGTTCGGCGATCACGTTGAAGCTCATGACGTACGCACCGAGCGGCGGGCTGGTGGCGGCACCCACCGCCGCGCTGCCGGAGCAGATCGGGGGCGAACGGAACTGGGACTACCGGTACACCTGGGTCCGGGATGCCTCGTTCTCGGTGTACTCGCTGCTCGGCATGGGATTCCGCGAGGAGGCCGCGGCGCTGGGGCGGTGGCTGCGGGACCGGGTGGAGGAGCAGGGCGACAAGGACGGCAGCGGACCGCTGAACATCATGTACCGCGTTGACGGGTCGAGCGATCTCACGGAGGAGGTCCTCGACCACTGGGAGGGGTACCGGGGATCGGCCCCGGTCCGCATCGGCAACGGCGCCGCGAACCAGCTCCAGCTGGACATCTACGGTGAGGCGCTGGACAGCATCTACGTCGCCGACCGGCACGGGATCTCCGCGGGCCACCAGGGCTGGCAGCGGATCTGCGACGTGCTGGACTGGCTCACCGAGAACTGGGACCGGCCGGAGGCGGGCATCTGGGAGACCCGCGGCGGCCCACAGGACTTCACCTACGGCCGGCTCATGTCGTGGGTGGCGCTCGACCGGGGCATCCGGCTCGCGGCCGCGCACGGGCGCCCGGCCGCTGTCAGCCGGTGGCAGGCCGAACGGGACGCCGTCTACCAGCAGATCATGACGCGGGGCTGGAGTCCGGAACGCCGGGCCTTCCGGCAGCACTACGGCACGGACGTCCTCGACTCCGCGCTCCTGCGGATGCCGCGCGTCGGTTTCGTCAGCCCGGCGGATCCGATGTGGATGTCCACCCTCGCCGCCATGGACCGGGAACTGGTCACCGACAGCCTGGTGTACCGCTACGATCCGGCCGCCTCGCCGGACGGGCTGCGCGGTACCGAGGGCACCTTCTCACTGTGCACGTTCGCCTACGTCGACGCCCTGACGACCGCCGGACAGGTCGACAAGGCACAGGTGACCTTCGAGAAGATGCTCACCTACGGCAACCACCTCGGTCTGTACTCGGAGGAGATCGCCCTCACCGGCGAGCAGATCGGCAACTTCCCCCAGGCGTTCACCCACCTGGCGCTCATCGACGCTGCCATCAGCCTCGACCGCCGGCTCGACCGCGGCGCACCCGTCGCCTGAGACCGGGACCGGCTGGACCGGAGCTCACCAGCCTCGCAGAAAGTGCCGCAGGTCCTGGGTCTCGCCGGTCACCGGCCGGACGGCCAGGATGCAGGTGTCGTCGTCCGGGTTCGCCTGGCGCAGGCGGCTCAGCAGCTCGCCGAGCGGCTGGCGGGGCGACACCGCCACCGCCTCGTCGACCGCCCGGATGACCGCGTTCAGGCCGTCGTCGAGGCTGCGCCGGCGATGCTCGACGAGCCCGTCGGTGTAGCAGAGCAGCACGTCGCCGATCGCCAGGTCGAGCGTCGCGCACTCGTACGTCGCGTCCTCGACCACCCCGAGCATCGGGCCGGACGGGCGCGGCAGCGGGGCGGTGCGCCCGCCACGGGACAGCAGTGGCGGCGGGTGACCGGCCTGGGCCCAGGTGAGCCGGCGGCGGGCCGGTTCGAAGCGGGCCACGATCGCCGTGGCCGTCGTCTCCGGGTTCTCCTCGTCGAGGTCGCAGGTCAGCCGGTTGAGGTGGCCGAGCAGCACGCCCGGGTCGCCGGTGGTGACCGCGAGCGCGCGCAGGGAGTGGCGCAGCTGGGCCATCGTCGTGGCGGCGTGGGTGCCGTGGCCCGCGACGTCGCCGACCGCGAGCAGCACCGAGCCGTCGCGCAGCGCCGCCGCGTGGTACCAGTCGCCGCCGACCATGCCTTCCTGCTCCGCGGGCAGGTAGCGGACCGCGACCTTGAGCCCCGGCAGCGCCAGCGGGGTCTCCGGGATGGGGAGGATGACCTGCTGCAGCTTGGCCGCGAGCTGGTGCTCGGCGTCGAGCGATCGGCGCTGCTCGGCCAGCTGGCGCTCGACCTCCGCGAGGCGTTGGACGCTCGCCTCGCGGGCCGTCACGTCCTGCACGATGCCGAAGATGCGCAGCGGGGCGCCGGACGCGTCCCGGACCGCGTCCACCACGGAGCGCAGGTGCTTGATCCGGCCGTTGATGCGTACCCGGGTGGTCAGGTCGACCTGCTCGCCGCGCTCGAACGCCTCGACCGCGGCCAGCTTCAGGGGCAGGTCCTCGGCGAGGGAGAGCGCCTCCGACTCCTCCCGTGGCAGCGGCCCGAGGGCGGGATCGCGCTCGTAGATCCGGTACAGCTGCTCGGACCAGCGGACCTCGCCGCTGACCAGGTCCCACTCGCCCCAGCCGAGGTTGCCGAGACGCTCGGTGGCCGCGATCCGCTCGCTGCCCGCCGGGTGGTCCTCGTGCCGCTCCCAGGTCATGAGCAGCGCCGCGCCGAGGCGGTGGGCGCGCACGCTGTAGCGGCCGAAGGCGTTGCGGAAGGGCCCGATCTCGGCCGGTTCGCCGGTGTCGAGCACCCGCTGGTAGACCGGCCAGCGCTCGCTGACCAGCGCCTGCGGGAAGTGCTCGCCGAGCCGGGCGCCGACCAGGGCGGGCCCGCGCAGCCCGTCGACGGCGACCGCCGCCGGGCTGGCGACGGCGACCTCGAGGTCGTGGAGGCGGCCGGTGTCGTCGCGGACCGGCATCATCAGCGCGTGCTGACCCGGCATCGCGTCGAGGACGCCTTGCACCACGGGCAGCCAGTCCGCGCTGGGCCGCACCGGCGCGACGCCGACGGCCGTCGGCAGGAGCGGCGCGGTGCGAGCCTCGCGCTGGTCGGGGACGTCCATGAGGCCGATCACGCCGGCGGCCACCTCGACGAGGTCGCGACCCTGCTCGGCGCTCATCTGCAACAGGCGCCGGTGGGCGTCGGCCAGCCGGCACCGGCTGCGGCCGGCGAGCAGGCCCACGGCCCGGTCGACGACGGCGCGCGCGGCGTCACCCGAAGGACGGTTCGCGGCCGTCCGCAGGCTCTCCACCGCCTCGATGTACGCCTGCCGACCGCCCATCCAGGTCACTGCCCCCTCTTACGCCCGCGCCCGCGGAACTCCCGTCGCCCTCCTGGATACGCCAGCGCCCGCGGCACCGTCATCCCCCGAACACCCCCACCCTCATCCGACCTGCGGCGCTACGTCGACCGGATCACCCGGACGGGCTACCGTGCCGGTCACGGTGGTGGCTAGAGCTCGAAGAGGTTTCGCATGGCCTCGGTCAGCCGGGCCATGCTCGCGCCGGTGACCATGCCGATGCGCTCCGCACCCACGGAGGCGGGGAGTCGGCGCATCCGGTTGACCACCACGACGCCGGTGATCGGATCCTGCTCGGTGAGGGCCACCGCGTACGGTGGCAGCTCGGTGACGCCGCGCTGGCGCACGATCGGGGCGCAGTACGGGGATGCGTTCGACCTCTCGTTGTAGCTGTCGGCCGAGAGCACGAGGACCCGGTAGCGCAGGTCGGTGCGGCTGCCGATGGTCCAGATCTCGCCGCGCTTCACGCGCCGAGCGTACCGTCGGACCGATCTTCCGCGGCGCGCCGGGCCGTCCCGCAGGGTGAGCGTTCCTCATGACCGATCGAACTCGCGGCGTTGTGAATCCGTAACAATGACGGTGACGGCTTGCGACTGACGGGATGCAGCCCGCCTCTCGCGTGGAGGAAGGACGTTCATGACGGAGAAGGCTCAGATCGGCGTAACCGGCCTGGCGGTGATGGGGCGCAACCTGGCCCGCAACTTCGCCCGCCACGGCCACACGGTCGCCGTGCACAACCGCAGCTACGGCCGCACCAAGGAACTCGTCGAGGAGTTCGGGCACGAGGGCACGTTCCTGCCGGCGGAGAGCGCCGAGGACTTCGTGGCGAGCCTCGAGCGCCCGCGCCGCGTGGTGATCATGGTCAAGGCCGGCAAGCCGACGGACGCGGTGATCGAGGAGTTCGCCCCGCTGCTGGAGCCGGGCGACATGATCATCGACGCCGGCAACGCGCACTTCGCCGACACCCGCCGGCGGGAGGCGTCGCTCAAGGAGCGGGGCCTGCACTTCGTCGGCACCGGCGTCTCGGGCGGCGAGGAGGGCGCGCTGAACGGCCCCAGCATCATGCCCGGCGGCTCCAAGGAGTCGTACGAGTCGCTCGGCCCGCTGCTGGAGGACATCTCGGCCAAGGTGGACGGTGAGCCCTGCTGCGTCCACGTCGGCCCGGACGGCGCCGGCCACTTCGTCAAGATGGTCCACAACGGCATCGAGTACGCCGACATGCAGCTCATCGCCGAGGCGTACGACCTGCTGAGGCAGGCCGGCGGCCACTCGCCCGCGGAGATCGCCGACGTGTTCCGCGGCTGGAACGAGGGGCGGCTGGGCTCGTACCTGATCGAGATCACCGCCGAGGTGCTCAAGCAGGTCGACGCGGAGAGCGGGAAGCCGTTCGTCGACGTCGTGGTGGACCAGGCGGAGCAGAAGGGCACCGGGCGCTGGACCGTCCAGTCGGCGCTGGACCTGGGCGTACCCGTCAGCGGCATCGCCGAGGCGGTCTTCGCCCGGGCCCTGTCCGGCGGGGCCGACGTCCGCAAGGCGGCGGCCGGCAAGCTGCCCGGCCCGTCGGCGCAGACCGGCGCCGGCGGCTCCGACCTGCAGGCGGACGTCGAGCAGGCGCTCTTCGCCTCCAAGATCGTCGCGTACGCCCAGGGGTTCCAGCAGATCCAGGCGGCGAGCGCCGAGTACGGCTGGGAGATCGACCCGGGCGCGATGGCGAAGATCTGGCGGGCGGGCTGCATCATCCGGGCCAAGTTCCTGGACTTCATCAAGCAGGCGTACGACAAGGACGCGAACCTGCAGACGCTGCTCGTCGACGACTACTTCCTGGACGCGGTCAGCGGCGCCCAGGAGGCGTGGCGCCGGGTCGTCGCGCTCGCCGCCCAGCAGGGCATCCCGGCGCCGGGCTTCGCGTCGGCGCTGGCGTACTACGACGGCCTGCGCGCCCAGCGCCTGCCGGCCGCGCTGATCCAGGGTCAGCGCGACTTCTTCGGCGCGCACACGTACCACCGGGTCGACAAGGAGGGCGCGTTCCACACCATGTGGGGCGCGGACCGCAACGAGGTGCAGGCCTGAGTCAGGCCGGTACGGCGGTGGCGGTCCGCACCATCAGGGCCGCCATCTCCGCCGGCGGCAGCGGCTTCGCCAGGTGGTAACCCTGGCCCAGCCGGTAGCCCATCCGGCGCAGCCGTTCCATCTGCTCGGCGCTCTCGATGCCCTCGGCCACCGCGTACAGGTCGAGGTACTCCGTGAGCTGGGCGACGGCCGCGGCCACCGCGAGGCGGCCGCGGTCCTCGCCCTCGCAGATCCCGTCGACGAAGGACTTGTCCAGCTTCAGGACGTCCACCGGGAAGGCGCGCAGCAGGCTCAGGCTCGACTGGCCGGTGCCGAAGTCGTCGAGGGCCAGCCGTACGCCCATCTCGTGCAGGGCCTGCAGAGTGTCGCGCACCTGCCGCCCGTCGAGCACCGAGGTCTCGGTCACCTCGAGCACCAGGTTCGCGGGGCCGAGCCGGGTGTCGCTGAGCACGGCGGCGACGTCGTCCACGAAGCCCGGCTCGCGCAGCTGCCGGGCCGCCACGTTGACGTTGATCGACGGGATGGCGGCCGGGCCGTGCTCCGCGTGCCAGCGGGCGAGCTGCTCACAGGCCTCGCGCAGCACCCAGGCGCCGAGCGGGACGATCAGCCCGGACCGCTCGGCCACCGGGATGAAGTCGGCGGGCGGGACCGTGCCGCGCACCGGGTGCTGCCAGCGGACCAGGGCCTCCGCCCCCGCCATGCGGCCCGTGGTGATGTCGAAGACCGGCTGGTACTCCAGGTACAGCTCGTGCCGGATGATCGCGTTGTGCAGCTCGCTGCCGAGGCGGGCGTGGTTGACCACCTCGTGACGCATCCGCGGCTCGAAGCGGGCCCAGGAGGCCTTGCCGGCGGCCTTGGCGGCGTACATGGCGATGTCGGCGTTGCGCAGCACCTCGTCGGCGCTGTCGCCGGGGCCGGCCAGGGCCACGCCGATGCTGGCGTGGGCCAGGAGCTGGTGCTCGCCCACCTTGAGCGGCACGGCGAGCGCCGCGAGGATGCGCGCCGCGGCCGCCTCGGCCTGCACCGGGTCCTCGGTGTCGAGCAGGACGGTGAACTCGTCGCCGCCGAGCCGCGCCGGCAGGTGGGTGACCGCGCTGTGGTGGCGCAGCCGCTGGGCCACCTCGTGGAGGAGCTGGTCGCCGACGGCGTGGCCCATGGTGTCGTTGACCATCTTGAAGTCGTCGATGTCGATGAGCAGCGCGGTCGCCGGCAGGTGCGCGGCCAGGCGCTCGCTGAGCACCACGCCGAAGCGGGCCCGGTTCGCCAGCCCGGTCAGCGGATCATGCATCGCCAGGTGCTCGAGCTCGGCCTGCTGGCGCCGGATGCCGGCGAGCATCTTCTCGTTGGCGCGCAGCCCGAGGAGCTGCCGGGCGACGACGAAGGCCGCGATGAGCACGGCGCCGATGATGACGACCCGCTGGTCGGCGTCGAGCTGCCGGGCCGAGACGCTGATGACCAGGGCCGCGGTCGCTATGACCGCGGCCAGGGGCAGAGCGTTGTAGATGTTGCGGCCGCCCGGCGGCCTCGCCGCGGCCGGACGGGCGAGGACGAGCTGCTGGCGATGGGCGGCGAGGGTCATGGCCGCGCCCACGACCGGTACGGCCAGCACCGACAGCCAGAGCCGCCCGGCCTCCCCGCCGGCGATCAGCAGCACCGCGACGACCACCCCGGTGAGCGGGGCGACCGTGACGATCCGCAGCGCCACCGAGTCGACCACGCTGGCCGGGCTCATCGCCGCCCGGCCGATCACCACCAGCGCGATGAGGCCTCCGACCCCGACCACGGCGGCACCCTGCTGGGTCACGCGGTCGGTGGCGGGCGGGGCCAGCTCGACGATGACGTACGAGAAGATGAGGGCGCCCGCGACGGCGACCGTGGCGCCGTCCAGGAACAGCTGCGCCCAGCGCTGCAACGACCGCTTCTCGCGCGGCAGGTGCAGGAACGCCAGCATCAGCAGGACGACACCGATGAGCACCGGCCCCGCCACCAACGGCGAGATCCCCGGCCGGTTGTTGGAGAGGGCCACCATCAGGGCCGCCCCGATGCCGACGCAGAGCGCGGCGTGCGAGAACAGCCGCCAGAACCCGCGGATCGGCCGGGCGACGACGATCATGACGCCGATCCGGCGGCAGGCGAGGTACGCGGCGGCCATGGCGACCGGCCCTGCCGCGTACCCGGCGCGCATGGAGTCGTCGGCATCTCGCATGACCAGCCACACCAGCACCCACACCACCGCGCCGAGGGCAGCGGCGGGCGGCAGCAGACCCGGCCGGGCCTGTTTCTGCGCGCGCCGGCGGCCCACCCGCGTGGTCGGCGTGGTCATGCTGCGTACGACTCCCTGTCGCTGCTGGTCCTGGCGGTGTTCCAGTCGGCGTACGGGCAGGGAAGCTGAGAATTACCGCATCCGGGCCGCCACCGCCGCGAGCGCGACGGAGCTGCCCTAACCTGCGATAGAGATCCGGTTGGACCCGGAGACCGATGTGCGGGCGTGCGTACGCCGCCTAGGGTCGCAGGCGTCATGAAACGGATTCCGGTCTGGGTGCTGCCCGTCGTGCTCGCTCTTCTGCAGCTCACGACCTGGCCCGGGCTGCCGTACCTGGAGCGGGAACACGTGTCGGCGCTGGCTGCGGCGACGGCCGTGGCGGTCACCGTGGTCGCGTCGGTGGCGTTGCTGTGGCGGCGTACCGCGCCGGTGGCGGTGACCGGTGTGATCGTCGTCGCGCTGACCGTCGGAGAGTGGGGTCTGCCGACCGACGCCCTCTCGGCGATCGGCGGTGCCGACGTCATCGCGCTGTACGGCGTGGCGGTGCTCCGCAGCCAGCGCGCCACACTGCTGACCGTCCTCGGCCTGATCGGGTGGCAGTGTGCGCTGGTGGCGGCCACCGACGAGCTCGGCGCCGACTACCCGGCAGCGGTGGCGCTGCTCGTGGCGTTCTACGTGACCGTCGTGGCCCTGGGGCGGGCGCGGCACCGCTGGCACGCCGACCGGGCCCGGGCGGCGGCGGAGCTGGCCGAGGCGGAGGACCGCCGGTCACGGGCGGCGGACACCGAGCGCCACCGGCTCGCCCGCGAGCTGCACGATGTCACCGCGCACCACCTCACCTCGATCGTCGTGATCGCCTCCGCCGCCCAGCGGATCGGAGCGTCCCGGCCGGAGCTGGTGGCCGAGGCGCGCGACTTCGCCGCCCGTACCGGCCGGGAGACGCTCGCCGCCCTGCACCGGCTGGTCGCCCTGCTGCAGCGTCCGGACGTGGGCCCGGACGCCGCCGGTCCCCGGCTCGAGGAGCTGGCCGAGGGCTTCCGCAGGCTGGGTCAGCGGGTGACGGTCACGGCCGGGGCGGAGCCGGCGCCGGCCGTCGCCGAGGCCGCTTACGGGATCGCCCGCGAAGCGCTCACCAACACCCTGCGGTACGCGCCGGGAGCCACCGTCACCGTCGCGCTGCAGGACGTGCCCGGCGGGGTGGACCTGACCGTGACCGACGACGGCGCCGCGACGGCGGACGGCACGGTCGCGGACCGGCTCGGCTCCGGTCGCGGTCTCACCGGCATGCGGGAGCGGGCCGAGGCGCTCGGCGGCAGCCTCGAGGCAGGGCCGCGCTCCGCCGGCGGATGGCAGGTACGCGCGCTGCTCCCGGCCGTACCCTCCCCCGCCGCCGCGACCGGCCGGCGACCGGGAGCCGACCGGCTCATCGACGCGGCGGTGCTGCTGCTGGCCCTGGTCGGACCGGTCGTCGCCCTGCTGATCCTGCTCGGCGAGCGCTACCTGACACCGGGGCAGGCCCCGCTGGCCGTACTTCTGATCATCGCGCACGCGGCGCCGCTGATGTGGCGGCGCGACCGGCCCTGGATCGTCCTGGCGGCCGCCGTGGGCACGACCTGGCTCTGGCCCGCGCTGGTCGCCGTCGGCGTTCTCTCCCTCACCCACGGCTGGATCGCCGGCCTCTCGCTGGGTGTGGAGGTGCTCGCCGTGCACGCCGTGGCCCGCTACGGCCGGGAACCGGTGCTCTCCTGGCTGTCCATGCTCGCGGTGCTGGTCACGGCGATACCGGCGCTCACGCTGATCCTGGTCCTCGACCCGCCGGCCGACGACGCCGGGGAATCCCCCGCGTTCCTGCTGGTCGTGATGATCCTGTTCGCCGGCGTCCCGCTCGGCTCCTGGGTGCTCGGCGCGTGGCTGACCGGTTTCCTGGTGCGCCGCCGGCGCGAGCGGGACCGCCTGCGGCAGAACCACGCGGTCGCCGCGCTGACCGCCTGGGCCGTCGCCGAGGCGGGCGCCGAGCGGGCCCGGGTCGCCGCCGGGCTGCGCGCCGCGGTGCTGCGCGACACGGCGGTGGTCGCCGAGGCCGCCGACCGCGGGGATCTCGACCAGGTGCTGCGGTCGGCGCGGGCCGCCCTGGACGGCATGCGCGGACTGCTCAACGACCTGCGCGAGGCGCCGGCCGCCGACCCGGCCGACCACGGCCGCACCCCGCAGCCGACCCTGGCCGCCCTGCCGGACCTGGCCGACCGGTGGCGCGCCAACGGCCGTACGGTGACCCTCGAGGTGACCGGCGCGGGACGGGCGCTGGGCCCGGACGTGGACCTGTCCGCGTACCGGGTCGTGGAGCTGCTGCTGGCCGGGGACACCGGGCCGGTGACCGTACGGGTGGACCTCACGGCTGACCCGCTGCGGATCCGCGTCACGCCGATGCCCACCGACCCCGGCGGCGAGGTGGCCGCGGGGCTGCGTGCCCGCCTGGCGGCCGTCGGCGGCGCCCTGACCACGGGCGCGAGCCCGGAGATCACACTGCCGAACGGGGAGGTGACGTCATCGCAACCCGCGTGATGGTCGTCGACGATCAGCTGATGGTGCGGGCCGGGATAGCGGCCATCGTGGACGCCGAGAACGACCTGGCGATCGTGGGCGAGGCCGGCGACGGCGCCGCGGCGCTGGAGGTCGCCGCCCGGGTCCGGCCGGACGTCGTCCTCATGGACATCCGGATGCCGGGCATGGACGGGCTGACCGCCACGGCCCGGCTGACCACCGCGCCGCAACCGCCGAAGGTGCTGGTGCTGACCACGTTCCACCAGGACGCGTACGTCTACGAGGCGCTCAAGGCGGGCGCGTCCGGCTTCGTGCTCAAGGACACCGAGCCGGCCGACCTGCTGGCCGCCATCCGGGTGGTGGCCGACGGCGAGGCCATGCTCAGCCCCGCCGTCACCCGGCGGCTGATCGACGCGTTCGCCACGGGCGGGCTGGTCGCCGCCGCCCGCGACGATCCGCGCCTGGACGGGCTGACCCCGCGCGAACGCGAGGTGCTGGTCAGCATCGCCGGTGGCCTGTCGAACGCCGAGATCGGCGCGGCGCTGGGCATCACGACCGGCACCGTGAAGGCGCACGTCAACGCCCTGCTCGCCAAGCTCGGCGTCCGCGACCGGGTGCAGGCGACGATCGTCGCCTACAACCTCGGCCTGGTCCGGCCTAACCCTTGAGCGCGGCCGACACCACGGCGCGCGCCTCCTCCTGGATGCGGGCCAGTGCCTCGGGGCCCTTGAACGACTCGGCGTAGATCTTGTAGACGTCCTCGGTGCCGGAGGGGCGGGCGGCGAACCACCCGGACTCGGTGGCCACCTTCAGCCCGCCGATCGGGGCGTCGTTGCCCGGCGCGCTGGTGAGCACCGCCGTGATCGGCTCGCCGTCGAGTTCCTTCGCCGACACCTGCGACGGGGAGAGCTTGCCGAGGACGGCCTTCTCCTCCCGGGTCGCCGGGGCGTCGATGCGGGCGTACGCGGGCGAGCCGAACTTCGCGGTCAGGTCGGCGTAGTGCTGGCTGGGCGTCCGGCCGGTTGTCGCGAGGATCTCCGAGGCGAGCAGGTCGAGCAGGATGCCGTCCTTGTCGGTACTCCATGGGCCGCCGTCGCGGCGCAGGAACGACGCGCCGGCGCTCTCCTCGCCGCCGAAGCCGACCGAGCCGTCCAGCAGCCCCGGCACGAACCACTTGAAGCCGACCGGCACTTCGACGAGCGTGCGGCCCAGGTCCGCCGCGACCCGGTCGATCATCGAGGAGGAGACCAGAGTCTTGCCGATCGCCGCGCCTCCGGGCCAGTCGGTGCGGACCCGGAACAGGTACGAGATCGCCACCGCGAGGTAGTGGTTCGGGTTCATCAGCCCACCGTCGGGCGTCACGATGCCGTGCCGGTCGGCGTCGGCGTCGTTGCCGGTCGCCAGCTGGAACCGGTCCTTCTGGGCGATCAGCGAGGCCATCGCGTACGGCGACGAGCAGTCCATCCGGATCTTGCCGTCCCAGTCCAGCGTCATGAACCGGAAGGTCGGGTCGACGTCCGGGTTCACCACGGTCAGGTCGAGCCCGTACCGCTCGCCGATCTCCCCCCAGTAGGCCACCGAGGCGCCGCCCAGCGGGTCGGCGCCGATGCGCACCCCCGCGGCCCGGATCGCCTCCATGTCGATGACCGAGCCGAGGTCGTCCACGTACGCGGAGAGGTAGTCGTAGCCGGACACCAGGTCGCCGGCGCGGGCCTTGGCCGCGCCGACCCGGCGGACGTCCTTGAGCCCGGCCGCGATGAGCGCGTTCGCCCGGTCCTGGATCCACCGGGTGGCGTCGGTGTCGGCCGGGCCGCCGTTCGGCGGGTTGTACTTGAAGCCCCCGTCGTCGGGCGGGTTGTGCGACGGCGTCACGACGACGCCGTCGGCGAGCCCACCGGTGCGGCCGCGGTTGTACGTGAGGATGGCGTGCGACAGCGCCGGCGTCGGGGTGTAACCGTCCCGGCTGTCGATCCGCACCTGGACGTCGTTGGCGGCGAACACCTCCAGGGCCGTCACCATGGCCGGCTCGGAGAGGGCGTGGGTGTCGCGGCCGAGGTACAGCGGGCCGTCGGTGCCCTGGTCGCGGCGGTACTCGACGATGGCCTGGCTGGTGGCGGCGATGTGGTCCTCGTTGAACGCGGTCCGGAGGCTGGATCCGCGGTGGCCGGAGGTGCCGAAGGCGACCTTCTGCTCGACCGCCTGCGGGTCGGGGTGCTCGGTGTAGTAGCTGAGGACCACCCGGGGTACGTCGATGGTGTCGCGGGAATCGGCGGGGGTGCCGGCGCGGGGGTGCACGGACATCGAGGGGCCTCCTTGAGGGCGTGGATCTGCCCGGATCGTAGCGTCGCTGCTCGGATTGAACCTTTCCCCGTGCGGATCCGAACTACCTCGCGTGACAGGGGTGAGGGCGGTCGGGGGGCCGCGGGCTTTTCGCGTACTCATCATGCTCCTGATGGGTCTCGCCGTCGTGCTTCCGGCCGCGCCGGCGAGCGCGCACGCGGCGCTGGTGAGCGCGACGCCGGAGCCGGGCAGCGTGGTGGGCGCGCCGCCGGACGAGATCGTCGTGCGCTTCAGCGAGGCGGTCACGCCGGTGCCCGGGCGGACCCAGGTGCTCGCCCCGGACGGCAAGCGGATCACCGGCACGGTCACCGCGGCCGGCCCGCTGCTGCGCATCCAGGTCCGCCGCGCCGCGCAGCCGCTGGGCACGTACCTGGTCAGCTACCGGATCATCTCCGCCGACAGCCACCCGGTCGGCGGCGCCATGACCTTCTCGGTCGGCGCGCCCTCGGCGCGGCCCGCCGAGGGCGACCCCACCGGTGAGCATCCGTCGGTCGCGGTCGCCGGTCCCGCATTCCGGATCGCCGGGTACGCCGGCCTGACGCTGATCGTCGGCCCGGCGCTGCTGCTGGCGCTGCTCTGGCCCCGCCGGCTGTCCCGGCGCGGCCCCACCCTGCTGGTACGGGCCGGCCTGATCGGCACCGCCGCGGCCACCCTCGGCGGGCTGTGGACCCAGGCTCCCGCCAGCAGCGGCGCCCCCTGGTGGGACGTGTCGGTGACCGAGCTGGCGGACGTGCTGGCCAGCCCGTACGGGATCGCCCTGCTGGCCCGGCTGGCCGTGCTGGCGGCCGTCGCGGCGCTGCTGCCGCCGGTGCTGCACGGCACCGGGGGCCGCCGCCGCGGTGCGGTCCTGATCGCGCTCGGCGTCGCCGGGCTGACGACCTGGCCGCTGAGCGGGCACGCCGCCGAGTCACCGCTGCCGGGCGCGATCGTCGCCGCCGACGTCGTGCACATCGCCGCGATGGCCACGTGGCTCGGCGGCCTCGTGACCCTGTCGGTCTTCCTGCTGCGCCGGGCGCACCCGCGGGTCCTCGGCCGGATCCTGCCGGTCTGGTCGCGCTGGGCCGCGCTGGCCGTGGTGTGGCTGACCGGCGCCGGCGTGGTCCAGGCCGTGGTCCAGCTGGGCTCGTTCGGTGCGCTCTGGACCACCGCGTACGGCCGGATCCTGCTCGGCAAGATCGCGATTCTGGCGGGCGTGCTCGCCGTGGCGGCGGTGGCCCGGCGGTTCGTGCGGCGCTCGTGGGTGACCACCACCGGGCCCGGGCCGCTGCGCCGCACGGTCGGCATCGAGCTCGTGGCGACCGTGGTGGTGCTCGGGCTGAGCGGCGTGCTGGTGCAGACCACCCCGGGGCGCGCCGCGACGGCCGAGCGGGTGGCCACCACCGAGAAGGGCGTGTCGGGCACGCTCACCTCGGGCCTGTTCACCCTGCAGTACTACGTGTATCCGGTCGAGCTCGGCGAGAACAACACGGTGCACGGGTTCACGTACACGCCGGAGGGCAAGCCGCTGGCTGCCCAGGAGTGGACGGTGACCACCCGGCTGCGCGGGCAGGACCTCGAACCGGTGACGCAGCCGATGCTCCCGCTCGACCCCCGCAACGACGCGGTCGGCGCGCTGACGTTCCCGCTGCCCGGCACCTACGACGTCACCTTCACCGTCCGGACCACGGAGATCGACCAGGCGACGGTCCGGACGACGATCACGGTCCCGCAGGTTCCGCAGCGACCCTGAGTGGGCAGAGGGAAGTCTCCGTCGATGCGAGGAGACCGACCGTGCACGTGTCCGTCATCGGCAATCCGGACGACACCGTCGTCGTGACCGTCCGCGGCAACCTGGACCTGGACACCGCGCCGGTCCTGCGCACCACCATGGACCAGGTGCTCGAGCGGCCCCACCCGCGCGTGGTCGTCGACCTGTCCGGCGTCGACTTCTGCGACTCGACCGGGCTCAGCGCCTTCGTGCTCGGCCACCAGCGCGCCGCGGCGTCCGGGGGCTGGGTGCGCCTCGCCGCTCCCGGCGAATGGCTGCACGGCCTGCTGCGCACGGTAGGCCTCGTGCCCACCCTGGCCGTCTATCCGAGCGTGGCCGACGCGCTCGCCGGAACGCCGCCGGGGTGACCGGCCTGCGGCCTTGTAATCTCGCGGCGTGCTCATCCTGCTGCCGCCGTCCGAGGGAAAGACCGCGCCGTCCGCCGGGGAGCCGGTCGACCCGGCCGCGCTCTGGCTGCCGAAGCTCGCCACCGCCCGCAAGCGCGTGCTCGGCAAGCTGGCCGCGATGAGCCGGCGGCGCAGCGCCCGCGCGGTCGCGGAGTCGCTCGAGGTGCTCGGCCTCAGCGCCGGGCAGCGCGGCGAGCTCGAGCGCAACGCCGGCCTGGCCACCGCACCCGCGGCGCCCGCGGCCGAGGTCTACACCGGAGTGCTCTACGAGGCGCTCGACGTCGCGACCCTCGCCCGGGAAGCGCGGGCGTGGGTGGCGGACCGGGCCGTCGTGTTCTCCGGGCTGTGGGGCGTCGTACGGCTCACCGACCGGATCCCGGCGTACCGGTGCTCGGCCGGGGTCACGCTGCCGGGGATCGGGGGGCTCACGCCGTACTGGAAGACCGCCCTGACCCGGCACGTGCCCGCCGGCGGACCGGTGCTGGACCTGCGCTCCGGGGCGTACGCGTCGATGTGGACGCCGGGGCCGCAGGCGGTGGCGCTGCGGGTGCTGCACGAGCGGATCGTCGACGGCGAGCCGCGCCGCTCGGTCGTCAGCCACTTCAACAAGGCCACCAAGGGCCGGCTGGTACGCGCGCTGGCGGAGGAGGGCGTGGCGCCCGGCTCGGTGGACGAGCTGCTCACGACGTTGCGGGACCTCAAGTACACCGTCGAGGAGCGGCCCGTCGCGGCGGGCCGCCCCCGTCAGGCGGATGTCGTCGTACGCGAGCTCTGAGGGTTACTGCGCGGCCAGCACGTCGATGACGAAACGCAGGTCACCGGCGGGACGGCCGCCCGTGGCGTTTTCGCCGTACGCGAGGTCGGCGGGGATGTCCAGCTGCACCCGGCTGCCCACCGGCACGCCGACGAGGCCCTCGTCCCAGCCCTTGATCAGCTGGCCGACGCCGACCGGGAATTCGGCCGGCTGCCCGCTTTCCCACGACGAGCCGAACTGCTTGCCGTCCTTGTACGTCACGCCGACGTAGTTCGCCTGGATGGTCTGCCCGGCGGTCAGCTTGGGGCCTTTGCCGGCGACGAGCTGCTTGACGACCAGCTTGGTGACGTCGCCCTTGCCCGCCTTGACGACCGGCTTCTCCTTCAGCGCCGGGTCGAGGGCGGTCTGCGCGGGCGGCGCGCTCGGCGCGGCGGCGGCCGGCTCGCTGGGAGCCGGGGCGGGCTCGGTGGCGGCGGCCGGTGCCGCGCTCTGCTTCCCCTTGTCGTCGTCCGACATCTGGATGCCGACGAAGACCGCGACGAGCACGGCGATCACCGCGACTCCGGCGAGGGCGCCCGAGAGCGCCTGGCCGCGACGCTTGCCGGCAGTCTGGTCCTGACCACTCATCTGTACCGCTTCTCCCGTCGGATAGGAAACTTCGGACACCGTACTTCCTCGGCGGACATCCGTTCGCCCGGACCTCCGCCGAACCGCCGACCCGAGTGATCAACTAAACGGCTCGTTACTCATTTCGCTCTTCTCCGTCACTCACAGAAGGTGAGACGGTGTACTCCCCCAACCGCATGACGGCGGCCGCTCACCGCCCGTACCGATTGAGCACAGCACCAGGACCAGGGACAACTTGCCCGGCCGCCAGCGGCGACCGGCGTGCGCCCGCGAACGACCGGGGAGGGTCGGTTGCCGGACGACGACCGTACGACAGGTCGCCAGCCACAGCCCGGGGAGCGCCCGTCCGACGCCGCGCACCGCAGGCCCTATCCGGCTGCCTCACCCCGCAGCGGCTACGGCTACCGCACGGCGGGCCGCCGCGGCGCGGCCGTGCCGCCCGAGCTGCTCGACGACCGGCCCCGGAGGATGAGCGAGTTCCTCATGCCCGCCGCCGTGATCCTCGCCGGCGTGCTCATCGTCATCGCGTTCGGCCTGATCATCACGCGGGCGGTCCGCAACGACGACAAGAACGCCATCCCGCCGGTGCAGCCACCCGCACTGGGCGACGTGCCGCTCAACCCGCCCAACCAGTTCCCCATCCCGCTGCCCAGCGCCTCCGACAGCCCGTCGCCGTCGCCCAGCGAGACGACCACGAAGCCGCCGGAACGCAAGGAGAGCCCCTCGCCGTTCGCGGGATCCGTCTCGATCGCCCGTACCGGCATCACGGCCGTGGTCGACCTCTCCAACGAGGGCACCCGCGACTGGGTGCACTGGGGCGAGCAGAGCACCTTCTCGCTGGAACGCAAGTCGGACGGTGACTTCGCCATCCTCGAGGGCGCGCCGACCGCACCGCGATTCCGGCACGCCTTCAGCCCGCAGCGCTTCTCCTGGCGGGGCGGCTCCCCAGTGAGCAACTCCGACGGCACCCCCACCGGCATCCGCACCTGCGGCAAGGGCAACGGCTTCACCATCTCGGCGCCGGCGAGCACCTCGACGCGCACGCTCAAGGTGTACGTCGGCGCCCTCGCCGGGCGCGGCCGGATCACCGCCAAGCTGTCCACCGGCGGACCGACGGCCGGCAGCAGCTTCGAGGAGCGCGGCAGCAACCTGGACACGGTCGCCTTCGTCGTGACGTACCGGGCGCCGAAGGACGGCAAGATCAACGTCAGCTGGGTCACGGAGGACTCGTTCAGTTCCGACTGCGGTGGCGTCGCATTGGAAGCGGCGACACTGCGCTGATCCCTGCAGGGAGTTTCTCGTTGGTCGCCGGGTGGGGCTCATTCGTGGCCCGGTTCCGCTGGGCGGTGCTCGCGAGCGCGATCATCGCGGTCGTGGCCGCCGGGATCTGGGGCACGGGCGTGTTCGATCGGCTCTCCGAGGGCGGCTACACCGACCCGGGCAGCGAGTCGAGCCGCGCCGCCGCCGTGGTCCGCGCGCAGCTGGGCCCCCAGGACGGCGACGTCGTGGTGATCTACCGGCCGGCGCAGGGCTCGATCGACGACCCGGCGCTGGGCCGGCGGATCCAGGCCCGGCTCGCCGCCCTGCCGAAGTCGTCGGTCGCCGCGGTCACCGGCTACTGGCCCGGCCGGACCGCGCAGTACGCCGCGGCGGACCGGAGGAGCGCGGTCGCCGTCCTGACGCTGACCGGCGAGGACGACGGCGAGAAGCTCGACAGGTTCCGCGAGATCGACGACAAGCTGTCGGTCGCCGGGGCCACCGTCCAGCTCGCCGGGGCCGCACCGCTCGGGGACGCGTCCGCCGCCCGCTCGACCGACGACCTCGCGTTCGCCGAGGCCGTCTCCCTACCCGTCGTGCTGATCCTGCTGCTGTTCATCTTCGGCTCGCTGGTCGCCGCGTCGCTGCCGGTGCTGGTCGGCGGGTGCGCGGTGCTCGGCTCGCTGGGCGTGCTGAACGCGATTGCGCGCAGCCACGACGTCAACTCGTTCGCCGTCAACGTGGCCAGTCTGCTGGGGCTGGGCATGGCCATCGACTACGGGCTGTTCATGGTGGGGCGGTTCCGGGAGGAGCAGGGCTTCGGGCGGACGCCGGCGCAGGCGGTCACCCGTACCGTCGCGACCGCCGGACGCACCGTGCTCTTCTCCGCGACGCTGCTGATGATCGCCCTGGCCGGGCTGCTCCTCTTCCCGCAGGGCTTCCTCAAGTCGCTGGCCTACGGCGGCCTCGCCGCCGTCGCGCTCGCCGCCCTGCTGTCCCTCACCCTGCTGCCCGCGCTGCTGGCCGTCCTGGGTCACCGTGTCGACAAGCTTCCGGTACGTCTGCCGCGCCGCCGCAGCCGTGCCGCGGGTACGGGCTGGGCCGCCCTCGCGGACACGGTGCTGCGCCGCCCGGTCCTGGTAGCGCTGCCCATCCTCGCCGGCCTGCTGGTGCTGGCGGCCCCGATCCGCGGCGTGCAGTTCGGCGAGAACGACGAGCGGGTGCTGCCGGCCACCGAACCGGCCCGGCAGGCGGTCGAGACGCTCAAGCGCGACTATCCCGCCCTGAGCAGCGCCGGCATCCAGGTCGTGCTCCGCGGCAGCCTGACGGACACCCGGCCGTTCGCGGACGAGGTGAAGAAGGTCCCCGGCATCGCGGCGGTCACCCCGGGCGGCAAGGGCGGCGACGTCGTCACGTACACGGCGACGCTCGCCGACAAGGACCCGTTCAGCGCGGCGGCGCGTACGGCGGTCGACCGCATCCGCGACCTGCGCCCGCCGACCGGCTCGCAGCTGCTCGTGGGCGGCACGACGGCCCGCAACGTGGACAGCCTGGCGGCCACCGCGGACCGCCTTCCGCTGATGGTGGCCCTGCTGATCGGCGCCACCCTGCTGCTCATGTTCCTGGCGTTCGGCTCGGTCCTGCTGCCGATCAAGGCGGTGCTGATGAGCGCGCTGAGCCTGAGCGCCACCTTCGGCATCCTCGTGTGGATCTTTCAGGACGGCCACGGCGCGGACCTGCTGCGGGTCACCCCCGCCCCGCTCGAGGCCGGCATCGTGGTCCTCATGGCGGCAGTCGTCTTCGGCCTCTCCACCGACTACGAGGTGTTCCTGCTCTCGCGCATGGTGGAGGCCCGCACCCGCGGCGCCTCGACGGCGGAGGCGGTGACGACGGGCCTGGCCCGCACCGGCCGCGTGATTAGCGCGGCGGCCGTACTGCTCATCGTGGTGACCGGCGCCTTCGCCCTCTCCTCGGTGTCGACCATGCGCTTCGTCGGCGTCGGGATGATCATCGCGCTGTTCCTGGACGCCACCGTGGTCCGCATGCTGCTGGTCCCGGCCGTCCTGCGGCTGATGGGCGACGCGGCCTGGTGGGCGCCGGGGCCGTTGCGCCGGCTCCAGGAGCGGGCCGGCCTGGCGGAGTACGAGGACGAGGAACTGTTCCCGACGGTGTCGGTGGGCCGGCACGCGGCGCCCGAGACGAATGCGGCTCCGAAACCGGCGCTGTTGCCCGCCACCGGGCCGGGGATGCCGCCACCGCCCGCCGCCGGACCGGGGACGGCGCCGGTGCCCGTCGCCGGGCCGGGGACGGTCGTCGCGGGGCCGGGGACGGTCGTCGCGGGGCCGGGCGCGGTCGTCGCCGGGCCGGGCGCGGTCGTCGCCGGGCCGGGCGCGGTCGTCGCCGGGCCGGGCGCCGTCGTCGCCGGGCCGGGCGCCGTCGTCGCCGGGCCGGGCGCGGTCGTCGCCGGGCCGTCGGCGTCTCTGCCTGCCGAGGACGGGAAGCCGGTGGGCGAGCCCGCCCCGTGGACTGCCGTGGTCGGGCTGCCGGTCGCGGGCCTGCCCGTGGCCGGATCCGCGCCGGTGCCCGGGCCGGACCGGATCACCCTCGAGGAACAGCTGCCCGGCCCCTTCCCGCCGCCGGCGGCTCCGGTGTCCACGCCGACGCAGCCGGCACCGGCCGCCCCGGCCCGGACGACCGCGTCGGTGCCGCCGGCGCACCCGGGCGCGGATGCCGGTCCGTCCTACGGCGGCGCCGGCCGGCGGCCCCAGAACCTCGGCGATTTCCGGCCCGCGGCCGACCTCTCGGCGCGGGCTGCCCCGCCACCGGCCGGTGCGGCCCCGCCACCGGCCGGTGCGGCCGCGGCGCCGGTCAACTCGGCCACGGCGCCAGTCAACTCGGCCACGGCGCCAGTCAACTCGGCCACGGCGCCAGTCAACTCGGCCACGGCGCCAGTCAACTCGGCCACGGCGCCAGTCAACTCGGCACG
>NZ_JBITLP010000008.1:429861-543378 GCF_044465265.1 Actinoplanes sp. NPDC049681
GCCACGGCGCCGGAGACGTCCGGGACCGGCGGACAGGGCCGTACCGCCGATCTCGCCGACCACCGTGACCCCGCACCCTGACCCGCAGTCCGGTCGATACGGGCGGAAAGGCACCATTCCTCCCCCACCGAGGAGCCGTTCGGGCGGCCGGGTCAGTACAGTGCCCTGCGAGTGTTGGGGTACTACCGAACGGGATGAGCATGACCGCGACAGTTGACGAGACCGCTGCCTCCAGCGGACGCGCCGAAGCCGCGCCGCCGCACGCCGCGGGAGACGAGCGCGCGCCCGGCATCGACCCCGCGCGCCTCGCGGACTGCCTCGCCGTGATCGCCGAGGCGGAGGCGCTGGATCCCGAGCACCCCGACGCCGTCGCCGTACGCCGGGCCACCGCCGGCCTGTTCAAGACGGTGAAGCTGCGCCGCCGCCGGGACCGCCGGGACGCCGTACTCGCGAACGACCGGGCCGTCACCGCCGCGACCGCGACCGGCGCACCCACCCGGATCGACGACGAGACCGCGGGTCTGGCACTGACGACCGCGACCACCGGCCGCGTCGCCGGCACGCTCAAGCAGCCGCGCGGCTGCTACATCTGCAAGCAGCGGTACACCCAGGTCGACGCCTTCTACCACCAGCTCTGCCCGGCCTGCGCGGAGCTCAACCACGCGCGGCGCGACGCGCGGACCGACCTGACCGGGCGGCGGGCGCTGCTCACCGGCGGCCGCGCGAAGATCGGCATGTACATCGCGCTGCGGCTGCTGCGCGACGGCGCCCACACGACGATCACCACGCGCTTTCCCAACGACGCGGTCCGCCGGTTCGCGGCCATGCCCGACAGCGCCGACTGGCTGCACCGGCTGCGGGTGGTCGGCATCGACCTGCGGGACCCCGCCCAGGTGGTCGCCCTGGCCGATGCGGTCGCGGCCCGCGGCCCGCTCGACATTCTGATCAACAACGCGGCCCAGACGGTACGGCGTTCGCCCGGCTCGTACGGTGCCCTGGTGGCGGCCGAGTCGGCGCCGCTGCCCGGCGGCCCGCTGCCGGAGCTGGAGTACCTGGGCGGCCACGACCCGGCGCTGCACCCCAAGGCGCTCACCGGCGCCGTCGATCAGGCCACCTTCAGCCCGCACGCGTTGACGGCGCTCGCCCTGACCGGGGGCTCGGCCAGCCCCGAGCGCATCGCGGCCGCCACCGCCGTGGACGCCGGTGGGCTCGTGCCCGACCTGGCCCCCACCAACAGCTGGAGCGACCGGGTGCACGAGGTCGACCCGCTGGAGCTGCTGGAGGTGCAGCTCTGCAACGTCACCGCCCCGTTCATCCTGGTGAGCCGCCTGCGCGCGGCGATGACCCGCTCCCCGTTCCCCCGCCGGTACGTGGTGAACGTGTCGGCGATGGAGGGCGTGTTCAACCGCGGCTACAAGGGCGCGGGGCACCCGCACACCAACATGGCGAAGGCGTCGCTGAACATGCTGACGCGTACGAGCGCCGAGGACATGTTCGCCGACGGCATCCTGATGACCAGCGTCGACACCGGCTGGATCACCGACGAGCGCCCGCACCCGACCAAGATGCGCCTCGCCGACGAGGGCTTCCACGCCCCGCTGGACCTGGTCGACGGCGCCGCCCGGGTGTACGACCCGGTCGTCCGCGGCGAGCGTGGCGAGGACCTGTACGGCTGCTTCCTCAAGGACTACGCGCCGATCGCATGGTGACCGTCCCCCCGGATCTGCCGGTGGTGCGGGAGCTGTCCCGCAACCCCGAGGCCCGGCGCTGGCTGGCCGCCCTGCCCGGGCTCATCGACGAGGTACGCGACCGTTTCGGCCTGACCCTCGGTGCCGCCCTGGACGGCGGCAGCTGCAGCTGGGTGGCGCCGGCGACCCTGCCCGACGGCACCCCGGCGATCGTCAAGATCGGCTGGCCGCACCGCGAGATGTACGCCGAGCCCGCCGCCCTGCGTCTGTGGGCGGGCCGCGGCGCGGTCCGCCTGCTGGGCCACGACCCCGGCCGCCACGCCCTGATCCTGCAGCGCTGCGACCCGGGCGGCCGCCTCGCCGACGACGCCCGGCCGGCGTCCGAGCGCCTGCGCGTCGGCGCCGGGTTGCTGCGCCTGCTGTGGTCGGCGGGACTGCCGGAGGCCTCCCCCGCCGACCCGATCGAGTCGCTGGTCGACGTGACCGCGGACTGGGCGGACCTGGTCGAGGAACGCATGGCGCGGCTGCGTCCCGGCTACGACCCCGGCCTCGTCGCCGAGGGCGCCCGCCTGCTGCACGACCTGCCGGCGTCCGCGCCGCACGAGGTGGTGGTGCACGGCGACTTCAACCCCGGCAACATCCTGGCCACGGGCGGCGGCTGGCTGGCGATCGACCCGAAGCCGATGATCGGTGATCCGGCGTACGACCTGTGGCCGCTGCTGGACCAGGTCGACGACCCGTACGCGTACCCGGATCCGGCCCGGATCCTGCGCGACCGGATCGCGCTGCTGGCCGGTGAGCTCGACCTCGATCCGGCGCGGATCGCGGCCTGGTGCGTGGCCCGCAAGGTGGAGTCCGCCCTGTGGGCGGCCCATCACGGCCGCCCCGCGGAAGGCACTGCCCAGCTGCACGGCGCGCACATTCTCGCCCGGCTCGCCTGACTGCGCCCTTCTCTCATCTCCCGCAGGACCCCGCCGATGAGAGGAGGACCGCCAAGAGGAGCCCGTGAGCGTCTGACATGACCACCCTGTCGAGCCCCGCCCTGTCGGCGCCGGGCCCCGGCCGCTCGCGCGCGATCCGCACGAGCGCCCTGCTCGGCGCGGCCGGGCCGCTCATGGCCGCGGCGTACCTGCTGGCGAGCCCCGAGCACCGCCATCGGTCGGCCATGCTCGCGGTCATCGGCGGCATGCTCGCCGTGCTGGCGGTCGGCTGGTGGGCCGCCCGGGTCATCGCCCCCTCGCGGTGGCGCCTCCCGGCGCAGGTGCTCGGCATCGTCGCGACGATCGCCGGGCTCGCGGCGCTCGGCGTGCTGGACGGAGGTGCCGGCACACCGCTCGGGGAACTGCTGCCGTTCTACCTCATCTACCTGGCAGTTCTGGTCCCGCCCCGGGTCTTCTTCGTGGCGGGCGCTCTC
Organism: Actinoplanes sp. NPDC049681; assembly: GCF_044465265.1. NCBI lineage: Bacteria > Bacillati > Actinomycetota > Actinomycetes > Micromonosporales > Micromonosporaceae > Actinoplanes > Actinoplanes sp. NPDC049681. Next base: position 432,964 of record NZ_JBITLP010000008.1, read on the forward strand.
GACCTCGCCGCATACGCGGTGGTGGCCGGCACCGGGCGGCCCGTCCCACCCGCGTATCCCGTCCTCTGCAGCATCGCGTTCGCCGGCGTGGCGCTGCTGGCCCTGCGCCATGCCGGGGCCCTGGCCTCGCTGCGACGCCGGCTGGCGGAGATCTCGCGGACGGACGCCCTGACCGGGTGCCTGAACCGTCGGGGCTTCGACCGGCGGTTCGCCGAGGAACTCGCAGCCGCCGACCTTGCCGGAACGCCGCTCACGCTGGTGCTCGTGGACCTCGACCTGTTCAAGGAGATCAACGACTCGTACGGGCACCGCACCGGCGACGACCTGCTCACCTGGGTCGGGCACACGCTGCGTCAGGGGGTGCGCCGGCGCGACGTGGTGGGCCGTCTGGGTGGCGACGAGTTCGCCGTCCTGCTGCCGGACACGGCGCCGGAGGACGCGGCCGTCGTCGTCCGGCGGTTGCGTGCCGCGCTCGGCGTCGCGGCGCCGGCGAGTATCGGGATCGCGGCCGCGCCGGCCGACGGGGTCACGGCCGCGGACCTCACCCGCCTCGCCGACGTGCGCCTCTACCGCGACAAGGCCGTCCGCGAGCGCCGGACGCCGACCGCGGGGGCCGTGGCCGAAGCATGCGCCCGTCTGCCCGTGCAGACGCCGGCCAGCGTGTCCCGGCTCGAGCGTCGCCGGCACTCGATCGCCGACACCGGGCTGGTGTCGGCCCTCAAGGGTGCCGTCGCCATGAGTTACCTGCTCGTCTTCGCGCCGCAGCATCCTCACCAGGTGGCCATTGCGGCGCTGGCCCTGGACGGGATCATCCTGGGTGTCCTGGCCGTCGCTCTGGCGGACCGGCTGAGCCGGTCGGGACGGGCCCGTGCGGTGATGACCGGCCTGGCGCTGTGCTGGTACGGCAGTGCCGCGGCGGTCGCGGCGCTGGACGGAGGCGTCGGCTCCCCGCTCGCCGCCGGGCTCCTGTGCTCCATCCCCCTGATCATGCTCGGGACGAGGCTGCGCGCCGCCCTGCCGATCTTCCTCTCCGTCTGCGTGGCGTATGTCGTGATGGCCGTCGTCCAGGGCGCGCCCAGCACCTGGTACGTCGTCATCCACCTGATGAGCATGGTGGTGGTGTCGGCGGCCTGCGCGGCCCAGGGCCTCGCCGCCGCCCGGCAGCGGGCGCTGGTGACCCGCCTGTCGGAACGCGACGCCCTCACCGGCTGCCTGAACCGGCGCGGCTTCACCGAACGCTTCACGGCCGCGATCGGCGACGCCCACCGGGCCGGCTCCCGCCCCACCCTGATGATCTTCGATCTAGACGGGTTCAAGCAGCTCAACGACACGGCCGGGCACGCCGAGGGCGACGACCTGCTGCGCTGGGTCGGCGCGACGTTGCAGGCCGGCGTACGACGGCACGACCTCGTCGGCCGGCTCGGCGGCGACGAATTCGTGGTCCTGACCGGCGCCGACCCGGACGGCGGCGCCGAGCCGACGGCAGAGGATCTGCGCCGGGCGCTGGCCCGGCGCACTCCGGCCAGCGTGGGAACCGCGGCGTTCGGCCGGCACGGCGACGACTTCGACACCCTGTACGGCCACGCGGACGCGCGCCTCTACGAACAGAAGGCCCGTCGGCCCCGGCGTACTCCTGCGGGCGCGCCGGGCTCCGGACCTTAGCCGCGTCAGGGAACCAGGACGACCTTGCCGATGTTGCGGCGCTCGCCGATCCGCCGGTGCGCCGCGGCGGCCTCCTCGAACGGGTACACCCCGTCGACGCGCGGCCGGACGGCGCCCTTGCGCCACAGGTCGAGCAGGGCCGCCAGTTCCTCGCGCAGCAGGTCGGAGCGGTCCCACAGGTGCCCGAGATTGACGCCGCTGACGGTGTGGTTGCGGTCCATCATCCCGAACGGCGTCAGCAGCGGCACGCCGCTGAGCTGACCGACCAGCCGGCGGACGCTGCGCCGCTCACCGCCGCTGAGGTTGGCGAAGCCGTACGCGACGAGCTGGCCGACCGGGCGCAGCAGCCGCAACCCCCGCTTCCAGTCCCGGCCGCCGAGCGCGTCGAGGACGAGGTCGACGCCTTCACCGCCGGTGAGCTCGCGCACCCGCTTCACGTAGTCCTCGGTGCGGTAGTCGATGGGATGGGTGCAGCCCTCCTCGCGCAGGACGTCGTGCTTGCCGGCGGACGCCGTGCCGAACGTGACGACGTCCGGGACGGTCCGGCACAGCTGGAGCAGCGCGATCCCGACGCCTCCGGCCGCCATGTGCACCACCACCCGGTCCCGGGGGCGAAGGTTCGCCACGCGGAACAGCATGTGGTACGCCGTGAGGTAGTTGACCGGCAGCGCCGCCCCCTCCGTGAAGCTGAGGTCGTCGGGCATCGGCAGCACCCGCTCGGCGGGCGCGCACACGGTGTCGGCGTGACCGCCGAACCGCACGAGGGCGAGCACCCGCTGACCGATCTCGAGGCCGCTGACCTCCGCCCCGAGGGCATCGACGACGCCGGCCACCTCGTAGCCGACGACACACGGCGGCTTGGGCGCGTCCGGGTAGAGGCCCTGCCGGGCCATGACCTCCGCGAAGTTCAGCCCCGCGGCGCGGACCGCGATGCGCACCTCTCCCCGGCCGGGCTGCGGGTCGGGGGTCTCGCGTACCTCCAGGACCTCGGTCCCGCCCGCCTTGGTGATCCAGATGGCGCGCATCGATGCTCCGCTCCTCCGTCGATCCGTCCCTCTTGCCGGCCGGCCGCGGCTAGCCTCTGGTCCGTGACCGGAACGGACATCGCCGCGGACCTGAACATCCTCGTCGACTTCTGCGCGCAGCGCGATGCCGCAGTGCTCAGCCGCGACGCGGTCGAGGAAGCCGCCGGCGGCCGGGTGGAGGTGGCCGTCCTGTTCGGCGGCAGCATCCTCGCCGGGGGCGACCTGTTCGCCCGGGCCGTCGCCGACGACATCGCCGCCCGCTTCATGATCGTCGGCGGTCAGGGCCACTCCACCGACGTGCTGCGTGCGGCGATGCGACGCCGCATGGGCTGGAACGACGTGGCGGGCCGGACCGAGGCGGCCCTCTTCGACCGTTACCTCCGTGAGCGGTACGACATCCACGTCGACCTGCTGGAACACGAGTCGACGAACTGTGGCAGCAACGTACGGCACACATTGGACCTGCTCGCCGCCGCAGGGGTGCCGCACCGGCGGATCCTGATCATTCAGGACGCCTCGATGCAGCGGCGTATGGACGCCGGCTTCCGCCTGCTCGCTCCCGCCGCGCGGGTGGTGAACTTCGCCGCGCACCGCACGTACGTCGACCTGATCGACGGCGAGCTGGGCTTCCGGTCGCCGCCCGAGGGCATGTGGCCGCTGGATCGTTACGTCTCCCTGCTGATGGGCGAGATTCCCCGGCTCACCGACGACCGGGACGGGTACGGGCCGGCGGGGCGGGGCTTCATCGCCCACGTGGACGTGCCGGCCGAAGTGGCTGGGGCGTACTCGGCCCTGCGGATGGCCGGAGTGGGTACGCCCCGCGTCGCCGACCAGCGGTGGGCGGACGCACCGGGTTCCTGATCGGGGTCGTCACGTCGGGAACGCCGACGGCCCCGGCTCCCCCGCCGCGGGTGGTTCGGGCTGCGGTTGTCCCGAGAGAACCGCGACCAGAGCCTGTTCGGCCCGATCGACCCGGGTACGCAGGAGCATCCAGTCACGCCCTGCCGCCAGCGCCTCGTTCTCGGCGTCCACTGCCGCGATCAGGTCCTCCAGCAGTGCCTCGACGCGCAGCGACCAGCTTCTCCGGTCCTCGCCGGAAGCCCGGGCGGCCAGGGCGGTCCAGCGCACTACGAGATCGGCCAGGCCGGCCCGCACCGGAGGCCAGGCCAGGCCCCTGCGGCCGGTGGTCGTCGTGCTCAGCACCGGCGCGAGCCTGGTGATCGTGAAGCCGCGGGTCTCGGACTCCAGGGCCCGGGCCTCGGTGTCCCATACCGACCGCTGGTGCGACCGGTGGACCAGTATTCCGCCGATGACCGCCGCGGCGGTCAACGTGATCAGCAGGACCCATCCGAACGGCCCGACGTGCGACGGTCCGGTGGTTGCCCCCGCAGCGGAAGCCGAAGCAGCGGGCGTCGTCGCGGCCGGTGTGGTGGTGCGGGCCGGCGGAGGCGCCACGACGGCGGTCTTCGTCGGCGACCCGGTCGCCGCCCCGGCCGGCTCCGTCGTCCGCTGAGACTCCGGTGACGTCGCCCGGGCAGGCTCCTGCGACGATTCCCGCGTCCTCGCCTGGCCGGGTGTCGGTGAGGTCGTCCGGCCGGACTGCGGTGACCGCGTGGCCGCCGGCTCGCCCGACGCGGCCCGGCCGGTGGACCGTTCCGAGGACCGGGCCGTGGGCGGGGCGGAGGCGCTCTCGCCGCCGTCGCAGGCGGCCAACCCCACGACGGCGCCGACCAGAAACCCTGCCAGGACGGCGGCGACACCCGTCCGGCAGTGGTGGCGCCAGGACCTCATCTGCGGCTCTCCTCGCCCGAGGTGTGGCCGCGACGCTATGTCGAAGGCGAGCAGGCGGACATCATCCGGGGTGGAGGGTCCTGCTCGCATTGGTGGACGCCGGCCCCTAAGCTCTCGCCGGCCACGGTCACCCGGCACAGTGCCGCGCAGGCGTCGATCGTCGCCGCGCCCGGTCCACATCATCCGGATCGAGCTCGACCAGCCGCGCCCGCAGGTCGGTGGCCCGGGGATGACCGGTCAGCGCTCCGATCACGTCCCGGCCCTGGCCGGCGCACATGCTGAGGACCCGTGAACGGCCCGGCCGGCGCCGTGGCGAGCACGGCCCGGATCTCTCGCCGCACCCGGAGGGGTGATGATCCGACCGGCCGGCCCGGCATAATCCCCCGCATGGCCATCGGTCGTCTGCACCATCTGATCCTGGACTGCCCGGACCCCGAGGCGCTGGCGGCGTTCTACAGCCGCCTGCTCGACCGGCCGATCACCTACCGCGACGAGGACTTCGTGGTCGTCTCGGCGGACGAGCGCACCTCGGGCATCGCGTTCCAGCGCGCGCCGGACCACCGGGCGCCCACCTGGCCCGACCCGGCGACGCCGCAGCAGATGCACCTCGACGTGATGGTCGACGACCCGGCGGCCGCGGCCGGGGCGGTGGTCGCCCTGGGGGCCCGCCCGCTCGGCGGCGACGTCTTCGCCGATCCGGCCGGGCACCCCTTCTGCCTGATCCGGCGTCCGGGGTGGGCCCCGCCCGTCGGATAATGGGACGGTGCTGATCACGCCGTGGCGGGAGCCCGAGCCCGGATCGTCGTCCTACCGCTTGTCCTGGATCGCCACGGGCGCTGAGGGCGACCCGCTCGGCGTCGCCTACCTGCGGGTCTTCACCGCGCCCGGCGCGACCCACCGGGCCGAGGCCGACGTGCGCGTGCATCCCGCGGAGCGCCGCCGGGGTATCGGCACGGCGCTGTTCGAAGCCGCGGTGGGAGCGGCGCGGGAGCTCGGCCGCCGGTCCGTGACGGCCGGGCCGGTAGCCGGCGGTTCACCCTTCCTGGTGAGTCTCGGGCTCCGGCCGGTGCTGCACCTGACCTTCGCGCGGCTCCCGGTGGCCGAGACGGACGTGCCCCGGATGACCGCCCTCGTCGAGCAGGCGCATCCCGGCTACCGGCTGATCAGCTGGGAGGGTACGGTCGCCGGCGATCTCGCGCCGAGCTTCGCCGCCTCCCGGCGGGCGATGGACGACATGCCGATGGACGAGGCCGACGTCGCGGCCGAGACCTGGGACGTGGACCGGGTCCGCGCCATCGCGGCCGCCGTGGACAAGCGCGGCGACCTGCTCTGCACGGTCGCCGCGGTGAGCGAGACGGACGGCTCGGTGGCGGGATTCACCGAGCTGGTCGTGCCGTGCGGGAAGGGCGGTGACGCCCAGCACTACGGCACCGGGGTCCTGCCCGAGCACCGCGGCCGGGGCCTCGCCCGCTGGATGAAGGCGGCGGCGATCCTGCACGTCCACGAGGCTCACCCGCAGATCGCCGGCCTGCTCACGGACACCGCCGACAACAACGTGGCGATGCGGCGCATCAACGAGGTCCTGGGGTACGTCCCCACCCACCGCTCGGTGCTCTACCAGCTCGACCTTCAGCCGCGCACGGCGGCGACCGCGGCGTCGTAGAGGTCCTCGATCGAGCTCTCGCCGCTGCCGCGGGTCCAGGCCTCCACGGCCACGTCCAGGCAGGCGAGCGCGCTGGAGACGATCGCTGCCGCCCGCGGGTCGCCGGGGCTGCCGGGCGCCACGCCCAGCCGGCGCTCGATGTCCGGCACGAGCATCTCCAGCCACTGCAGCCGCTTCTCCAGCTGGCGGGCGCGCAGCGACGGGGTCTCGGCCAGCATCCTGAACACCTTGCTCGCCCACTCCGTCGAGTACGCCGGGTCGCGCGCCAGGGTTTCCAGCCCCGCGCGCAGCGCCTCCCACGGACCCTCGTCCGGCGGCCGGGACTCGAGGGCCGCCTGCACCCGGCGGCCCCGCTCGACCAGGTCGCCGACGACGATGTCCTCCTTGGTGGCGAAGTAGCGGAAGAGCGACCGGCGGGAGATGCCGACCTCGGTGGCGATCTGCTCCATCGTCGTCGCGTCGAACCCGCGGTCGAGGAACAGCCGCATCGCGGTCGCGGCGATGTCGGCCTGGACGGCCTGACGCGTACGTTCCCGCAGGGTCATGCCGCCAGTATGGCACCGAGTGCCAGAACCGTCATGGCCGCAGGTGGGCGATCAGTAGCCGTCCGGTGGCCTCCAGGTGGGCACGCATGGCCGCCTCCGCCGCGGTGCCGTCGCGGGCCAGGACCGCGGCGACCACCACCTCGTGCTCGGCGTGGATCTCGGTCAGGGTGCGGCCGCGGGCCGTGGTCGGCGGGCCCAGCAGGGCGGTCGCCGAGCGCAACCGGTCGACGACCGCGGCGGCACGGGCGTTGCCGGAGGCCCGCAGCAGCAGGTCGTGCAGGGTCCGGTCGGCGGGCCAGAACGACGCGTCGTCACCGCGGGCGGCCGCGGCCGCCATGGCGTCCAGGGCCGACCGGATCTCGGCGTGCTGGGCGTCGGTGCCGCGGAGAGCCGCCTTACGTGCGGCGGCCGGTTCCAGGGCCAGGCGGATCTCGATGATCTCCTCGACGTCGTGCGCGCGGGGCGGCAGGACCCGGAAGCCACGGTTGCGCCGGATCTCCACCAGCCCCGCCTCGGCCAGCCGGAGCATCGCCTCCCGGACCGGGCTGCGGGAGACGCCGAGCTGGTCGGCCAGCTGATAGACCGAGTACGTCCGCTCGGGCACCAGCTCACCGGCCGCGACGCCGTCCCGCACCGCCTGGGCGACGGCGTCGGCGAGCGAGGGCGCCTCGGCGGGCATACTGAGCGCGCGCATGAGTAACATGTTACTCATGGAACAGGGAGTGGTGGCGGCCCTCGAAGCGGCCGGGCTCGAGGTGCGCGCCGACGCGGGCACCCGCGGCATGTACGCGTCCGACGCCTCGCTGTACCGGATCCCCCCGCTGGCGGTGGTGCGGCCACGGCACGCCGACGAGGTGGCCGCGGCACTCACCGTCGCCCGTGAGACCGGCGTACCGCTGACCTCCCGCGGCGCCGGAACCTCGGTGGCCGGGAACGCGGTCGGGCGGGGCATCGTGCTGGACTTCTCCCGCCACCTGAACCGGGTCCTCGAGGTGGACCCGGAGGCCCGGACCGCGGTGGTGGAGCCCGGGACGGTGCACGCCGTCCTGCAGAAGGCCGTCACGCCGCACGGCGTCCGTTTCGGGCCCGATCCGTCGACCCACCCGCGCTGCACCATCGGCGGGATGATCGGCAACAACGCCTGCGGCTCGCGCTCCCTGGCGTACGGCCGGACGTCCGACAACGTGGCCGGGCTGGAGCTCCTGACCGCGGCCGGCGACAAGCTCACCACCGGGCCGCAGGGCGTGCGGGGCGCCGGGCCGGTCGTCGACGCCGTACGCGCGGTCGTCGGCGAACACCTGGCCACGGCTCGCACCGAGTTCGACCGGTTCGGCCGTCAGGTCTCCGGCTACGCCGTCCAGCACCTGCTGCCGGAGCGGTTCGACCTCACGCAGGCGCTGGTCGGCTCGGAGGGCACGCTCGCGGTCATCACGCGGGCGACCGTCAAGCTGGTCGTCGACTCACCCGTACGCGTCGTGGTGGTCCTCGGCTTCCGCGACATCGTGGCCGCCGGCGAGGCGGCCCCGGCGGTGGTCGCGCACGGCCCGACCTCCTGCGAGGGCCTCGACTCCCGCCTGCTCGACGTGCTGCGCGCCCGTCGCGGCCCGGACGCGGTCCCGCCCCTGCCGCGCGGCAGGGCCTGGCTCTTCGTCGAGCTCGCCGGGGACGACGCCGCCGAGGTCGAGTCCCGGGCTCGGGGGCTCGCCGCGGACGGCATCGGCGAGGACGCGCTGGTCGTCGCCGACCCCGCCACCCAGGCCCGGCTGTGGCGGATCCGCGAGGACGGCGCCGGCCTGGCCGGTCGCGCCCCGTCGGACCGGCCGGCCTGGCCGGGCTGGGAGGACGCCGCCGTCCCGCCGGAGAAGCTCGGCGCCTACCTGGCCCGGTTCGACGAGCTCGTCTCCGCGTACGGGATGACCTCGGCACCCTTCGGCCACTTCGGCGACGGCTGCATGCACGTACGCCTCGACTACCCGCTGGATCAGCCGGGCGGCACGAAGGTGATGCGCGACTTCCTCACCGACGCCGCCCGGCTCGTGGGCGAGTTCGGCGGCTCGCTCTCCGGTGAGCACGGCGACGGCCGCGCCCGTTCCGAGCTGCTGCCGCACATGTACTCCCCCGACGCGATCGCGCTGTTCCGCGGGATCAAGCACGCCTTCGACCCGGGCAACCTGCTCAACCCCGGCGTGCTGGTCGACCCGGATCCGGTCGACGCCGACGTCCGGCCCGCCGGCCGCTTCCCGCTCAAGGGCCTGGCCCTGGCGTACCCGCACGACGACGGCGACCTGGCGCAGGCCGTGCACCGGTGCACCGGGGTGGGCAAGTGCCGCGCCGACAACTCCGCGGCCGGTGGCGTCATGTGCCCCTCGTACCTGGCGACGCGCGAGGAGAAGGACTCCACCCGGGGACGTGCCCGGGTGCTGCAGGAGGTCGTCCGCGGCGAGCTGGACTGGTCCGACCCGGCGGTGCACGACGCCCTGGACCTGTGCCTGTCCTGCAAGGGCTGCGCCTCGGACTGCCCGACCGGCATCGACATGGCGACGTACAAGTCCGAGGTGCTGCACCAGACCTATCGCGGACGGCTGCGGCCGCGCTCGCACTACACGCTGGGCAGGCTGCCGTTCTGGGCGCGCCTGGCCGGATGGACGCCGCGGCTGGCGAACCTGAGCGTCCGCCTGCCCGTGCTCGGCGGCCTCCTCCTGCGGCTGGCCGGGGTGGACCGGCGCCGGTCCGTGCCGGCCTTCGCGCGGCGCCCGTTCCGGCGTACCTTCCGCCCGGCGCCCGGCGGCAAGCCGGTGATCCTCTTCGCCGACTCCTTCTCCGACGCCTTCTCACCCGAGGTGGCCGAGGCGACGGTACGGGTCCTGCGCGCCGCCGGGTACGAGCCGAGGCTGCCGTCCGGGTCGGTGTGCTGCGGCCTGACCTGGATCACCACGGGACAGCTCGACTCGGCGAAGGGCATCCTTTCCCGTACCGTCGCGGCTCTTGCCCCTGACGCGCGGGAGGGCGTCCCGATCGTCGGTATCGAGCCGTCCTGCACGGCGGTGCTGCGCTCCGACGTCCACGAGCTGCTTCCCGGCGACGAGGACGCGGCGGCTGTCGCCGGGGCGATACGCACGCTGGCCGAGCTGCTCTCGCAGACGCCCGGCTGGACGCCGCCCGACCTGTCCGGTGTGGACGTGGTCGCGCAGCCCCACTGCCACCAGCACGCCGTGCTCGGCTGGAAGGCCGACGCCGACCTGCTCGAGACGGCCGGCGCCCGGGTACGGCGGCTGGCCGGATGCTGCGGCCTGGCGGGCAACTTCGGCGTCGAGATCGGCCACTACGAGGTCTCCGTGGCCGTGGCCGGGCAGAACCTGCTGCCGGCCCTCGACGCCGCTCCGGACGCGATCGTGCTCGCCGACGGGTTCTCCTGCCGCACCCAGGTCGCCGACCTGCGGGAGCGGCCCGCACTGCACCTGGCCCAGCTGCTCGACCGGTGAGAACGGCATAGACACTGTCTACGCACCCTGGTAGACACTGTCTATGCCCGACGACCTGCGCGCCCGCCTGGTTGCCGCCGGCGTGGAACTCGTCGCCGAACGCGGCACCGGCGCCCTGTCCCTGCGCGAGATCGCCCGCCGCGCCGGGGTCTCCCACGGTGCGCCGCGACGCTGGTTCGCGACCCATCGCGACCTGCTCGCCGCCGTGGCGCGGGTCGGCTACGACCGGTTCTCCGCCAGGGTCGCGGCCCTCGACCTGGGCGGCGCCCCGCGCGACGGCCTGCTCGCCCTCGGCCGGCTGTACCTGGAGTTCGCCCGTACCGAACGCGGGATGTTCGAATTGATGTTCCGCCACGAGCTGCTCAGCGGGAACAGGGAGGGACTGCGCGAGGCCAGCAGGCCGCTGTTCGCGGTCCTCGCCGGACTGCTCGGCTCCGGCGAGCCGGCCGCGGCGGGCGCCTTCTGGGCCAACCTGCACGGCATCGCGCAGCTCTCGCTCTGGGGCAGCCTCGAGGTGGTCGGGACCGACGACGCCGACCTCCTGCTGCGGACGGCCGTCGACGCCTATCTGGAGGCCTGATGCTGCTGCCCCGCCTGGCCCGCGCCATGCTCGTCCCCGTCTCGCGGCTCATGTTCCGCCCGGTCGTCGAGGGCCGAGATCACATCCCCGGCGACGGGCCGGTCATCCTCGCCGCAAACCATCTGTCCTTCCTGGACAGCTTCCTCATCCCCCTGATGGCACCGCGCCCGGTCGCGTTCCTGGCCAAGGCCGAATACTTCACCGGTACGGGCATACGCGGCTTCCTCAGCCGCACCACCCTGACCGCCGTCAACGCCATCCCCGTACCGCGCGGCACCCACCGGGCGGCACAGGAGTCGCTGGAGACGGCCCTGACCGTGCTCAAGGACGGGCACGCGTTCGGCATCCATCCGGAGGGCAGCCGGTCGCGGGACGGCCGGCTCTACCGCGGGCGCACCGGGGTGGCCTGGCTGGCGCTGGCGTCCGGCGCACCGGTCGTGCCCGTGGCGGTGATCGGCACCGACCGGGTGCAGCCGATCGGCGCACGGCTGCCGCGGCCCGGCCGGGTGACCGTCCGGTTCGGCGAGCCGATCCGCTTCGGCCCGCCCGCGGGCAGCCCGGGCCGGGCGCGGCGCGAGGCCACCGACCAGATCATGGATGCCATCGCCGCGCTGTCCGGCCAGGAGCGTGCACCCGACTACAACAGCCTCTCCGGAACGGCGTGACGCCATGACCGGACCCGTCTACCTCGACTGCGACACCGGCGTCGACGACGCCCTCGCGCTGGCCCTGCTGCTCGGCACCACCGACCTGCTCGGCGTGGGCACGGTCAGCGGGAACACCGGCGCCGACCAGGCGGCGCGCAACACGCTGGACCTGCTGGCCCTGGCCGGGCGGGGGGACGTACCGGTGGCGGCCGGCGCCCGGCATCCCCTGCGAGGCCTCTTCGGCGGCGGCGCCGACCGCGTGCACGGCGGCAACGGGATCGGCGGGGTCGTGCTGCCCCGCGCCGCCGCCGACCCCGTCCCGGTCGCCGCGGCGGACCTGCTGATCACGCTGGCCCGCGCCCGCCCCGGCGCGCTGCGGGTGCTGGCCACCGGGCCGCTGACCAACCTGGCGATCGCCGTACGCCGTGAGCCGCGTCTGCCGGAGCTGGTCCGGGACGTGACCGTGATGGGCGGCGCCGTCCGGGTGCCGGGCAACGTGACGGGCCACGGCGAGGCCAACATCGCCACCGACCCGGAGGCCGCGGCCGAGGTGCTCGCCGCGGGCTGGCCGGTGACCCTGGTGCCGCTCGACGTCACGATGCAGCACTGCTTCGTCCCCGAGGACCAGGAGGCGCTGCGGGCCCACGGCACGCCGCTCGGCACCGCGCTGGCGGAAATGCTGACGGCGTACTTCGACTACTACGAGCCCGTGCTCGGTGAGCGGCGGGTGCCGCTGCACGACCCACTCGCCGCCGCCGTGCTGACCGGAGCGGTGACGCCCGCCGACGCGCCGCTGCTGGGGCTGCGGGTGGATGCGGAGTCGCTGCGCGGCAAGGTGGCCGAGGACCCCGACGCGGCGCCGCGCACCCGGGTCGTCCTGTCGCTCACCGAGCCGGCCGGTCCGGCGCTGCGCCGGCTGATCCTCGCCGGGAGCTGACCTCAGCGCGGGTGCTCGCCCAGCAGCCGGGTGGCGAGGACGGCGGCCTGGGTCCGGCGTTCCAGGCCCAGCTTCGCGAGCAGGCTGGAGACGTAGTTCTTCACCGTCTTCTCGGCGAGGAACATCCGTCCCGCGATCTCGCGGTTGGTGAGCCCCTCCGCCACGTACTCGAGGATGCGCCGCTCCTGGTCGGTGAGCGAGGCCAGCTCGCGGGGCTGCTCCACGCCGTGCCGGATGCGCTCCAGCACCCGCTGGGTCACCGCCGGGTCCAGCAGCGACTGGCCGCCCGCGACCCGGCGTACGGCGTCGACCAGGTCGGTGCCGCGGATCTGCTTGAGCACGTACCCGGAAGCCCCGGCCATGATGGCGGCGAACAACGCCTCGTCGTCCTCGTACGAGGTGAGGATCAGTCCCTTGATCGACGAGTCGACGGCGCGCACGTCCCGGCACACGTCGATGCCGTTGCCGTCGGGCAGCCGGGCGTCGAGCACCGCGACGTCGGGCCGGAGCGCGGGAATCCGCCGGGTCGCCTCCTGCGCCGAGCCCGACTCGCCCACCACCTCGATGTCCCCGGCGGCGTGCAACAGGTCGGCGAGGCCGCGGCGGACCACCTCGTGGTCGTCGAGCAGGAAGACACGGATCATGTCTCCTTCCTACCCGCCACGGGTCCCGGCCACCAAGGGTCCTAGGTCCCGTGTCGCGGGGCCTCGCAGCCCTGCCGCGCGGGAACGGCGCCCGCGACGATCGAGGCATGAGAACGTCACCGATCGTCGTCGGCACCGGCGGCACCACACCGGGCGAGGCCGCCGTCCGCTGGACGCGGCGCGGGCGCAGGGCCGCGGCTTCGCGAGCCTGCTGCTCGGCTCGGTGAGCCAGCGCGTCGCCACCCGTGCGGAGGGTCCGGTGGTCGTCCTCCGCCGGCGGCGGCGGAGGAACACGAACGCGACCGCCTGGAGCACGGGCTCGCGCCGTGGCAGGAGAAGCCCCACCACGCCGGATGCCCCGTGCTGATCGAGCGTGGCAGGCGGACCGCCCCGCGACCCCTCGATAGCATCGGGTCATGAAGGAGCCGCCGTCGCTCGGGCTCACCCCCCTGTCCCGGGTCCGCCTGGACGAGCTGCTGCAGGAGATGCTCGACCGCGTCGGCGAGGTCGTCACCAGCCGCGAGCGCCTGCGCGCCCTGCTCGACGCCGTCGTCGGCATCAGCACCGACCTCGACCTGCGCAGCACCCTGCAGCGCATCGTCCAGTCCGCCTGCGCGCTCGTCGGCGCCCGCTACGGCGCCCTCGGTGTGCTGGCGCCCGACCGCCGGGAGCTGTCCGACTTCATCACCCACGGCATCGACCCCGCCGCCCACGCGAAGATCGGCGACCTGCCCCACGGCCGCGGCGTGCTCGGGTTGCTCATCACCGACCCCCACCCGGTACGCCTGCCCGACATCACCCAGCACCCGCGCTCGTACGGCTTCCCGCCCCACCACCCGCCCATGCACAGCTTCCTCGGTGTACCCGTACGCACCCGGGACCAGATCTTCGGCAACCTCTACCTCGCCGAGAAACAGGGCGCCGACGAGTTCACCGACGACGACGAGGAGATCGTGGTCGCCCTCGCCGCCGCCGCGGGCGTGGCCATCGACAACGCCCGCCTCTTCGCCCTGGCGCGACGCCGCGAACGCTGGCTCGCCGCCGCCGCCGAGATCACCTCCGTGCTGCTCGGCACCGTACGCCGCAAGGAGGCCCTCCAGCTCATCGCGCGCCGGGCCCGCGAGATCGCCGAGGCGGAGCTGGTGCTCGTGCTGCTGGCCGACGCCGACGGTGCGCGCTACACCATCGAGGTCGCCGACGGCGCGGACGCGATGGTCGGCAAGACACTCTCCGTGGACCTCGAGGCTCTCGGCTCGGAGGGGACGAGCCTCGCCGACGTCGCCGACTGGCCCGGGCCGGTGCCGCAGGGCCCGGCCACCGCCGCGCCGCTGGCGGGCGCGGACATGCCGCAGGGCGTGCTCATCGTCGCCGGGGCCGCGATCGGCGGGGTCGACGACACGGCGCTGCTGTCCAGTTTCGCCGGGCAGGCGGCGCTCGCCCTGGAGCGTGCCCGCGCCCAGGAGGAACGCGAGCAGCTCGTGGTGCTCGAGGACCGCGAACGCATCGCCCGGGACCTGCACGACGTCGTCATCCAGCGGCTGTTCGCCACCGGCATGCAGCTGCAGGGCGTGGCGCCGCACGCGCTGCGCCCCGAGGCGGCCAAGCGCATCAACGCCGCGGTCGACGACCTCGACGCGACCATCCGGGACATCCGCCGGTCGATCTTCGAACTGCGCGCGCCGGTCGGGGCGTCGCTGCGGACCGAGCTGCGGGACGCGGTCGAGGCCGCCTCGGCCGCCCTCGGCTTCCGCCCGGCGCTCGACGTGTCCGGCCCGGTCGACAGCGCGGTGCCCGACGACGTGGTGCCCGAGCTGCTCGCCGTGGTGCGGGAGGCGCTGTCGAACGTCGCGCGGCACGCCCAGGCTTCCGCCGTACGCGTGTCGGTGCGCACCGCCGACGGCGAGGTGGCGATCCGCATCGAGGACGACGGCGTCGGCACCGACCCGGCGGCCGCCCGCGGCGGCCTGGTCAACATGGGTGAGCGCGCCCGCGACCTGGGCGGCACCTTCGAGATCGGTCCGGGACCGGCCGGCGGCACCGTGCTGAGCTGGCGCGTGCCGTTGGGGGCCTGAGGTCGGGACCTTCGGCCCTGAACGGCCCGGTGCCCCAGGCCGGATCGTGGTGGGGTGACCGACCTCGAAGCAGCCGCCCGTATCTCGCTCTACGCCCCCTCGGTGTTCAACACCCAGCCGTGGAAGTGGCGGATCAGCGGCGACACGATGACCCTGTACGCCGACCGCTCCCGCGCGCTGGCGGCCACCGACCCGGACGGCCGCCTCCTGCTGCTGAGCTGCGGCGCCGCCCTGCACCACGCCCGGGTCGCCCTCGCGGCGGCAGGGCACCGGGTGCGGGTCGAGCGCCTCTGCGACCCCGGCGAGCCGGACCTGCTCGCCCGGATCACCGTCACCGGCGAGCAGCCCGCCGACCCGGTGGCTGCCCGGCTCAGGGACGCGGCCCCCCGGCGGCGCACCGACCGGCGTGCGTATGCCGACCGCCCCGTCACCGACGCCCAGCTCACCACGCTCCGCCGGGCCGTGGAGGCCGAGGCCGCGTACCTGCACGTCGTGCGCCGCGACCAGATGCCGATGCTGGCGATCTCCGCCCAGCTGGCCGGGGACGCCGAGGAGCTGGACCCCGCGTACCGGGAGGAGTTGCGGCACTGGACGAACCGGCCGCAGGGCTCCGGCGACGGGGTGCCCGCCGCCACGGCGGTGCGGCCCGCGCTGCGGCGCGTCCCGGTGCGCGACTTCGTGCCGGACGGCGAAGCGGGGCTGGAGGCGGGCACCGGGTACGACGCCGGCACCGCGTACGTGATCATCTTCGGCCTCACCGACCGGCCCGCCGACGTCCTGCGCGGCGGCGAGGCCATGTCGGCGCTGCTGCTGGCCGCCACCGCCGACGGCCTGGCGACGTCCCCGCTCAGCGACGCGGTGGAGGTCGAATGGCCTCGGCAGCTGCTGCGCGGCCTGCTCGCCGGCATCGGCGAGCCCTACATCGGCGTCCGGATCGGCTATGCCGAGTCCCCCACGCCGCCGCCCGCCGCGCCGCGGCGCGAGCCGTCCGACGTGATCGAGAAAGTACGGCCATGACCGGATACACCGCCGACGACCTGCGCACCGCCGCCGCGGCAGCGGTCCGCGCACCCTCGTTGCACAACTCGCAGCCCTGGCGGTTCCGGCTGCACGACGGGGTGATCGAGGTACTGGCGGACCGCTCGCGGCAGCTGACCGTCGCCGACTCGACCGGCTGGGCGGTGCGTATCGCCTGCGGCGCGGCGACCTTCAACGCCCGGATGGCGCTGGTGGTGGCCGGCCGCCCCGCGGAGGTCCTGCTGCACCCGCACGGCGATCTCATCGCCCGGCTCACGCCGGCCACGCCGCGGCCCGCGACCTACCCGGAGGCCGATCTCGCGGCGGCGATCCCGCGGCGCTTCAGCAACCGGCGTCCCTTCTGGCCGGACGCGGTGCCGTCCGAGATCCGGGTACGGCTGATCGAGGCGGCCCGCGCCGAGGCGGCGTGGCTGGACCTCCTGGTGGGCGGGACCGCGCTGACGGCGTTCGGCGAGATCGCGCGCAGCGCCGACCGGGTGCTGCGCCGGGATCCGCACTACCAGGCCGAGTTCTTCGCCTGGGCGCACGCCGACGCCGCCCATGACGGCGTGCCGGTGACCGCGGGCGCGCCGGCCGTCGAGTCGCACGACCTGCTGCCGCAGCGCCCGTACTCCGAGCGCCGGCGGGCGGCCGGCCGGGACTTCGAGCCCGAGCCACTGCTGGCCGTGCTGGGCACGGCCGCGGACCGGCCGGTGGATCAGGTGGCGGCGGGCCAGGCACTGCAGCGGGTGCTGCTCACCGCGACCGACGCCGGGCTGGCGACCTCCATGATCTCCCAGCCGATCGAGGTGCCCGCGGCGCGCGAACAGCTGCGGCGGTCGCTGGGCCGCACGGGCATCCCGCAGATCGCGCTGCGGATCGGCTTCGGGCAGGCGGGGCGGGTCACGCCGCGGCGGCCGCTGGATGAGGTCCTGGACTGAGGGGTCAGCCGGCCTGGCGTACCTCGTGGTGGTGTGCCGCCAGCGCCTCGTTCATGGCGGCGAGGAAGCGGTGCACCGTGGTCAGTTCCGCATCGTCGAATCCGGCCATGACCTCATCCGTACGCTGCCCCAGCGGGCCGAAGAACGCCGTCGCGAGCGCCATCCCGGGTTCGCCGTAGCGCAGGTGCACCACCCGGCGGTCCGTGCTCTCCCGGCTGCGCCGCAGGTGCCCGGAGCGCTCGAGGCGGTCGATCGCCGCCGTGGTCGCGCCCGAGGACAGCCCGATCTCCTCGCCCAGCCGCCCCGGCGTCAGCGGATCGCCACGCCCCTCGGCGTGCATCACCGCGATGAGCGCCTGCAGGTCAGTCGGATGCAGCCCGTGCCGCTGGGCGAAGGCATGCCCGACCTGCTGCGCCTCGACGCTGTACGACCGCAGCAGGGTGACGATCTCCTCCCGGAGCCGGTCGCGCTCCGATTCTCTCGCTCGGTACACACCGCCAGTGTTGCAGATCCGGGCTCCGTCGCGGAGAATCTCGATTGTCGAGATACTTTGTGGTGGAGGGATTTACCGTGCTGCGTACGCTCACCGGCCGCCTGACGGCCTGGCTCGTGCTGCTGGTCGCCGTGCTGGCCGCCGGGGCGGTGATCGGTCTCGCCGGGGACGTCCGTACGTCCCACGACCCGACCGCCACCCTGCCCGCCGGGGCCGAGTCCACCCGGGTCGCCGCCCTGCAACGCCAGCTGCCGTCGGGGCAGAGCAACCCGGCGCTGATCGTCTACAGCCGCGGCGGCGCGGCCCTGACCGAGGCGGACACGCGGAAGATCACCGCGGACGCGAGCGCCCTGCGCGCCTCCTCCCCGCCGGTGTTCTCGCCGGGCCGGGACGCGGCGCTGATCGCCGTACCGTTGCCGGCCGACCTGGCCGCCGACAAGCTCATCGCCGAGGTCGGCGCCCTGCGGCAGACGGCGAAGGCCGGCCTGCCCGCGGGCCTGACCGCGCAGGTCACCGGAGGGGCGGGATTCGCGGCGGACATCGCCGACAGCTTCACCGGCGCCAACACCAACCTGCTGATCGTCACCGTGGTCGTGGTGGCCGTGCTGCTGCTCGTCACGTACCGCAGCCCGGTGCTGTGGCTCGTACCGCTCGCCGTGGTGGGCCTGGCCGACCAGGTGAGCAGCGGCCTGGTCGCGGTGCTGTCCCGGCACACCGGCCTGACCATCGGCGACTCCACGGTGGGCATCGTGACCGTGCTCGTCTTCGGCGCCGGCACGGACTACGCCCTGCTGCTGATCTCCCGCTACCGCGAGGAGCTCCACCGGCACGAGGACCGCCGCGAGGCGATGCGGCGGGCTCTGCGCGGCGCCGGTCCCGCCGTCGCGGCGAGCGCGGCGACGGTCGTGCTCAGCCTGCTCACCCTGCTGCTGGCGCGCCTGGGCGACACGGTCGCGCTGGGCGTCACCGCGGCGCTCGGCATCGGCGTGGCGGCGCTCTTCGCCTTGATCGTGCTGCCCCCGGCGCTCGTGGTGTGCGGCCGCGGACTGTTCTGGCCCTTCGTCCCCCGCACCGGCACACCGCTCTCGCACGGCCTCTGGTCGCGCGCCGGCACCGCGGTCGCCCGCCGTCCGGGCCTGGTGACGGTGGTGTCCATCGTGGTCCTGGGCGCCCTGGCGGCGGGCATCCCCGGCACGAGCCTCGGCCTGTCCCAGACGGAACAGTTCCGCGTCGAGGCGGAATCGGTGGACGGCCTCGGCACCCTCAGCCGCTCCTTCCCGGCCGGCGCCGCGAGCCCGGTCGTCGTCCTGACGCCCCCGGAGCGGGCCCGGGAGGTGCAGGCGGCGGTCGCCTCCACGCCCGGCGTGGCCCAGTCCCGCATCGCCGAGCAGACCCCGTCGGTGGTCCGGATCGACGCGGTGCTCACGGCGGCGCCGGGCACGCCCGAGAGCTACACCGCCGTCCGTACGCTGCGCAGCACCGTCCACGCCGTACCCGGAACCCTGGTCGGCGGAAGCGTGGCGACGGACCTGGACAACCGCGACGCGTCCCGGCACGACCTCGCCGTCATCGTGCCCGCCATCCTGCTCGTCGTCCTGCTCGTGCTCGGCCTGCTGCTCCGCGCGGCGGTCGCGGCGCTGCTGCTGATCACCACCGTCATCGCGAGCTTCGCGGCGGCGCTCGGCGCGGGGTCCCTGCTGTTCCGCGACGGCCTCGACAACCAGGTGCCGTTGTTCGCCTTCCTGTTCCTGGTGGCGCTCGGCGTCGACTACAACATCTTCCTGGTCACGCGCGCCCGCGAGGAGGCGGCCGACCGCGGCACCCGGGACGGCATGATTCACGCCCTCTCGGCGACCGGCGCGGTCATCACCAGTGCGGGAATCCTGCTCGCGGCGGTGTTCGCGGTGCTCGGCGTTCTGCCGATCATCACGCTGACCCAGATCGGAGTCATCGTCGGCCTCGGGGTGCTGCTGGACACGCTGCTCGTGCGTACCCTCCTGGTCCCGGCCCTGGCCACCCTCCTGGGTGACCGCTTCTGGTGGCCGGCGAATCCGCGAAAAAAGTCGGCCCGGGTTTGAACCCCCCGGCATCATCCGTTCGGATGATGCCCCCGGTTCTGGGACGACCCCATATTTCTTCTTTAATTCGTCCCTAAGAATGCCTGAAAAATATGGCCGCAAATGGCTTTCCGATGCCTCGGAACTTACCGTCTGGGGGCCAGCTCAGAAGGGGGCCGGAAACGGCGTCGGCAGTCATGCGAATGGTTGCTGACGATGAGCGTGAGACTACAGAAGAGGTATCACCCATGCGAAGGTCGTCTTACCGCCGGGCCGCTACCCGCCGGGGCCCCGACCGTCGTGTCATCGCCGCGGTGGCGGTCCTCGTCGCCTTCGGTGGTGTCATCGGCATCACCCAGATCTCGAACGCCGGCGAGAACAAGGTCGCGGCCTGCGCGCCCGCCGCCGGCACCGCGGCACCCACCGGTTCGAAGGCGGCGACCGACCCGAGGGTCGGCACCTACACGGACAAGGACGGCGATGTCCAGCACAAGGGCGACGGCCAGCTCGCCAAGGGCGAACAAGCCGGCGCGCCCGAGCCGGCCGGCGAGTGCAAGGACGGCAACACCGTCAAGAAGACCGTCAACGGCCTCGAGATCACCACCAACACGTGCGCGGACAGCCGCCTCACCCCGCACGACGGCTTCCAGAACGGCAACCGCTGCGTGTCCACGGAGTTCGGCGAGGTGGGCGAGGCGGCGAAGAACCCGACCCTGCTGATCACCGAGTTCCCGCGGCAGGTCAAGGTCGGCGAGCCCTTCACGCTGAAGGTGAGCACCCGCAACCTCGTCCGGGACCGCTTCCTCGCGGCCGGGCAGGGCGGCTACTACGTGGAGAGCTCGGTCCTCACCGACCAGGGCCTGGTCCGCGGCCACTTCCACACCGCCTGCCGGATGCTGCAGAGCACGAAGGAGGCGGTGGACCCGGCTCCCGTGCCCGCGTTCTTCGTGGCCACCGAGGACAAGAAGGGTGGCGCCCAGCCGGACACGGTGACGATCCAGGTGCCGGGGATGCCGCAGGCGGGCGTCGCCCAGTGCGCGTCCTGGGCCGGTGACGGATCGCACCGGGTCCCGATGATGCAGCGCGCCAACCAGACCCCGGCGATCGACGCGGTCCGCGTCCTCGTCGAGGGCGGCGACAACAACGGCGGGGACAACAACGGCGGCGGCAACGGCGACAACAACGGCGGCGACCAGGGCGGGAACAACGGCGGCGGCCAGGATCAGCCCACGACCCCGCCGGCCGACAACGGCGACCAGGGTGGCAACAACGGCGACAACAACGGCGGCGACCAGGGCGGCAACAACGGCGGCGGCCAGGATCAGCCCACGACCCCGCCGGCCGACAACGGCGACCAGGGCGACAACGGTGGCGGCCAGGGCGACAACGGCAACGGTGGTGCCACCACCCCGCCCAAGACCGAGACGGGCACCACCCCGCCCAAGGCCCCGACCGTGACCATCCCGCCGAAGAAGGACGACGAGCCGACCAAGGCACCGAAGCCGGCGAAGACCACGACCGCCCCGGCGGACGCGGACGACGAGGAGTCCGGCTCGGACGCTTCCCCGGTGCGCAACGAGTCCGGCAAGACCGCCGCCCCCAAGCCGGCCAAGTCCTCGCAGGCGGCGACCGCCGCGGGCGACGAGGAGGAGGACACCGGCGCTCCCGACGAGCCGGAGGCGACCGAGACCACCGAGGTCCGCGACGTCCAGGCGTCCGGCGGCAACCGGCTGGCGCTGACCGGCGCCAACGTGATGACGGTCGGCCTCGGCGGGGCGGTGCTCATCCTCGCCGGCCTGCTCGCCCTCAG
The DNA here is from genome assembly GCF_044465265.1 of Actinoplanes sp. NPDC049681. Taxonomy (NCBI): domain Bacteria; kingdom Bacillati; phylum Actinomycetota; class Actinomycetes; order Micromonosporales; family Micromonosporaceae; genus Actinoplanes; species Actinoplanes sp. NPDC049681. The sequence goes on from NZ_JBITLP010000008.1 coordinate 454,330, forward strand.
CGCGACGCGCAAGCGCCGGGCGGAGATGCGCGAGGACTGACCGGGATCACCGTACGCACGAGACGGCCGGGCCGCGCCCCTCGGGGGCAGGTCCGGCCGTTTCGCTCCCCCGGTACGCCGGACGGCCGTCCGAAGAGGACAGGGGGACCATGGTTCCCGTCCGGGCGACCCGGTAGGTTGCGCCCCATGGAGGCATTCGACCAGCTCGCCGAGCTCTACCAGGGCGAGCACAGCCACAACCCGTACCAGGCCGCGCTGATCGAGCGGATCGACTCGCTCGTGCCCGCGGCGGCCGCGATCCTCGACCTGGGCTGCGGCACCGGAGTCCCCACCGCCAAGATCTTCACCGAGTCCGGCCACCGGGTGGTGGGCGTGGACATCTCCGAGGGCATGCTGAAGCTGGCCCGCGACCAGGTGCCGGCGGCCGAGTTCGTGAAGGCCGACGTGCGGGAGCTGCCCGGCGACTTCGGCACGTACGGCGCCGTGACCGCCTTCTTCTCGCTGCTCATGCTCAGTCGCGCGGACATCCAACGGACCCTGGCGAAGATCGCCGGCTGGCTCGAGCCGGGCGGCTACTTCGGCCTCGGCATGGTCAACCTGGACGCCGACAGCCTTCCCATCGAGTTCCTCGGCGTGCCGGTCACCGTTTCCGGATATCCCCAGGACGAGCTGGCGGCCCGGGTCACCGAGGCGGGTCTCGTGGTCGAGAGCGCCGAGACGGTCGACTTCACCCCGGCGGGCGGCCCGCCGGAGAGCCAGATCTTCGTCCTCGCCCGCCGCCCGGAGTGAGGCGGGCTTTCAGCTGAGGGCCGCGACGCCGGTCTGCCGAGCGAGCAGCGCGCTCACCGAGGCCGGATCGCCGGGCCGGCCGAACAGGTATCCCTGGCCCTGGTCGCACCCGATCCGGCGCAGCATCTCCCACTGGCCGTCCGTCTCGATGCCCTCGGCCACCGTCTGCAGCCGCAACGCCTGGCCCAGGCCCACCACCGCGTCCACCAGCGCCACGTCGTCCGCGTCGGTGTCGACCTGCTCCACGAACGTACGGTCGATCTTGATGATGTCGACCGGCAGCTGCTTGAGGTAGTTGAGGGAGCTGTAGCCCGTACCGAAATCGTCGATGGCCAGGCGCACGCCGAGGCGCCGCAGCGCGCCGAGCGTCTCGATCGCCGCGGCCACGTCCTCCATCAGCATCGACTCGGTGATCTCCAGGGTGAGCGAGCTCGCCGGGATCCCCGCGTCGGCCAGGGCCGCGGCCACGTCGTCCACCAGGCCCTCGTACTGGAACTGCCGGGCCGACAGGTTGACGTTGACGCGCAGATCGGCCGCCGCCGGCGTCTCCCGGCGCCAGCGCGCCAGCTGCGCGCAGGCCTGCCGCAGGACCCACCGGCCGAGCGGCACGATCAGGCCGTTCGCCTCGGCGTTCGCGATGAATTGGTACGGACCCAGCAGACCCCGCTCCGGATGCTCCCACCGCACCAGGGCTTCCACACCGGTGAGCTGCTGCGTCCGCATGTCGACGACGGGCTGGTAGAGCACGAGGAACTGGTTCTCGGCAAGCCCGCGTTCCATGTCGACCCGCTGCTGCGCCTCCTCCAGCACCGAGCGCGACATCGACGGGTCGAACACGGCGTAGCCGTTGCGGCCGGCGCGCTTGGCGGCGTACATGGCGAGGTCGGCGTCGCGCAGGAGCTGCTCGGCGGGGCGGGTACCACCCGAGATGCCGATGCTCAGCGAGCAGCTCACCTCCCGGCTGCCCAGCCGGACCTGGTCCCGGCCGGCCCGCAGCAGGCGTTCGGCCAGCCTGACCGCCGACGGCTCGTCGATGTCCTCGAGCAGCACGGCGAACTCGTCGCCGCCGAGCCGGGCCAGGGTGTCGCCGGGCCGCATCTCACGCCGCAGCCGGGTGGCGAGGGCGACCAGGAACTCGTCGCCGAGGCTGTGCCCGAGGTCGTCGTTGACCAGCTTGAAGTCGTCCAGGTCGATGAGCAGGACGGCCACGTCGGTGCCGCGTACCCGGGCCACCGCCTGCTCGAGCCGGTCGCGGAAGAGCGCCCGGTTGGGCAGCCCGGTCAGCGAGTCGGTGAACGCCTGGCGGGTCAGCTGCTCCTCGAGCGCGCGGCGCGTACCGATGTCGCGCAGGCTGATGACCGCCGACCGCAGGTCCGGATCGTGGATCCGGTTCGTCCCGATGACGTCGAGGTAGACCCACGCCCCGTCGGCGCTCCGCATGCGCACCTCGGTGCGCGACGTGTGCCCGGCCGGCGCGGCGAACAGCGCGTGCAGCCACGCCCGGGCACCGGGCAGGTCGTCCGGATGGAGGAGCTCACCGAGCATCGGCCCGGTGAGCTCGCCCGGCGCCAGGCCGAGGATCGACCGCACCGAGCTGCTGGCGAAGCGCACCTTGTTGTGCACGTCGACGGCGAAGACGGCGTCCGACGACGCCTCGAGGAGCAGCTCCGTGCGGCGCTCGCTGGACCGCCGCCGGGCGTCCAGCCGCCGCCGGCTCTGCGCGTTGACCGCGCACACGGCCGCGACGCTGGCCATGATCGCCGTGAAGATCACCATCGCGATGAGGTCGACCTGGGTACGCAGCGGTAGCAGCACCAGATACCCGCCGACGGACGCCACGCCCAGCCCCACGACGACCCGCGGCTTGTAGAGCGCCGCGGAGGTGACGAGCACCAGGGCCACGCACGGCAGGTAGGCCATCGGGCCCTCGGCGTCGGTCGCCCCGAACAGCCAGATGGCGGGCAGCTCGGCGACCCACCAGAGCACCAGCCACCGGCGGGTACGGCTGCTACGCACGTACCTGGCCCACGGCAGGCCCACCGCCCCGGCCTGCACCACGGCGGCCACGATCAACGGCAGCATCCACCACCGCGCCTGCGGCGGCCAGGACGCCGCAACGCGGATGCTGCCCAGCAGCGTCACACCGGCGGCGATGAACGCGCCTATCCGGATCTGGCGCGCCCAGTACTCCACGGTGTGGTCGTCGATCTCGACCCGTTGCACGCCCTGCACCATCGGCGGTTGCCGCCGGGGTGTGAGAACTTCGGCACCCCGGGTATGCGGTCGATCACATGGCGTTGCGGGATCCGTGCAGCTAAAGCGCGCGGCTGTCCCTGAGTTACCGCACCCCCGTGCTCGGCAGCATGCTGTCCCACCCGCCTCAGTCGTCGAAGTCCACGACCACCTTGGCGGACACCGGCACGGACTGGCACGTGAGCACGAACCCCGCGGCCACCTCGGCCGGTTCGAGGGCGAAGTTGCGCCGCATCCGCACGTCGCCCTCGACGACCCTCGCCCGGCACGTGCCGCACACCCCGCCCTTGCACGCGAACGGAAGGTCGGGCCGGGAGCGCTGGGCGCCCTCGAGGATGGTCTGGCCCTCCGGCACCGCCGCCGTCGTCGACCGCCCGTCGAGGACGACCGTCACGTCGCTGCTCGGGCCGGACGGCTCGCGCTCGTCGCGCAGCGGCTCGGGCGGGGCCTCGTCGACCCAGAACAGTTCCCGGTGGATCCGCTCGGGCGCCACGCCGAACCCGCCCAGCACTTCGGTGGCGTCGGTGACCATGCCGAACGGTCCGCACAACCACCAGTGGTCCACGGCCGGCACGTCGATCAGCAGCGGCAGCAGCGTACGGAGTTTGCCGGCGTCCAGCCGCCCGGTCAGCAGCTCGACCTCACGCGGCTCCCGCGAGAGCAGGTGCACGAGCTCCAGCCGCGACGGGTACGCGTCCTTCAGGTCGGCAAGATCCTCGGCGAACATGACGGTGTCGGCGCGGCGGTTGCCGTACAGGATGGTGACCTGGGCGCCGGGCCGCTGCAGCAGCGACGTGGCGATCGACAGCACCGGGGTGATCCCCGAGCCGGCGGCGATGAGCACGTGCCGCCCGCCGGCCTCGAGGTCCGGGGTGAACGTCCCGCTGGGCGGCGCCACCTCCACCTCGTCGCCGGGGCGCACCTCGCGCACGAGCCACGAGGACACCGCCCCACCCGGCACCTCGCGCACCCCGATCCGCGGCCGGCCCCCCGCGGGCGCGCAGATCGAATAGGTACGCCGTTCGTCCACCCCTTCACCGGTACGCCGCACGGTCAGCGACTGCCCCGGCCGGAACGCGTACCGCTCGGCGAGACCCCCAGGCACGTCGAAGGTGACGGCGACGGCGTCCTCGCAGAGCCGCTCCACGGCCGCGACCCGCAGCGGATGAAACTCCCGCACCACCACGGTCAGATCTCCTTCACGTGCTCGAACGGCTCCCGGCAGGCGGGACACCGCCGCAGGGCACGGCAGGCGGTGGCGCTGAACGCGGCGATCTCCTCGCTGCCGGGGTGCCCGCACCGGGGGCACGGCACGGACCGCCGCGGCGCCCCGAGCGTCAGCGGCACCGGCCCGCCCGCCCGGCGCGGCGCAGGCCCGGGCGGCGAGATCCCGGCGGCGGCGAGCTTCTCCCGCCCGGCAGCGGTGATCCAGTCGGTGGTCCAGGCCGGGGTCAGCACGGTACGCACGTCGACCCGCGCATACCCGGCCCCGCGCAGGGCGGCGGTGAGGTCGTCCCGGATCGCATCCATGGCGGGACACCCGGAGTAGGTCGGCGTGATGGTGACGACGACGCCGTCCGCGGTCTCCTCGACGTGGCGCAGGATCCCGAGGTCGGCGAGTGTGAGCATCGGCAACTCGGGGTCGGCGACGCGGCCGGCGACCTCACGGGCGCTGGTCGCGGCGGACGCGGGGGCCGGGGTCACCACGAGCCTCCGGGTAGTGAGCGGGCGATCGCCTGGAGCTCGGTGAGGATCTCCGCCAGGCCCGGCGTGTGCAGCCCGTGCCGGCCGCCCTTCTCCGATCCGGTGCCGGGCGCCGCCACATCCGCTGCCGCTCCCGCTTCTGCCGCAGCGGGCCCCATCCCGGCCGCTCCGGCGGGGCGCAGCTTCGCGGCCTCGATCACCTGCGCCCACACGGCATCGAACTCCTCGCGCAGCCCCGACGGGTCCACCGCGACCCCGGCCTCCGCCAGTCGCAGCTCGGTCTCGTGCGCCACGAACAGCTCGCCGAGCAGCGGCACCACCGCGTCCATGGCCGCCTGCATGCGCTCATGGGAGAGATCCGTGCCGTCGCCCAGGCGGACGACCCACTGCGCCGCGTAGTCACGGTGGTAGGTCACCTCCTTGACGCCCTTGGCCGCGATCGCCGCGAGCACCGGGTCCAGCGAGGCGGTGAGCCGGTCGAGCAGCGCGAGGCGCCACGTGGCGAAGGCGAGCAGGCGGGCGACCAGATGGGCGAAGTCGGCGTCCGCGCGCTCGGTCAGCCGTACGTTGCGGAACTCGCCCTCGTCGCGCAGGTAGGCGAGCGCGTCCTCGTCGCGGCCGGCGCCCTCCACCTCGGCGGCGCGGCTGAGCAGGAGCCGGGCCTGGCCCAGCAGGTCCAGGCCGATGTTGGCGATCGCCAGCTCGTCCTCGAGCTCGGGCGAGCGCGTGATCCACTGCTGCAGTCGGTGGGACATGATCAGCGCGTCGTCGCCGAGCATCACGCAGTACGCGGCCAGCTCGGCCCGGTCCACGCCGGCGGGCACGGCCGTGTCCACCCCGGCGAGCGGGTCGGCGAACCCGGTGCCGTACGCCCACCGCGCATCGTCGTCGTGGTCGGTCAGCGCCTCGTAGGCGGCGTCGAAGGACATGGTGATCCCCTCAGATGTGCGGTACGGACTCGGGGATCGCGTAGTACGTCGGATGGCGGTACATCTTGTCGCCGCTCGGAGCGAAGAACGCTTCCTTGTCGCCGGGGCCGGAAGCGACCACGTCGTCGGAGCGCACGACCCAGATGCTCACGCCCTCGTTGCGCCGGGTGTAGAGGTCGCGCGCGTGGTGCAGCGCCATCTCGTGGTCGGCGGCGCGCAGCGATCCGACGTGGACGTGGTTGAGCCCTCGCTTGGCCCGCACGAACACCTCGAACAACGGCCACTCGTGCTTGATCTCGCCGCTCATGCCGGCACTCCCGCTCTCTTCGCCGCGTGCGCCGCGGCTGCCTCGCGCACCCAGGCGCCGTCCTCGTCCGCCTTGCGCCGGTGGGCGATCCGCTGGGCGTTGCACGGCCCGTCCCCGGAGATCACCCGCTTGAGCTCGTCCCAGTCCGGCGTCCCGAAGTCGTAGTGGCCGCGCTCGGTGTTCCAGGCCAGCTCCGGATCGGGCAGCGTGACGCCCAGCGCCTCCGCCTGGGGCACGGACATGTCGACGAAGCGCTGGCGCAGCTCGTCGTTGCTGTGCCGCTTGATCTTCCAGGCCATCGACTGCGCCGAGTTGGGCGACTGGTCGTCGGGCGGCCCGAACATCATCAGCGAGGGCCACCACCAGCGGTTCACGGCGTCCTGCACCAGCTCCCGCTGGGCCGGCGTGCCACGCATCATGGTCATCAGCAGCTCGTAGCCCTGCCGCTGGTGGAAGGACTCCTCCTTGCAGATACGGATCATGGCCCGCCCGTACGGCCCGTACGAGCTGCGGCACAGCGGCACCTGGTTGCAGATGGCCGCGCCGTCGACGAGCCACCCGATGACGCCGACGTCCGCGAACGACAGCGTCGGATAGTTGAAGATCGACGAGTACTTCTGCCGGCCCTCGATGAGGCGCCGGGTGAGGTCGCCGCGGTCGGCGCCCAGCGTCTCGGCGGCCGAGTACAGGTAGAGCCCGTGCCCCGCCTCGTCCTGGACCTTGGCCAGCAGGATCGCCTTGCGGCGCAGCGACGGCGCCCGCGTGATCCACTCGCCCTCGGGCTGCATGCCGATGATCTCGGAGTGCGCGTGCTGGGCGATCTGCCGGATCATCGTCTTGCGGTAGCCGTCCGGCATCCAGTCGCGAGGCTCGACCCGCTGGTCCTTCGCGATGGTGTCGGCGAAGACCTGTTCGTCGTTCATGACGCCTCCCAGCCGTAGAAGCCCTGCCCGGTCTTGCGGCCCAGCTCGCCGCGGGCGACCTTCTCCCGCAGCAGCCGCGGTGGCGCGAACCGCTCGCCCAGCTCGCGGTGCAGGTGCTCGGCGATGGCCAGCCGCACGTCGAGGCCGACGAGGTCGGTGGAGCGCAGCGGTCCCATGGGGTGGCGGTAGCCGAGCTCCATCGCGCGGTCGATCGACGCGGCGTCGGCCACCCCCTCCTCGAGCATCCGGATCGCCTCCAGGCCCAGCAGCACGCCCAGGCGGCTGGTGGCGAACCCCGGCGAGTCCCGTACGACCACGGCGGTCTTGCCGAGCTCGGCCGCCCACGACGCCGCCGCGTCCCGCACGGCCTCCCCGGTCTGCGGGCCGACGACGATCTCGACCAGGCTGCTGGCCGGCACCGGGTTGAAGAAGTGCATGCCGACGAACCGCTCCGGCCGGCGCAGCCCCTCGGCCAGCCCGGCGATGGACAGTGAACTGGTGTTCGTGGCGAGAACCGCTCCCTCGCCGACGGCGGTCTCCGCGGCGGCCAGCACCTGGACCTTGAGCGCCGCATCCTCCGGAACGGCCTCGACGACGAGGCCGGCGTCGCCCGGCAGCTCACCGGACAGCTCGACGCGCTCGAGCACCACCGCGGCGTCCTCGGCGAGCTTGCCGCGCTCGGCGGCCCGCCGCAGGCCGATCGCGACCCGCTCCCGCGCGGCGGCGGCAGCTGCGGGGTCGCGTTCCACGACCGTGACGACGGCACCGGCCGCGGCGAAGACCTGGGCGATCCCGGCGCCCATCCGCCCGCCGCCGATGACGCCGACCCGCTTGGGCACCCCGCTCATCGCCGTTCTCCTGCCAGGAAGGCGTCCATCCGCGAACGCTTGTCGTCGGACTCGAAGAGGATCGCCTGTGCCAGGTCGTCGGTGACGGGATGCCCGCCCGGCGCGTCTGCCACGAGCTTGGTGAGCCGCAGGGCCAGGGGCCCGGAGCGGGCCATCCGGTCGAGCAGCGCATGGGCCCGCTTGAGCAGGTCACCGGCGGGCACCACCTCGGCGACCAGGCCGAGCCGGCACGCGTCCTCGGCGTCGAGCCGGCGGCCGGCGAGGAGCACCTGCTTGGCCACGGAGGCGCCGACGAGGTCGCGCAGCCGCCAGCAGGCTCCCGCCGCGGCGAGGATGCCGAGCCCGGGCTCCGGGTTGCCGAACACCGCGGTCGGCGAGGCGATCCGCAGGTCGCACGCGTACGCCAGCTCGGCACCGCCGCCCAGCGCCCACCCGTCGACCGCGGCGAGCGTGGGCAGCGGCAGCCGTGCGATGCGGTCGAACAGCCGGCTGTTGATGCCCTGCAGCGCCTGCTCCCGGCCGCGCTCCCGCAGCTCGGCGATGTCCGCCCCGGCGGCGAAGGTGCCACCGTCGCCGGTGAGCAGCAGGAGCCGCGGCCGCTCCTCCAGCATCCCGCACACGTCGTGCAGCTCCCGCACCATGGCCGCGTTGATCGCGTTGTGCGACCCGGGGCGCCGCAGCGTCACGACGACCCGGTCGTCGAGCTCCTCGATCTGCAGGGTGTCCGTCATCAGACGCGCTCCACCAGCATGGACACGCCCTGCCCGACGCCGACGCAGAGGCTGGCGAGGCCGCGGCGGGCGTCCTCGCGCTCCATCCGGCCGAGCAGCGTGACGGCAAGGCGCGCCCCGGAGCAGCCGAGCGGGTGCCCGAGCGCGATCGCGCCACCGTCGGCGTTGACGCGGTCGTCGTCGAGCTTGAGCCGGCGGATGACCGCGAGCGACTGCGCGGCGAAGGCCTCGTTGAGCTCGACGGCGTCCAGGTCACCGACGCCCCATCCGGCGCGGGCCAGGGCCTTCTCGGTGGCGGGCACCGGCCCCAGGCCCATGATGTGCGGGGACACGCCCGCACTCGCCGACACGACGATGCGGGCACGAGGCGTCAGGCCGTACCGTTCGACGGCCTCGCCGCTGGCCACGAGGATCGCCGCCGCGCCGTCCGACAGCGGTGACGACGATCCGGCCGTGACCAGACCGTCCTTGCGGAAGACCGGCTTGAGCGCGCCGAGGCGCTCGAGGGTGCTGCCGCGGCGCGGGCCCTCGTCCCGGGTGACCTCGCCGTCCTTGACGGGGACCGGGACGATTTCGGCGTCGAAGCGTCCCGCGTCGATCGCCGCGACCGCCCGTTCGTGGCTGCGCAGGGCGAACGCGTCGCTGTCCGCGCGGGTGATGCCGTCGAGGGCGGCGACCTCCTCCGCGGTCTCCCCCATGGACAGCGTCTGCTGCGCGCTGAACCTCGGGTTGGTGAAGCGCCAGCCGAGCGAGCTGTCGAAGATCTCCCCGGGCCGCGCCCACGGGGTGCCGGGCTTGGCCATCACCCACGGGGCCCGCGTCATCGACTCGACCCCGCCGGCGACCACGACGTCGGCCTCGCCGCTGCGGATGGCGCGGGAAGCGGAGACGATCGCGGTCAGGCCACTGGCGCAGAGCCGGTTGACCGTGTAGCCGGGCACCGTCTCCGGCAGGCCCGCCAGCAGCACGGCCATCCGGGCGACGTTGCGGTTGTCCTCACCGGCCTGGTTGGCGGCGCCGAGGATCACCTCGTCGATCGCCTCGGCGGCGACGCCCGCGCGGCGGACGGCCTCGCCGACCACCAGCGCGGCGAGGTCGTCCGGGCGCACGCCGGACAGCGCGCCGCCGTACTTGCCCTGAGGGGTGCGGACGCCGCCGACCAGGAACGCCTCAGGCATTGCTCTCCTCGCTGACGTGGCGCCGCGACTGCAGGGTGAAGAAGCGGCCGGTCACGAACGCGGCATCGCTGAGCGCCGCGGTCGCTGCGGGGTTGGCCGGGGTGCCGTGCAGGTCGCTGAAGGCCGCGGTCTGATTGACGAAGACACCGCCGGTGAGGTTCTGCGACAGGTGGACCCCGGCGTCCAGGGCGGCCTCCCGCGCGGCGGCGAGGACCTCGTCGGACGTCGAGTAGACCGAGGCGGTGAGGGCGCCGTGGTGGCTCACCGTCTCGGTGAACAGGCGCAGGCTGTGCTCGGTGGACTCGGTCGTGATCACGAAGGAGATCGGCCCGAACCACTCCCGCGTGTACGCCTTCTCGTCCGCGGCGTCCAGACGGGCGATCACCGGCGTGCGGATCGTCGCGCCCGGGAACTGCTCGTCGGCTACCTCGGTGGAGCCGTGGACGACGCTCGGCAGGGAGCCGGCCTCGGTCAGGCGCGCCAGGACGCCGTCGTTGACGATGGCGCCGAGCGTGCCGGCGGCCCGCTTCGGGTCGCCGAGCAACTTGTCGAGCGCGGCACCGAGGTCGGCGGCGAACTCGTCGGGGCTGCGGTGCCCGGTGTCGGTCTCGATGCCGCCCGCGGGAACGAGCAGGTTCTGCGGGGTGGTGCACATCTGGCCGCTGTAGAGCGACAGCGAGAAGGCCAGGTTGCGCAGCATCCCCTGGTAGTCGTCGGTGGAGTCGACGATGACCGTGTTGAGGCCCGCCTTCTCGGTGTACACGACGGCCTGCCTGGCGTTGACCTCGAGCCAGTTGCCGAACTCGCTGGAGCCGGTGAAGTCGACGATGCGCACGTCGGGGTGGGTCGCCAGGGTCGCGGCGATGCCGTCGCCCGGTTCCTCGACGGCGAGCGTGACCACGTTCGGGTCCAGCCCGGCCTCGGCGAGCACCTCCCGCGCGATCTGGACGGTGATCGCGAGCGGCAGCACCGCGCCCGGGTGCGGCTTGACGATGACCGGGTTGCCGGTCACGAGGCTCGCGAACAGCCCCGGGTAACCGTTCCAGGTGGGGAAGGTGTTGCAGCCGATGACCAACGCGACCCCACGGCCGACCACGGTGCTGGTCTTCTCGAGCCGCAGGGCGTCGCCGCGCTGGGGCTTCGTCCAGGTGGCGGTGGCGGGAATCCGCGTCGACTCGGCGAGAGCGACCGCGACGGCCTCGAGCCCGCGATCCTGCGCGTGCGCGCCTCCGGCCTGGAACGCCATGACGAACGCCTGGCCCGACGTGTGCTGCACCGCGTGCGCCATCTCGAAAATGCGTGCGTTGATGCGCTTGAGGATCTCCGCGGCCACACCGGCGCGCCCCTGCGGTCCGACGGCCCGCCAGCCCGGGAGGGCCGCGCGGGCCGCGGCGATCAGGTCGCCCGGCTCACCCTTGGGATACCGGATGCCCAGGTCGATACCGTACGGAGACCGCTCCGTGGCGACGGACGTGGTGGCGCCGGGCACCTCGATCGGGAAGTCCTTGCCCAGCAGCGCCTGGAAGGCCTGCTCGCCGGCGCCGGCGGCGTCCTCCCCGTAGACGGACTTGCTCGGCGACTCGGGATAGGCCGACCAGTGATCACGCGCACCGGCTGCCTCGATCGCCTTGTCGAGCAGCTCGCGGTGCGTCTCGTAGAACTCGGCGGGGGTTGTCACCGGCGCTCCTTTGCGATTGGGTGTGCATAATATTTACCGTCCATTCGGTCGGTTATCAAGCCCCGGGTCAAGATCAGGCTGTTATCAGGAGCGGAGCGTGATGGCACAGACGGCGGCGCATGAGATGTTTGCCCGGGACCAGGCCTCCCAGCAGCTCGGCATGGAGCTCGTTTCGGCAGGTGACGGCGCCGCGGTCGTACGGATGACGGTCACGGACTCAATGGTGAACGGTCATGGCATGACCCACGGGGGTTTTGTCTTCGCGCTGGCCGACACGGCCTTCGCGTGTGCCTGCAACAGCCGCGGACCGGTGACCGTCGCGGCCGGCGCCGACGTGACCTTCCTGCGGCCGACGGCTGCCGGCGACCGCCTGGAGGCGCAGGCGCGGGAACGCTCCACCAGCGGCCGCAGCGGGATCTACGACGTCACCGTGACCCGGGACGGCGACGTGGTGGCGGAGTTCCGGGGGCGCAGCCGCATGATCAACCCGGGACGGCCGCAATGAGCATGGAGGAGGAATTCGGGCAGCTGATCGAGCAGGCCGCCCGGACCCGCCGTGGCCGGCCCGGTCACGACCTGGAGGCCGTGCTGACCGCCGCCGTCGAGCTCTTCAACGAGCGCGGGTACGACGCCACCAGCATGGACGACCTGGCCAAACGGCTCAAGATCACGAAGTCCAGCGTCTACCACCACGTCCGCAGCAAGCAGGAGCTGCTGCGGCTCGCCGTCGATCACGCGCTCGACGGGCTCGACGAGGCCATGGCGCGGGTCCAGGCCATGACCGAGGCCACCGCTCTCGAGCGCCTGGAGGCGTTGATCGAGCAGAGCGTGGTGGTGCTGGCCCAGCGCCTGCCGTACGTGACGCTGCTCCTGCGCGTGCGCGGCAACACCGACGTCGAGACCGAGGCGCTGTTCCGCCGCCGGCTCTTCGACCAGCAGGTGACGGCGCTCGTCAAACAGGCCCAGGCCGAGGGGTCGATCCGCGCCGACGTGGATCCGCCGACCGCCGCCCGCCTGGTCTTCGGCATGGTCAACTCACTCATCGAGTGGTACAGCCCGGAGCGCGGCGGCGCCCACGAGCTGGCCGTCACGGTCAGCGCGCTCGCCTTCCACGGCCTGCGCACGCGGCAGTGAGGTTCCGTTAGGAGAAGCAGCGATGCAGGACCGCTCCCCCCGTCCCGAGGACCTCGACCCCGTCGAGCGCGCCTCCATCGACGAACTCCGCGCCTTGCAGCTCCAGCGGCTGCAATGGTCGGTGCGGCACGCGTACGAGAACGTCCCGCAGTACCGCAAGATGTTCGACGAGCGCCAGGTCCACCCCGAGGAGCTGCGCGAGCTCGCCGACCTGGCCACGTTCCCGTTCACCGACAAGGCGGTCCTGCGGGCCAACTACCCGTTCGACATGTTCGCGGTGCCCCGCGAGCGGATCTCCCGCCTGCACGCGTCGTCCGGGACGACCGGCCGCCCGACCGTCGTCGGCTACACCCGTGAAGACCTCAGGACCTGGGCCCGGTTGATGGCGCGCTCCATCCGCGCGTCCGGCGGGCGCCCGGGAGATCGCGTGCACGTCGCGTACGGATACGGCCTGTTCACCGGCGGCCTCGGCGCGCACTACGGCGCGGAGGAACTCGGCTGCACGGTGATCCCGGTGTCCGGCGGCATGACGGAGCGCCAGGTGATGCTGATCAACGACTTCAAGCCCGACATCATCATGGTGACGCCCAGCTACATGCTCGCCATCGTGGACGAGATGCGCCGCCAGGGCGTCGACCCGCGCGGCACGTCGCTCGCGGTGGGCATCTTCGGCGCGGAGCCGTGGACGCAGGATCTGCGTACGGAGATAGAGGAGCAGCTCGACATCCACGCGCTGGACATCTACGGGCTGTCCGAGGTGATGGGTCCCGGGGTGGCGACGGAGTGCGTGGAGACGAAGGACGGCTTGCACGTCTGGGAGGACCACTTCTATCCGGAGATCATCGATCCGGCCACCGGCGAGGTGCTGCCGGACGGCGAGGTCGGCGAGCTGGTCCTCACCTCGCTGACCAAGGAGGCGATGCCCGTCGTGCGTTACCGCACCCGTGACCTGACGCGGCTGCTGCCCGGCACGGCTCGCCCGATGCGGCGGATCGAGAAGATCACCGGCCGCACCGACGACATGATCATCCTGCGCGGGGTCAACCTCTTCCCGACCCAGATCGAAGAGCTGATTCTGCGTACGCCCCAGCTGGCGCCCCACTTCCAATGCGTGCTGAGCCGCTCGGGGCGCCTCGACACGCTGACGGTCAAGGTGGAGCGCCGCCACGGGGTCGGCCAGGAGGCGGCCGAGGCGGCGGGACGCGAGCTGGCCACCCTGGTGAAGAACACGATCGGGGTCAGCGTGGGCATCCAGGTGATCGACCCGGACGGCGTGGAGCGGTCCATGGGCAAGATGCGGCGGATCGTCGACGAGCGCCCGAAGGACTGACCGGTCAGGGCGGCGGTGCCGTGCTGCCCCTGATCACCAGGTGGGGCGTGAGCACCATCTCCACCCGCTCCTTCCTCTCCTCGTCGAGGCGCTGGACCGCGGCGCTCACCGCGAACTTCGCCTGCGCGGGTGCGTCCTGGTTGATCGTCGTCAGGTCGATGTGGGCGAGGCGGGCCAGGGTGCTGTCGTCGTACCCGACTATCGACAGCCGGCCGGGAACGTCCACACCGGCGCGGACGAACGCATCCATGAGACCGACGGCGAGGCGGTCGTTGCTCGCCACGACCGCCGTCGGGCGGTCGGCGGCGGCCGCGAGCAGCCGCCCGGCCCGGATGCCGCCCTCCTCCGTGTGGTCGCCGGGAATGATCCTGATCTCGTCCTGGAGCCCGGCCCGGCGCATGGCGTCGCGGTATCCGCGGCGGCGGGCGGCCGCCACCGCACCGCGACCGCCGTCGACGAACGCGATGCGCCGGTGTCCCAGTTCGATCAGATGGGTGAGGGCCTCCGCGACACCGAGGTGGTCCGCCGAACGCACCACGTCGACGTCGGGGTCCGCCACCCGGCGGCCGATGGTGACGACCGGAACCTGACCGGCCAGCGCACCCAGCCGCTTGTCCGGGAAATCCGGTCCCAGCAACAGGACCGCCTCGCACCGGAAGTCGAGCAGCGTCTCCACCGCCTTCTCCTCGCCGCGATGACGGGTCAGCGTCGAGAGCACGACCTCGTATCCCACCCGGTCGGCCTCGGCCTGGATCTCCTCCACCAGCTCGGCGTGGAAGGGGTTGCGTATGTCGAGCATCACACCGAGCAGATGACGCCGGCGGCGGGCCAGCATGCTCGCCGTGCGATCGGCCCGATAGCCCAGCTCAGCGGCCGCCTCGAGAACCCGGCGACGGGTCTCCGCGCTCGGACCGGGCGCCCCCCGCAGCACCAGCGACACCGATGCCGTGGAGACGCCGACCCTGGCGGCGACGTCCTCCAGCCGTGGTCGTTGATCCACTGACAGCACCCCTTGACAGACATCGAGATCGACTTGGATAGTACTGGCAATTAAAGCGCTTTAAAAGCGCACCGGGCACCCCTTCCCGGAGGTCCTCGCATGACCCACCCGTCCATCGGCGTGGCGGTGATCGGGGCCGGCATGGTCGGCCGCGCCCACGCCAACGCCTACCGCAACGCCTCCACCATCTTCGACAGCACCCTGCCTGCCGTGCGCCTGGTCGCCATCGCCGACGTCCACCAGCCGTTCGCCGTCGACGCCGCCCGGCGCTACGGCTTCGAGCGCGCCGAGACCGACTGGCGAGCCGTCGTCGACGCCCCCGACATCCAGGCGGTCAGCGTCGCCGTCGCCAACGAGCTCCACCGCGAGATCACCGAGGCGGCCCTCGCCGCCGGCAAGCACGTGCTCTGCGAGAAGCCGCTCGCACCCAGCATCGCCGACGCCCAGGCCATGGTGGACGCCGCCGCGGCCACGGACCGGGTCGGCGCCGTGGGGTTCACGTTCCGCCGTTCCCCCGCTATCAACGCCATCCGCGAGGAGATCATCAGCGGCCGCCTCGGCCGCGTGCGGCACATCGTCGGCAACTACTGGACCGACTACGGCTTCGACCCCCATCGCCCGATGAGCTGGCGCTACCAGGGCGGCCCCGGCTCCGGCGTGCTCGCCGACATCGGCAGCCACCTCGTCGACCTCGCCGAGTTCTTCTGCGGCCCGACCACCGGCGTGCAGGGCACGTCCATGACCACGCTCATCACCTCCCGGCCCAAACCCCTCGGCGTCGCGGTGGGGCACGCCGGCGGGGTCCAGCTCAGCGACGAGCGGGTCCCGGTCGGCAACGAGGACATATGTACGTTCACCGCCGCCTACGACGGCGGGACGCTCGGCACGTTCTCGCTGTCGCGGGTGGCGTACGGGCATGCGAACACCCTGCGGCTCGACCTCTTCTGCGAGAACGGCACCGCTTCGTTCGACATGACGCGTCCCGCCGAGTTCAGCATCATCGACGGCACACCCGGCGAGGCCGTCAACGGCGCCCGGCAGGTGTTCATCGGCCCGTGGCATCCGTACGTCGCCCGCGGCCTGCCCATGGACTTCCCCACGGTCGGCCACGGGCAGAACGACTTCTTCGTCTATCAGGCCCGCGCGTTCCTGGGCCAGATCGCCGGCGAGGACAAGCTGCCGCCGTGCCCCGATCTGGCACACGGCCTGCACAACCTGCGCGTCCTCGACGCCGTGGTCTCGGCCACCGACAAGCCCGTCCAGCTGTGACCGGTCCCCCGCCGGCCACGCCCCGCCCCGGCCCCTCCCGGAAGGTCCGCTCATGAAGCTCGGCGCGTACACCGCCTGCCTCCACGACCGCTCCCTCGACGAAACCCTCAAGATCCTCGGCGAGCTGGGGCTCACCGGCGCCGAGATCAACGCCGGCGGTTTCGTCCCCGCACCCCACCTGCCGATCGACGACCTGCTCGCCAGCGCCGGCGCCCGCGAGGACTACCTCGGCCGGTTCGCCCAGTCGGGCATCACGCTGACCGGTCTCAACGTCAACGGCAACCCGCTCAACCCGGACCCCCAGGTAGGCCCCCGCCACGCCGCCGACCTGCGCCGCGCCATCGACGTGGCCGCCGCTCTCGGCGTCCGGCGCGTCGTGACGATGTCCGGCCTGCCGCACGGCCACCCCGGCGACATCACGGCCAACTGGGTGGTCAACCCCTGGGACAGCCAATACCTCGACGTCCTCGACTACCAGTGGAACGACGTCGCCGTCCCGTTCTGGAAAGACATCAACGCCCGCGCGGCCGCCGCCGACATCAAGGTCTGCATCGAGATGCATCCCCACAACCTCGTCTTCAACCCCCCGACCCTCCAACGCCTCGTCGAGCAGACCGACGCCACCCACGTCGGCGCCGAGATGGACCCCAGTCACCTCTTCTGGCAAGGCATGGACCCGGTAGCCTGCGTCGAATTCCTCGGCGACCTCGTCTTCCACGCGGCCGCCAAGGACACCCGCATCAACCCCGCCCACGCGAGGCTCTACGGCGTGCTGGACGACCGCTTCACGCGTACGCCACCGGATCGGAACCCGGTCAACCTCGGCGGCAGGAACACCCTCAACCAATGGCCGGCCAACCCGTCCTGGGAATTCGTAGCAGTGGGCCGCGGCCACGGCGTCGAGGACTTCTGGGTGCCGTTCCTCCAGGCCCTACACGCCGTCGACCCGGACATCGCGGTGAACATCGAACACGAGGACCAGGCGTTCGACCAGATCGAAGGCCTGCGCCTGGCAGCGGAAAACCTCCTCACCGCGGCGCGCAGCGCGGGCCTCGGAGGTGACGACTGACCCCACCGGAGCCCGCGGCATGAAGCTGAGGCCGCGCCCCCACCGCAGCGCGTTAAAGCCATGCGGCAACGACAAGCCGTGCAGCAACGACGCCGCACGGCGGGGCACCCTCGTCGGCACCCGGACCTGTCCGGCTCCGGGAAGCCGTGCAGCGCCTATGCAGCAGCGGCAACCGTGCGGCAGGCCGCAGAGCAACGCCACCGTGCCGAGCCGGCCACAAGGCCGGGTAACCACCCCGTGCAGTCATGAAGCGATGCGGCGCGGTCCCGGCCCGCGACCCGGCAAGGGCGTGGTGGCCGTGCGGCAACCACCCACAAGCCGTCCCGGACCATCCCGTCGGCCACGACCGAGGGGCGCCCCCGCTGACGGATCCAATGGTAGAAAGGCTCGGTGACCGTCGATACCGGCTCGGACGAGCAGACCCCCGACCCATTCTTCGACCTCGACACCTACGTCAGCCTCCCCCGACTCGGTGGCCTCTGGCTCTCCCCGGACGGCCGCAGGCTCGTCGTCGGCGTAGCGACACCGGATCGCGAGAACACCCGCTACAGCACCGCCCTCTGGGAGATCGACCCCGACGGAGAACGGCCGGCACGACGCCTCACCCGCAGCGGCAAGGGTGAGTCAGCCGCCGCCTTCACGCCCGCCGGCGACCTTCTGTTCACCTCGGCGCGGCCGGCCCCGGACGGGGACGAGTCCAAGGATGCCCGGGCCGCGCTGTGGCTGCAGCCGGCCGGTAGCGGCGACGCCCGGGTGATTGCGAAGCTGCCCGGCGGCGTCCACAGTGTCCTGGTCAGCCGGAGCGGGAGGGTAGTGACCGGTTCGGCGCTGTTGCCGTCGGCGACCGACCGGCACACCGACGAGGACGTCCGTAAGAGGCGGAAGGAAGCCGGCGTTTCGGCGATCCTGCACGAGGAGTATCCCGTCCGGTTCTGGGATCACGACCTGGGACCGGAACGGCCCCGCCTGCTGTCCGCCGAGCTCACCGACGCCGTTGCCCTCGGGGATGCCGAGCTCGAGCTCCGGGACGTCACCGGACACGTCGGCCGGGCGCTGGACGACGATGCCGTCTGGGACATCGCGCCGGACGGTCGTACCGTGGTCGCCGGCTGGACGGTTGCCGAGCGTGGCGGGTCGCAGCGGGTCACGGTAACTGCTGTCGATGTGGCGACCGGCGAGCGGCGTGCTCTCGCGGACGACGCCGATCACGACTACATGTCGCCGCAGATCTCGCCGGACGGTGCGAGCGTGGCGCTCATCGTGCGACAGCGGTCCACTCCGGAGGGTCCCGGTGACGCGTGGCTGGCCGTCGTGCCGCTCGCCGGCGGCCCGGTGCGGGCCCTGGCCGGCGACTGGGATCGCTGGCCGAACGGCGTTCGGTGGACGCCGGACGGTGCGGCGCTCGTCGTGGCGGCCGACGACAACGGACGCTCGCCGCTGTGGCGGGTCGACGCAGCGACAGGGGAGGTCACCCGGCTCACGACGGACGACGGCGCGTACACCGACATCCGGGTTTCGCCGGACGGCCGGTGGGTGTACGCGTTGCGCAATGCCGTCGACAGTCCGCCGGCGCCCGTACGGGTGCCGCTGGACGGGTCCGCGGGGCCGGAGCCGCTGCGGGGGCCGGCTGCCGCCCTCGACGTACCCGGGCGGGTGGAGGAGGTGACCGCGACGGCCGTCGACGGGACTCCGTTGCGGGCCTGGCTGGCGTTGCCGCGGGATGCCACCGTGGATGCGCCCGCGCCTCTGCTGCTGTGGATTCACGGAGGACCGGTTCACTCGTGGAACGCCTGGTCGTGGCGCTGGAATCCGTGGATCGCGGTGGCGCACGGCTACGCGGTGCTGATGCCGGATCCCGCGCTGTCCACCGGCTACGGCTACGAGTTCATCAAGCGCGGCTGGGGCACCTGGGGCGACGCGCCCTACACCGACCTGATGGCGATCACCGACGCCGCCGAGGAACGGGCCGACATCGATGCGGCACGTACGGCAGCGATGGGTGGTTCGTTCGGTGGTTACATGGCGAACTGGATCGCCGGGCACACCGATCGGTTCGCCGCCATCGTCACGCACGCGTCGCTGTGGGCGCTCGATCAGATGATGACCACCACCGATGCACCGTACTACTGGGCGCGCGAGATGACGCGGGAGCGGCTGGAGGCGCACTCGCCGCACCGGTTCGCCGATGCGGTCACGACGCCGATGCTGGTGATCCACGGCGACAAGGATTACCGGGTGCCGATCGGTGAGGCGCTGCGGCTGTGGTGGGACCTGCTGTCGCGGTCCAAGGAGGACGACGGGTCGAGCCGCCACAAGTTCCTGTATTTCCCGGACGAGAACCACTGGATCCTCAAGCCCGGTAACGCCAAGATCTGGTACGCCACGGTGCTCGCGTTCCTGGCACACCACGTACGCGGCGAGCAGTGGCGGCGGCCGGAGCTGCTGGGATGATGACCGGCGGCGGTGAGCAGGTCTCATGAGACGGTCCTGCTCGCCGCCGCCCCTGGCCGGCTGAACGGTCAGCGAAGGTACTTGTCCACGTACTGGTTGATCTGCGCGAGGTTGTGGCGGCAGCTGTCCTCGGCGCGCTCCTCCCACGCGAACACGCACACCGTGGCGATCCCGTCGAACCGCACCTCGTGCAGCGTACGGAAGAACAGATCCCAGTCCACCTCCCCCTGCCCGATGTCCAGGTGCTGGTGGATCCGCGCCGTGGAGCCCGGCGGGTTCACGATGTAGCGCAGCCCGGACGAGCCGCGATGGTCGAACGAGTCCGCGATGTGCACCTGGGTCAGCAGCGGCCCCGCGTGGCGCATCACCGCCGCCAGGTCGCCGCCCTGGTGGAAGGTGTGCGGGGCGCAGTAGAGGAACGACACCAGGTCCGAGTTGATGCCGCGGACCAGGTTCACGCCCTCGATGCCGTCCTCGACGAAGTCGTCCGGGTGCGGTTCGAGGACCAGGCGGACGCCTTCGCGTTCGAGGACGGGCAGGAGTTCCTCGAGGGAGCGCCAGAACTGGGCCTCGCTGGCCGGCGCCGCCTCCGGGCGGCCGTTGAACTCGGAGTTCATCACGTTTACCCCGAGGTCGACGGTGATCTGGATGGCTCGTTTCCAGTAGCGGACCGCCGCCTGCCGTTCGTCCTCGTCCGGCCCGGACCACTTGTAGAGCGGCAGCACCGATGTCACTGAGACCTCGGCCTCGGCCAGCGCGCGCTTGAATGCCGCGACCGTGGCGTCGTCCACCCGCGGGTGCAGGAAGAACGGCAGGAAGTCGTCGCGGGGTGACAGCTCGATATGGTGGTAGCCGAGCTCCGCGACCCGGCGGGGCAGCTCCAGCAGCGGCACCTTGCGCAGCATGTACGGGTCGAGCGCGATCCTCATCGGGACACCTCGTAGAGGGCGGGGCGGGGCATGAGCGAGACCTCGACGCGGGTACCGCCGCGCAGGGCCGCCACGCCGGCGTCGGACACGACCGCGGCCGCGTAGCCGTCCCAGGCGCTGGGCCCGACCGGTGCGCCGCCCCCAGCGATGGAGTCGATCCACTCCTGCAGCTCGACGTCGTACGCGCGGAGGAACCGTTCGCGCCAGTCCGCCGGCACCGGCGCGGTGAGCTGGTGGGCCGCGCGGACCGCGACCGGGCTCGGTTCGCCGAGGGCCGCCGTGCCGTCCTCGCCGACCACCTCGCCGCGGATGTCGTAGCCGTAGCGGATGTTCACCGAGATCTCGACGTCGACGAGCGCACCGCCCGCCATCTCGAGGATGAGGAACAGCGGGTCCTGCAGGTCGCCGCCGTTGCGGCTCTTGCGGGGTACGAGCACCCGCACCGCCGCGATCTCCTCGCCGAACATCCAGCGCACCATGTCGATCTCGTGCACCGCGGTGTCGGTGATCGCCATGTCCGCGGCGTAGTGCGGGGGCACCGACGCGTTGCGGTGGGCGCAGTGCATCATCAGCGGCGTACCGATCCGGCCGCTGTCGACCACCGCCTTCAGCGCGCGGTACGCCTCGTCGTACCGTCGCATGTAGCCGACCTGGACCAGCCGCTTGCCGGCGGCGGACTCGGCCTCGACGATGCGCCGGCAGGCCTGCTCGGTGGTGGCGAGCGGCTTCTCGCAGAAGACCTGCTTGCCGGCGGCGATGGCGGCGAGCACGTACTGCTCGTGCGTCGGCCCCCAGGAGCAGACGACGACCGCCTCGACCTCCGGGTCGGCGATGAGGTCCTCGCCGCTGCCGTGCACCGTCGCGCCGGGCAGACCCTCCGCGACCTTCTTGGCGGTCTCCATGTCCACGTCGGTGACGGCGGCGACCTCGACCCCCGCGAGCACCGTGGTCATCCGCCGGATGTGGTCCTGACCGATCATTCCCGTGCCGACGACCCCGACCTTCAGCATCATCGCCCCAGTTCGTGGGAGAGCTCGGCGAGTTCGTCGCCGCCGGCCATCTGGGCGGTCAGCTCGTCGAGCGTGACCTCCTTGCGGGTCTTGTCGAGCACGGTGGCGCCCAGCTTGAGGATCACGAAGTGGTCGCCGACCAGGTACGCGTGGTGCGGGTTGTGGGTGATGAAGACGACGCCGAGGCCGGCGTCGCGGGCCGCGGCGACGTACTTGAGCACGACACCGGACTGCTTGACGCCCAGCGCGGCGGTCGGCTCGTCGAGGATCAGGACGCGGGCGCCGAAGTAGACGGCGCGGGCGATCGCGACGCACTGCCGCTGGCCGCCGGAGAGGGTCCCGATGGGCTGGTTGATGTCCTTGACGACGATGCCCATCTTGCGCAGTTCCTCGTCGGCGATCCGCTTCATCTCCTTGATCTTCAGCCCGGCCAGCGGGAACCGGCCGGCGGTGACCTCGGAGCCGAGGAAGAAGTTGCGCCAGACCTCCATGAGCGGCACCACCGCGAGGTCCTGGTACACGGTCGCGATGCCGTGGTCCAGGGCCTCGCGGGGGGACGAGAAGGTCAGCTCCTTGCCGTCGACCCGCAGCGTGCCCTCGTTGTGCGGGTGCAACCCGGACATGATCTTGATAAGGGTGGACTTGCCGGCGCCGTTGTCGCCGAGCACGCAGGTGACCTCGCCGGCGTTGACCCGCAGGCCGATGCCGCGCAGGGCCCGGATGGCCCCGTACGACTTGCCGACGTCGCTCATCTCGATGAGCGGTTCGCCCTTCTGCAGGCCGCTGTCGGCGTGGTGCGCGAGGGTGTCGGTCATGGGTCAGCCCACCTTCCGGGTGGTCGACATCCGCTTGATGTAGAGGTTGACCAGCACGGCGAGCAGGAGCATGACGCCGAGGAAGGCCCTGAACCAGTTGGGGTCCCAGCCGGCGTAGACGATGCCGAGGCTGGTCATGCCGAAGATGAAGGCGCCGATCGCGACGCCGATCGCGTTGCCGAAGCCGCCGGTGAGCAGCGTGCCGCCGACCACCGCGGCGATAATGTAGAGGAACTCGTTGCCGACGCCGTTGCCGGCCTGCAGCGTGTTGAAGCGGTACAGCGTGTGCATGCCGACGAACCAGCCCAGGAACGACACGGTCATGAACAGGCCGATCTTGGTCTTGACCACCGGCACACCGACTGCCCGGGCGCTGTCGACGGCCCCGCCGACGGCGAAGAACCAGTTGCCGATCCGGGTCCGCTGCAGGATCCACGCGGCCAGCGCGACGAAGAGGATCCACCAGATCACCGTGATCCACACGGTGACAGGCCCGATCTTGAAGCTGGAGGAGAAGATCTTGCCGAGCGAGCCGAACCCGTCGATCTGGCTGATGTCGGTGCTGGACACGGAGCCGGTGACCAGTTTGGTCACGCCGAGATTGGCGCCTTGCAGGACGAAGAAGGTACCGAGCGTGATCAGGAAGCTGGGGATCCCGGTCTTCATCACCAGATAGCCGTTGACGAAGCCGACGAAGAGGCAGAACGCGAGCGACAGGAGCGCGCCGATCCACAGGTTGACCCCGAAGTACCAGCAGAACATGGAGTTGACCAGGCCCGCAGTGGTGGTGATGACGCCCGCGGACAGGTCGAACTCGCCGCCGATCATCAGCATGCCGACACCGACCGCGACGATACCGATCGTGGACGACTGGTAGAGGACGGTGAAGAACGACTCGGCGGACCGGAAGGCCGGGGCCGCGGCGAGGAAGAAGATGAAGATCAGGATGGCGGCGAAGAGCGCGCCCACCTCGGGGCGGGCCAGGACGCGGTTGGACAGGCCGAGGGTCACCCGGTTGGAGGCTTCGGACGGTGCCTTACGGGGTGGTGCGGCCTGCACGCTATGGCTCATGACAACTCCGATCGATGCAGTGCGGGAGCCGCCGCCGAGGAGCGGACGGCGGCCTCCCGCCAAGCCGGGTCAGCGTGTGTTGTTCTTGGTGAAGGGCAGGATCGTGGCGATGTTGTCCTTGTCCACGAAGGACGGGCCGGTGAGCACGGCCTTGCCGCCGCCGATGTCGTTGCCGTTCTTCAGATACAGGTAGAGCGAGGTGACGGCCATGTAGCCCTGGACGTACGGCTGCTGGTCGATGGAGAACTCGATCTTGCCGTCCTGGATGTCCTGGGCGGCCTCCTGGTTGAGGTCGAAGGTGGCGAGCTTGGCCTTGCTGCCGGAAGCGTCGATGGCCTTGATCGAGTCGATCGCCTGCGGGGCACCCAGCGTGACGATGTAGTCGATGGACTTGTCCTGCGACAGCTTCGCCTGCAGGGTCGAGGTGACCGCGGCGTCGTCGGCGCCGTTGACCTGGATGTTCTCGGTGCCCGCAACGGCGCTCTTGACGCCCGCGCAGCGGGCCTCGAGTGCGACCGACCCGGCCTGCTGGATGACGCAGAGCGGGTGCTTGCCGCCGGCCTGGGCGATGCGCTGACCCGCCGTCTGCCCGGCGAGCGTCTCGTCGGAGCCGAAGTACATCAGGGCCCCGAGCTGCTTGTACTGGTCGATCCCGGAGTTGAGGCCCACCACGGGGATCTTCGCGTCGGTCGCCGACTTCACCGCACCGGCCAGGGCGTTGGGGGTGACGAGGGTGGTGGCTATGCCGCTGACCTTCGAGTCGACCGCGTTCTGTATCAGCACGGCCTGCTTGGAGGCGTCCGGGTCGTTGGAGTACTTGAGCGTGACACCCTCATCCTTGGCGGCCTGCTGGGCACCCGCCTTGATCTTGTCCCAGAAGGTGTCGCCGGGCGTCTCGTGGGTGATGAAGGCGATCGTGTAGCCGGAGCTGCCGGCCGCGTTACCGCCGCCGCTCGTGGTGTCGTCGGTCTTCTCGCGGCCGCCGCCGCTGCAGGCGGTGACCCCCAGGGCCACCACCGCAGCGAGCGCGGCAAGCCGTACGCCACGGGATCGACGGGTCGTCATGAGGCTCCCCTTTCCGGGGTGTCGAGAACGGAGTGGAGATAGGTACGGGTACGGGTCGCGATGGGCAGCGGCACGTCGAAGTCGACCGGGTACATGTCCTGCTCGACGACGACGAAGAGGTCGGCGTCCAGCTCGTGCAGCGCCTCGACCACCGCCGGGACGTCCGGCTCCCCGGCCGGCGGCTCGACGCTGGCGCCCTGCGCGACGGCCTGGCCGAACGGCAGGTCCTGGGCCACGGCACGGGCCGCCACGGCCGGGTCCATCTGCTTGATGTGGACGTAGCCGATCCGCTCCGGGAATGTGCGGATGATCGCCGGCACGTCGGCCCGCCGGTAGGCCAGGTGGCCGGTGTCGAGGCAGAGCGAGACGTAGCGCGGGTCGGTGTCGGCCAGGAAGCGCTCGGTCTGCTCCTGCGTCTCGACGTGGTAGTCGGCGTGCGGGTGGAACTGCATCTTCAGGCCGTACTCCTCGGCGAGGATCCGGCCGAGGGTGTTGCTGTTGCCCACCAGCGCCCGCCACCGCTCCGGGCTCAGTTCGGCGGGCTCGTGGTAGGCGCCGGTGACGTCGTCGCGGTAGCCCGGCACCGGCACGAAGATCAGGTTCTCGGCGCCGAGGGCCCGGGTCAGCTCGGCGACCTTGCGAGTCTCGGCCACCACCGCGTCGAAGTCCTTGTGCGGGCCGCCGACGCCGGCGACGGTGCCGCCGGCGCAGGTCAGGTCGCGCTTGGCGAGCTCGTCGCGCAGCTCGGCCGGGTCGGTCGGCAGATATCCGTACGGACCCAGCTCCAGCCAGCGGTAGCCGGCACCGGACAGCTCGTCCAGGAACCGGTCCCACGGCGTCTGCTTCGGGTCGTCGGCGAACCAGACGCCCCACGAGTCGGGACAGCTGCCGAGCTTCAGGCGGCGGATCGGGGATGCCATGGGTTGCCTCAGCTCGCCGTCGGGAAGTGCATGGAGGCGCCGTGCGCGGCCTCGACGTGCGGCCACCGGGAGGTGACGACCTTGCCGCGCGTGTAGAACGAGACGCCCTCCGGGCCGTGGATGTGCTTGTCGCCGAAGAGCGAGTCCTTCCAGCCGCCGAAGGAGTAGTAGGCCATCGGTACGGGGATCGGCACGTTGATGCCGATCATCCCGACGTTCACCCCGCGCTGGAACCGCCGTGCCGCCTCACCGCTGTTCGTGAAGATGGCCGTACCGTTGCCGTAGGGGTTGGCGTTGATCAGCTCGATCGCCGCGTCGACGGTGTCCGAGCGCACCACCGACAGCACCGGCCCGAAGATCTCCTCGGTGTAGACGTCCATGCCGGTCTCGACGCGGTCGATGACGGTCGGTCCGACGAAGAAGCCGTTCTCGTAGCCCGGCACCTTCAGCCCGCGGCCGTCGACGAGCAGCTCGGCGCCCTGCTGCTCGCCCGTACCGATGAGGCTCTCGATGCGTTCCTTGGCCGCCGCGGTGACCACCGGGCCCATCTCGCTCCTGGGGTCCCGGCCGGGACCGACCACGACGTCGTGGGCCTTGCGGGTCATGATGTCGCGCAGCGCGTCGCCGGCATCGCCCACGGCGACCGCGGCGGAGATGGCCATGCAGCGCTCGCCGGCCGAGCCGAACGCCGCGGCGGCGAGGTGGTTGGCGGCGTATTCGAGGTCGGCGTCGGGCAGGATGATGGCGTGGTTCTTGGCGCCGCCGAGCGCCTGCACCCGCTTGCCGGTCGCGGACGCCTGCTGGTGGATGTAGCGGGCGATCGGCGTCGATCCGACGAACGACACCGCGGCGACGTCCGGGTGCTCGAGGAGCGCGTCGACCGCGGCCTTGTCGCCGTGCACGACGTTGAAGACGCCCTCGGGCAGGCCGGCGCGGCGCCACAGGTCGGCGACGAAGTTCGACGCGGACGGGTCCCGCTCGCTCGGCTTGAGCACGAACGTGTTGCCGCAGGCGATCGCCACCGGGTACATCCACATCGGCACCATGACGGGGAAGTTGAACGGCGTGATGCCGGCACAGACACCGAGCGGCTCCCGGAAGCTGAACACGTCCACGCCGGTGGAGGCCTGGTCGGAGTAGTCGCCCTTGAGCAGCTGCGGGATGCCGCAGGCGAACTCGACGACCTCGAGGCCGCGCTGCACCTCCCCGGCCGCGTCGCTGAGCACCTTGCCGTGCTCGTCGGAGACGATCTCGGCGAGCTCCCTGACGTGGGCGTTCACCAGCTCACGGAAATTGAACATGATTTTGGTACGGGCGCTGAGCGACGCCTGGCTCCAGGAGGCGAAGGCGCTCTTCGCCGCCGCCACCGCCGCGTCGACGTCGGCCGGCTCGGCCAGCACCACCTCGTGCTGCTGCTGGCCGGTCGCGGGATTGAACACCGCGCCGCGGCGGGTGGCGGTGCCCGCGGTGAGGCTCCCGCCGATCCAGTGTTCGATGGTTGACACTCGGGGGGTCCCTTCTAGAGGTACAGGCGCTGGCCGCGCTTGGCGGCCTCGTAGGTGGCGCGCGCGGCGCGGGTGCTGTCGAGCTCGGAGACCTCGCAGACGGGCACGTCCCACCACGACTCCGACGACGGGACGGGCGAGAGCGGGTCGGTCTCGATGTGCACGACGGTGAGCCGGTCGGCCTCGCGGGCCTGCTTGAGGCCCTCGGTCAGGTCGGCGATCGTGCGGCACCGGATCACGGCGGCACCCAGACTCTCGGCGTTGGCCGCGAGGTCGACGGGCAGGTAGCCGCCGTCGTAGTCGTCGTCCGCGCCGCGGTAGCGGTAGCTCGTACCGAAACGCTGCGAGCCGAGCGACTCGGAGAGGGCGCCGATCGAGGCGAAGCCGTGGTTCTGCACGAGGACGATCACGAGCTTGATGCCGTCGGCGACGGCGGTGACGATCTCCTGGGCCATCATCAGGTACGAACCGTCGCCGACCAGCGCGTACACCTCACGGCTGGGATCGGCCATCTTGATCCCGAGCGCGCCGGCGATCTCGAAGCCCATGCAGGAGTAGCCGTACTCGACGTGGTACTGCTTCGGGTCGCGGGCGCGCCAGAGCAGCTGGAGGTCGCCGGGCATGCTGCCGGCCGCCTGCACCACCACGTCGCGCTCGCCGCAGGCGTCGTTGACCGCGCCGATCACCTCGCTCTGCGCGGGCAGTGGGCCGTGCCCCAGGTGGTACGCCTCGTCCACCCGCGCCTGCCACGCCGCGACGTCCCCGGCGAAGCCGAGCTCGAACCGCTTGTCGCGAAGCACCGCGGTCAGTGCGGCGAGCCCCTCTCGGGCATCGGCCACGAGGGCCGTCGCCGACTCCTTGTGGGCGTCGAACGCGGCGACGTTGAGGTTCACGAATCGCACGTCCGGGTCGGCGAAAGCGGTCCGCGAGGCGGTCGTGAAGTCGCTGTAGCGGGTGCCGACGCCGATGACGACATCCGCCTCGCGGGCGAGCCGGTTGGCGACCGGAGTGCCCGTCGACCCGACACCTCCGACCGAGTTGGGATGGTCCCAGCTCAGTGCTCCCTTGCCGGCGTGGGTGTCGGCGACCGGGATGCCCGTGGCACGCGCGAAGGCGTCGAGCTCGGCGGAGGCGTCCGCGTACACCGCTCCCCCGCCGGCGATGATCAGGGGACGCTCGGCGGCGCGGATCACCTCGGCGGCCCGAGCCAGAGCGGCGGGCTCCGGCACGGGACGGGCGACGTGCCAGACGCGCCTGGCGAACAGGGCATCCGGGAAATCGTGGGCCTCGGCCTGCACGTCCTGCGGCAGGCACAGCGTGACCGCGCCGGTCTCGGCCGGGTCGAACAGCACCCGCATCGCCGCGAGCAGCGCGGACGGTAGCTGCTCCGGGCGCCACACGCGGTCGAAGAAGCGCGACAGTGGACGGAACGCGTCGTTGACCGACACGTCGTACGAGCGCGGATCCTCCAGCTCCTGCAGCACCGGCGCGGCCACGCGGGTGGCGAAGACGTCGCTGGGCAGCAGCAGCACCGGGATGCGGTTCACGGTGGCGAGCGCGGCACCGGTGAGCATGTTCGTGGAGCCAGGACCGATGGAGGCGGTGCAGGCCATCGCGGACAGGCGGTTCTTCATCCTCGCGTAGCCGACCGCGGCGTGCACCATGGCCTGCTCGTTGCGGGCCAGGTGGTACGGCATGTCGGCCTCGCCCGTACGCTGCGCCTGCAGCAGGGCCTGCCCGACCCCGGCGACGTTGCCGTGCCCGAAGATGCCGAACGTGCCCGCGATCGCGCGCTGCTCGACGCCGTCGCGCTCGGTCCACTGGTTGGCCAGGAACCGCACGACGGCCTGGGCGACGGTGAGCCTCACGGTCGTCTCCTCTCCGTGGTGGAGGTCAGCGGGAGCCGGGGGTCCATCTGCTGGTGCTCCCACGAGCCGCGGACCCAGGCGTGCACCGGGTCGTCGGAGAAGAGCCACTTGCGCTCCCCCGCCCCGGCCATGACGTTGAGGTAGTAGAGGTCGTATCCGGGCGCGGCCATCGACGGCCCGTGCCAGCCGTACGGGATGAGCACGACGTCCCCGCTGCGCACCTCGGCGCAGACGTCGATGTCGAACCCCGGATGGCCGTACACCCGCTGGAAGCCGGCCCCCGGCGCACCCGTCGGCGAACCCGCGACCTCGAAGTAGTAGATCTCCTCCAGGGCGGTCTCCCCCGCGCCCGCCTCGTCGTGCTTGTGCGGCGGGTACGACGACCAGTTGCCGCCCGGCGTGAGCACCTCGACGGCGATGAGCCGGTCCGCCTCGAACGACTCGGGGGTGCAGAAGTTGTTGACCTGCCGGCTCGCCTGGCCGGCGCCGCGCAACTCGACCGGCACGCTCTCGGCCGGCCCGTAGCGGAACGGCAGCCGCTGCGTCGCCCGCGCCGACGGCAGCGCGAACCGGCCGCCGTTGGCCGCGCGAATGGTCACGGCGGACCCGATCGGCAGGTACGCGAAGTCGGTGACGCGGGAGAACACCGAGCGCCGCCCGGTCAGCGTGACCCGCTCGTCGTCGCAGGTGACGTCGCAGCCGCCGGAGAGCGGCAGGACGATCATCTCGTCGTCGCCGGTGGTGAAGCTGGCGCGCTGGCCGATCGTCAAGTCCAGCACGCGCAGGCCGCTGTAGCCCCAGCCCGCGTTCTGCGGCGTGACGACGAGCTCGAACGGTGTGACCGCGGTCTGGCCGCGGCGCAGCAGACGGTTCACAGCAGGCTCACCGCCCGGTCGACCGCGTCCGCCACGTCCCCGCCGGGCGGGTAGAGCAGGCTGCGCCCGATCACCAGGCCCTGCACGGTCGGCAGGGTGAGGGCCTTGCCCCATCGGGCGTACGCGGCGTCGGCGTCCGCGGCCACCTCGCCGCCGAGGATCAGGGCGGGCAGCGTGGTCGCCGCCATCACCCGCTCCATCTCCTCGACGACGGGCACCTTGAGCCACGTGTACGCCGACGTGGTGCCGAGCCCGGCGGCCACGGTCATGGCCCGGATCATCGCCTCGGGGCTGAGCTCGTTGCGGACCCGCCCGTCGACCCGGTGGGAGATGAACGGCTCCACCATCGCCATCAGCTTGCGCCCGGCGAGGTCGCCCACGGCCCGCGCGCAGCTCTCCAACGTGGTCACCGTGCCGGCGTCGGCCGGGTCGATGCGGATCAGCATCTTGCCGCCGTCGAACCCGGACGCGGCGATGCTGCCCGCGTCGTACGCGGTGAACCGGTCGTCGATCTCGAAGCTGGTCCCGGCGAGGCCGCCGCGGTTCATCGACCCGATGACCACCTTGTCGTCGAGCGCGCCGAGCAGCAGCAGGTCCTCCAGGATGTCCGGAGTCCCGAGCACCCCGTTCACGCCCGGCCGTTCCAGCGCGGTGCAGATGCGCCGCAGCAGGTCGGCCCGGTTGCCCATGGCCAGCGGGTCGTCGCCGGCGCGCAGCGCACCCCGCGCCGGGTGGTCGGCGGCGATGACCATCAGGCGCCCGTGCTCCCCGCGCCAGGACGGTGGCTTGCGGCGGCGTTTGGCGGCCGAGGCGATCGCGTACGGGCGGTCGACCCGCGCGGTCACGATGTCGTGCAGGTCAACCACGGCCGCCTCCCGATGCGAGCAGGGCACGGACCTCGGACTCGGTCGGCATCGCGTCGGCGCAGGCCATCCGCGACGCGACGATCGCACCGGCGGCGTTGCAGAAGCGCATGATCTCCGCCAGCTCCCAGCCCGCGAGCAGGCCGTGGCAGAGCGCCCCGCCGAAGGCGTCGCCGGCGCCGAGCCCGTTGACGACCTCGACGGGTATCGGCGGCGCCTCCACCTCCTCACCCGCGCGGGACGCGAGCACCCCGTCGGGGCCCTGCTTGACCACGGCCAGCTCGACGCCCAGGTCGTGCAGCGCCGCCGCGGCCTTGCGCGGTTCGCGAACGCCGACGGCCGTGAAGCACTCGTCGAGGTTGCCGACCGCGACCGTCGCGTACGGAAGGGCCTCCTGGACCCAGCGCCGCGCCTCCTCGCGCGACTCCCAGAACATCGGCCGGTAATCGAGGTCCAGCACCGTGATACCGGCCTTGGCCCGTTCCCGCAGGGCGGTCAGCGTCGCCGTCCGCGACGGTTCCTGGCACAGGCCGGTCCCGGTCACCCAGAAGATCTCAGCGGTACGCACGGAGCCGAGGTCCAGATCCGCGGCGGCGATCTCAAGGTCGGGCGCCTTCGGATAGCGGTAGAAGTACAGGGGGAAGTCGTCGGGCGGGAAGATCTCGCAGAAGGTCACCGGCGTGGGCGGGCCGCTCACCGGGCTGACGAACCGGTCGTCGACCCCGAACCCGCGCAGGGCATCGTGGATCCAGGCGCCGAACGGATCGTCACCGGTGCGCGTGATCACCGCGCTGCGGCGTCCGTAGCGGGCCGCGGCGACGGCGACGTTGGTCGGGCTGCCACCGAGGAACTTCTCGAACGTCCGGACCTCGCGGAGCGAGACGCCGACCTGTTGTGGGTACAGATCAACACCGGTACGTCCCATCGTCAGTACCTCGTCTGCGGGCATGCGTCCCCCTTGCGAAGAGCGGTCGGAGAGAGCGATGGAGAGGCTGGGCAGCACGGAGAGGCGGGGGTCTCACCCCGGCGGGGGGTATCTCGGTTGGTTTCGATGTAATAACGTGAGTGCTTCCACGTCAATACTTTGTCCTGACAAACTGAAAAACCAAGGGGGTCACGTGGCATCCGATCTCTCTGCCCCACGCAGTCCGGTCCGCCCGGTCGAGGTGGACCGGAGCAGCCCCGTGCCCCTGTACTTCCAGGTCGCCAGCCGGCTGCAGGAGCTCATCGAAGCCGGTGAGATCGGCGTGGGCGCCCGCATCGAGAACGAGGTCGACCTGGCCGAACGCCTGGGCGTATCCCGCCCCACCACCCGCCGCGCGATCCAGTACCTCGTCGAACGCGGCATGCTGGTGCGCAAGCGCGGCGTGGGCACCCAGGTGGTGCATCCCAAGGTCCGCCGCCCGGTCGAACTGTCCAGCCTGTACGACGACCTGGTCACCTCCGACCGCGAGCCGCGTACGGAGGTCCTGGAGCTGAAGGTGATCCCGGCCCCGGCGGAGGTCGCCGAGGCGCTGGAGCTGCCGCCGGGCACCGAGGTCACCTGGATGGAACGCCTGCGCTACGCGGGCGGCGAACCGCTGGCCCTGATGCACAACGCCATCCCGCTCGACCTGCTCCACCTCGAGGCCGGCGACCTCGCCGCGCACGGCCTCTACGAGCTGCTGCGCCGGGCGGGTTACCAGCCCCGCATCGCCACCCAGATCATCGGGGCCCGCTCGGCCGCCGCCGGCGAGGCACGTATCCTGCAGGAGAAGCGGGGGGCCTCACTGCTCACCATGACACGTACGGCCTGGGACGTGAGCGGCCGCGCGCTGGAGTACGGATCCCACGTCTACCGGGCGAGCCGCTACAGCTTCGAACTCAACCTTTCGGCGGGCTGACATGTACGTGCTGGATCTTCGCGAGGTCGACGAGACGCTGCTGGCTGTCGTCGGCGGCAAGGGCGCGCATCTGGGAGCGCTGTCGCGGATGGACGGCGTCCGTGTGCCGCCCGGCTTCTGCGTGACGACGGATGCTTTCCGGCGCATCGTGGCGGAAGCACCGTCGCTCGACGACGACCTCGACCGGCTCTCGCGGCTCGAAGCCGACGACCGGGAGGGGATCCGCACCCTGACCGCGGAGATCCGCCGAATTCTTGAAGGCATCGCCGTTCCGGATGACCTCGCAGCGGAGATCACCGGCGCTCTCGCCCGGCTCGGCGAACAGGCGGCCTGCGCCGTCCGGTCCAGCGCGACGGCGGAGGACCTGCCGACCGCCTCCTTCGCCGGCCAGCAGGACTCGTACCTGAACGTCGTGGGCGCGGAGGCGATCCTCCGGCACGTCAGCCGATGCTGGGCCTCGCTGTTCACCGAGCGCGCCGTGACCTACCGGCGGCGCAACGGCATCGACGACCGTACGGTCCGCATGGCCGTGGTCGTGCAGCAGATGGTCCTCCCGCAGGCGGCCGGCGTCCTGTTCACCGCCGACCCCGTGACGTCCGACCGGAAACTCGCCTCCGTGGAGGCCGGCCCGGGCCTCGGCGAGGCCCTGGTGTCCGGCCTGATGAACCCGGATGTCTTCAAGGTGCGCGACGGCGAGATCGTCGCCAGGACGACCGAGCACGAGCCACCGTCGCTGACGGATGCGCAGGTCGTGCGGCTCGTGCGGCTGGGCCGGCGGATCGAGGCGCGGTTCGGCCACCCCCAGG
This sequence comes from Actinoplanes sp. NPDC049681, assembly GCF_044465265.1. NCBI lineage: Bacteria > Bacillati > Actinomycetota > Actinomycetes > Micromonosporales > Micromonosporaceae > Actinoplanes > Actinoplanes sp. NPDC049681. The sequence goes on from NZ_JBITLP010000008.1 coordinate 487,533, forward strand.
ACATCGAATGGTGCCTGGCCGGCGACGACTTCCACATCGTCCAGAGCCGGCCGATCACCACGCTGTTCCCCGTGCCCGAGTCCGGCGACGAGGAGAACCACGTCTACCTCTCCGTCGGCCACCAGCAGATGATGACCGACCCCATGAAGCCGCTGGGGATCTCCTTCTGGCAGATGACGACCCCCGCCCCCATGGCCGAGGCCGGCGGCCGCCTGTTCGTCGACGTCACCAAGAGGGTGGCCGCGCCGGCGAGCCGGGCCGGCCTGCTGGAGCTCATCGCGAAGGGGGATCCGCTGACCGGGGACGCGCTGCGGACCGTCCTGGACCGCGACGGCTTCATCCGGACCATCCCCGACGAGGACTCCCCCGGCCCGCTCTTCGGCGGCCCGCCGGCCCCGATCGAGACCGATCCGGCCATCGTCACCGAGCTGATCGGGAACAGCGAGGCCTCCGTCGCCGCGGCGGCGGCCGGCATCCGGACCAGGACCGGCGAGGAGCTGCTCGACTTCATCCGGGCGGACATCCAGGAACTGCGGCGGATCTTGTTCGACCCGCGGAGCCATCGCGTGTTCATGTCCGCGATGGAGGCCACGTGGTGGCTCAACGAACGTCTGGAGGAGTGGCTGGGCGAGAAGAACGCGGCGGACACCCTCACGCAGTCGGTACCCCACAACATCACCTCGGAGATGGGACTGGCGCTGCTCGACGTCGCCGACGTGATCCGGCCGCACCCGGAGGTGGCGGCGCTCCTGCAGCGCGTCGAGGACCCGAGCTTCCTGGACGAGCTGCCGAAACTCGAGGGCGGCCCCGAGGCGCGCGAGGCCATCGAGGCGTGGCTGGACACGTACGGCATGCGCTGCGTCGGCGAGATCGACATCACCCGGCCACGGTGGAGCGAACGTCCCGACACGCTCGTACCCCTGATCCTCGGCAACGTCAGGAACTTCGCACCCGGCGAGAGCCGCCGCCGCTTCGAGCAGGGCCGCGAGGAGGCCGGTAAGAAGGAGCAGGAGCTGCTCGAACGTCTGCGAACGCTGCCCGACGGGGAGAGCAAGGCCGACGAGACGAAGCAGAAGATCGACCGGGTCCGCACCTTCATCGGCTACCGCGAGTACCCGAAGTACGGCATGGTCAGCCGCTACTTCGTGTACAAGCAAGCCCTGCTGGAAGAAGCCGACCGCCTCGTCCGCGCCGGCGTGCTCCACGAGAAGGAAGACATCTTCTACCTGACGTTCGATGAGCTCGATGACGTCGTCCGCACGAGCCAGGCCGACAACCACCTCATCGGCCGGCGCAAGGAAGAGTTCCGCTCCTACCAGGCGCTCACGCCGCCCCGAGTGCTCACCTCCGACGGCGAGGCCATCACCGGCGCGTACCGGCGCGACGACGTGCCGTCCGGCGCACTGATCGGCCTGCCGGTCTCCGCGGGCACGATCGAGGGCCGGGCCCGCGTCATCCTGGACATGGCCGACGCCGATCTCCAACCGGGCGACATCCTCGTCACGGCCCACACCGACCCCAGCTGGACCCCCCTCTTCGTCGCCGCCGCGGGCCTGGTGACGGAGGTGGGCGGCCTCATGACCCACGGCGCGGTGATCGCCCGCGAGTACGGGCTGCCGGCCGTTGTCGGGGTCGTCGACGCCACCCGGCTCATCCCCGACGGACAGCGGATCCGCGTGCACGGCACCGACGGGTACGTCGAGCTTCTCCCCTGACGGTCAGCTCGGAACGCGCCCGCGAAGCTCGCCGGTGGCCGGTATCGTCGGCCCATGTCCGCCCCCGGAGACGTGCCGCCGGAAATCCTGAACCGGTTGCGATCGATCTGCCGGGGGCTGCCGGAAGCCTACGAGGAACCGGCCTGGATCGGCGTCCGCTGGCGGATCCGTCAACGGACGATCGCCCACGTCTACACGGCGGACCCGGACCGCAATCTGTACTACCCCCGGGATCTGGTCACCGGCGAGCCGCCGATCGTGATGACCTTTCGCGTACCTGACGACGACCTGCTCGGTCTGACCGAGAGCGGCTTCCCGTACTTCCGCGCGGCCTGGGGCCGGAACGTCGCCGGTGCCTTCCTAGGCGACCACACCGACTGGAACGAGATTACCGACCTCATCACGGACAGCTACCGCGAAATGGCCCCCAAGTTCCTCGCCGCCCGGATCCCCTCTCCGACTGATCCGAAGCAGGTACGAGGAGTCGACGGCAGCTAGCCGCAAGCTTGAGGAGATGCCGTCGTCGGCCGGCCGGTTACGGCATTCCCCTCAGGTGCGCACCCGGCCTGCCGATGCGATGAGCTATGACCTTGCCGCCGCGGCGCCGTCGCACACTCGGCCGTCTCGGCGTGGGGGCGCTGATCACCCTGACCGGGGCGGCCGCGGTGGGCGGAGTCTGGGCCGTCCGGGCACGGCGCCGGAGCGCTGCACCGCAAGTGCAGGCGACCCCGAACGAGTCGATGGCACCGGTCACGCCGTCGCCGCCGCCCGCTTCGCGGCGCCGTCTCCGCTGGCCGGTGATGGTCGCCGTGGTGGCTCTGGTTGTCGCCAGCGGGACTACCGCCGTCCTCACCGCCTGGCCCGTTGCGGCGGACACCCGAAGCGGAGACGCGATAACCCTGCACGGCACGACGGGCGAAGAGGTCAAGATCTCCCTCGCCCGAGTCACCGACCCGCACGAGCCGCCGACCTCAGGCTTCGGTCCGATGAACGGCCACCGATGGGTGTCGTTCCACACCAACCTGCACAACACCGGCACCACCCCGATCCTCGCCGAACCACACAAACACGCGCGTGTCCTCGATACACAGGGCCGCTGGTTCGAGCCCCACAGCTCGATGACGGCGAGCTTCCAGCCGTACAACCTGAACCCGATCGCACCAGGCTGGGACATCGACGTCGTCATCCTCTTCGAGGTGCCGCAGACCGCCGAGCTGACCAAACTCCGTCTCACCCTGGACCCCAGCATCAGCACCGAGGTCGCGGACTGGACGCTGCATTAGACATGGCTCGCGAGAATCCCGGGTTCACACCCCGAAGCGCCGCCTGGGATCGCGCACCAATGCACCCGGACAGATCGCCGAGCGAGACAGCGTGACGCCGGCACGCCTGCTCAGCGGCATGTCAATGCGGGCCGGACCTCGGGCAGCTGCCGGATTCTGAGTAGGCTCGGCGGGCGCGCCGGGCAAAGGCGGATGGGAAAGCCCGTTACCAGCACCTCGTGCTGACGACCGCAAGGTATGAGCCGGTTCGAGTCCGGTAGTCCGGCGCGTCCGCTCCGCGCGGATCAGTGCATCGGCCGGCGCGCTATGTGTCTGCTTCTCAGGGGCGTGACTTGGTGCAGGCGGTCAAACCACAGATTCGGTGATCGGCAATAGCCAGAGGATCCGGGGTGAGCCCGGCGCGCCATTCACAGGTTTCGAAATCCGGGCCGATGGGATACGGCAGACTCACCAGGTAGTGGTCACAGTGTGAGCCGTCGAGCCACGGACGGCCGATCGGCACCGTGGGTCCGCCATCGAGCCTTTGCCGGGCAGGACCGCAGCGGTAGTAGGCGTTCATCGTGATGCTTCCAGGTTCTCCCCGTCATCACCTGGCGCTGCCTGGAAGAACCCCAGCCCATGGCCGCTCAGCTCGGTCGCGGCCCAACAGCCCGACGTCACGTACAACTACCAGCCACCGGCCGAGCCGGGGTAGATGCGGAACACCCGGAATCCGGGTACCCGGCTCTCGATCGGTCCCTCAACCCCGGGCAGCTCGTCGAACAGCCGGTCGGGGAAGCAGTTCCCAAGGTGATCGAGCAGGGCGAGACGAGCGGATGGATCGGCGGGCAGACTCACGCTGTCCCCCTCAGCCATGCAGTCGGCGTGTCCCATCCGGTCGGGGCAGTGACGGCTATCGTCAAGCCGCAGATCCTGATCACCCCCAGGGACGGGAGCGGTCCGTCCCCCACCCACGAGAGAGGGCGCCATGCGGACCAGCCGATTGGAGGCGTTCAGCGACGGCGTGCTCGCCATCATCATCACGATCATGGTGCTCGAGCTGAAGGTTCCCGAGGACCACCACATCCACGACCTCGTGCGCACCACAGGTCTGGGTCTGCTGAGCTACCTCCTCAGCTTCATCTATGTCGGCATCTACTGGAACAACCATCACCACATGTTCCACGTGGTTCGCCGGGTCAGCGGCGGCGTGCTCTGGGCCAACCTTGCCCTGCTGCTGTGCCTGTCCCTCTTCCCGTTCACGACGGCGTGGGTCGACGAATCCCGCCTCGCCCGCGATCCGGTCGTCCTGTACGGCCTCAACTTCCTGGCCGCGGCCATCGCCTACTTCATCCTGCAGAAGGTCATCATCCGCGCCGAAGGGCCGGATTCTGCGCTGCGGCGGGCACTCGGCACCGACTTCAAGGGCAAGGCCTCGCCCGTCGTCTACCTGATCGGCATCATCGCCGCGCTGACGCTGGGCACGGCCGGCGTGGTCATAGCCCTGGCCAGCTATGTCGTCGTGGCGATCGTGTGGATCGTCCCGGACCGCCGCATCGCCCGCCTCGTCGACGAGTCCGAGCAGGGCTGAGCCAATGCTCTCGGCGGAACCGGACCTCGGACGGAACCCACCACGCACCATGCGGCATGCGAGTTCGTGACCGATGCCTTTCCGCGGGAGGTTGCGAGCGTGCAGAGAGCGGTTGCTCGGGTAGGCGTCATAGGTCGCGACGGCGGCTTGCTATCTCCCCGCAGACAGAGATCACCCCGCACGGACCCGGTCTCGTGTCCTTCGGTAGAGCCGGTCACCGAGCAGGCGCCAGATCAGGCGGACCGGCGGCGGCATCTGGCCCAGGAAGCGCTGTCTCTCCGCCGGCGTGGCGTCCTCCAGGATCGCGCCGAGGAAGAGCAGGAGTGGTTTCCCCTTGGGGGTTCCGTCCCTGCCATGCTTACCGAGCGCGTCCCACTCCCGCTGGGTCACGAATTCCGGGACCAGCGGCAGCAGCAACTCTTCTTCGTCGGTGAGGTGTTCGTCGACGGATGCCGAGGCCCTGTCGAGCACATCGGCCAGCTCGTCACGGTCCGCAGCAGCGGCGAGCCGCCTCCAGCGCGGGTTGAGTTCGGCGATCCGGGCCAGCGGCTGGTGCAACGAATCGTGCTGCGCCTCCATCCTGCGAATCAGGTCGGTGTGCTCAACGGCCCGCTCCAGCAACAGCGGCCAGAGCAGCTGGTCCTCGCCGCTGTGGTGATGGTGCAGGGCCGTGGCGATGCTGTGGAGGTGAGCGCCGACCACCTCGGCGCGAGCGACGTCCCCCGCGGGCACCGCGCGCACCAGCGCGGGTAAGAGCTGCAATTCACGCCGAAAGACCCGGTGAACGAGCACCATGTCCCAGGTGTCGGCCCGATCCGCCGGGGTCGTGGTAGAAGCCATGCGCGCACCGTACCGGCGTCGAATACGCAAGGGTGCGTTGCCACTCCGGCAGCCGCACAGGGCCGCTCAATGGAGCGGGTTCCATTTGTGCCACACAGCCGTAACGCCGACATAGTCGCTGCGGGTGCAGCAACTGCACTACTCGCGGTCGCGTCTTGCTTCGCGGTCCAGCTCGGCGGTCGGTTCGTCCGCCTGCAAATCGGGGTCTCGGCAATCGACCGGGCGGCGCTCGACCGTCACAGGTCCAGTAACCGCTCGCGGAGCCCGGCCATGGCCGGCTCTCGCGCGGAACGGCCATGAATCGCAAGAATGAGGTCGAATACCGTGAGGAAGTAGCGTTCGGGCGCCGTGAAGTCAGCGTGTACTCGCCCCTGCAGGAGTGCCGGCAAAGACAGAGCCGGGGTTCCCTCGGCCAGAATGGGGAGTACCGTCTCCTTGCGTTCCTCCGTTCCAATCATGCGGTTACCGATCAGGTCTCCCTCGGCTGCGGCGACGAAGCCACCCATGTGCTCGCGGTTCTCGTACTTCTCACGATACAGGGGACTGCCCACGACGATGACCAGATCGGCGGTCGCTATCCGTTCCACAAAACGAGGCACGCTGGCTCCGATCCGGGCGTTCTCCCAGCGGTCCAGGATGACGGCTATCCCGGCTTTGGCGAGATCGGTCGCGAGCTCCCTTTCGACCCAGCGCTCGTGTTTCACATCGCCCCACGCGTAGCTGATGAAGCAGCTGGGAGGAACTGCCTCCAGAGTGGTCGTGAGCCTGAAGAGCACTTCCTCGAATCTGGACCGCTGAGTGGCGGCATGTCGCTGAAGGTCCAGGTCGGCGTCCTGCTCCGCCGCCAGCAACAACGGACCACCGCGCAGATTCATTTGCTTGCCGCATTTGGCACAAAAGCTGTCCATCTGACCATCGGCCAGCAACTCGCGAACCACCGCGCGGTTCAACTGATGCTGATTGCTGCAGACAACCGGTTCGAAGCGGGTTGTCGTCACGTCCTGGCGATGAAGAAAGCTCTCGAAGAGGCCTTGGAACAACATTCGAACCGAGTCGCCGACCGTTTCGCCGTATGAGAGGACAAGATCCAGCTCTCCCTCACGTTCTCCCTCCAGCTGAAAGGCGCAAATCAGGTCCTGCCCGAAGGTGTACTCCGCCTGGTTACGCCATTGGTTCGTGCGGGTGAAGACCTCCGTGTAGCCCAGCATCACCACTAAAGATGCGTAGACATTTTCCACCGCGCCCGTGATGGTATAGGCAGCACCCTCGACAAGAGTGCGCGAGTTCTTGATCATCGGCCGGCGCAAGTTGATCAATTCCGGGAAGACGAGATAAACTCGGTTGGTCAGAGGATCCGTCTCACGGAAACAGACATTGTGTGCGAGAAATGTCGCCACGGCGGAATCCAGGAGGATCTCACGTTCATCCTCGGCCAGTCCGACCAGCTCGGGGAAGGCGTATTCGTCTGCCATCAATCGATGCTCCTCGAGAGAGCCCAGGCCGCGCGGGTTGCGCCGCGCTTCCAGGACGATCGAGGCCGCTAAATTGTTGAGGAGCTCAGGGCGCATGAGAACTCGTTGCTGTCCCGTCGATCCATGCAGGACCGAAACATAGCCGTGTTTGGCCAGATGCCCAACAGCCCCTAAGACCTTGGCGTCACTGTATTGCAGTTCGGGATCGTGCTTCTCGGCAATGCTCCGGAGCTCGGCGATACTGACGATGACTCGCCGGAAGTCAAGTGTGTCCTTGAGGGCGAGCACTGCATCCTTGATACGTTTGAAGGCTGCGGTGGTGACGGAGGTGGGTCGCGCTTCCCAATTGACCGCGTCACGCATCAGGTCCAGGAGGTCGTCGAGTCCGACGTCGGCAAGCGCGCTGGTCGCAACATATGCCCGAATTCCTCGGTCCGCACAAAATTGCCTGATATCATCCTCGGTCAACCGGGCAGCGCCTCGATCTGATCGCGCTGCGACGAGGATGATCTCGCACGGTGCCGTGGTGCTGGTCGCTCGAAGATGTTGAAGCCAGTAATCTACGCCTCGCAACGGATCTTCATCTCTTGTGGGATCGAAGACGACCAGCGCCAGGTCCGCGTCCTCCAGGAAGAGCGCGTGTATGAGCCGGTAATCCGGCTGGCCGGCAAGATCCCACAGAACTGCCTCACACTCCGCTCCGTCAGGGCGCGTGACGGCCAACTCATTCATCAGCCAGAATTGCTGCCCATGCGTGGAGGGATGCTCTTTGAAGACACCGTGGGCAAGGCGATAGCCGAGCCCGGTCTTTCCTGCACCGGATTCACCGACCAGGACGATCTTGGCCGATGCATAGGTCACACTGTCTGCCTGCGATCGCGTCGCTCGAATCCGATTGGCATCGAGTTTCCAGAGCAGGACCGCGGACTGGTTGTGGCCCGGAACGACCCCCACCGCGGCCAGCACGGGCCGCCCGGGATGAAAGGCCAGTCGCGCCGCCCAATGTGGAGACCGGCCCACGTCCAGTCCGTGCAGCGGCGCCCAGTCAGCGCAATCCCATAAAATCACCGTACCTGTGGTGTCCATGGAAGCGAGCAGCTTGCCGTCGTGGCTGAATGAGACGGAACTGATCGCTCCCGTATGGCCCTCCAGAGAAGTAGTCAGCCGTCCCGTGGCCGCGTCCAGGATACCGACGGTCGTGTCCGTCGAGCCGACGGCGAGGAGTTGATGATTCGGACTGTAGGCCAGGTCGGTCACCATGCCGACATGGGTCGTCTGGCGCCAAAGGCGGGAGCCATCCATGATATCGATCACTTCGACGCCACCCCCACCGCCGATGGTGATGAAGCGACGGGTGTCATCGAAAACCAGTGCCTCGACAGTCCTCAAGGAGCTGGGCAGGTGGCGTGGCCGAGCGAGCGCGAGGTCGTAGATCTTTGCACCGAGCGAGTCGGCGTACACCAACAGGCTCGAGCGCGGCGAGAATGCGATCTTGGGATTTTCCGAGGTTCCGATGCGGTAACCTTCGACGAAGCCCTCGGTTCGCCAGAGACTGAACCCTCTGTTGTCGGCGACGCCCAGGACCGACTCATCACTGTTGAATGCTGCGCGTCGTGCGTTGCGGACCGGCACCACGGCGAGCAGGTCAAGTGATTCCGCGTCCCACACACGTGCACTATTATTCCCGACCGTCACTATTCGGCTGCCGTCGGAAGACCACGTGACATCTGACACCTGACGGTCGTTGCCGTCAAACGCGACGACCGACACCCCGTAATTGTCCGCCGGTCCGAAATGATGCCTGGTCACGGATCCTCTTCTGACGAGCAGTCAACCTGGCCCATGATGCTATGTGATCCTCCGGCCTACCGACAGAGAGCCGATCCGCTGCGTGTACTACCTGGACGCCGGAGGTAACGGCCTCGTCGTCGCCGGTCCACTCAGCTAACCTCAAGCGGCGCCCGATGATCAATTTGATCATGTGCTCAACCACTCGATAGGTGACTCACGACGATCATGATCCGGTGCACTCAACCGGGCATGTCGGCGTTTCGACAACAGCTCGGCCCTCGCGTTTCGCTGCGCTGCCGTAGGCGTCGGACGAGCCAGACGAGGCTCTATCGCCACAGCGTTGAGGCAACCGGTGGAGCGGAGTTCCACGGGGTTTCTCGGCGTCTTCTCGTCGGCCGGAAGATCCGGACGCGGAATCGTTGCCCCTGCTCAAGGACGGTCCGTTCCCCCCGGGCCGTCGGGCACGCAAGCCGGCGATGTCCCGCCACAGCTTGATCAATACGACGCCCCCAGACCGCGCCGAAGGACGCGAGCCGGTCGGCCGCGGTCGGTCGGGCAGGTCGAGCTGAACAAAGATGATGGCTCAGGCCGGCGACTTCGGTGCAGATCCGGCCGGCGCCCGACCCGGCGAGATGCCGTGCGGCGAGTCTCCCGGGACGAAGGACGCTGCATCGTCAGAGGCAGGGTGGGACGTAGCCGTTGATGCGCAGCCCGCGGAAGTCCAGCTCGTTCGCCGTCTTGCCGACGAAGACCAGGCCCCGCGCCTCGCCGACGGCGACGTCGAACGGGAACGCCGGCGTGCCCAGCTCCGGCAGCGACGTCCACGCTCCGGGCCGGAGGCTGAAGAACCGCGTGACCGTCCGGCCCCCCGTCGACGGCACCGGCGTGAGCCACTGAGCTCCGCCGCTCCAGTGCGACGCCGGACGCAGCTGGACGTACAGGTCCTCGGTGGCGCTGTACGTGAGCAGGAAGCCGCGGGAGTGCGACAGGTCCACCTGCGCCTCGAACTCGTTGGCGAGCCAGACGACCACGACGTGCCATTCGGCGTTGAGGAAGGTCACCTTGGCCGCGTACTGGTGGTGGCGGGTGGGGACCAGCAGGCTGCCGGTCGCCGGGACGGTGGTGCCTTCGCCGCTGGCGAGCCACTGCTGGAGGCGGTCGACGGAGGGTGTCGCGCACTCCCCGCGTGCCGGGGTGGCGCCGGCGGCGCTCGGTGTGACCGCGACGCAGGCGATGAGGACGGTCAGGGCCATGCCGGCCCTCTTCACAGGCCCAGTAAGCATTGTTAAGAGTCTGGTGGCCGTGCGATGGACAGTCAAGTAGATCGATACGATGGCGGGGCGCGGCCCGGCGGACCGCGCCCCGGCCGGACTCACGGACGCCACATACGGAAGAACGGCGTGTCGTCCGGGAGCCGGATGTCGAACGGCGACATGCGGGTGTAGCCGTGCCGCTCGTACAGCCGGATGTTGTCCTCGTTGGTCGCTTCCAGGTAGGCCGGCACGTCCAGCCGGTCGTGGGTGTGCTGCATCAGCGCGCTGCCCAATCCCGCGCCCTGGTGGTCCGGGTGGACTGCCAGGAATGCCAGGTGCCAGTGCGGTTCCTCGGGGTGGTGCTTCTCGAAGAGTTCGTCGAGGGCCTGGAAGTGCGGGAGCCAGCGGCCGGCGAGGGCGGCCATCCTTTTTTCGTACGCGGGGATCTCCGGCAGTTCGCGCGTACGGTCGAACCACACCGCGGTGGCCACCAGGCCGCCGTTCGCGTCTTCGATGACGTCGATCTTGCCGCCCGCGGGTGCCGACTCGGACAGGAAGGTGAAGAAGTCCCCCATCACCGTCAGGCGTTCGGCCTCGTCCGGTACGAGCGAGCGGTTCTGCGGGAGGTGGTCGAAGGAGTAGGCGATCAGCCGGCCGATGGCGGGGATCTCCGCCGTGGCGGCGGGACGGATCGGCGTCATCGGACGGCCTCCGAGAAGGAGTAGGTGGCCGCGCTCCGGGCGCCCAGGCCGATGCCCTGGTAGACCGCGGGCCGGGCACGGCGCAGGATCAGCGCCCATGCCGCGCCCGCGAGCGCGAGGATCGCGTACGCGAGCGGCACCACCCATGTCGGGTCGGAGCCCGGTTCGACGCCGAAGAGCGTGGCGATGTTGGTCAGGGCGAGGTACGTCATCACGAGCAGCAGCACCGTGCCGATGGCCGGGGCGCCGAGCCGGTGCCACAGATCCTCGCCCTGGGGGTTGCGGGCGAAGTAGCCGATGACCGCGACCGACGTGACCGTGATGAGCAGCAGCACGCCGATGCCGCCCGTGGTGCCGCCCCAGAAGAAGAGCTGCACCAGCGGGTCCCAGCCCATGACGGCGTACACGAGGATCGCGACCAGGCCGAGCGCCGACTGGGCCAGCGAGCCGTTCTTGGGTGCGCCGGTGCCGGGCACCGTACGCCCGAATGCCCTCGGCAGCACGCCCTCGCGCCCGAGCGAGAAGGTGTAGCGGGCGATGATGTTGTGGAAGGAGATCATCGCCGCGATGAGCGACGTGAGGAACAGCGCGTGGCCGAGGTGGATCGCGGTGCCGCCGAGGCGGTCGGAGGCGAGGTTGAAGAACAGCTCCGGGCCTTCGGCGCCGGCGCGGTCGACGGCGTGGCCGCCGGAGGCCGAGATCATCGCCCAGGCCGAGAAGCCGTAGAGGACGGCGATCAGCGCGACCGCGATGTAGGTGGCGCGGGGTACGGTCCGGCGCGGGTCGCGGGACTCCTCGCTGAAGACCACCGACTGTTCGAAGCCGACGAAGCCGGTGACCGCCATGACCAGCAGGGCTCCGGCGCCGGTGCCGACGAGGCTGCCCGGGTCGAGCGGCGCGGACGACGCGGTGAAGGTGGGCGCGGCCAGGTCGGCGAAGCTGAAGACGACGACGAGCACGATCTCGGCGACCAGCAGGGTGGCGAGCACCTTGCCGTTGACGGCGACGTCGCGGACGCCGAGGACCGCCACCAGCGCCCAGGCGACCAGCGCGATGACCCACCACTGCACGTCGACGCCGAACCAGTCGGCGAACAGCGGGGAGGCGATCGCGCCGAAGCCGCCGTACGAGGCGAGCTGGAAGCTGTTGTAGGCCAGCAGCGCGACCCACGCGGCGCCGACACCGAGGGGCCGGCCGAGGCCCTGGGAGATGTACGCGTAGAAGGCGCCGGCGTTGGCGATGTGCCGCGCCATGGCGACGTAGCCGACGGCGAACACGGCGAGCACGACCGCGACGGCCAGGAAGGCGATGGAGATGCCGGTGAGCCCGGTGACGGCGAGGCCGGTGGGGACGACCCCGGCGACGACGGTGAGCGGCGCGGCGGCCGACATGACGAAGAAGACGACCGCGGCCACGCCGAGGCGGTCGCGGGCGAGGGCGGTGGAGAGCTGGCTGGGTCTCGCGGAGGTGGTGGTTGCGGACACGGGGGTCTCCAAGCGGGGAGGAGGGGTGGTCAGGCCCTTCGGGCCATCACGGCGTCGCCCACGGCGGCCTCTGCGTGGCCGACGAGGTGCTGCAGCATGGCCGGCAGGCGCCGGCGCAGCTGGTGGAACAGGTGATCGCGCTCGGGGGCTTCGAGCGTGACCAGCACGTGCTGGTCGAGGCCGGTGGCGAGGATCAGCCCGGTCAGCACGAGATCGGAGGTGTCCAGCAGCTCGCCCCGGGTCGCGGAGATGCGGATCCGGGTGCCGGGCCAGCCGGCGGTGGTCGAGTCGACGGGTTCGAAGCGCACCTTGGTGCCCAGCAGGCCGCGCTTCTCCCTGCGGTGCACGAGACCGGCCCGGGCGAGGCGGCGCTCCACGAGGTCGGTGGCGACCCCGGTGGCCAGGAAGGAGATCCAGTCGCGGATGCGCCGGTGGTGCGGTTCGCGCAGGAGCTGGCCGAGGACGGCGGCGGTGGCCGGGTCCGGGGTCGGCTCGTCGTCGATCACGACGACGTGGTTCTCGCGCAGGTCGAGACGGCGCCACAGGACGAGCTCGGCGAGCAGCCCGGCGGCGAGCCCCAGCCCGAGGGTGGCGGGGGTCAGCACGCAGCGGCCGCGGGGCGAGTCGTGGGCGGCGAGGTACAGGTCATCGGCGAGCGGCAGCTGCGATGACGACACGGAATCAATCCCTCGGGGCATGACGGGATGACCGCCGGTCGCGGTCACCGGCAGTCTCGGGTACGGGCGGAAGCAGGGCACAGTCACCGCCGACCATTACGGTGAGCGGCGTATGCACAACAACGCGTAGCTTGCCAGCGCTCGACTACCCGGCGCAATGTCCAGAGTGGTCAAAGCTTCGATGCATCGTGCACAAGGGCGTTGACCTGGGCTTATGCGTGTGACACTGTGGACGGAATTAACCAGGACGTCATGGCCGTAAGTCTTGACGGGCATCGAATATCGTCCTTACCGATCGCTTACACGCCGGGCCTAGCGTCAGCGGCATGACGGACCGCAGCACGGTTTCCCACCTGCTCCGCCGGTTGACGTTCGGGCCGACCGCGGCCGAGGTCGACGCGGCGGTCCGGGCCGGCGTGCCGGCCACCGTGGAGAAGGCACTCGCCGGGATCGGCGCGACCGTGCCGATCCCGGAACCCGGACCGTTCCGCCCCGGCAAGGAGGGGCGGCAGGACGCACGGCGGCAGGCCACCGAGGCCACCTGGTGGTGGGTCTCGCGGATGGCGTCGGCGCCGGGTGCGGCCGAGAAGCTGACCTTCTTCTGGCACGGGCACTGGGCGACCTCGGTGCGGAAGGTGCGCTCGGCGGCCCTGATGCTCGCCCAGCACCGCACCTTGCGGCAGTACGGCGGTGGCGGCAGCGGCCCGCTCGTGCGCGCGATGCTGCGCGACCCCGCCCTGATCCTGTGGCTCGACGGCCAGCGCAACACGCGCCAGGCACCGAACGAGAACCTGGCCCGCGAGCTGATGGAGCTGTTCACCCTCGGCGTCGGCGCCTACACCGAGAACGACGTCAAGGCGGGAGCGCGCGTCCTCACCGGCTGGCGGGCCGCGCGGACGGCCACCACGGCGACGTTCGTCCCCGCGCGCCACGATCCCGGCCCCGTCACGCTGCTGGGGCGCACCGCGGCGTTCGACACCGACTCGTACGCCGACCTGCTCGTGCACCACCCGGCGCACCTGCCGTTCCTGGCACGCCGGCTCTGGATCCGGTACGCCTCGGGCACCGGCCCGGACGCCGCCACCACCGCTCGGATGACCTCCGCACCGGAGCGCACCACGACCGGGATGCTGCGCGCGCTCGCCGGCGCCGAGGCGTTCGCCGCGACCAACGGCACCCTGGTGAAGCAGCCGGTCGAGTGGATGATCGGCGCGGTACGCCAGCTGGGCGTTGACCTCGGCGCCCTGCCGGAGAACAAGCGCGGCCCGATCCTGGGCGGCCTGCGCGCGCTGGGCCAGATCCCGTTCCGGCCGCCGAGCGTGGGCGGCTGGCCGGTCGGCACGGCGTGGCTCACCACCTCGTCGGCGCAGGCGCGGCTCCGCACCGGCCAGGCGCTGGCGGGGCTCGCACCGGAGGCCGTCGAAAGGCTGAGCGCTGCCGCGCGCGGCGACCGGGTCGACGCGCTGGCGCGGATGCTCGTCGTCGACGCCTGGAGCGACCGGACGCGGGCCGTGCTGACCGGAGGCGCCGCCGAGCCGCGCCGCCTCCTGGCGCTCGGCCTGGCGAGTCCCGAGTACACCGTCCACTGAGGAGAGCGGCATGGACAGCATCACGCGGCGCAGGTTCCTGACGGCCAGCGGCGTCGTCGCGGCGGGTGCCCTCGCGGCCGGTGGCACCGCGTACGGCCTCGGGGACATCCTCGGTTTCCGGGACGACGCTGCCGCCGGGCGGATCCTCGTGCTGGTCACGCTCTACGGGGGCAACGACGGCCTGAACACCGTCATCCCGTACGCCGACCCGGCCTACGCCGCCAACCGGCCGTCGATGGCCTACGGGCCGGACCAGGTCCTGCCGCTCGCCGAGGGCTTCGGGCTGAATCCGGGGCTGGCCGGGCTGCACCGGCTGTGGGGCGACGACCGGCTGGCGATCGTGCGAGGGGTCGGCTATCCCCGGCCGGACCGCAGTCACTTCCGCTCCATGGACATCTGGCAGACGGCGAACCCGGAGCGCCCGGAGAACACCGGATGGCTCGGCCGCTGGCTGGACCGGGCGGGCGGCGATCCTCGCCTGGCCGTCTCCTTCGAGCCGGTGCTCCCGCCGCTGCTGGCCGGGGCGACCAGCGCCGGCGCCACCGTGCCGGGCGGCGCGCTGAAGCTGCCGCGCGGCGTGGACGACAAGGTGCTGGCCGGGTTCGGCGCCCCGGCGGCGGGCGAGTCGGCCGGCCGGGCCCGGGCGGCGGCCTGCTACGCCGACCTGATCCGGGTGCAGGACCTGGTCGACGAGGCGGTCCCGGACGAGGAGGACGAGGACGGCAGCGAGCAGCCGGCGACGGCGACGGGCGGGCAGGCCCCGCCCCTGGACCGGCAGCTCGCCCTGGTCACGCGCTGCATCGAGGCGGGCGCGGCCACCCGGGTCTACTCGGTCTCGCTCGGCGGCTTCGACTTCCACGCCGACGAGAAGAGCGCCCAGGAGGCGATCCTGGCGAGCCTCGACAAGCCGCTCGCCGCGTTCGCGGAGCGGATGGCCGGCCGCAAGGTCGTGGTCGCCGTCTACTCGGAGTTCGGCCGCCGGGTACGCGCCAACGCCTCCGACGGCACCGACCACGGCACCGCCTCCTCCGTCCTGCTCATGGGCGACGGCATTCCCGGCGGCCTGTACGGCGAACCGCCCGGTCTCACCGACCTCGACGACGGCGACCTGCGCCACACCGTCGACTTCCGGGACGTGTACGCCATGCTGCTCGCCGATGTGCTCGACGCCGACGCTCATTCGATCCTGGGCGGCTGGGAGGGACGCCTGACATTTAGTTGACGCCTCAAGTAAATCGGCGTACCGTGGACGTCAGATAGTTGAAGCGTCAACGGAGGTCCCGATGAGCACCATGCCCGCGCTGTTCCTCAGCCACGGCGCCCCGCCACTGGTCGACGACCCGGCCTGGGTGGCGCAGCTCCAGGACCTCGCGGCCGGCCTGCCCCGACCCAAGGCCGTCCTCGTGGCGTCGGCGCACTGGGAGTCGGCGCCGCTCATGCTGGGTGCCACCGAGACCGTCCCCCTGGTGTACGACTTCGGCGGCTTCGCCCGGCGCTACTACGAGGTGCAGTACCGGGCCCCCGGAGCGCCCGCGCTCGCCGACCGCATCGAGAAGCTGATGCCGGACAATGAGCACGTCGCCCGCACCCGGCGCGGCCTCGACCACGGCGCGTACGTGCCGCTGACGGTCATGTACCCGGACGCCGACATCCCGGTGCTGCAGATGTCGCTGCCCACCCTGGAGCCGGACCGGCTGCTCGAGCTGGGCCGCCGGCTCGCCCCGCTGCGGGACGAGGGCGTCCTGATCATCGGTTCCGGCTTCACCACCCACGGCCTGCCGTTCCTGCGTGACTTCCGCACCGACGCGGAGGCTCCCGGCTGGTCCCGCGAGTTCGACGCGTGGGCCGCCGAGACCCTCGCCCGCGGCGCCGTGGACGAGCTGGCGGACTTCCGCAGCCGGGCGCCCGGCATGCCGTACGCCCATCCCACGATCGAGCACTTCGCCCCGATGTTCCTGACGCTGGGCGCGTCCGGCGACCCGGAGCAGAGCCCCGAGCAGCCGATCGACGGCTTCTGGATGGGCCTGGCGAAGCGCTCCTTCCAGGCGAACTGAGCCGCCGTTTTCAGGATCCTCCCAGCGTGACCAGGGATTCTGGGTACATCCCCCCACGATGCACGGAGGTTTCTCCCTGATGCTGGAGGTCACCGCGCTCGGCTGGACGCTGACCATCGCGGTCATCGTCGCCCTGCTCGCCCTCGACCTGACCCTCGGCGTGCTGCGCCCGCACGCCGTCGGATTCCGTGAGGCCACCGCCTGGTCGGTCTTCTACATCGCCGTGGCGCTCGCCTTCGGCGTCGTGTTCGCCCAGGTCGCCGGGTGGGACTACGGCACCGAGTACTTCGCCGGATACATCGTCGAGAAGAGCCTGTCGGTCGACAACCTCTTCGTGTTCGTCATCATCATGAGCACCTTCGCGGTGCCGGAGAAGTATCAGCAGAAGGTGCTGACCTTCGGCATCATCATCGCGCTGGTGCTGCGGGTCATCTTCATCGCGCTGGGTGCGACGCTGCTGTCGCTCTTCTCGTTCATGTTCCTGATCTTCGGCCTGCTGCTGATCTACACCGCGGTGCAGCTCTTCCGGCACCGCGACGAGGATCCCAGCGTCGACGACAACGCGCTGGTCAAGGCCAGCAAGCGACTCTTCCCGGTCACCGACGAGTACGCCGGCGGCAAGCTCTTCACCCGGATCGACGGCCGCCGGATGGCCACCCCGCTGTTCATTACGCTCATCGCCATCGGCAGCACCGACCTGCTGTTCGCGCTCGACTCCATCCCGGCGGTCTTCGGCGTGACCGAGGAGGCGTACATCGTCTTCGTCGCCAACGCCTTCGCCCTGCTGGGCCTGCGGGCGTTGTTCTTCCTGGTGAAGGGTCTGCTGGACCGGCTCGTCTACCTCTCCACCGGGCTGTCGCTGATCCTCGCGTTCATCGGCGTCAAGCTGGTGCTGCACTGGCTGCACGAGGACGTCTGGCACGACGCCCCGGTGATCGGCACCCCGGTCTCGCTCGGCGTCATCCTGGTGGTCCTGGTGATCACGACCGTGGCCAGCCTGGCCAAGACCCGCCGGGATCCGTCGGCGAAGGCCCACGCCGGTAGCCTGCGGGCGCATGCCCCGCAGGAGGACCCCAGCCGTCAGGCGCGATAGCCGCCCATGGCGATCCGCGTGCGCTGGCGCTCGTAGTCCTGCTGGTTCAGGATCTCGCGGATCTGGGCCGTGTCGGCCTCGTCGTAGCGGCCGAGGATGAGGTCGAGCTCCGCGCGCTCGGCCTGGGTGCGGAACGCCGCCAGCTCCGCGCTCAGCTGACGGTGGGCCCGCCGCTCGGTGCGGCGGTGCGACAGGCTGACGCGCGCGTCCTTGATCCTGTTCGGGAGGTGCATAGTCCGTTCTCCTTACGGAAGGTGATGAGAAAAGCATCGCCGCTTCGGACTACCGCAACAAATCAAGCAGGTAAAACATTCGATCCAGACGTGACCCGGGCCACCGAAATGCTGTAGCCCGGGTCACTCTGTGTTGCTGATTGCCTGGTCAGGACTCCTCAGTGTTTTACACCACAGCAGAGCAAAATCAGAGGGTCAGGGTCCAGGTGTCGATGGAGCCGGTGTCCTGGCTGTACACGTCGCGGACCTGCAGCTTCCAGGCGCCGTCGCCCGCCTTTGCGGACAGGTTCACGGTGTAGGTGGCGATGACGTTGTCCGCACCGTCGAAGAGGCTGCTGTTCTTCAGCCGGTACGACGTCCCGTCCGGCGCGACCAGGTCCACGACCAGGTCACCGCGGTACGTGTGCCGGATGTTCACCGCCACAGTGGACGTCGCGGAGCCGTTGCGCCCGCACCCGCTGATCGTGATCGTGCTGGTCACCGCCGGGCCGGCGTCCGGGATGGAGACGTCCGTGCCGTTGGTGCCCGAGCAGCCGCCGCCGGGGCCGCCGGTGACGGTCAGCGTGTAGGTGGCGGTGTGCGTGGCCGAGCCGGTGCCGGTGACGGTCACCGCGTACGTACCCGACGGGGTCGACGCGCTGGTCGCGATCGTCAGCGTGGACGACGACCCGGAGGTCACCGACGCCGGGCTGAACGTCGCGGTGGCGCCGCTGGGCAGGCCCGAGGCGCTCAGCGTGACGGTCTGCGCCGAGCCGGCCGTGGTGGCCGTGGCGACGGTGGTGGTGGCCGACGAGCCCGCGGCGACGCTGCCCGACGCGGGCGAGACCGAGAGCGAGAAGTCGTTCGACGGGGTGCCCGTACAGGTCGCCTCGCCGCTCTGCGCCGGCACGCTGATCGCGTTCCAGGCCGCCTTCACCGTGTTGAACTCGGTGCAGCTGTTCGGGTAGAGATTCTTCGCCGCGTTGAGCGTAGCCGTACGGATATTGGCGTATTTCCAGGTCGAGGTCTTCGCCTGCATGGCGTTGTAGTAGATCTCACCGGCCTTGCGGATCGAGATGCCGGTGACCGACGACGAGTTGCACGTGGGGCTGGCGGGCTGGCCGTCGGTCGGCGCGGTGCCCTCGGCCACCAGGTAGAACCAGTGGTTCAGCGGACCGGCCGCGGAGTGCACCTCGGTCGACGGGATCGACGTGGACCAGCAGTTGGGGTCGCCGGCCAGCGAGGGGTTGTACATGTAGCGGATCGGGCCGTCGCCGACCAGGTCCACCTCCTCGCCGACGCTGTAGTCCGGCGGGTCGAGCGGGCTGTTGGCGTACGCCTCGGTCAGCGCGCCGAAGATGTCGCCGGTGGACTCGTTGATGCCGCCGTTCTCGTTGCCGCTGCCGGCGCCGCCCGGGGTGTACTGGAACACCGCGTGACCGAGCTCGTGGCCCACCACGTCGATCGGCGTGGCCTGGCGGGTGTTCGCCTGGTTGTGGCCGAAGTTGACGTACGACCCGTTCCAGTAGGCGTTGACGTCGTTCAGCCCGACCCGGATCGGCGGGTTGCTGCCGTTGCCCTGGATGCCGTTGCGGTTGAACCAGGCGGCCAGCATGTCGATCTCGCGCTGCGCACCCCACATCGCGTCGACGCAGGCGGTCTCGAGGTTCGTCCCCGAGCCGTTGCCCCATACGTCGTCGGTGCCGGTGTACGCCGAGCCGTTCTGCCCGCCGCACTTGAGGCCGGGACGGGTGGGGTCGGTCATCGAGTACGACGACCCGGAGCCGGACGTGTTGATGGTTACCGTGCCGTAGTAGTAGCCGTTGCCCGTGCCCTCGCGGACGTCGTCGACCTGGTCGACCACCTTGCCGGTGCGCGCGTCGACGAAGACGTGCAGGTGGCTCGGCCGGCCCTGCGCCGTACGGCCCGCGACGACGCTCTCGTACACGAGCTTCGGGGCGCCCCAGGCGAGCACCTTGAGCTGGGGTGCGGCCGCGGTGTCCACCTCGGCCAGCCGGGCCCGGGCCGTGGCGGCGGCCCGGGCGGCGCTGACCGTCGCGGTGGTGCCGACGGCGATCGGGGCGGTCTGCGCGACCGCGGTGTCCTTGACGGTGCCGGCCGCGTCCGTGGTCACCACCACGTCGCCGCCGACCACGGGCAATCCCTTGAAGGTCCGGGCGTACGTCACGTACTGCAATCCGCGGGTGCCCTGCACGACGCCGGTGCGCTTGAGGGCGTCGCCGTCGGCACGGCGCAGCAGCGACGAGGTTCCGGCGCTGCCGACGAGCCGGTCGGCCGCCGACGCGGCCAGGGCCGCGGGGGCGGGAGTGGGGCTGGGGGTCTGCGGCTGCGCCGAGGCCGGCGTCGCCGCCAGCGTCAGCGCGGCTCCGGCGGCGAGTGCCGCGGCGGCCGGGATGAGTTTTCTGCGTCCCACGCTGGTACTCCTTTTCTCGACCCGATCGGGGCGAGGCCTGGGCGCGATGCCCCGGGGGTTGGGGGCACCTAGGCTGCTCCAGCCATGACGCTATGCATCGACGGCGGTCACCGAATCGGGGAAAACCCTTGTCGGCAGCTTCTGCGACAGCTGGGTCCGCGAACGCACTCCGAGCTTCCGGTAGACCCGGGTCAGGGTGGCCTCGACGGTCTTGACGCTCAGGAACAGCCGGCCGGCGATCTCGCGGTTGCTGGCCCCGTCCCGCACGAGCGCGGCGATGCGCGCCTCGGTGGTGGTCAGGCCCAGGTCGGACGGGGGTGCGGCGGATCCTTCGGTACGCGCCAGCGCCCGCTCGGCCTGCTCGGTCCACGGCTTCGCGTCCGCGGCGAGGAACAGGGCCAGCGCCGCGCCGAGGGCGACCCGGGCGGCCGCGTACCTGCGGCGCCGCCGCTCCGCCCCGCCCTGCACCAGCAGCGCGTGCGCCTGTTCCAGGGGCTGGCGCAGCTCGGCGAAATGCCGCGCCGCCGTGGCCGACAGGACCACCGCCGCGTCGGCCCGGCCCTGCTCGGACAGCACCATCGCGGTGGCCCGGTCCAGGTACCCGCCGAGCGCCGGGGTGGCGCCGAGCCGCTCGGCACCGGCGCGGGCGTCGGCCAGCACCGCGACAGCCTCGTCGTGCTCGCCGAGCGCCGCCAGGCCGCCAGCGAGGTCGCCCTGCCAGCGCACGATCATCGGGTCGGCGGCGCCGCCGCCCTCCAGGTCGCGCAGCCGGCGCAGGGTGGCGACCCCGGCCCGGATGTCGCCGGTGCGCAGCTGGGCCTGGCCGAGGGCGTGCAGGTTGCGGCGCAGGTAGAGGCTGTCGCCCTCCTGCTCGGAGGCCCGCACGCCGCGGTCGGCGTACCCGCAGGCGGCGGCCAGACTGCCCCCGGCCAGCTCGGCGACGGCCGCCGTGTACCAGGTCGGGCCGGGGCTCAGGCCGGCGTTCTGGGCGGCGGCGACCGCGCGGTGGGCGTACCGCAGGGCGTCGCGGCAGCGGCCGGCGCGGGTGGCCACCTCGGACAGGCTGCGCAGGATCTCGACCAGCGCCTCCCCCGTACGGTCGTGCTCGGCGACGGCCAGCAGGACGAGCAGCTCGGCCCGGGCCTCGTCCAGCCGGTCGTCCATCATGGCGAAACGCGCCGCCAGGTAGCGGGGGCTCAGGTGCAGCCAGCCGGGCACCTGCGGGGCCGGCAGGAGCAGCGCCCGCCGCAGGGTGCTCTCCCACCGGGGCTCGCCGCGCAGCCGCTGCACCTGGGCCAGGGCGCTCAGCGCCATCGCCTCGGTCGTCCGGTCCCCCGCCGATCGCGCCGCCGCGGCCGACTCGGCGGCGCAGGTCGCGGCGGCGTCCGCATCCCCGCCGATCATCGCCGCCCAGGTCAGCCGCAGCCGCACCGGCGCGAGCAGGGCCGGGTCGGCGCCCGCGTCGTTGAGCGCGCCGGCGAACATCTCGCCCATGCCGGCCAGCGCCTGACCGGCGAGGTCGAGCAGCACGAGCCGGGCCCGGACGCGGTGCGCCGGCGGAGCGTCGGCGGCGGCGAGGACCGCCTCGGCGGCACGCCCGGCGACCGTGGGAGCTCCGGCCGTGGCAGCGGTGCCCGCGGCGGTGACCAGCCAGTCGAAGCGCTGCGCCGCGAGGCTGCGCGGGCAGCGGTCGGCGGCGAGCAGGAACAGCTCCGCGGCCGTACGGCCGGCACCGCGCCGCTGGGCCCGCGCGGCGGCGTCGACCAGGTCGCGGGCCACGTCGGCGTCCGGCCGCCCGCTGCGCAGTGCCCGGTGCCGCACCGCCACCGTCTCGTCCAGCGCCGCATTGGCGAGCGCGTCGTGCACCCCGGCCCGGCGGGCCGCCCCGGCGTCCTCGGCGAGCACGGCGGCGAGCGCGGGTGGCGTGAACCGGATCAGCTCGCCGTCGATCTCCACCACCCCGGCCTCGGCGGCGATCCGCAGGTCCCGGTCGGCGTCCTCGTGACCGGCGCGCACGAGCACGGTCAGCGTCGGCTCGGTCGCCAGCGCCGCGACCAGCAGCGTGCCGGTGACGGGCGGCGGCAGCGCGGCGACGCGGCGGCGCAGCAGGGCGCGTACCGCCTCGGGCAGCGGCGCCGGCCGCCAGACGGGTCCCGGCTCGACCGCGCCGAGCGCCAGCGCCAGGAACGGGTTGCCGCCGCTGGCCTCGTGCAGCCGGGCGGCGGTGCGGCAGGGCAGCCCCCGGGCCTCGAGCAGCGCGGTCAGATCGCCGGCGCCCAGCGGAGGAACCACCAGGTCCGCCACGGGAGCGGGGCACAGCCGGGTCGCGCGGTGCCGGCCGCCCTCGCCCGGGAAGCGCTGCGCGGCGACGACCCGGACCCGCGGCCCCGGGCGGCGGCGCATCGCGAAGCCGATCAGCTCGGCCGACTCGGCGTCGAGCCACTGCACATCGTCGAGGACCAACAGCACGGGCCGGGTCCGGGCGCAGTGTGCGAGCAGGCCGGGCAGCACCATCCGGCGGGCCAGGGCGGGAGCACCCGCCCGCGGTGCCGCGCCCTGACTCAGCATCGCCAGGGCCGCTCGGTGCGCCGGGGTCAGGGCGGCGACGGCGTCCGGCGGCATCTGCGCCACGAGGTCGGCGATCCCCGCGTACGGGAGGAGCCGCTCCGCCGCGGCCGGCCGTAGCCGCACGACCAGCTCGCCCCGCGCCGCGGCCGTGGCGGCCACCGCGTCGAGCACCGCCGTCTTCCCGATCCCCTCCGGACCGCGCAGCGCCACCCCACCGCCTGCGGCCAGGCGGTCCTCCACGGCGGCGAGCAGCGGCGCCCTGCCGAACAGGGTGGTCGCCGCGAGCCGTGCATCGGTGTCCAGGGCCGTCTCCCCCGGTGAGAGCCATCGAGGCCCTCAGCCTAGGGAAGTTCTCAGGAAAGCATCAATCCCTTCGCATGTGTCAATCATTAAGCCGTCAGTCGGCGGCCGGTACCGCAGCCGCCACATTCAGCCACCGATCGGTCAGCTGCCGGCGCCGGCAGGCGACGAGATGGCTGGCGAGGATCGCCGGCTGGCCGCCGCGCACGCAGGCGTCCGCGCCCCCGGTCAGCACGGCCGCCACCAGCTCCGCCCGGGCGTCCTCGTCGACGAGGGCCACCACCCGGGTCCGCGCGGACAGCACCGCCCGCGCGGCCCGGACGTCCGGCTCCCGGGCACCGCTGATCAGCACGATCTCGTCAGGACGGACGTCCGCGGGGTCCGCGGCCAGGCGTACGGTCCAGCCGGCCGGCAGGTGCGGGCCGAGCGCGGCGACGCGTCCCGGCTGCCCGAGGACGACCACGACCGGGTCCGTGCGCTGCCGGTCGAGGCCGGGTACCGGCACGGCGGTCGAGTTCGGCGCGAACGCCCGGTTCTGGTCGCTGCGGTTCAGCTGCACAAGCATCTCGGACTCCCCCAAGCCGTTCCTTTTCCGTCGGAGCCCACTCTTCGCGCCGAGACTGAGGTGCACTTGTGCGGTACCTGTGCGTCTGTTGGCAATGCCCGCTCATCGTTGCGGGCCCCCGACGGCGAGCCGCGCCAGCTGCGGAAGCAGCCACGGCGCGAGGTACGCGCGTACCCCTTCGGGGGTGAAGTGCAGGCCGTCGCTGCGGATCCGTACGCCGCCCGCCCGCCAGGTGAACTCACCGTCCGGGCACACGCGGCGGTTGAGGTCGATGACCACGGCGCCATGGCGTTTCCCGGCGTCGCGCAGCAGGGCGTTCCACGCGTCGACCCGCTGCGGCTGGTCCTCCGGCCAGAGGCCACCGTCGGGCCGTTCCGCCCGGCGGGTGTACGGGGCCGTGAGCAGCACCGGCAGGGCGCCCCGCGCGGTGACGATGCCGATCGCCAGGTCCAGCTCCTTACGCAGGTACGCGTCGTACGCGGGCTGACCGACGTGCTGGTACCGCCCGTCCAGCCGGCGGTCCATCAGCTCCCAGCGGTCCAGCAGGATCACCGCCACGTCCGGGTCGTCCCTGCGGACGCCGCTCCGCCAGCGCCGGTCCCAGTTCTCGCATCCCGGATAATTCGTATGCGCCACCCCGAGGTACCGGATGTCGGGCAGCCGCGCGATGCCGCAGCCCTGCACGCCGCGGGACTCGACGTCCAGTCTGGTCTGTGGCGGGAGGTACGTACCCAGCGTCCAGGCGACCGAGTCCCCGAAGATGCTGATCCGGGGCTGCTCGCCGGGCCGGCGGCCGGGACGCCGCACCGGAGGCGGTGACGCCGGCAGCGCGTGTGCCAGGCGGTGACCCGGCTCGGCGGTGGGCACCGCTAGCGCCCGGTCGAGGTCGATGACGGGCGCCGGTGCCCTCGCGGGCGGCGCGGTGGCCAGCAGGGCGACGACCACGGTCACGGCCGTCGCCCCGCAGGCGGCCGCCGGCGTCAGCATCGGGCGCCGGAGCCCGCGGGCGTGCCGCAGCGGCCGCTCCACCAGGAGATGCGATGCGGCGGCCGCGGCCAGTGCCGCCGTCACCCGGACGAGGAGCAGGCAGGAGCCGCTCAGGCCGGTGCGTCCGGCGTTCAGCCATTGGAACAGCGGCCAGTGCCAGAGATAGACGCCGTACGAGATCCGCCCGAGCCGGACCAGCGGGCCGAAGGCGAGCAACCGGGCCGTCGGGGACCGGGGAGACACCACGGCGTGCGCGAGGACCGCCACGACGGCGAGTGCGGCCACCACGAGGCCGCCCGGGTACAGCCACGCGTCGGTGCCGTCCGCGTCGGCCCACAACCAGGCGGTGATCGCAGCGCCGGCGGCCGCGAATCCGCCGAGCAGCCGCCGGGCCGCCGGTGACGCATCGGCCCGAGGCGTCCGTCCGCTCAGCACGACGGCCAGCGCCGCACCGCCCAGCAGGGCGGTCGCCCGCGTGTCCGTCCCGTAGTAGACCCTGTCCACCTCGGCCGGGTCGAAGAGCCGCGCGGCGGCGAACGCGGCGGCCGCGGCACCGGCGCCGCACACCCCCAGCAGCACGCCGTGCCCCCGGCGGCGGGCGAGCACGAGCACGAGCGTCAGGAACAGCGGCCAGAACAGGTAGAACTGCTCCTCGATGCCGAGTGACCACGTGTGCTGCAGCGGCGACGGGGCGGCCGTCTCGGCGAAGTAGCCGCCACCCCGGTACATCATCCGCCAGTTGGCGACGTAGGCGACGGCGGCCAGGGCGTCCGTCCGCAGGGCCGGCAGCTCCTCGGGGGCGAGGGTCCAGCGGCCGACGATGACCACCGTGCCGAGAACCAGCAGCAATGCCGGCAGCAGCCGGCGGGCCCGGCGCGCCCAGAAGGCCGGCAGGTCGATGCGCCCGGAGTCGCGGTGCTCGGCGAGCAGCAGCGAGGTGATCAGGAAACCGGAGAGCACGAAGAACGCATCGACGCCGAGGAACCCGCCGCCGACCGCGGCCACACCGCCGTGGAACATCAGGACCGCGCCGACGGCGAGGGCGCGGACGCCGTCGAGTGCCGGATGATACGCGAAAGATCGGGGCGGTTCGGGCACGCCGCCGCGTACCCCTCCCGGTCGGATCCACACCGGACGTTGCCGCCCGTCGTAGGGTCTCGGTCATGACGCGGATCATGGTGTGCGGGATGGGCGGGACGATCGCTATGACCGCCACGCCCGGCGGCGGCGTCGCTCCGGCGCTCACCACCGGCGAGCTCACCGCGGCGGTGCCCGGACTGGCGGGACTCGGGGTGGACCTGGGGCTCGTCGACGTCCGCAACGAACCGAGCTCGTCGCTGCGGGTCGGCGACGTGCTGGCCCTGTCGCGTACGGTCGCCGGCCTGCTCGCGGACGGCGCGGACGGGATCGTGGTCACCCAGGGCACGGATTCCCTGGAGGAGTGCGCGTACCTGCTGGATCTTCTGCACGACGGCCCGCAGCCGGTGGTCGTGACGGGCGCGATGCGCAACCCGGCGCTGGCCGGGGCGGACGGGCCGGCGAACCTGCTCGCCGCGGTCACCGTCGCCGCTTCCCCGGCCGCGCGGGGGCGTGGGGTGCTCGTGGCCTTCGCCGACGAGGTGCATGCGGCGGCGCGGGTCCGCAAGGCCCATTCGGCGCGGGTGTCGGCGTTCGAGTCCGCGGCGGGCGGACCGGCCGGGCACCTGGTGGAGGGGTCGGTGCATTTCGGCGGCCCGCCACCGGCGCGATTCGTGGTGCCCCGGGGCGAGCGGGTGCCGCGGGTCCCGGTGGTCGTCGCGGCGCTCGGCGAGGACGCGCCCGTGATCCCGGCGGACGCCGGCGGGCTGGTGGTCGCGGCGTTCGGCGCGGGGCACCTGCCCCGATGGTGGGTCGATCCGCTCGCCGCGGCCGTGTCCCGGATCCCCGTCGTGCTGGCGTCGCGCACGCTCGCCGGGCCGGTGCTGTCCGCCACGTACGCCTATCCCGGCTCGGAGCGGGACCTGCTGGCCCGCGGCCTGATCCCGGCCGGGCTGCTGGACCCGTGGAAGGCCCGGATCCTGCTGATGGCGGCGCTGGCGGCGGGCGCCGGCCCAGACCAGCTGGGCCCGGCGTTCGCGGCGGCGGGCGGCCTGGACGACCCGGGCCGCTGGCCCTGGCCCGCGGTGTAGCCGTGCCCACTCAGGCGGAGGCGCGCACCACGACGCGGATGGCGTCGGCCAGGTCCAGGACCGGGTCGGGCTCCCCGTGCACCGCGGCGAGCACCGCCGCCACCAGGTGTGCGGCCACCGTCGCCCGGTCGGTGGTCACCGTGGTCAGGGCGGGTTCGGCGAGGCGGGCCGCCGGGATGTCGTCCACCCCGATCACGGCCAGGCTCGACGGCTCGTCCGTGGACCGCCGCGCTCCGGCAAGCACCGCCATCGCGACCTCGTCGTTGTACGCGCACACCGCGGTGACCCCGGCCGCGCACCACTCCCGGACCGCCCCGGCGGCCGCTTCGGCCTCCAGCGGGACCGTCTGCACCTGCGGCGGCGCCAGCCCCCGCTCGGCACAGCGGGCGCGGACCCCCTCGAGGCGGGGCTCGGCGAAGCCGCGGACGCGGTCGTCGTCCGGGTACGCGTACCCGATCCGGCTGTGCCCGGCCGCCGCGAGATGCGCCGCCTGGAGGTCGCCGATGCGCTGCTGGGGCCCCTCCGGGGTGCCGGGACGGCTCAGCGGAGCCACCACCGGCGCGACCCCCGCCGCGCGCATGGACTCGGTCTCCTCGGCGGAGAAGCGCCGGAAGGCGAGGACGGCGGCCGGGTTGATCGAGCGCCACAGGTGGCCGGCGGGGCGCCGGGTGCCGGGGTGCGCCAGGAACGTGAGGCCGGCCTGGTCCAGCCCGGCGGAGAGGTGGGCGAGCAGCGCACCCACCTCGTGGCCGATGGGCCAGTCCGGCAGCAGGCAGAGGACCACGTCCGACCGCCCGGTGCGCAGCGTCCGCGCGGCGGCCGACGGGGCGTAGCCGAGGCCCGCTGCGGCGTCCAGGACGCGGGCGCGCGTGCTCGCGGAGATGGTCTGGTGCGGGGTGTTGTTCAGTACGTAGCTGACCGTCGCCCGGGACACGCCCGCGAGGCGGGCGACGTCGGCGCTCGTGACGCGGCGGGGCGTGACGTCGTTCATGGCGCTGACCTCCCGGCGGTCTTGCCGTGGGCACTCGCTGCTGTCTACGGTACTGAAACGAGCAAGTTACACGTGTCAGTTCCGAAGAGGGCCCATGAGCACAGCACCCGAGTCCGACCACGCCGCCCTCGTGAAGGCGCTGGACCTGCCGGAGAAGGTGGCTCTGCTCACCGGCGCGACGTCCTTCACGCTGGCGCCGCGGGAGTCGATCGGGCTGGGTGAGGTACGGCTCTCCGACGGCCCCACCGGCGTCCGCGGCCTGAAGTTCAGCGGCGGCCGGGTCGTGGCGCTGCTGCCCAACGCCACCCTGCTCGCCTCCTCCTGGAGCGAGGAGAGCCTGGCCGAGGTGGGCCGGCTGCTCGCCGAGGAGGCGCTGGCGCAGGGGATCCACGTGGTGCTCGGCCCCACCGTCAACCTGCACCGCTCGCCGCTGGGCGGGCGGCTCTTCGAGGCGTACTCCGAGGATCCGCTGCTGACCGGGCGGCTCGCCGCGGCGTACGTGCGCGGCATACAGGAGCTGGGTGTCGGCGCCACGCTCAAGCACCTGGTGGCCAACGAGAGCGAGACCGACCGCAACGCCGTCGACTGCGTGCTCGACGAGGCGACGCTGCGCGAGGTCTACCTGCTGCCCTTCGAGATCGCGATCGCCGACGCCGACGCGTGGTCGGTGATGGCGGCATACAACTCGGTCAACGGGGTCACCGCGACCGAGCACCGCCACGTGAACACGGAGATCCTCAAGGGCGAGTGGGGATACCGCGGGCTGATCATGTCGGACTGGTTCGCCACCCGCACCGCCGCGGCGGCCGCGAACGGCGGGCTTGACCTGGTCATGCCGGGCCCGGACGGGCCGTGGGGCGACGCGCTGGTGGCCGCCGTCCGCGCCGGCGAGGTCGACGAGTCCGTGATCGACGACCACGTGAGCCGCCTGCTGCTGCTCGCCGCGCGGGTGGGTGCGCTGGGCGAACCCCGCGATCGCCCCGCCGGCCTGCCCGCCCCGGACAGCCCCGTACGCCGTGAGCAGCTGACCCGCCTCGCCGCCCAGGGCATGACCGTGCTGCGCAACGAGCGCGGCGTCCTGCCCCTGGACCCGGCGCTGAAAGTGGCGCTGATCGGGCGGCACGCCGTCGAGACGATCGGGATGGGCGGCGGTTCCGCGCAGGTCAACCCGCCGTACCAGGTGAGCGTGGCGGAGGGCCTCGGCGCGGTTCTGGGTGACCGGCTGACCGTGGTGGACGGCGTCGAGGTGCGCACCCGGCCGGTGCCCGCCCGCGGCGGCTTCCTCACCGACCCGGTCACCGGTGAGCCCGGCATCCGGGTCGTCCTGCGCGACGCGAGCGGCACGGAGCTGGAGCAGCGCCACGTCGCGGGCGCCACCACCATGGTCGGCATGGACGACGATTTCGCGGGCACGGTGGCCACGGCCGTCCTGTCCGGGATCGTCACCCGCGCCGGCGCCGTCGAGCTGGGCGTGCTCGGCGTCGGCCGGTGGACGGTCCGGGCCGGGGAGGACGAGCGGTCGTTCGAGCTGCGCACCTCCGGCAAGAGCTTCGGCGAGGAGGTGCTCACCCCGCCGATCTCCACCCAGGTGTACGACGTGAGCGACGGCATCCTGTTCGAGGCGACCGTCGAGCTCCCCGCCGGCACGCAGGTGTTCGGCGGCGCCGGGCAGTTCGGGCTGATCGGGCACGAGGCGTCCCGCGAGACCGTGGACGTCATCGACGATGCCGTCCGCGCCGCCGCCTCGGCCGACGTGGCGGTGGTCGTCGTCGGTCTCACCGAGGAACAGGAGACCGAGGCGGCCGACAAGCAGACGCTGCACCTGCCGGGCGCCCAGAACGCCCTGGTCGAGGCCGTGGCGGGCGCGGCCCGGCACACGGTCGTGGTGGTGAACGCGGCCACCCCGGTGATCATGCCGTGGCGCGAGCGCGTGGACGCGGTGCTCTGGGCCGGCCTGCCGGGGCAGGAGGCGGGACACGCGGTCGCGGCGGCGCTGCTCGGCACGGTCGAGCCGGCCGGGCGCCTGGTGACGACGTTCCCCAAGGACGACGGCAAGAGCCCGGCGTGGTCGGTGACCCCGGCCGACGGTGTCCTCGCGTACGAGGAGGGCCCGTTCCTCGGCTATCGCGGGCACTTCGCCGGCCGGGCCCCGGAGCCGGCCTTCTGGCTGGGCCACGGCCTCGGCTACGGCCGCTGGGAGTACGCGGACGCCCGCCTGATCAGCGGCGACTCCCCGGCCGTCACCGTCACGGTGACCAACACCGGCGACCGGGCCAGCCGCGAGGTGGTCCAGGTCTACCTGCAGCCGGACGACCTGGATCAGCCGGTACGCCTGGCCGGGTGGGCCGCGGTCACCGTGGCGGCCGGCGAGTCCGCCCGCGTCACCGTGGCGACCGACCGCCGGGTGTGGCGCAGGTGGGACACCGAGGCGGGCGCGTGGGGCGGCCTGGGCGGCGGAGGTGACCTGCTGGTGGCGCGGGGGCTCGGCGACATCCGGGCGGTGCTGCCGCTCGGCTGAGGGGATTATCCGGCCCGGAGCTGGGCACCCATGCGCGCATGATCACGAAGCTCCGCGAGCTGGGCACGGCTCTCAAGGACATGGGGTACGAGTTCACCACCGTCACCCCCGCGACGCACGCACGGGTCAACGCCCGGCCGGAGAACGCGCTGGCCCGCAGCCTGCGTGACGTCCTGGGCTGGAGCCGGCCGTTCGAGCCGGGCACCCTGCCGGCCGGCATCGTCGAGCTGATGGACGCCGCGGGGGTGCTGGACCGCTCCGGCGAGCACTGGCGCAGCCGGGTGCGGTTCTCCACGTACGACGGCGAGCTGTTCGTGCACTCGGCGTTCCCGACCACCGCCGCCGACTCCGTGTTCTTCGGCCCGGACACGTACCGGATGGCCGATGCCGCCGCCGCGCACGTCGAGGGCCTCGGCCGGCCCGTACGGCGCGCGGTGGACATCGGCTGCGGCACGGGTGCCGGGGCGATCACCGTCGCCAAGCGGGCCCCCAGCGCCGAGGTCCTCGCGGTGGACATCAACGACGCCGCCCTGCGCTTCACGGAGGTGAACACGGCCCTGGCCGGCACCGCCGGCGTGCGTCCGTGCCACAGCGACCTGCTCTCCGGCGTGGACGGCGAGTTCGACCTGATCATCTCCAACCCGCCGTTCATGATCGACCCGGCCGGGCGCGCGTACCGCGACGGCGGCGGCCCCGAGGGTCACGGCCTGTCGCTGGCCATCGTCGACGCGGCCGCCGAACGGCTCGCCCCGGGCGGTTCCCTCGTGCTCTTCAGCGGTACGGGCATCGTCGACGGCCACGACCCGCTGCGCGCCGCGGCCGAGAAGCGCCTCGCCGACACCGATCTCGGCTGGTCCTACCGCGAGGTGGATCCGGACGTGTACGGCGAGGAACTCGACGGCGAGGCGTACGCCCACGCCGAGCGCATCGCGGTCATCGTGCTCACCGCGACCCGCCCGTGACGACGGGGCCGACCCTCGGGGTCGAGGAGGAGTTCCTGCTCCTCGACCCCGGCACGGGGCAGAACGCGCCCGTGGTGGAGAAGGTCCTCGCGGCGCTGCCGGACGCGGTACGCGGCCAGAGCCGGCTGGAGTTCCGGCACAGCATGCTGGAGATGGCCACGCCGGTCTGCACCGGCCTGGCGGACCTCACCCGGCAGCTCACCGAGCTGCGCCGGGCGGCGGCCGAGGCAGCGGAGGAGGCGGGGGCGCGGCTCGTCGCCGTCGGCGCCACCCCGATCGCCGACCCGGTCCGGGAGCCGACCGACAACGCGCGCTTCCACGCCATCGCCCGGCACTACGGGCCGATCGCTCACGACGCCGCGGTCTGCGGATGCCACGTCCACGTCGGGGTGCCCGACCCGGAGACCGCCGTCCGGGTCAGCAATCGCCTCCGGCCCTGGCTGCCGGTGCTGCAGGCGCTGACCGCGAACTCACCGTTCTACGCGGGCGCCGACACGGGCCACGCCAGCTGGCGTTCGATCCAGCTCCGGCGGTGGCCGGCGCTCGGACCCACCCCGCACTTCAGCTCCGCAGAGGACTACGACCGGACAGTGGCGGCCCTGGTGGCCTCGGGCACGATGCTCGACGAGAGCATGATCCTCTGGTACGCCCGCCCGTCGGCCACGTACCCGACGGTGGAGATCCGGGTGGCCGACGTCTGTCCGACGGTGGAGGACGCGGTGCTGCTGGCAGGGCTCGTCCGCGCCCTGGTCGTGACGGTGACCGAGGCGGACGGCCCGGAGTTCCGCATCCCCGATCACCTCCTCGAGGCCGCGCATTGGAACGCCGCGCACACCGGCCTCGACACCACGCTGCTCGACGCGCGCACCGGCGTGCCGTGGCCGGCCTGGGAGCTGGTGGGCGACCTGGTGGAGTTGGTGACCCCGGCCCTGCGCGGGCTCGGCGACCTCGAGGTGGTGGCCGCCCAGCTGGACCGGATCCGGGCGGAGGGCACCGGCGCCGCCCGGCAGCGGCGGGCCTTCGCCGAGGGCGGGGACATCCACGCAGCGCTGGCGCAGGTGACCGTTAACCCGTAACTTGACCTCCAGGCGCAATAGACGATCCTGGATGGCACTCATGGCCGATCAGTTCACGATCGTGACGGACCCCGTCGGCGACTCCGTGGCGCTGTCCGCCCTGTTCGCGGTGCTGCCCCTGCTGACCCTCTTCGTCCTGCTCGGCGCGGTCCGCATGCGGGCCTGGCTGGCGGGGCTGATCTCCCTCGCGGTGGCGCTGGTGGTGGCCGTCGCGGTCTACTCGATGCCGGTCGGCCAGGCGCTGCTCTCGGCGAGCGAGGGCGCGGCATTCGGCTTCTTCCCCATCCTCTGGATCGTCCTCAACGCCATCTGGGTCTACAACCTCACGGTCGTGAGTGGGCACTTCGACGTGCTGCGCCGCTCGATGGAGCGGGTCAGTCCCGACATGCGCGTCCAGGCGATCATCGTGGCGTTCTGCTTCGGCGCGCTGCTGGAGGCGCTCGCGGGCTTCGGCACCCCGGTCGCGGTGACCGTGGTGATGCTGATGGCGCTCGGCTTCCCGCCGCTGCGGGCGGCCTCGGTCGCGCTGATCGCCAACACCGCGCCGGTCGCGTTCGGGGCGCTCGCGACGCCGGTCGTCACGCTCGGCACGGTGACCTCGGGCGCCAGCGACGACCCGCGGCTGAACACCGAGACGCTCGGTGCCATGGTGGGCCGGCAGACGCCGCTGCTGGCGGTGGTCGTACCCCTGGTGCTGGTCGCCGTCATCGACGGCCGGCGCGGGATCCGCCAGACCTGGCCCGCGGCGCTGGTCGCAGGCGCGGTCTTCGCGGCCGGCCAGTTCCTGGCCTCGAACTTCGTCTCGGTCCCGCTGACCGACATCATCGCGGCGCTGCTGTCCGCGGCCTCCGTGATGGTCCTCCTCCGGTTCTGGCGACCGGCGGAGTCGCCGGACCTGCACGAGACGCCCGGACGGCGGCCGCCGGACGCCGCGCCCGCCGGGGGCACTCCCTCGGGCGGCCGGACCGTGGTCGGCACCGCCGAGCGGCGGGACACCGCTGCCGAGGTTGCTCGCGCCTACGCCCCGTACCTGATCATCATCGTCATCTTCTCGCTCGCGAACATCGGCCCGATCAAGGCGGCGCTGGCGAAGGAGCCGTGGACGGTCGCGTTCGGCTGGCCCGGCCTGCACGTGCTCTCCGCGAGCGGCAAACCGCTCGCGTCGACGACCTTCACCCTGGGCTGGCTGCCCGCGGCCGGCACGCTGATGATCCTGGCGGGCATCCTGACGGCGGCGGTGCTGCGGGTCGGGCCGCGCCGCGCCCTGCGCGCGTACGGCGCCACCTACGTCGAGCTGCGCCACGCGATCGTGACGGTGATGGCGGTGCTGGCCCTCGCGTACGTGCTGAACCAGTCCGGCCAGACCAACACGCTCGGCGAGTTCCTGGCCGCCGCGGGCGGGTTCTTCGTGGTCCTGTCATCGATGCTCGGCTGGATCGGCGTCGCGGTGACCGGCTCCGACACGTCGGCGAACGCCCTCTTCGGGGCCTTGCAGGTGCAGACCGCCGACCGGGCCGGCCTCGACCCGCTGCTGCTCGCGGCGGCCAACTCGTCCGGCGGCGTCCTCGGCAAGATGATCAGCCCGCAGAACCTGGCGATCGCCGCGTCGGCGGTAGGCATGGCGGGCCGCGAGGGCGACATCTTCCGCCGGGTGGTCGGCTGGAGCCTCGGGCTGCTGGCGGTCATGTGCCTGCTGGTGACCTTGCAGGGCACCCCGGTGCTCGGCTGGATGGTCCCCTGAGGCCCGTCACGGCCCGTCGATCAGCGTTCCGGTCAGCGGCGGGCCCGGCACCGTCACCGAGGCGTCGACCCCCGAGGACATCGTCGCGAACCGCACGCCGCGCTCCGGCTCGGGTACGTCGTCCGCGACCGTGGGCACGACGAACTCGACACCCGTCTCCCCTGCCGGCACGATGAGCGACGTCCGCAGATCGGTACGCGACAGCGGACGCGCCGGTCCCGCCTGCTGCCCGGTCAGCTCGAACAACCATCCGGGCTCGACGTCCGTGGTGGACACCTCGGTGCCGCCGGCGGGCGCCTCGGCGACGAAACCGACGGTGACCGGACAGTCCGCCGGCGCCGACAGGCTCAGGCGCCAGCGCAGGGCGGTGCCCTCGACGACGCGGGCTGCAGGAGACGCCGTCACGGCCGGGAGCGGGTCGTCGTCGCGGACCAGCAGCCCGCCGTCGTAGGCCCCGACGACCACTCCGTGCAGGGCCCGGATCCGTAGGCCGAACCCGTGGTCGTACCCGTACCGTCGATTGCCCTCGATGGTGATCGGCACGTCGATGGTGGTGCTGCCCGGCGCCACGTCGAGGTGGGTGGCCGTGGTGGTGGACGTACCGGAGTCGCTGAGGAACGCGGTCACCGCGCCGGACCCCTCCCCGGTGACGGTGACCGGGATCCGTACGGTCCGTTCGCCGCCGTCACCCTCGTTCATCGTGACGTGACCGACGTCCACGCGGGGCAACCGGGCCGGTACGGCCCGCGGCGTGCCGGCCCGCCAGCCCCAGGCGTCGATGAGCCACGCCTGGCCTCCAGCGCTGCGGGGCACCAGTTCCAGGGCGGCGACGGCGCCGAGGTTCGCGCCGCTCAGCGGCACGCGCAGCTCCTGTGCCCAGTGCGCGGTCGTACGCCCGGAGCTGGGCAGGCCGTCGGCGGTGATCTCGCCCAGGACGGCACGACGGCCGGCGGTGTCGGTGACCGCGACACCCATCCGGACGCCCGTCTGGTTCGGCGCGACGATGATGCGCAGTGCCAGATGCGTCGCGTCCCGCACGGGGACCGGTTCCGCCGGCCGTACGGTGACCGGACTGCCGGGCTGCGACCAGGACATCGCGATGGCGTACCGGTCGGGATCGGTGCCGCCGGCGAACGGCACGAAGTGCGGCGAGGGCGGGTTGTAGCGACCGAGGGCCAGGCACAGCGCGGAGGGGTCCGTGCTGACCTCGGTGCACAGCCGGGCACCGGACACCCGGGTGGAGGCGGCCGGCACCAGCAGCGGGCTGCGGTTCCCGCCCAGGGCGTGCTGGTAGACCCGTGCCGGACCGGCTGACGCTGCCCGCAGCCCCGTCCCGTCGAGCAGGCCCCGCACGGCGTCGTCGCCGGCCACGAACAGGCGCGCGGCCGCGGCCAGGTACGTGGCGGCCATCCGCTGCTGGTCATCGGCGCTCAGCCGGCCGGGCGCCGACGCGGCACACGCCGGGTCCCCGGAGCCCGCGGCGTCGTCGGAGGCGGGCGCCTGTGCCTGGCCCGGGGTCCACTCGGTGTTGAAGAAGTTGTGGTTCGCGCCCACGACGTACAGGGCCGAGTGCAACGCCCGGCCAAGGCTGACCCCGCGGGTGGCGTCCACGGCCATCTGGCCCTGCAGGTCGGCGACGTCGCCGTCGCAGCCGGGTAGCACGGTCACGGACGGCACGTCGGGGACGGGGTTGTGTCCCCGGAGCGTCGGCGCCAGCAGCACCGTGCCGCGGATCGTCCATCGCACGGCACCGTGGTAGCCGTCCTGGTCCGCCGGTGGCGGTACGAGGCTGTCCGACGCGGCCCGGTTGACGCCGTCGGCGCCCCGGGAGTGGCCGGCCAGCAGCACCCGCGACAGGTCCGCCGGCGGGACCGAGCGAACGATCTCCGGGGCGGAGGACCGCTCGGCGCCCGCCCACCGGGCCCAGCGGGCGAGGTGCAGCCGGATCAGCGACGAGCGGGCCTGGGCGCCGCCGTCGTCGGCCAGGTGATCCTGCCCGTTCACCCCGTCGGCGGAGATGCTGACAGTGACGTAACCCTGGGAGGCGAGCAGCCGCTGAAGCTCCCCGAAGCCGCGATAACTGGGCACCGGCTCCGTCCCCGCCGGGCACGGCCAATCGCCGCTGACGGCGTCGGGATCGACGCCGGAGAAGCAGGTGAAGTGCCTGCCGTGCAGGATGAGCAGGAGCGGCCGCTCGCCCGGTGCGCCGTCCGGGCCCACCACGACGCCGGTCATCTCCACCGGCTGCGGGAGCCCGGGCAACGTGACCGGATCGAGGGTGTACTCACCGGTCACCGTGCGATAGGGACCGGGAATGCCGGGATCATCGGAGACCGCCGGTGCCGGCCGGCGGGGCATACCGCGGAGGGTGTTCGCGAACGACGGCGGCACCACGGCCGGACCGTCGAGCCGCCGGCCGCCGGCCCGGACCTGCAGTGTGGACAGTCCGATCCCCCGCGGATCGGCGACCTCGAGGGTGAACGTACGCAGATCAGCGCCGGCACGCGGGCGTCCCAGCATCCGGTCGCCGGCGGAGAACTCGACGGTGGCGTCGCCCATCGGCAGCCGCGCCGGCGCCCGCCAGGTCAGCAGCAGCCCGGTGCCGCGACGCACGGCCGACCACCCCGGCGGGAGCTCCCCGGACCCGGCAGCCGGCACCGGCGCCCCGGGCCGGGACGGTTCGGCGCGCGCCGGGCAGCCGACGGCCGCGGCGGTCGTCACGGCGAGCAGGGTCGCGACGGCGGTCCTCCGCACACTCATGCGACAGGACGCTAGCCAGTGAAGAAAGCCGATCTGTTACGTCGGCGTCACATGTACGGATGACGCAGCTGTCGACTCTGCGTGAACCCGCTCACACTGAGCGTATGTGGCTCTTCCCCCATCGCGAACCGCGGCGCCCGCAAGCGACTCCGGAACCGGACGCCGAGTACGTGCGCCGCGCCTACGACCGGGCGATCGACTGGTACAAGGTCGCCGAGGCGAAGGCCCAGCTGCTGCTCACGGTGAACGGCCTCCTGGTGACCGTCTACTTCGCCGTGCTGACCGGCAAGGCGGGGCCGGCCGACCGCGCCGTGCGCCAGGTCGGCGTCGGGGCGGGGATCTTCGCGATCGTCTCGGCCGCGGCGGTGATCGGGGCGACCGGCTGCGCCGCGGGCGCGCTGTGGTCCCGGCACACCGGCAACATCAAGGAGGCCTTCCCGAGGCTGGCGGTGGAGCCCGCGGATCCGGGCTCCTACCGCCCCGAGGTCCTCTGGTACTTCGGGCATATAGCGCACCTGGACGGCGACGCCGCCGCCCGGATGATCGGCGGCGCCGACCGGCGCTTCGAGGTCACCGCGCTGTCGTACAACCTGGTCAACCTGTCGCACGTGGTGCTGAGGAAACACCAGTTCGTCAATCTCGGCTGGGCGCTGACGGCGACCGCCATCGTGTCGCTGGTCCTGGCGGGTGCCGCGCTCCTGATCCAGGTGCAGCTGTAGCCGCTCAGGTCGCGGCGTTCCAGGTGCCGACGACCTGATTGCCGTGCTCGAAGCCGAGCGTGGACAGCGTCGCCGTGTCCAGCCGCAACAGGCCGCCGCCGCTGGGCGGCAGCCCGATCCAGCGCGCACCGGCCACCCGCAGGCTGTGCCCGTGCGCGACGAGGGCCACGTCGCCCCGGTCCAGATGGGCGCGCGCGCGGGCGAGGACCCGGTCCAGGCGCGCGCCGACCTGCTCCGGCGTTTCGCCGCCCGGGCAGCCGTCCGTCCACAGCGACCAGGAGGGCCGGGTCTCGCGGATCGCCGCCGAGGTGACGCCCTCGTACTCGCCGTAGTTCCATTCGGCGAGGTCCTCGGTGGTCTCCGTGACGGTCAGGCCGGCCAGCTCGGCGGTGCGCAGCGCCCGCTTGCGCGGACTGGACAGCACCGCCGCGAAGGTGCGGCCCGCCAGCCTCTTCCCGGCCGCCCGGGCCTCCTGCTCGCCGATCTCGGTCAGATCCAGATCCGTGTACGAGGTGTGCTTACGAGCCGCACTCCACTCGGTCTGCCCGTGCCGGATGAGCACGATCTCCGCCATGATGCCCCCTGTCCGTTCGCGTCTCCCTACCCTCTCAGGAGCTCCTCGAACGAGGTCGTCAGGGCGAAGGGGTCGACGACGCCGGCCGGCTCCCGCCGCTCGATCTCGCGGGCGAGCTCCCGGCCCGCCCGGTCGATCCGGCCGCGCAGCTGGCCGTCCGCCTCGTCGCCGCCCCAGTCCTCGGAGGCCGCGAACACCGCGGTGGGCACGACGGCCGCCCGCAGGTAGGCGAACAGGGGCCGCAGCGCGTGGTCCAGCGCCAGCGAGTGCCGGGCCGTACCGCCGGTCGCGGCGATCAGGACCGGCTTGTCCGCCAGCGTGTCCCTGTCCAGCACGTCGAAGAAGGACTTGAACAGCCCGCTGTACGAGGCGTTGAACACCGGCGTCACGGCGATCAGGCCGTCGGCCGCCGCCACGGCGTCCAGGACGTCGCGCAGGGCGGCGGGCGGGAAGCCGGTGAGCATGTGGTTCATCAGGTCGTGAGCCAGGTCACGCAGCTCCACGACCCGTACGGTCAGGTCGACGCCGAGCCCGGCGGCGTGGTCCACCGCCGCCGCGGCCAGGCGGTCCGCGAGCAGGCGGGTGGACGACGGCCGGCTCAGCCCCGCCGTGACGACGACGAGCGAGCGCTGCTTCATGCGACGACCTCCTCAGCGGCGGTGGAACGGGCGGCGAGCAGGGAGGCGTGGGTCGGGGCCTCCGGCACGTGCGCGGGCCGGAGCGCGGCGAACTCCTTGCGCAGCACCGGCACGACCTCCTCACCGAGCAGGTCCAGCTGCTCGAGCACCGTCTTGAGCGGCAGCCCGGCGTGGTCGATCAGGAACAGCTGCCGCTGGTAATCGCCCACGTAGTCGCGGAATCCGAGCGTACGGTCGATGACCTGCTGGGGACTCCCGACCGTGAGCGGCGTCTCCCGGCTGAACTCCTCCAGCGACGGGCCGTGACCGTAGACCGGGGCGTTGTCGAAGTACGGCCGGAACTCCCGCACCGCGTCCTGGCTGTTGCGGCGCAGGAAGACCTGGCCCCCGAGGCCGACGATGGCCTGGTCCGGGTCGCCGTGGCCGTAGTGGGCGAAACGCTCGCGGTACAGCGCGATCATCCGCTGAGTGTGCGAGGCGGGCCAGAAGATGTGGTTGGCGAAGAACCCGTCGCCGTAGAAGGCGGCCTGCTCGGCGATCTCCGGGCTGCGGATCGAGCCGTGCCACACGAACGGCGGGATGCCGTCGAGCGGGCGCGGGGTCGAGGTGAACGACTGCAGCGGCGTACGGTACTTGCCCTTCCAGTCGACCACGTGTTCGCGCCACAGCCGGTGCAGCAGGGCGTAGTTCTCGATCGCGAGCGGGATCCCGGCCCGGATGTCCTTGCCGAACCACGGGTAGACCGGCCCGGTGTTGCCGCGGCCCATCATGAGGTCGACCCGGCCGTCGGAGAGGTGCTGCAGCATCGCGTAGTCCTCGGCGATCTTGACCGGGTCGTTGGTCGTGATCAGCGTGGTGGACGTGCTCAGCAGCAGCTTCTCGGTCTGCGCCGCGATGTAGCCCAGCATGGTCGTGGGCGAGGACGGCACGAAGGGCTCGTTGTGGTGCTCGCCGGTCGCGAAGACGTCGAGGCCGACCTCCTCGGCCTTGCGGGCGATCGTCACCATCGCCTTGATCCGCTCGTGCTCGGTCGGTACCCGGCCGTTCGTGGGGTCGGGCGTGACGTCGCCGACGGTGAAGATCCCGAACTGCATGACCCGCTCCTGAGCTCTCTGTCGGGACCCGCGGTCCCGGACCGCCCCGCACAACATCCTTGACTGAGCAATTATTTCATAGTCAAAGACAGGTACGGAAGCGAGCTCCCGGTCACACGGAAACGGCCCGCCGCGCTGGGCGACGGGCCGTGACATCCGGCGGGTCAGCGTCCTTGCAGCGCCTTCACGTTGTCGCCGAAGGTCCAGCCGCGCGAGCCGTCCCAGTTGGCCGACCAGGTCATGAGGCCCTTGAGGCTGCCGTTGAGGTTGTTCCAGGCCTGGGAGACCAGCGACGGGCTCATGTAGCCGCCACCCGCTCCGGACTGGGCCGGGAGGCCGGGCACCTGCTTGTCGTACGGCACCCGGATCGTCGTGCCCTGGATGGTGAGGCCGTTGTTCAGGCACTGCGTCTGCGTAACGAAGCCCTGGACGGTGCCCGCCGAGTACGAGTCGCCGGAGCAGCCGTACATGCTGCCGTTGTAGTACTGCATGTTCAGCCACCAGAGGCGGCCGTTGTCCACGTACTTCTTGATGATCGGCAGGTAGGAGCCCCAGATCGAGCCGTACGTGACGCTGCCGCCGGTGACGTACGCGGTCTCCGGGGCCATCGTGAGGCCGAAGGTGGACGGCATCTGGGCGAGCACGCCGTCGATGATGCGGATGAGGTTGGCCTGCGAGGTCGACAGCGTGCCGATGCTGCCGCTGCCGGTGAGCCCGGTCTCGATGTCGATGTCGATGCCGTCGAAGTTGTACCGCTTGAGGATCGGCACGATCGTCGCCACGAAGCGGTCCGCCACCGCGCTGGAGCTGAGGTCGATGCCGGCGGCCGCGCCGCCGATCGACATCAGCAGGGTGGCGCCGTTCGCCTTGGCCTGGCACATCTCCGCCGGGGTGGACACCTTCACGCCCGCGTCCATGCCGTCCTCCCACAGCACCGTGCCGTCGGAGCGGATCACCGGGAAGGCGGCGTTGATGACGTTGTAGCCGTGCTGCTTCAGCCGGCTGTCGGTGATCGGGATCCAGCCGAGGCCCGGGTGGACGCCGTTGCTCGCGCCGTCCCAGTTCTCCCAGTATCCGACGAGGACCTTGCCGCCCGGCTTCGACTTCACGGCACAGGTGCTGCTGCCCGGCGGCGTCGTGGTGGGCGGCGTCGTGGGAGGAGTCGTGGGCGGCGTGGTCGGCGGGGTGGTCGCAGGCGTGGTCGGCGGGGTCGTGCCGCCGGTGCACGCCCCCAGGTCGGTCCAGAGCGTCGGCGTCGCGGCGGGATTCCAGTTCGTGCCGGGATAGGCGGTGTGCGTGACCAGGGCCGAGTAGAGGTGGCCGTTGTACGTCACCTGCGTACCGGCGGTGTAGGTGTTGCCCTCGGCCCACGCGGGCGCGCTGCAGGCGACGGCGGCCGCTCGCAGCGGTCCGCCGGAGACGGCGGCCATGCCGGCGGGCGCGAGCACCACCGTCGTCAGGGTCATCGCGGCGCCGGCTACCAGCGCGAACACGGTACGTCGTTTCCTCATGTGGCGGCTCCTGACACATCGATGACCAGGGCTGGTTCACCACATCTTGACGTTCGTGAACTCCTTTAGCAAGGGTTGTTAACAGATCGACCGGGATCGACCACGGTGATACCGGCGACCGCGGCCTGGTCGAATCCGGGCAGCAGCGCCGCCGCCTCGTCGAGCCCGACGGTGCGTTCGATCAGCCGCTGCGGCTGCAGCCTGCCCTGCTCGATGAGCGCCAGCATGCCCGGATAGTCCCCAGCTGCCATTCCGTGGCTGCCCAGCAGGTCGAGCTCCCAGCCGATCACCCGGGCCATCGGCACCCGCGGGTGACCGACGACCGGCGGCAGCAGCCCGATCTGGACATGGCGCCCCCGGCGGCGAAGGCTGAGGATCGCGTCGGCGCAGGTCTGCTCGCTGCCGACCGCGTCGACGGCCACGTGGCTGCCGCCGCCGGTCAGGTCGGCGACAGCGGCCGGGATGTCGGCGCCGTCGACGGGCAGCGTGTGCTCCGCGCCGAGCTCGCGGGCGGCGTCGAGGGCCCGCCGGTTCCGATCCACGGCGATCACCCGGGCACCCAGCGCACGCGCGATCATGACCGTGCTGAGACCCACTCCGCCGGCGCCGAC
The DNA here is from genome assembly GCF_044465265.1 of Actinoplanes sp. NPDC049681. NCBI lineage: Bacteria > Bacillati > Actinomycetota > Actinomycetes > Micromonosporales > Micromonosporaceae > Actinoplanes > Actinoplanes sp. NPDC049681. The sequence goes on from NZ_JBITLP010000008.1 coordinate 529,484, forward strand.
GACGGTCACCCACTCCCCCTCGGCGACCCGTGCACGTCCGGCCAGGCCCCGGTACGCCGTGGCGAACCGGCACCCGAGACTCGCCGCGGCGGCGAAGCCGACCTGCTCCGGTACGGCCACCAGGTTGGTGTCCGCCGCGTGCAGGGCGACGTACTCGGCGAACGACCCCCAGTGCGTGAAGCCCGGCTGCTCCTGGTCGGGACAGACCTGGGCGTCGCCGCTACGGCACCACTCGCACCGCCCGCAGCCGCACACGAACGGAACGGTCACCCGGTCACCGGCCTGCCACCGGCCGACGTCCGCACCCACGTCGGCCACCACACCGGCCAGCTCATGACCCGGTACGTGCGGGAACACGATCTCGTCATGGCCGGCCCAGGCGTGCCAGTCACTGCGGCACATCCCGGTGGCCATGACCCGGACCACCACCCCGCCCGGCGGAGCCACCGGCTCGGGCACCTCCCGGACCTCGGGCCGGGCCCGGACAGCATCGATCACCACGGCGCGCACCTGACCCATCTTGTCAGCCGGGCTCGCTGCCGGCCGGTGGTCCTGGATCGCGGGCAGGCACTGTGGCAGAGGATCTTCCCCAGGGCCGCGCCGGTGAACCGAGATGCTCACCGGCACCGTGCTCGGCGAGATCGGCCACGACCGCGCCTGCACCCTGTCGCTGACACCCTACGAGGGGCTGTCGGTGCTGCTCGGCGATCCCTGACTCCAGCGCACCTTCAGCGGCAGCCCGACGAAGGCGGCGAACGGCTCGAGCGCCGCCTGCGCCCGCTTGCGGGCGGCCGGTTTCATCGACGTCAGCGGGAACACGTCCACGGTGACGGCCGACTTGCCGAGCGTGCGCTTCCACGTCGCCACCGCGCGGCCGGAGGCGACCAGAGTGGACTGGAAGACGCCGTTGCCGCCGGGCACGATGGCGTCGAGGTGCTCCTTGTCGACCATCATCGCGCGGTCCTTGTAGCCCAGCATGTACTCGTCGAAGCCGGGCAGGGCCGCCCAGTCGTCGCGGGTGGCCGGGGCCGGGTCCAGCGCCGCCGGGTCGGCCAGCATCTCCGTGCCGTCCACCCGTACCGTCGTCAGCGCATCGCCGGTCGCCCCGACCGCCGCCTTCGTGTCGGTCATGGTCAGGCCCGTCCAGCGGGCGAAGTCCTGCTTGGTCGCCGGGCCGTGGCTGCGGAAGTAGCGCAGCGCCATGAGGCCCAGCGCCTCCTCGCGGGACGGGCGGTTCGGGTTCGGCACCCACTCGTCGAGCAGGACGAACGTCTGCTCCTTGCCGACGTGCGGGGCGATGCAGGTGACGCCGCGCTGGCTCGCGTACCAGAGAAGGTGGTAGCCCATCTGCCCGCCGAGCTCGACTCCCCCGGCAGCGAGCGCGGCCAGGCACTCGGCCCGGGTCAGGCGCTTGCCACCGGCGAGGGCCCCGGCGAGAACCTCGACCCCGCGGTCCGCCGTCTTCTCCGACAGTCCGATCGTCTCCCGGCGTTTTGCCGCGCCGGCGAGTGCCCGGACACCCATGAGCTCGAGCATCCAGTGCGCGTCGGCGGGCGGGACGAGATGCACGGTGCCGCGCATGGGCCACGTGCGGATCGCCTCGCGGCGCTCGAGGGCCGCCTCGACGTCGCCGACGACCGAGCCGGGCAGGCGCACGCCGAGCGACCACAGCCCGCTCGCCATGTCCTGGGCCTGCATCGCGCCGAACCACTCGACGATCTCGGCGACGCTGCCGCACCGCTTCTCCGGGGTGAGCAGCAAGCTGCGCATCCGTACGGCCAGGGCTTCTTCGGTCGTCAGGTCCACGTGGTGCAGCGTAGGGCGGCCCTCTGACAAAAGGCCGCCCTACCGGTGATCAACGGCCGCGCTGGGCGCGGTAGCGGGCGATCAGGGTGTCGGTGGACGAGTCGTTCGCCGCCTCGGGCGCCGCCTGCGCCGTCAGCAGCGGGGCGAGCTGGTTGGCCATGACCTTGCCGAGCTCGACGCCCCACTGGTCGAACGAGTTGATCTCCCAGATCGTGCCCTGCGTGAACGTGATGTGCTCGTACAGGGCGATCAGCTGGCCGAGCGTCGACGGGGTCAGCTTCTCGGCGAGGATCGTCGTCGTGGGGTGGTTGCCGGGCATCACCTTGTGCGGCACGATCTCCGCCGCGACGCCCTCGGCCTCGATCTGCTCCGCCGTACGCCCGAAGGCCAGCGCTCCGGTCTGGGCGAAGAAGTTGCTCATGAACAGGTCGTGCATCGAGCCGGTGTCGTGGTTCGGCACGCTGAACCCGATGAAGTCGGCCGGGATCAGCTTGGTGCCCTGATGGATCAACTGGTAGAAGGCGTGCTGGCCGTTGGTGCCCGGCTCACCCCAGAAGACCTCGCCGGTCTGGTACTCGACCGCGGAGCCGTCCAGGCGCACGTGCTTGCCGTTGCTCTCCATCGTCAGCTGCTGCAGGTACGCCGCGAACCGGTGCAGATACTGCGAGTACGGCAGCACCGCGTGCGACTGGGCGCCGAGGAACGTGTCGTACCAGACGTTGAGCAGGCCCAGCAGCGCCGGCACGTTGCGCTCCAGCGGCGTGGTGAGGAAGTGCTGGTCGACGGCGTGGTAGCCGGCGAGCATCTCGGCGAACTGCTCCTTGCCGATGGCGATCATGACGGAGAGGCCGACCGCGGAGGGCAGCGAGTAGCGCCCGCCGACCCAGTCCCAGAAGCCGAACATGTTCTCGGTGTCGATGCCGAAGTCCGCCACCCGCTGAGCGTTGGTGCTCACCGCGACGAAGTGCTTGGCCACCGCCGACTGGTCACCGCCCAGGCCGGCCAGCAGCCAGTTGCGCGCCTCGGTCGCGTTGGTCAGCGTCTCCTGGGTGCCGAAGGTCTTCGAGACGACCACGAACAGCGTGCTCGCCGGGTCGAGGTCGTGCGTCTTCTCGTGCAGATCGGTCGGGTCGATGTTCGAGACGAAACGGCATTCGATCCCCGGATCCGCGTACGCCTTGAGTGCCTCGTACGCCATGACCGGCCCGAGGTCGGAACCGCCGATGCCGATGTTGACGACCGTGCGGATGCGCTCGCCGGTCGCGCCCTTCCACTCGCCGGAGCGCACCTTGTCGGTGAAGGCGCCCATCCGGTCGAGGACCTCGTGCACGTCCCGGACCACGTCCTGGCCGTCGACGACGAGCGATGCGTCGCGCGGCAGCCGCAGGGCGGTGTGCAGGACGGCCCGGTCCTCGGTGAGGTTGATGTGCTCGCCCGCGAACATCGCCGCGGTGCGCTCACGCAGCTTCGCCCGCTCGGCGAGCGCGACGAGCGCGGCGACGACCTCGTCGGTCACCAGATTCTTGCTGTAGTCGACGTACAGGTCCGCGACCTGGGCGGTGAGCCGCTCGCCGCGCCGCGGGTCGCTGTCGAACAGCTCGCGCAGGTGCACGCTCGCGAACTTCTCGGCGTGGCCCTGCACAGCCTGCCATTCGGCGCTGTCGGAAACGTGTTCGCTCATCTGCTCTTGACTCCCGCCTGAACCGAACTATCGGTGTCATCGTGGCACGGATCGCCGCGACCCGCCGTGAATCGCGCGGCGCGAAACCGGTCACAGGAAGGATGGGCCCATGCGCGCATTCGTCGTCACCGGGCCCGGCGAGGCCGAGGTCCAGCAGGTGGCCGAGCCGGTCGCCGGGCCGGGCGAGGTGGTCGTGGCCGTCGAACGGGCCGGGGTGTGCGGCACCGACGCGGAGTTCTACTCCGGGCACATGGTGTACCTGCACACCGGGCAGGCCGCGTATCCGGTGCGGATCGGGCACGAGTGGTGCGGCACGGTGACGGCCGCCGGGCCGGGCGTGGACCGCGCGTGGCTGGGGCGGCGGGTCACCGGCGACACCATGCTCGGGTGCGGGAAGTGCCGGCGGTGCCGCGGCGGACGCCAGCATCTGTGCGCCGACCGGTACGAGATCGGCATCCGCCACGGGTGGCCGGGGGCGCTGGCCGAGCGGTTGCCCGTACCCGTGAAGGCTCTCGTGCCCTTGCCCGAAGCGATGGATCCGGCGCTGGGTGCGCTGGTGGAGCCGGGCGCCAACGCGCTGCGGGCCGTACGCGCGGCGGCCCTGTCCCCCGGCGACCGGATCCTGGTCGCCGGGCCGGGGACGATCGGATTGCTGACCGCCCTCATCGCCGCGGCCCGGGGCGCCGAGGTGCACGTGCTCGGCGAGACCACCGGCTTCGCCCACGAGATCGGGATCGAGCGGGCGTGGACGGCCTCGGACCTGCCGGACCTGCGCTGGGACGCCGTCGTCGACGCCTCCACCGGCAGCGGCATCCCGGCGCGGGCGGTGCAGTTGGTGGAGCCGGGCGGGCGGGTGGTGTTCATCGGGCTCGCGGCGCGGGCCAGCCTGCTGGACACCCGCGAGCTGGTGCTCAAGGACGTGACCGCGGTGGGCGTGCTCAGCGGCTCGGGAGCGCTGGCCGGGACCGTTGATCTGTACGCATCCGGCGCCGTGGATCCTCGTCCGCTGGTCGCGGCGACGGTCGGATTGGACGACGCCGCCGCGGTGCTGTCGGGCAACCGCCCGCCGGAATGGGGCGCGGCGCCGAAGGTCCACATCGACCCGGCCGCGCCGTCCGCTCAGGCGGAGTGCAGCATCTGAGTGGCGATTTCGCCACGCGTCTGCAGACGCGTGAAACGCGGACGCGCTCGTCCGGGCGCGGCCGTACTCGGCCAGGGCGTAGAAGGCTCCCACGGCATTCCGTGATCACAGACGGCGGGAACCGGTACTCAGGCCCAGAGTGGCACCGACCAGCCGGCCGCCGGGTGGCGGCAGTCGACCCGCAGGTACGTCGGCCCGATGCCGTGGGAATTCCAACGAACACCGATGACCAGGTCATCGGGCGTCGGTTTGATCCACGTCTTGATCGTCAGCCGGGAGTGAGCCTCGTCGGCACTGAGCGTCGAGATGTCCAGCGTGCTGCCCAGGTCGTTCCAGGTAAGCGGCTGGAAGTCACCCGCGGCTCCCGCACCGAAGGAGATCGCCGGGTCGGCGCTATCCGGGTTGAGGGCATCACGCAGCGGGCGTCGTTCCACACCGGGGGCGCGGAGCAGGAACTCGGTCTCAAGCTTGAGCCCTTCGTCGTAGCCGATGATCGATCGCAGGACGACAGCGGCGCTGTCCGACCTGCCGAGAAGGGCATCGGCCAGCACGAGCGTCCCGCGGCAGGCGGGTGGGACGTGCTTGCATCCCCGGGTTGCGACCTCTACTCCAGGCCGCATCTTCGACACCCCTGAAACCGGAGTCACGCTGCGCCTGGGACCACCCACGGCCCGGCGGGCCGCAGCATGGCCGCCGACCCTAGCCGAGGGCGGCCGCGGCGCATCGGCCCGCGGTGCGGCCGCTGAAGATGCAGCCGCCCAGGAAGGTGCCCTCCAGCGAGTTGTAGCCGTGCATCCCGCCGCCGCCGAACCCCGCCGCCTCGCCCGCCGCGTACACGCCCGGCAGCGGGGTGCCGTCCGCGCGCAGGACCCGGGCCTCGAGGTCGGTGTGGAGGCCGCCGAGGGTCTTGCGGGTGAGGATGTGCAGGCGGACCGCGATCAGGGGGCCGGCCGCCGGGTCGAGGAGGCGGTGCGGGGTCGCCACCCGGACGAGGCGGTCGCCGCGGTAGCGGCGGGCGCCGTGGATGGCGGTGATCTGCGCGTCCTTGGCGAACGGGTTGTCGATCTGGCGGTCGCGGGCGACGACGGTACGGCGTACGGCCTCGAGGTCGAGCTGCGGGCCGCCGGTCGTCGCCGCCAGCTTGTTCATGCCCTCGACCAGGGCGGGCAGGTCGGGGGCGACGACGAAGTCCTCGCCGTGCCGCTTGAAGGCCTCGACCGGCGGCGGGGCGCCGGGGCGGACGCGGCCGAGGACCTGGCGGATGCTGCGGCCGGTCAGGTCGGGGTTCTGTTCCGAGCCGGAGAGGGCGAACTCCTTCTCGATGATCTTCTGGGTGAGGATGAACCAGCTGTGGTCGTGGCCGGTGGCCCGCAGGTGCTTGAGCGTGGCGAGGGTGTCGAAGCCCGGGTAGAGCGGTGCGGGCAGGCGTCGCCCGGTCGCGTCCAGCCACAGTGACGACGGGCCGGGCAGGATGCGGATGCCGTGACCCGGCCAGATCGGGTCCCAGTTCTGCAGGCCCTCGGTGTAGTGCCACATCCGGTCCGGGTTGATGATCTGCCCGCCCGCGGCTTCGGTGATGGCCAGCATCCGCCCGTCGACGTGCGCCGGCACTCCGGAGACCATCCGGCGCGGCGGGGCGCCGAGGCGGGCCGGCCAGGCCTTGCGGACCAGGTCGTGGTCGCCGCCGATGCCGCCCGAGGTGACGATGACGGCCTGGGCGGCGTACGCGAAGTCGGCGATCTCGGCCCGGGAGCTGGACTCGCCGCGGGCGACGGAGCTGGGCTCGAGGATGTGCCCGCGGACGCCGGTCACCGCCCCCGCCGTGGTGACCAGGGCGTCGACGCGGTGCCGGAAGCCGAACGTGACCAGGCCGCGGGCGGCGGCGTCGCGTACCCGTCGCTCGAAGGGCTCGACCACTCCCGGGCCGGTGCCCCACGTGACGTGGAAGCGCGGCACCGAGTTGCCGTGGCCGTCGGCGGCGCCGCCGCCGCGCTCGGCCCAGCCCACCACCGGGAACGAGCGGTGGCCCATGGCGTGCAGCCAGGAGCGCTTCTCACCGGCGGCGAAGTGGACGTACGCCTGGGCCCAGCGCCGCGGCCAGTGGTCCTCGGGCCGGTCGAAGGCGGCGCTGCCGAGCCAGTCCTGCCAGGCGAGCTCCTCCGAGTCGCGGATGCCCATGCGCCGCTGCTCGGGCGTGCCGACCATGAACAGCCCGCCGAACGACCAGAACGCCTGACCGCCGAGGCTCTGCTCCGGTTCCTGGTCCAGCAGCAGCACCTTGCGGCCGGCGTCCGCCAGCTCGGCGGTGGCGACGAGCCCGGCCAGGCCGGCGCCGATGACGATCACATCCGCATCCATGCTCCCCACGGTAGGAACCCGGCTGCCAAAATGATGCTCTCGCGGCGCACACATTCGAGGCCGCTTTATCACCGGGGTGACAAATGTACGGCGAGATCGAGCCGCGTGTCGCGGAGCTGCCCGCTGCCGTCCGGGACCGGATCCGGGCGCTGCGCCCGGTGCTCCGGGACCGGGTGCTCGGCACGGTACGCACGGTGATGAGCGCGCAGGGCCGTTCGCTCTCCGGTGGTCAGGGGCGGGGGCTGACGCTCGGCGTCGAGACCGCCGTCGACGCCTTCGTCGAGGCCGTGGCGTCGCCCTCCCACGACCTGGCGGCCAGCCGGGCGGTCTTCGCCGAGCTGGGGCGCACGGAGTTCCGCGAGGGTCACCGCGTCGACGCCCTGCGCGCGGTCCTCACGGTCGGTGGCCGCGACCTGTGGGCGTTCCTGGTCACCCAGGACCTGCCACCGGAGGCGCTGTACGTGCTGGCCTCCGCGCTGTTCGGGTTCCTCGACATGCTGGCCGGCGCGGCGGCCGAGGGCTATCTCGACGAGCAGGACGCCGACGCGCGGGACTGGGACACCGTCCGGCGACGGCTGATCACCCTGCTCGTGCAGCCGGATCCGCCGGGCGACGCGACGCTGCAGGCGGCGGCGGACGCCGCGCGCTGGCCGCTGCCGGCGAGCGTGGCGGTGGTGAGCATCGAGAGCACCGACGGCGAGCGCCTGGCGCGGACGGCGGGCAACGGCACGATCGCCACCGTCATCGACGACGCCACCCGCATGGTCGTGCCGTCGCCGGCGACGCCCGGCCGGCTCGCCCACCTGGCGGCGGTCCTGGGCGGGCGGCGCGCGGCCGTGGGTCCGGCGGTGCCCCTGGCGTCGGCGCGGTTGTCGTACCGGCTGTCGCGGCGGGCGCTGCGGCTGCTGCCGGGCGACGGGCTGATGCACTGCGACGACTTCCTGCTCGAGCTGGTGACCGGGTGGGAGCCGGGGCTGATGGACCGCTTCGCCGCACGGGAACTGGCCGGTGCCGGGGAGCTGCGGGAGCCGGAGCTGGCGACGCTGCACGCCTGGCTGCGGGAGCAGGGGCAGGTCGTGGCGGCGGCCGCGGCGCTGCACGCGCACCCGCAGACGGTCCGCTACCGGATGCGCAAGATCCGCCGCGTGTTCGGCGCGGCCCTGGACGACCCGGACGCCCGGCTGCGCCTGCAGCTCGCGCTGCGGCACCGGCTCGCGGCCGGTCAGGTCACCTTGGCCGAGAACCCTTCCCGCAGGACGCGGCCCGCCTCGTCGGCCGGCAGCGGGCGCGACAGGTAGTAGCCCTGGGCGTAGTCGCACTGCAGGTCCTGCAGCACCGAGAGCTGCGCGGAGTCCTCGATGCCCTCGGCCACCGTGGTCATGCCGAGGCTCTGGCCCAGCCGTACGATCGTCCGGACCAGCGCCTCGTCCTCGCGCTCGCCGCCGAGCCGGTCGACGAACGAGCGGTCGATCTTCAGCGTGTCCATCGGGAACCGGCGCAGGTACGCCAGCGACGAGTAGCCCGTACCGAAGTCGTCCATGGCCAGGGTGACCCCGAGGTCCTTGAGGCGCCGCAGCTGGGCGAGGTTCTCGTCGGTGTCGGTGAGCAGCACGCTCTCGGTCATCTCCAGGCACAGCTGACCGACCGGCATGCCGGTCTCGGCGACGATCTCCGCCACCGTCGCGGCGAGGTCGCCATGCTCGAACTGACGGACCGAGACGTTGACCGCCATCTTGAGCCGCCGGGTCGTGCCGGCGCCCCACGCGACGGCCTGGCGGCACGCCTCGCGCAGCACCCAGCGGCCCAGCGGCACGATGAGCCCGGTGGCCTCGGCGGCGCCGATGAACTCGAGCGGCGGGATCATGCCCCGGGTCGGGTGGTGCCAGCGCACCAGCGCCTCGAAGCCGGTGATCTCGCCGCTGCGCAGGTCCACCGTGGGCTGGTAATGCAGCACCAGCTCCTCCCGGGCCAGCGCGGCACGCAGATCGGCCTCCAGCTCCAGGCGCCGCACCAGGCCGGTCAGCATCGCCGGGTCGTAGGCGGCCATGCCGTTCCCGCCGCCGGACTTCGCCCGGTACATGGCGAGGTCCGCGTTGCGCTGCAGCTGCTCCACGTCCTCGGCGTCGGCCGCGCACGCCAGGCCGATGCTCGCCGCGACGAGCAGCTCCCGCTCGCCGACGAGGAACGGCGCCTCCAGCGCGGCGGCGATGCGCCCGGCGACCGCCTCGGCGTCGGTACGGGCGGCGACCGACTCCACGATCACGCCGAACTCGTCGCCGCCGAAGCGTGCCACGGTGTCGCCCTCGCGAACCGCCGCCGACAGCCGCTCGGCGACCTGGCACAGCAGCGCGTCGCCGGCCGCGTGGCCGAGGCTGTCGTTGATCTCCTTGAAGCCGTCGAGGTCGAGGAAGAGGATCGCGACGTCGTCCGTACCCGAGGCCCGGGCGACGGCCTCGACCAGCCTCTCGCGGAACAGCGCACGGCTGGGCAGCCCGGTCAGCGCGTCGTGGTACGCCTCGTGCATGAGCCGCTCCTGCAGCTCCTGGGCGTCGTGCACGTCCCGGGTGTTGAGCACCAGCCCGCCCACGGCGGGGACGTCGAGCAGGTTCGTGATGGTCATCTCGGCGAGCCGGTACCGGCCGTCCTGGTGGCGCATCGGGACCTCGAGGACCGTGACCTTGTCCGGGCCCGCCACTACCGCCTCGATGGCGGCGGCGATGCGCGGCCCGGACCGCCGCCCGGCGATCTCGACGAGCCGGCGGCCGAGCAGTAGCCGGGCCGGCCAGCCGAAGTTCCGCTCGACGGAGTCGCTCTGGTAGCGGATGGTCGAGTCGGGGTCGATGACGGCGACCGACTCGGAGCTCTGCTGCACCAGCGCGCGGAACCGCAGCTCGCTGGCCCGCAGCTCGGCGGTGCGGGCGGCCACCCGGTCCTCGAGATGCCGGGTCAGGTGCCGGTTCTCCAGCAGGGTGAGCAGCTGGCGGACGACGATCAGCGCGATCAGGGCGGCCCGGCAGCCGTTGTGGACGGCGTCGGTGCGGCCGGTCACCGCCGAGAAGGCCACGCTGCAGACCACGGCGACCAGGATCGGAGCGTACGGGACGAGCAACGCGAACGTCCGGGGCTCGGCCGGCCCGCCGGTCGCCGCACCCGGGCCCACCGGGTACCGGGCGGCGAGCAGCACGAGCGCGAAGGCGACGAACCAGCCGGCGTCCAGCAGCCCGCCGGAGCCGTACGAGTCGTGCAGGGAGACGAACGCGTACGCGCTGTCAGAGACGCCGAGTACCACCATGGCGACGGCGACGAGTGTCAGCGCGCCGGCATGCGGATCGTCGCGGCGCAGCACCGCGAGCACGTGCAGGACGACGGTGACCAGGACCACGCCGCTGATCGGATATCCGAACCCCACCGCGCGGCTCAGCACAGTGCCGCCCGTGCCCAGCAGCGGCTCGAGGACGAGCAGCCAGCTGATCAGCAGCAGGGAGCACGCGATCATCGCCGCGTCGGCGAGCGTACGGAGCCGCTGCGGCGCCGACCGGCGGTGCGTCGGCACCAGCAGCAGGGCCACGGCGGCGAGGGGCACCATGCCGAGATAGCCGGCGTCGGCGAGGCTGGGGAACGGGACCTCCCGGCCGGCGATCGTCTCGATACCGGCCCACGTGCCCTCGCCGCAGGCGTACACGAAGGTGCCGGCGGTGAGGAAGGCCCATACCGCACGGTCCCGGCCGCGGCAGGCGCGGGCGCGGAGCAGGCAGCAGATCCCGGCGGCGACCGTGATCCCGAAGGTGCCGGCACCCGAGACGGCACTGGTCACCGTCGCGCCGCCCCAGCCGGCGACCATCCAGGCCACGAAGACGGCGACGAGGGCGGCGACGAACACGGTGAATGCTCGCCGGCCTGACGCCGGTCCGTCTAGCCTTTCTGGCACGCCCTGAAATCGGACGGCCGGCGGCGCACTTGAGAGAATCCGGAAGAACAATGGCGACCTGGGACGACGTCCGGCGCAGCGCGACGGCGCTGCCGGAGGTGACCGAGCGGGGCCCGCACGAATGGCGGGTCCACGACAAGAACCTGGCGTGGGAGCGGCCCCTGCGCCCGGCGGATCTCGCGGCCCTCGGCGCCGACGCCCCGGCCGGCGACATCCTCGGCGTCCGCGTCCAGGACGTCGGTGTCGCGGAGGCGCTGGTCGCCGACGACCCGGCGGTCTACTTCACCACGCCGCACTTCGCGGGCTATCCGGCCGTGCTCGTCCGGCTCGCGGAGATCGATCCCGGTGAGCTGGACGAACTGATCCGCGACGCCTGGCTGGCGCGGGCGCCGAAGCGTACGGCCAAGGCGTGGCTCGCGGCGCGCGGCCGGGAAACCGGGGGATGAGCACCCGGCCGCTGCGCGCCGACGCCCGCCGCAACCGCGACCGGCTGCTCGAGGTGGCGGTGCGGGCCTTCGCCACCGACGGCCCGGACGTGCCGCTCGAGACCATCGCCCGGACGGCCGGCGTCGGCATCGGCACCCTCTACCGGCACTTCCCCACCCGGGAGGCGCTCGCGGAGGCGGCGTACCGCAACGAGCTCGACCGGCTGTGCGCGGCGGCGCCGCGGCTGCTGCGTACCCACGAACCGGCCGCCGCCCTGCGCGCCTGGATGGACCGGTTCGTCGACTACATGACCACCAAGCGGGGCATGTCCGGGGCGCTGCGCATGGTCATCGCCTCCGGCGGCGACCCGTACGCCCACAGCCGCGACCTGCTGGTGGCCGCCCTGACGCCCCTGCTCCAGGCCGGGGTACGCGCCGGCACACTGCGCGACGACGTCCCGGTCCTGGACGTGCTGACCGGCCTCGGCGGGGTGGCCCTCGCGGCGGGTGAGCCGGGGCGGCGCGACCAGGCGGGACGCCTGCTCGACCTGCTGATGGACGGGCTGCGGTACCGGCGCTGACGTCCTCAGAGGCGGAAGCGGTCGACGATGCGGTTGAGGTCGGTCGACATCTGCGCGAGCCGCGTGGCCGCCTGGTCCGCCTCGCCGACACCGACGGTGGTCAGCTGCACGGATGCGGCGACCTCGTTGATCGTGGTCGCGACCTGCCCGCCCGCGGCGGCGGCCTCGGTGACGTTCCGGCTCATCTCGTTGGTGGTGACGGTCTGCTCCTCCACCGCCGAGGCGATCGTGGTCTGGAAGTCGCTGATCCGCGCGATGATCTCGCTGATCTCCCCGATCGCGGCCACGGCGCCCGTGGTGTCGGCCTGGATCGCCGCGACCCGGCGGCCGATGTCCTCGGTCGCCTTGGCCGTCTCCTGCGCGAGATCCTTGACCTCGGAGGCGACCACGGCGAAGCCCTTGCCCGCCTCACCCGCGCGGGCCGCCTCGATGGTGGCGTTGAGCGCGAGCAGGTTGGTCTGCTCGGCGATCGCGGTGATGACCTTGATGACGTTGCCGATCTCGGCCGAGGACTCGCCCAGCTTGGCCATGACGTCGGTGGTGTTCGCCGCGACCGACACCGCCCGGGAGGCGACACCGGCGCCCTGCGTCGCGCTCTCGCTGATCTCCCGGATCGAGGCGCCCATCTCCTCCGCGCCGGCGGCCACGGTCTGGATCGTCGAGGACATCACCGCCGCGGACTCGGCCACGCTCGCCGCCTGACGCGCGCCGGCGTCGGCGCTGGACGCGCTCTGGCGGCTGGTGGCCGTCAGCGAGTTCGCCGCGGTGGCGAGCTCGGTCGAGTGACCGGCCAGGTCGCTGACCGTCTGGCGCAGCGTCGTGGTGGCGCGCCGCAGCGCGGTGGCCATCTGGCCCAGCTCGTCGCGCTGGTCGACCGCGGCGTCGTGGGTGAGGTCGCCGTCGGCGACCGCGTCCAGCACCGAGGACACCCGGCGCAACGGTACGACGATCATGCGGGCCACCAGCAGCGCCAGGACCACCGCGAGCGCTACCGCGATCACGAAGGCGAGGAACACCACCAGCTGGATGTTGCGTACGGTGGAGTCGAAGTCCCTGCCGGCGAGCAGCGCCTGGTCAGCGCGGGCGATCTCGTTCCCGAGCAGCGTCTCGTAGCTCTTGCGCAGGTCGCGGTTCGCCCCGAGGGCGACATCGATCGCGGCCTGTTTGTCGGTGCCGTACGTGGTGAACTCGGTGTTCAGGGCGGCGAACCACGCATCGGTCGCGCCCTTGATCTTGTCGATGGTCGCCTGCTCGGCCGGGTTCCCCAGCGACCGGGCGGCTACCAGGTTCTTGTCGACGGTGTCCTTGCGGCCCAGCGACTCGTCACGGAACTTGGCGTCCCCGGCGATCAGGAATCCCCGCTCGTCGTTCGCCGCCGCCTTGAGCGCCAACGCGGCGCCGTTCAGGTTGGTCAGGTAGGGCACCGCACGGCGCAGCTCTTGCGAGCGGGTGTCCTGCAGGCTGCCCAGACCGATGAGGCTCAACAGCCCGGTGACGATCATGCCGACGACCGCGACAGCGACCACCGCCAGGATCTTGGTCTTGATGCCACGGTTCCGCACCCAGCGCACAGCGCCCACGTCCACTCCGTCTCGACAGCCTGAGGAGGCGCGTAGCGCCCCGCTACACCACCGTTCGACGGCGACGACCGCGGGCTTGACGCAGTTCACCGAACGTTCACCGGACCGACGGGCGATGGTCGCCCTGGCCCGGCGGAAAGGCGGCACCGGCTCGGATTCACGGTAACGGAGAGCAGGCCCCCTCCGTGGCGGGAACGCCGCGGAGAACGGCACGAGCCGCCCGGCAGGCCCGCCGGGCGGCTCGTGAGTCCCTGAGGATCAGCGCAGCTTCACGTCGAAGATCTTGTCAGCGGCCAGGGCGCGGAAGGCGGCGAGGTTGGTCTTGGTGCTGTCGATGCTGATGTCGCGGTCGCCCTGGTCGTCGTGGGCGGTGTCGAAGTAGACGATGGCCTTGA
>NZ_JBITLP010000009.1:0-503570 GCF_044465265.1 Actinoplanes sp. NPDC049681
GCGACCGCGACATCAGCATCGACAGCACCAAGACCAACCTCGCCGCCTTCCGCAAGGTCGCCGCCAACCCGATCTTCAACGTCAAGCTCGGCTGAGGACGCGGGCGCACGATCGTCCGACGTCTATCGTTCCCTTGACGTTCAGTTCGCGGTTCACGGGTGCTCCATGCATTCTTCCTAGCCTTTGAGCAGGCGTACGGAAGAAGGTGTCATGGACGAAGTCCTGGCCGTCCGGGCCCGTGGGATCACGAAGTATTTCGGCGACGTCGTGGCGCTCGACGGTATCGACCTCGAGGTGCCACAGGGCCGGATCCACGGCCTGGTGGGGCCCAACGGCGCCGGCAAGACGACGCTACTGGGGCTGCTGCTCGGCCTGTCCGTCGCCGACGGCGGCCGGCTCGAGATCCTCGGCACCCCGGTTCGGCGGGCGCTCGGCACCCCGGACGGTGTCGCCGGGTTCGTGGACGGTCCGGGCCTGTACCCGTCGCTCACCGCCCGGCAGAACCTCGCCACGCTGGCCTCGCTGCGGGGGCTGGGGAGGCGGGCCGCGGCGATCGACGACGCGCTCGGCCAGGTGGGGCTGACCGATGTCGCCGACGACCGGACGAACGGCTTCTCCCTGGGCATGCGGCAGCGGCTCGGGCTGGCCGCCGCGGTGCTCACCCGGCCGCGGCTGCTGCTGCTCGACGAGCCCGCCAACGGGCTCGACCCGACCGGCAGGCGGCACGTCCACGGTGCCCTGGTGAAGCTCGCGGCCGAGGGCGTGAGCGTGGTGCTGTCCAGCCACCGCATGGACGATGTCGAGGCGCTGTGCTCCGAGGTGACCATCCTGGCCACCGGCCAGGTGGCCTTCTCCGGCCCGCTGAGCAAGCTCGCCGCGGAGAACCGGGAACTCGAGTACCGCCTGATCACCTCCGACCCGCCGGCCGCCCGCCGGATCGCCGAGGGCACGGCCGGGATGACCGTGGCCGAGGACGCCTTCATCGTGCGCGCACCGGTGACCGCCCTCGACGACCTCGTGGTACGCCTCGTGCAGGCGGGCATCGCGATCCGTGAGCTGGCCCCCGTGACATCGCCGCTCGAGGCGGCGTTCCTGGCGCTGACCGAGCAGCCGGAGTCGTGCCGATGACCGCTACCGCCGTGGCGGCGAGCGTTCCGGTGGCCCGGGGCTACCGGTTCGAGCTGGTCAAGCTGTGGTCGCAACGGCGTGTCCGCCTGCTGCTGCTCACCTGCTGGGCCGGGCCGGCGCTCTTCGTCGCCGCGGTGAGTCAGCAGAGCACGCTTCCGGTCGACACGCTCTTCGGCCGGTGGATGCACGCCACCGGCTGGGCCGGGCCGCTGGTCACACTCGGTTTCGCGGGCACCTGGGCGCTCCCGCTGCTGACATCGGTCGTCGCCGGCGACGTGTTCGCCGCCGAGGACCGGCTGGGCACCTGGCGGCACCTGCTGCTGGCGGTCCGATCCCCGCGGCGCATCTTCGCGGCGAAGGTGCTGGCCAGCCTGACCGTCATCATGCTGCTGGTCGCCGGGCTCGCGGCCGGCAGCACGGCCGGTGGGCTCCTCACGGTCGGCAACCATCCGCTGGTCGGGCTGGACGGGCATCCGCTGGCACCGGCCGACGCGGCCGGCACGGTCCTGCTCGCCTGGATCTGCGTGCTGGCACCGACGCTCGCCCTCGCCGCGATCGGGCTGCTCGGTTCGGTGGCGCTGGGCCGGTCGCCGATGGGGCTGCTGCTGCCCGTGCTGGTGGCGCTCGGCCTGCAGCTGGCGCAGATGATGCCGCTTCCGGTCCCCGTACGCGTGGCCCTGCCGGGTTATGCCTTCATCGCCTGGAACGGGCTCTTCACCAGCCCGGCCCAGCTCGGGCCCCTGCTGATCGGCATCACGGTGAGCCTGGTGTGGGCCGTCACCGCGGCCGGGCTCGCCTACCGGATCTTCCTGCGGCGCGACTTCACCGACCAGGCGTACGACGGCGCGGGGCGTCGCGCCCTCACGAGCGGGCTACTGCCGCTCGCCGGGGTCCTCGTGGTGACGATCGCCGTCATCGTGCCGGTGACCGGCGGCCCGAGCTCCGGTATCGAGCAGGACAAGGTGCAGCGCTCGGTCGCCACGGCCTTCGCCCACCTCTACCGCCTGCAGACCGAACAGCTCCACCGCCCCGCTGTCACCGAGGTCCAGCTGGACACCTCGGCCGCGTGCACCAGGGGCGGCGGCCGGCTCGAGCCGCAGGGGCCGGGCAACGACTGGCGCTGCGTCGTCTCCTGGCACCTGCCCGGCGTGCCGGCCGCCGGATCGGCCACCTACCAGCTCGACCTCACGCCGGACGGGCGGTTCATGGCCGACGGGGACGGCCCCAAGGAGGTCAACGGCTACTTCCTGGTCCGTACGCCGGCCGGGGACGCCCCGAACCCGCTCTGGCAGTTCGACGGCACCGTCGCGCTTCTCCCGACCGTACCGAAGGGATAGCTCATGCAGGTCACACGCCGCCGGAGAGACGCAGGGCCCGGCCGCGGCCGCCGGCTCTTCGTCCTCACCGCAGGGATCACCGCTGTCGTCGTCACCGCGAGCACCGGCATCGCGTTCGCCACCACCTACCAGTTCGGCACCGACCAGGTCGGCCGGACGACCCGCCGGGGCCTGGTCGTCTCCGCCGACCAGTACGTCGACTCCGTCGGCAAGCGCCTGGTCATCGAGAACGGCAAGATCATGTCGTCCGCGGTCAGCCCGGACGGCACCCACCTGGCGGCGTCGGTCGCCGACGGCGGGATGGCCCTCGCCGTCGTGGACCTGAAGAGCTGGAGGGTGCAGCAGCTCGTCGGCAACAACGCCGCGGCGGATCTGCGCATCAGCGGCAACGACGTCGGCCAGGAAGGCCCCACGTACTCGCCCGACGGCTCGCAGCTGTGGCTCGGCCAGGCCGACGGCTACCGCACGTTCCGGGTCGGCCCGGACGGCACGCTCGCCGACCCCCGCTTCATCGCGATCCCGGCGGACGGCCCCAAGCGCGCACTGGTGGCCCAGGCGGTGTTCTCCGCCGACGGCGCCACCGTCTACGCCGCGGTGAACGGGCAGAACCGGGTGGTCGCCATCGACGCCGCCGGCGGGACCGTCCGGCACAGCTGGGCCGTCGGCAACGCCCCGCGCGGCCTCGCCCTGGTCGGCACGAAGCTCTATGTGAGCAACGAGGGCGGACGTCCGGCGCGGCCCGGCGACACCACGATCAACTCCTACCACACCCCGGTCCCGGCCGATCCGGTCACGGCCGCGGCCACCACGGGTACGGTCAGCGTCATCGACCTCGCCCGCCCGGACGCGACGGCCGGGAGCATCGACGTCGGCCTGCACCCGACGGCCCTGTACGCGAAGGGCCGGGCCCTGTTCGTCACCAACACGGCCAGCAACGACGTGTCCGTGATCGACACCGCCGCCGACAAGGTCGTGCAGACCATCGCCACGCAGCCGTGGCCGGAGGCATCGGTGGGATACGAGCCCGACGCGGTGACCCTCACGGACGACGGTCACCTGCTCGTGACGCTCGGCCGCGCCGACGCGATCGCCGTCTACCGGTACACCACTCCGCTCGAGCCGGTCAGCTACGTAGGCCTGCTGCCGACCGACTACTTCCCGGCGGAGATCACCACCATCGGCAAGGACGTGCTCGTCTCCAGCACCCGCGGCATCGACGGCCGCCGCACCACCACCCGGCCCGGGCACAACACCCACGACACCACCTCGAGCCTGCAGCGGTTCCGGCTGCCCGGCGACCGTGACATCCGGGCTGCGACGCGCAAGGTGTTCAGCCAGAACGGCTGGACCAGCGGCTCGGTCGCGCTCGCCACGGGTCGCAAGCCCGCGAAGCCCGTGCCGGTCCCGCTGCGCCTCGGCGACCCCTCGACCATCAAGCACGTCTTCCTGATCGTCAAGGAGAACCGCACGTACGACCAGCTGTTCGGCGACGACCCGAGGGGCGACGGCGATCCGGCGCTGGCGGAGTTCGGCGAGAATGTGACCCCGAACCAGCACGCCATGGCGCGCCAGTTCGTCCTGTTCGACAACACGTACGACATCGGCACCAACTCGGCCGAGGGCCACAACTGGCTGATGCAGGCCGACGACCCCGAATACACCGAGTCCTCCGCCGGCGAGTACATCCGCAGCTACGACACGGAGGACGACGCGCTCGGCCACCAGCGGACCGGCTTCCTGTGGACCGGCGCCCAGGCGGCCGGCCGGACCGTCCGGGACTTCGGCGAGTTCCACCAGTTCCTCACCAAGCCGGAGGACGCGACCTGGCAGAACCTGTACTGCGACACCAGGACCATGGCGGCGACCGGGCGGGACACGGCGTACCCGATGGTCTCGTCCTCGCCGATTCCCTCGTTGAACTCCGTGTCGATGCCCGGCTTCCCGAAGTTCGACACCGACGTCCCGGACATCTACCGCTACGAGATCTGGAAGCGCGACTTCACGCGGAACGGGCCGGCGAATCTGACCATGTTCTGGCTCTCCAGCGACCACACCGGCGGCCCGCCGAACGCGGCAGCCCAGGTCGCCGACAACGACCTGGCGGTCGGCCGGATGGTCGACACCATCTCGCACAGCCGGTACTGGAAGGACTCGGCGATCTTCGTGGTGGAGGACGACTCGCAGGCCGGCCTGGACCACGTCGACGGCCACCGGGCACCGATCCAGATCATCAGCCCGTATGCCCGGCGCCAGGTCGTGGACGACCACTACTACACGCAGATCACGATGATCCGGACCATCGAACAGATCCTCGGGATCCACCCGATGAACCAGAAGGACAGCGCGGCCAGCCCGATGCGGGGCGCCTTCACCGGCCGGCCGGACCACACGCCGTTCACGGCGGTGCCCAACCGGACCTCGCTCACGCTGGGCCTGGCGACACCGCCGCCGTGCGGGGAGGACGTCCCGGCGGCCAGGCTTCGCGCCGCCGCTCCCCCGCCGACGGCCACGATCCCGGCGGACAAGCGCCAGGTCGCGGCGCAGTGGGAGGCGTGGAAGGCCCAGCAGCGGCTCAGCGGGCCCGACGCCCGGCCGGACTTCGCGAACCCCGTGCAGATGAACCACTTCACGTGGTACCAGGCGCACGACTGGACCCGGCCGTACCCGGGCGAGGCCGAGATCCTCGCGCCGGGCGCCGTACCCGGTGCCTATGTCCCGTCGGCGGAGCACGACTGACCCTGAACAACCAGTCACGAGACTCTCGGCCGGCGTCGACGCCGGCCGGGAGTCTTTCGTGGTCATCGACTTCTCCCACGATCGAGGTTCACATTCATGTTCTTCTATGGAGATCGATGAACCCCGGCTCTGGAGGTAGGGAATGCCACGAATTCGACGCCTGGGCCTCGCCCTGGCACTGCTGACCGGCGCGGCCGTGGCCGTGCCCGTGCCTGCGGCGGCTGCCGCGCCGGCGAAGAAACTTCTCGTCGTCGGCATGGACGGTCTCAACTGGGACAGCGTCGTCGCCGCGAACGCACCGAACCTCGACGCGCTCGCGGCCGAGGGCCTGCTGGGCCGCAGCCTGGTGCAGTGCCCGTCGCTGGCCCAATCGTCCAGCGGCCCCGGCTGGTCCACCATCGCCACCGGCGTCTGGCCCGACCGGCACGGCGTGCACGACAACACTTTCTCCGGCAAGCAGTACGCCACCTACCCCGACTTCCTGAGCCGCCTGGAACGGGCCGACCCGGCCTACGCCACCTACTCCGCGGTCGACTGGGCCCCGCTGCACGACCAGGGAACGTTCTCCGCCGAGATCGACACTCGGGTGACCTTCGACGGCGACGCGAACGGCTACCCGGGCGAGGACGAGAAGATCACTGCGGACGCCGTCGGCCGGTTGAGCAGCGGCGGCCCCGACGCCTCCTTCGTCTACCTCGGCAACACCGACGTGGTGGCCCACGCCTCGGGCACCGGCGCCCGCTACCTGGCCGCGATCGAGAAGCAGGATCAGCAGCTCGGGCGGATCCTCGCCGCGGTGCGGTCACGGCCCACGTACGCCGGGGAGGACTGGCTGATCATGGTGACCACCGATCACGGGCACCGGGTGCCGCTGGGCGGGCACGGCGGCTGCCGCATCGACGAGCGCGGCACGTTCCTGCTCGCGACCGGCTCGGGGATCAGCGCGGGCAGCCGGCCCGCCGACGTACGCCAGCCCGACCTCGCCGCGTCAGCGCTGGCGCATTTCGGCGTACCCGCCACCCTGGACGGTAAGGACGTCCGGGTGCGGTCCACCGATCCGTTCGACACGCTGCCGCTGCGTACGCCGGTGGACGAGACGGGCATCCCCGCCACCCTGGCCGGCTGGACGCCCGACGCACCGGCCGGATGGTCGGTGGCCCGCGGCGCGATGCCTGCCGGCGGGGTCACGGAGTGGCGTGGGTGGTCGTTCGCCACCGACGAGTTCTGGAGCCGTACCCAGAGCGGCCAGGAACGCGAGAACGCGCTTCGGACTCGGGGCGTCTTCGCCGTGGCCGACAGCGACGAGTTCGCCGACAAGTCCGGCGGTGGGAGTTACGACTCCACGCTGGTCACGCCGGCGTACCCGGTCACCGGGGGCAGCACGGTCCGGCTGAACTACGTGACGCACTACCGGCAGGAGGGCGCGCAGAAGGGCGACGTGCTGGTCTGCTTCAACGGCGGCCCCGACCAGCTGGTGAAACGGTACGCCTCGGACGCCCGCGCCACCGTCGAGTCGCTGCCGGTCGCGGTCCCGCCGGGCGCGGCCACGATGACCGTGAAGTTCCGCTATTACGACGCCGGCAACAACTGGTACTGGGTCATCGACGATCTCCGGGTCGGTTGACCGGTACGCCGAGGCGGGGTCGTCGAGACCCCGCCTCGGTGCACGCGCCACCCGGATCAGCCCTCGACGGTCGCGGCCTCCGGCGCGGGCTTCGGGGCGGCGGGCTGGGCGGCCGGCGCCGGGAACCTGATGAAGACCGCCGTGACCAGCAGCCCGATCAGCATCATGATCGCGCAGTACAGGAACATGTGGCTGTAGGCGTCGACGGTCCGGACGTTCCCGATCGTGTAGTGCTGCAGGATCGCGGCCATCACCGCGATGCCCAGGGCGCCACCGAACTGGCGGGAGGCGGTGTTGAGACCGCTGGACCCGGCGAAGCGGGTGGGCGGCGCCGACATCGCCGCGGTGGCCGAGGTGCCCATCGTGGCCGCGCCCATGCCGAATCCGGCCACCAGCGCCGCCGGCAACCAGAAGGTCAGGAACGCCGCGTGGTCGACCAGTCCGAAGCTGAACCACAGGCCGCAGGCCGCGAAGCAGGCGAGTCCCACCATGGTCACCGTACGCGGGCCGCCGAGCTTGCCGGCCACCCGCGCCAGTCCCAGCGCCGCCACGGAGGCCGCGAACGCGCCGGGCGTGTTGGCGACGCCGGCCTGCAGCTCCGAGTACTTCCAGATCTCGGTGAGGAAGAGGATGCTGCCGAGCATCCAGGCGTACTGGGCCATGCCGTAGAACAGGGACACGACGTTGACGGCGGCGAAGGTCGGGTTGCCCCACAGCGAGATCTCGATCGCCGGAACCGGGTGCCGGCGGGACCGGAGCACGGCGATGAGCAGCATGCACAGGCCGAGCGCCGCGCTGCCGACGATCCGGGCGTCGGACCATCCCCAGGTGCCGCCCTGGGTGACGGCGAAGGTCAGCCCGCCGATGCCCAGCGCCAGCGCGAGAGTCCCGACCGGGTCGGGCAGCCGCCCGCTGAGCGCCGCCTGCGGTGCGGGCAGCACCCGCAGGGCCGCCACGACGACCAGCAGCCCGAGCGGCAGGTTGATGTAGAAGACCGACTGCCAGCCGAACTGCTCGACCAGGACACCGCCGATGCTCGGGCCCACCGCGGCGGCCACCGCGCTGGCGGTGCTCCAGAGCGCGATCGAGCCGGCTCGCTTCTCGGCCGGCCCGTCCATCAGCAGGATCGCCAGCGAGGCCGGGATCATCGCGGCGGCACCCGCACCCTGGACCACACGGGACACCACGAGCGGTATCAGGTCCGGCGAGAGGGCGCACGCCAGCGACGCGAGCGTGAAGAGGGCGACGCCGGCGATGAACAGCCTGCGCCTGCCCAGCACGTCGGCGAGCCGGCCGGCGGGAGCCAGCAGTGCGGCGAGGATCACCGCATAGCCGCTGAGCACCCAGGACAGATCGGGCACGGTGGCCGTGGGAAATTCGTGATGCAGGTCGGGGACGGCCAGGCTGGTGACCGTCGAGTCCAGCATGGCCAGGAAGGTGCCTCCGCAGGCGGTCAGGACGATCGCCCGATAGGATCTGGGCGTGGTTTCGGCCATGACGAAGTCCTCTCACTTCCGTTCGGGTGCACGACACTCGGGCGCACGACACAGCGCCGCGTCGGGCGGCGCTGGTCAACAGGTGGAGCTACGGGCGGGGTGCTCAGGAGCGCGGTAGCAGCTCCGGGTAGGTGCAGGCGGACTTCAGCCGGGTCAGCACGGCGGTGCGGGCGAGCGACATCACCGCCGAGCCGGGCAGCAAGCGCGATTGGTAGACCGTGGCCGCTCCCACGGCGTTGATCTCGAAGGCCAGCTGGGCGACGTCCACATCGGCGGCGAGGTCCCCCGCGTCGACCGCCTCGGCCGCGAGCCGCTCGATCAGGGCCAGCCACTCCGCGAGCACCTCGGCCAGACGCTCCCGGACCGGGCCCGTCTTGGCGTCGTACTCGAATTGCGCGTTGACGAAGAAGCAGCCTCCGGGCAGCCGGTCGTCGGCGATGTACTCCAGCCGGGCCTCGTGCAGCTTCCACAGCCGCCCGACGCCGGCCGGCTCGTCCATCGCCGCCGCGACCACCCGTTCCTTGAAGCTCTCCCGGGCCCGCTCGATCGTGGCCAGTTGGAGCTCCTCCTTGCTGCGCCAGTGCGCGAAAAGGCCGGACTTGCTGACTCCCAGCCGATCGGCCAGCTGGCCCAGCGTCAAACCGTCGAGTCCGGCCTCCGTGGCGAGCGCGATCGCGCTGTCCAACGCCGCGGCCCGGGTTCGGTCGCCCCGAGCCACCCTGCCGTCTGCGAGCTTGCCGTCCGAGAGCTTGCCGTCTGCGATCTGGATCACAGGGAGACGCTACCAACAAAATGTACGACCGGTCGGTTAGTTTCTCTGGATGAGAGCCACGTCACAATGGACCGTCCACGATCAACTCTCGAAGCGGCCCACCGCGATGGCGGTGTCCACCTGCTGGATCCGGGCCTTGTCGAGGTCGCCGGCGATCTTCTCGTCCTCGTCCATCAGCACCTCGATGTCCTGCCCCGCATAGCCGAGGATGCCCATGTCGGCGAACGTGGTCCGCATCTTCTCGCCGAACAGCCCGATGTCCTTGAGGGTCGGCATGATCCGGGAGAACAGGTGGCTCTGGAACTGTTTGAAGTGCTCGGAACGGCGCATGAAATCAATGCACTCGTCGGCGTCGACGTCGAGGTTCCGCCACACTTCCTCGCCGACGAACCGCTGCTGCATCAGGTGGCACGCCTCGGTGCAGAATTCCTCGCGCTCGTCCCGCTCCGCCTGGGTGAGCTGCGGGTAATAGTCGCGCAGCGCGAGCCGTCCGAAGGCGACATGGCGGGCCTCGTCCTGCATCACATAGGCGTTGAGCGCCTTGGCGAGCGGCTCCGTCGCCATGTCGCGGATCAACCCGAAGGCCGCCAGCGCGAGCCCCTCGATCAGCACCTGCATGCCGAGGTAGGTCATGTCCCAGCGAGAATCCGAGATGACGTCGTTGAGCAGGGCCTTGAGTCCCGGATTGATCGGGTAGGCCAGCTGGAGCTTCTCCCGCAGGTAGCGCGAGTAGACCTCGACGTGCCGGGCCTCGTCCATGACCTGAGTGGCGGCGTAGAACTTCGCGTCGAGCTCGGGGACGGTGTGGACGATCTTCGAAGAGCAGATCAACGCGCCCTGCTCACCGTGCAGGAACTGGGAGAACTGCCACGCGGTGAGGTGGTGACGGATCATGCCCCGGTCCTTGGGGCCGAGGGACTCCCAGACCCGGGAGCCGTAGATCGCGATGCTCTGCTCCGGCACGCCCATGGGGTCGTTCGGGTCCACCTCGATCGACCAGTCCAGCCGATCGG
Organism: Actinoplanes sp. NPDC049681; assembly: GCF_044465265.1. Lineage (NCBI taxonomy): Bacteria > Bacillati > Actinomycetota > Actinomycetes > Micromonosporales > Micromonosporaceae > Actinoplanes > Actinoplanes sp. NPDC049681. The sequence continues at coordinate 10,107 of NZ_JBITLP010000009.1, forward strand.
CGCCGTCCCACTGCTTCTGCTTGCCCTTCTCGTACAGGCTGAGCAGGCGGTCGCGGCCCTCGTCGTACTCCCAGTCGAAGACCGTGGTATCGCCGCTCGGCACCTGCCACTTCGTCTGCTCGACCGGCAGCGCATAGATGCGTGTGCTCACAGATCCTCCACGGACTTCCCCTTGCGCTGGCCAGGACGTAGCCCAGTCTCGTGGGCCGGACGCCGCCGGGGCAGTGGGGAATACCCTGGGGTAACCGCCCCCAGGGTCGCACCGGTATACGGAACACGACAGGCTCCTTCCAGATCCCGCAAGGATGCATCGGTGCGCGTGCCGCATTCCCGACACATCCATCACCGTGAGTGTTATCAATATCGCTATCAGCGACCGATAGCCTCTCCACCAGCGAAACAGGCCGGGGATCAGCAACACCTTCATCGGCATCGAACTTCGAGCGAATTCAATGTGATCCTGTGCACGGCAAGACGCTTGACAGTGACGGGGCGGTGCGATTCCGTAGACCCCTCACTCCGCAACGATGCGCACACCATCGGTCACGAGCTGGGCCGGAAGGAACCCCGCGGCAGGTTCTTTCTGGACATATGGGGACAAGCCGTAAGGCCAGGGGGAGTTTCAATGACGGGGAAGCGCGGGATGGATAGTTCTCTCGATCATGGAACATTGCTCGGAAGAACCACGGAACTGCAATCGCTCGTTGATTTTCTCGACATGCTGAACGTGCACAATACATCGATGCTTGCCAATGTGACTGGTGAGCCCGGAATCGGTAAGAGCGCGATACTGGACGCGTTTGCCGAAATGGCTCGGCAACGCGGGGCGACGGTCCTGACCGGACGCGCCTTTCGCGGGGCCGCCGGCCGTCCGCTGGGCGTCTTCAGCGACCTGCTGGAGGGCTGCCACGACATGCCGTCCATCTCCGGCGAACTGCCGGAGGACACCCACCGCACCATCCGCGGACTGCTGGAGCAGCTCGCCGCGGACCGCCCGCTCGTGCTCGTCCTCGACGACTGCCACGCCTATGACCCCAGGTCGCTCACGCTGCTCGGGGACCTCCTGCGCAAGCCACCGGACGCCCCGGTCATGCTCGTGCTGGGTTACCGCGACCGTCAGGCCTGCACCGGCCTGCGCTCGAGCATTCAGGACCGCCTGCGGGCACTGCCGGCCATGCACCTCGAGGTCCGTCAGCTCTCCGAGGAGGCCGTGTACCAGCTGCTGGGCGAGGCGGGCACCCCGACCTGGCGCAAGCAGCTCCACCAGGACAGCGGCGGCAATCCGCGCTACCTGCACGCCCTGCTCCGGGAGCGGTCCGGCCCCGACGAGGCGGCGTACGGCCCGGGCACGAATCACGACGACATCGACTTCCTGGGCGAGTTCGACGGGATCACCGGCCTGCCACGGCAGGTCGCGGACGCCGCGGCGGTGCTCGGCGACGGCTTCGACATCGCCTTGATCGCGACCATGCTCGCCGAGCCCGAGCAGACCGTGCCGGCCGCCCTCGACTCGCTGATCGCCCGGGACCTGGTGCGCCCGGCCGCCCACGGCACCAGCTTCGCCTTCCGCCACCCGGTGATCCGCCGGGCGATCTACCGCAGCCTCGGCCTGAGTCGGCGGATCGGCCTGCACGAACGGGCCGAGGAGGCGCTGCGGGAACGGGCCGCGACGCCGCTGCAACGGGCCCCGCACGTGCAGCACAGCATCCGGCACGGCGACCTCGAAGGCGCCGACCTGCTGACCGGCGCCGCCGTGCAGATCATGGCGAACCAGCCGGACACGGCGACCGCGTGGCTGCGTACGGCGCTGCAGACCCTGCCGCAGCAGGAGGCCACCCGCGATCGGCGGGCCGTGGTGCTGACCGCGCTGGCGAAGAGCCTCGGGATCAGCGGCAAACTGCCCGAGTCGCTGAGCACGATGCACTATGCGCTGCGCACGATCGGCGTCGGGCGGCCGGACCAGCGGGCCGAGGCGGTGGCCCACATCGCCGCCGTCGAGCGGATGCTGGGCACCCACAGCTCGACCGATGCCGTGCTGCGGGCCGAGATGGCGGCGCGCGGCGACGACACGACGGTGTCCACCGCTTTCCTGCAGCTGGAGATGGCTCACCGGGAACTGGTCCGAGACGATGCCGCCGCCTCCCACGAGTGGGCCACGCGGGCCCTCGCCATCTCCCGCCTGCACGGTCACCACGCCCTCGAGGCGTCCTGCCTGGGCCTGCTCAGCAAGACCGACTGCGCACTGGGCAACGTGTCCGGTGCCTCCACCCGGCTCGACGTGGCGGCCGCGATCCTCGACGGGATGCTCGACGACAAGCTGCCCGAGAGCCTGGACGCGGCGGTGTGGATCGGCTGGAGCGAGGTGCTGCTCCGACGCTGGCGCGACGCCGCGCGGCACTTCGGCCGGGCGGTGGACAGCGCCGTGCGGACCAGCAACGGCCTGGTGCTGCCGCACCTGCTGCTGGGCCACGTGATGGCGCTGCGCAACCGAGGCCGGCTGGTGGACGCCCAGGCGGCCGCGCAGCATGCGCTCCGGCTGGCCGAGCAGTCCACGAGCCAGGAGCAGCTCTTCATCGCCCGGGCCATGCTGTCGTGGGCGAACAGTCACCTGGGCGGCCCGGACAAGGAGCTGGACGCGGCTGCCGAGGCGATGGCCCGCGTGGGTGACGCCGTCGTGGGCTGGCAGGGTGCGCTGGCCGTACGGATGCTGGCCGAGGCCCGGCTGATGAACGACGACCCGGACGGCTGCCTGGAACTCGTCCACCTCGCGGGCGGCGCGAACCTGCAGGGCGCCAACGCCACCTCCCGCGCTACCTGGTACGAACTGCTGGTCCGGGCGGAGCTGGACGCGGGACGTCCCGGGGCCGCGGCACGGTGGGCGGAACGCTCGGAGGCGCTGACGAAGCACGTCGGGCCGTCCGGTCTGAGCCACCTGGCGACGGCGCAGGTGCTGCTGGCCACCGACCCCACGGCCGCGCTGCCCCGCGCGCAACAGGCGGTCGCGGGGATCAGGCCCACCGGGGCCGCCATCGACGAGCTGCGTGCCCGGATCGTGCTGGGTGTCGCCATGTGGCACCGGGATTGCCCGGACGAGGCCCTGCGGGAGCTGCGCAGCGCCAAGGTCGGACTGGAACGGATCGGCGCGCTCCCCCTCGCGAAGCGCGCCCGCCGCGAACAACGCCGGCTCGCCGCGCGGGGGCCGAGGCTGCGCGAGCAGTCGGAACGGACGACGGCCGAGACCGTGCTCACCCGCCGCGAACAGCAGATCGCCGAGCTCGTCCGGGACGGGCTGACCAACCGCAGGATCTCCCGCACCTTGAGCATCTCCGAGAAGACCGTGGAGATGCACCTGACCAACCTGTTCGCCAAGCTGGGAGTGGTCAACCGGGCCGGTGTCGCCGCGTACGTGACCAACTCGCAGCTCGCGGCGATGGCGGCCTCGGCCGGGTGATCAGAGCGGGATGTTGCTGTGCCGGCGGGGCGTGGTCGCCACCCGCTTGGTACGCAGGGCGCGGAGCGCGCGGACGATGTGCGCCCGCGTCTCCGACGGCGCGACGACGTCGTCGATACAGCCGCGCTCCGCGGCGACGTACGGGCTGACCAGGGTGTCGTAGTACTGCTCGGAGAACTCACGGCGCGCCGCCCCGGCGTCGGCGGCCGCCGCGATCTCCCGGTGGAACAGCAGCCCCACGCCGCCGCCGGCGCCGATCACGCCGATCTCGGCAGTCGGCCAGGCGAGCACGAGGTCGGCGCCGAACTCCTTCGACGCCATCACCGCGTACCCTCCGCCGAAGGCCTTGCGGATGATCACGGTGATCTTCGGTACCGTCGCCTCGATGTAGGCGAAGCCCAGCTTCGCGCCGCGCCGGATGATGCCGGCGTGCTCCTGATCGGTGCCGGGCAGGAAGCCGGGCACGTCGACGAGGGTGAGCAGCGGGATGCCGAAGGCGTCGCAGAACCGTACGAACCGAGCCGCCTTCTCCGCGGCGGCGATGTCGAGCGCACCCGCGAGGTGGCGGGGCTGGTTGGCGACCACCCCGACCGTCCGGCCCTCGACGTGGGCGAAGCCGCAGACGACGTTGCGCGCGAACCGGTCGTGGACCTCCAGCAGGAACCCGTCGTCCACGAGCCTGCCGATGACCTCGAGGACGTCGTAGCCGTGTGCCGGCGAGTCGGGAATCACCTCGTCGAGCTCGCGGTCGAGCGGTGATTCGGCGAGGTCCGCCTCGACCGCGTGGTGCGGCGTCTCGTCCAGGTTGTTGGCGGGCAGGAAGGACAGCAGGTCCTTGACGTATTCGATGGCCGCCGCCTCGTCGGCCGCCACGTGGTGGGCGTTGCCGGTCTTCGACGCGTGCAGCCAGGCGCCCCCGAGCTCCTCCAGGCCGACCGTCTCGCCGGTGACCGAGCGGATCACGTCCGGCCCGGTGACGAACATGTGCGACGTCTTCTCGACCATCACCACGAAGTCCGACGCGGCCGGCGTGTACACCGCGCCGCCCGCGCACATGCCCATGATCACCGAGATCTGCGGGATGACGCCGGAGGCCGCGACCACCCGGCGGGCGACCTGGCCGAAGGATGCCAGGGAGAGCACGCCCTCGTGCACGCGCGCACCGCTGGAGTCGTAGAGGCCGACGACCGGGCAGCCGACCCGTACGGCCATGTCCAGGACCTTGCCCACCTTGTGCCCGAAGGTTTCGCCGACGCTGCCGTTGAACGACGTCACGTCCTGGGCGAAGACGCAGACCGGGCGGCCGTCGACGGTGCCGAAGCCGGCCACCACGCCGTCGCCCGGAGGCCGTTGCCGGTCGGTGCCGAAGTTGGTGCTGCGATGCCGGACCAGCGAGTCGATCTCGACGAAGGAGTCCTCGTCGAGCAGCATCGCGAGGCGCTCCCGGGCGGTGAACTTGCCGAGGACGTGCTGACGGCGTGCGGCACGCGGCGAGCCGGGCTGACGGGCTTCCTCGCGGCGCCGCCGGTACTCGGCGATGCGACCCGCCGTCGTGGCGTCCGCCGACGCGGTTCCATCCGCCGGCGCGGTTCCGTCCGCCGGCGCGGTTCCATCCGCCGGCGCGGTTCCGTCCACCGGCGCGACCGTGATCCGTACCGTGTCGTCCGTGGTCGTCACCCGGCCACCTCGATCGCGTTGTGGGCGGTCCGGGCCATCCGGGCGAAGTCGACAACCTGGGCGGCGACGACGGCGAGCTTGCCGGCGTCCCGCTCCGCGACGGACTCCGCCGACGCACCCGGCAGGACGTCCAGGGTGGCACCGAACGGCGTCGGCCACCCCCGCAGAGCGTGCACGATGGCCCGCAGCGCGGCCAGCGTGATCCCGCCCGCCTGGGGGCCCGCGGACGTCACGACGCAACCGACGGCGCGGCCGTCCAGGTACGGCCGGTCATCGCAGCGCAGGTCCTCGAGGTAGTCCAGCGCGTTCTTGACCATGCCGGAGACGCCGCCGTGGTAGCTGGGGGTGGCGAGGATGATCCCGTCGGCGCGGGCGACGGCCGTGACCAGCTCACGGGCCTGCCAGGTGCGCTCCGGATGCCTGGGCCGGAACAGCGGCAGCGATCCGAGGAAGGCCCCGCCGTAGATCCGGACCTCGGCACCGCGGAGCCCGGCCTCCTCCAGCGCTCGTGCCAGGGCCCGCTCGGTCGCCGACCCGGGGCCTTCCGACCCGCCGATGCCGACCACCAAGGGTCGCTTTCCGAGCGCGTCCATCGCTTCTCTCCCCGCTCCTCGGGTTCAGCTCGCGTCGCGCAGGCTGCGCGGGCGCATGTCGGTCCACACCTCGTCGATGTGGGCCAGGCAGTCCTGTTCGGGCCCGGCGAAGCCGGTCGCCCGCCAGCCGGCGGGTACCGGGGCGGCCTCGTCCCAGATCGAGTACTGCTCCTCGTCGTTCACCACGACCAGGAAGGTGCGGCCTTCAGTCCGTTCGTGGGTGGCGGCGGGGTGGTTGGACGGGCGCTCGGCCATCGTGCGTGCTCCTCTACTTGCGGGTGTCCTTGACGATCCGGCCGCCCTTGATCACGAGCACCACGCGCTCGGGATCGTCGAAGAGGGCGGGCTCGGTCAACGGGTCGAAGTCGACCGCTACCAGGTCGGCGTACTTGCCGGGGGCGATGGAGCCGATCCTGTCGGCGACTCGCATGATCTTCGCGTTGACGGAGGTGGCGGACTTGATCGCCGGCATCGCCCCGATGACCTCCGCCTTCAGCGCGATCTCGAGGCCGCGGCGGTTCTGGTCGGGGCCGATCAGGTCGGATCCGGAGCCCACCGGCACGCCCGCGGCCATGGCGGCCCGGATGCCGTCGATCATCCCGTCCATGGTGCCGCAGACGCGGTCGCGGATCTGCGGGGGCAGCCCGTGGACGTCGAAGTTCTCCTCCAGCACCTTGGCGATCGCCAGCGTCGGCACCAGGCTGACGCCGTGCGCGGCCATCATCGCCGCGGTGGGCTCGTCGATGCCGGTGCCGTGCTCGACGCACTCGACGCCGGCCGTCACCGCGTTGCGGATGCCGGGGACGTTGTGGGCGTGCACGGTGACGTATGTGTTGCGGGCATGCGCCTCAGCGACCGCCGTCGCTATCTCCTCCACGGTGAACTGGGTGTCGGAGAGGTTGTCCGCGATCGACACCACGCCGCCGGTGACCGCCATCTTGAGGAAGCTGGCGCCCTGGCGGAAGCATTCACGGGCGGCCTTGCGGACCTCGTCGCACCCGTCGGAGATGCGCCCGACCGCGGTGAGCCCGCGTACCCGGAAGTGGAAGGTCTCGTCCGGGCCCACGAACGGCGAGCCGAGGTGGCCGTGGCCGCCGCACTGCACCAGCGGGGACGCCGAGGCCCAGATGCGCGGGCCCGGCACCAGGCCGCGGCCGACCGTACGCAGCACACCATGGTCGATGCCGCCGCAGTCGCGCACCGCGGTGAAACCCGCGTCGAGGGTCTGGCGCAGGGTCCGGAAGATGTCGGCGGCGCGTTCGGCGACCGACAGCTCCATGTTCAGCACCGCGCGCATCTCACTGGAGTGGCCGATGTGGACGTGGGCGTCGATCAGCCCGGGGAGCAGCGTGAGCCCGGACAGGTCGACGAGGTCGGCGTCGCCGGGCAGCCCGGGAGAGCCCACCTCGGCGATCCGCTCCCCCTCGACGAGGATCTGGACGTCGGTGGCCGGTTCGTCGGCGAGGCCGTCGATGACGGTGGCGCCGGTGAGAAACATGCTCATCAGGAACCTCTCTTCTTCGCCGCGAGGACCGGCGGCAGTAACCGGTTGCTGACGAAGAACCCCAGCATCTTGGTGAAATAGGCTCGGTCGAGTGCCGGCGCGGCGCGGTCGCCCAGCACGTCGCGCACGTTGTCGCAGGAGATGGCGGGCATCGCCCGGTCCGGGGTCTCGCCGATCATGGCCATCAGCGGCGCCAGGGCGTTGTCGTCGCCGTCGCTGTCCACCCGCTCCACCAGGGCCGAGCGCCACTGGTCGAACGGCACGGAGGCGACCGGGTAGCCGAACTCACGGATCTCTTCGAAGATCGTGTTCCACGGCAGGGTGTCCGGGTCGATCGTGTGGAAGGTACGCCCGAGCGCCGCCGCCTCGAGCGAAAGATCGATGACCTGCCGCGCCAGATGGTCGACGGTGCCGACGGAGAGCTCGTAGCGACGGTCCGGCGCCAGCCCCAGCTGGACGCAGCCCTGGATGACCTTGGTGACGTAGTCCTCCCGGTTGGACGCGCCGCTGCCACTGTCCGCCAGCACGCCGCCGGCCCGGTAGATCGACACCGGCACCCCCCGGTCGCGCGCGAGGCCGATCAGCCCCTCCGCGACCCACTTGCTCTGGCTGTAGGCGGTGTCGTGCCCGACCGCGGGCGGCAGCGGGTCGTCCTCGCCGATGCGGGCGACGTCGGGGCGCATCGCGCCGGCGAGGACCGCCAGCGTGGACAGGTGATGCACCGGCTTCAGCCGGGTGGTGGTGGCCAGCCGGAGGATCTCCTGCGTGCCGAGCACGTTCGCGGCCTTCAGCGCACGGTACGGGCGGACGAAGTTCACCCACGCACCGCAGTGGTAGATCGCGTCGACCTGCTCGGCGAGCGCGGCGAACTCGGCCTCGCCCAGCCCGAGCCGGGGCCGGGACAGGTCGCCGGGCACCGCACGAAGCCGCTCGCCCCAGGAGGTCCGCAGGCCGTACGAGGTCAGATTGGCCCGTACCCGTTCCAGGCCGCTCTCCTGGTCGGCCGCGCGGACCAGGCAGAGGACGGTGGCATCGGTGCGTTGCAGGAGCTCGGCACACAGGTACGCACCGACGAACCCGGTCGCGCCCGTCAGCAGTACGGTTCCCGGCGCCCCCGCGGTCACCGGTGGCAGCCCCGCCGCGGTGATCGACTCCTCCAGCACGACCTCGTCCTCGAGGACGATGCCGGTGCCCGCGGGTGCCGAGGGAGGCTCTCCGAGTGCCCGGCCGACGAGGTCCGCCATGCCGGCGACCGTGCCCGCCGCGAACACGTCACGGGCGCTCAGATCGACCGCGCCCATGCGGCGCAGCTCCCGGGTGAGCTGCGTGACCATGAGCGAGTGCGCGCCGAGGTCGAAGAAGTCGTCGTCGACGCTGACGCGTTCCAGGTCCAGCAGGTCGCACCAGATGCGGGCGATCCGCCGCTCCCGCTCGGTGCGGGGACCCACGAACCCGTCGTCGAGCCGCAGCTCCGGCGGCGTGGGCCCGGCCGGCTCAGCAGCGAGGCTCTCGGTGGCCCGCGGTCCTCCCGGATCGATCCAGTGCCGCTCGCCCTGGAACGGATACGTCGGCAGGGAGACCCGCCGGGGGTCGGCCGTGCCGTGGAACGCCACCCAGTCGACATCGACGTTGGACTGCCACAGCCGCCCGACGGCGGAGACGAGATGGGCCAGGTCGGGCAGGACGTCCCGGGGCAGGCTCATGGTGGGCACCGCGACGGGAGTCGGCGCGAGCCGCTGCGATCCGGCCAGTGAGCTGAGGGTACGGCCGGGGCCGACCTCCAGCAGCACCCTGCCGGGCTGGGCCAGCGCCTGCCGCAGGCTGTCGGCGAACCGTACCGGCCGGCGCAGGTGGCGGGCCCAGTACGCCGGGTCGGTGGCCTCCTCGGCGGTGAGCCAGGTGCCGGTCACCCCCGAGAGCATGGGCAGCTCCGGCGCCGCCAGGCTGATCTTGCCGACCTTGCGGGTGAAGTCGTCCAGGTAGGGGTCGACCATCCAGGAGTGGCTGGCGACCGGGACGCTGACCTTGCGGCAGTCGATGTCATCCCCGCGCAGCCGGGTGCGCAACGCGAGGATGTCCTCGTCGGGCCCGGCGACCACGGTGAGGTCGGGGGCGTTGACGGCGGCCACCGACACCCGGTCGGAGAGCATCGCGGCGACCTCGGCCTCGGGAAGCCCGACGACCAGCATGGAGCCGGGCGGCATCGCGGCGAACAGTTCACCGCGGGCCAGGGTGATCTCCAGAGCACCCTCGAGGGTGAACACGCCGGCGAGGCAGGCCGCGACGTACTCGCCGAGGCTGTGGCCGAGCAGGGCCGCCGGTCGCACGCCCCAGGCCATCAGCTGGCGGGCCAGCGCGTACTCGATCACGAAGAGCGAGGACACGACGCCCGCACCCTGGTCGCGGCCCATGGTGGCCGCTCCCCCGGCGAGCTCGCGGCCCTCCAGGGGCGTGAACGCGGCCGGGAACAGCAGCCGGCGCAGGTCGAAGCCCAGACGCGGCCGCAGGATCTCGGCGCAGCGGTCGACCTCGGCGCGGAACACCGGTTCGGAACGGTAGATGTCGAGACCCATGTTCGGGTGCTGCGAACCGCCGCCGGGGAATGCGAACACCGCGGCATGCGATCCGTCCGGGGCGCAGCGGGTGGCCAGCCGGCGCGGGTCCTCGCCGCGCAGCACCCGTACGGCGTCGGCGTGGTCGGTGCAGACGACGGCACGGCGGAGCCCGAAGGCCCGCCTGCCGTCCTGCAACGTGAAGGCCACGTCGGACAGTTCGGGCGCGCCGGCAGCCGACAGGGCGTCGGCGAGCCCGCGGGTGGCGCTGTCGAGCGCGGCGGTGGTCCGCGCGGAGACCGGCAGCAGCTGCCACTGCCGCGCCTGGGTCGCGGGGCGCCGCACCTCAGGCGCCTGCTCCAGGACGACGTGCGCGTTGGTGCCGCCGACACCCAGCGAGCTGACCCCGGCACGCCGCGGGTGCCCGGTGGTCCGCCACGGTTCGGCCTTCGTCGGTACGTAGAACGGCGTCTCGCCGAGCCGCAGGTGCGGGTTCGGCATGGTGAAGTTCGCGGCCGGTGGCACCTCCGCGTGGTGCAGGGCGAGGGCGGCCCGCAGCAGTCCCGCCAGGCCCGCGGCGGCGTCGAGGTGACCGATGTTCGCCTTGACGGAGCCCAGCGCGCAGGAGCCGGGGACGATGCCGCCGGCGCCGTACGCCTGACTGAGCGCGGTCGTCTCGATCGGGTCGCCGACCTGGGTCGCCGTGCCGTGTGCCTCCACGTATCCGACGGTGGCGGGATCGATGCCGGCGACGGCCAGCGCGGAGGTGACCACCCGAAGCTGCCCGTCGACGCTGGGGGCGGCGTACCCCGCCTTCATCGCCCCGTCGTTGTTCACGGCGGAGCCGCGGATGACGGCGTACACATGGTCGCGGTCGGCGAGGGCGTCGGCGAGCCGGCGCAGCATGACCACGACGACGCCGTTGCCCGGCACGGTTCCCCCGGCGGTGACGTCGAACGGACGGCAGTGACCGTCGGCGCTGAACAGCCCGCTCTCCGCGACCGGGTAGCCGGTCTTGAGCGGTACGTTCACCGTCACACCACCGACCAGCGCCGCGTCGCACTCGTAGCTCAGCAGCGACTGACAGGCGAGATGCGTGGCGACCAGCGAGGTCGAGCAGGCCGTCTGGACGGTGAGCGCGGGACCGGTCAGGTCGAGCAGGTGCGAGACCCGGGTGGCGACGAAGTCCTTGTCGTTGAACATCCGGGCCAGCGGCGCCATCGGCGAACGCTGGAACCGCGCGTTCGTGGCGAGGTTCTGCAGCAGATACTTCGTGAAGAACGCGCCCGCGAACACGCCGACGTCGCCGGGGAACCGGCCGGGGTCGTGACCGGCGTCCTCCATGGCCTCCCAGGCGGTCTCGATCAGCATCCGCTGCTGCGGGTCCATGGTCCGGGCCTCGGCCGCGGTGAACCCGAAGAACTCGGCGTCGAAGCGATCGGCGTCCGGCAGGTGCCCGGAGGCGGGCACGTAGTCCGGATCGGCCAGCGTCTGCTCGTCTATCCCCGCCGCCAGCAGCTCCGTGCGGCCGAACCGGGTGATGGACTCGACGCCGTCGCGCATGGTGCGCCAGAACGCCTGCGGGGTCCGCGCGCCGGGAACCCGGCAAGCGACCCCGACCAGGGCGATCGGCTCCAGCCCCTCGGCTTCGGTCGCGCTCATCCGTTTCCTGCCTCTCCTGTGCGCTGCTCGTGGCCTGGCCGCCGTGCGGTGCGGTCGCTCATGCCCGGTCCCGTCCCGCACGGCGCCGGGCGAAGGCGGCGGCGCGCCGGCCCGCAGACTCGCGGGCCCGGTCGATCCCGGCGTCGCTGCGCTGCGCCCCCGAGGCCGAGACCAGGCCCCGGACCGTGGGATAGCGGAAGATGTCGACGAGCGATACCCGGTCGCCCAGCACGGGGACCAGCAGCGTCCGCAGCCGTACGGCGAGCAGCGAGTTCCCGCCGACCTCGAAGAAGTTGTCGTGCGCGCCGACCCGCTCGGCGCCGACGACCTGGGCGAACACGCGGGCGACGCCGGTCTCGGTCGCGCCCTCCGGCGGCTGGTACTCGCGCGCCGCCTGCCGGCCCGGTTCGGGCAGCGCGTCCCGGGCGACCTTGCCGTTCGGCGTGCTGGGCAGCCGGTCGAGCAGCACGACGTCCGCGGGCACCATGTAGTCGGGCAGGGTGCGGGCGCAGAACGCGCGCACGTCCGCGGCCGCCGGCGGTGCGTTCTCGCTCGCGGGAACGCCGTACGCGACGATCCGGCGGCCCGCGTGCTCGCCGCGCACGACCACGACCGCGGCCCGCAGGCCGGGATGCGCCGCCACGACGTTCTCGATCTCGCCGAGCTCGATCCGATGGCCGTGGATCTTGACCTGGTGGTCGAGCCGGCCGAGGAACCACAACGCGCCCTCGGCGTCGCGGCGCACGAGGTCACCGGTGCGGTAGAGCCGTTGCCCGGGAATCCCCGAGAACGGATCCGGGATGAACCGCCCGGCGGTGAGCGCGGGACGCCCGAGATAGCCCCGGGTCACGCCGAGGCCGCCGAGCAGCAGTTCGCCGGGTACGCCCGGAGGCGTGGGCCGCAGATGGGCGTCGACGACGTAGGCCCGGGTGTTGGCCATCGGCTCACCGAGGACCACCGGGCGGCCGTTCACCTCCGCACTCGTCGCCCACACGGTCACCTCGGTCGGGCCGTACATCGAACGGACCGCCGGGACGCTCTTGGCCAGCTGCTCGGCCAGCGGATCGGGCAGCGCCTCCCCGCCGACGAGCAGGCCGGTCAGCTCGCCGAGCGCCGCGGCGTCCTCGTCGTCGACCAGCAGCCCGGCCACCGACGGCGTGCATTGCAGGTGGGTGATGCCGTGCCGGCGGATCTGCGCGGCGATCGGCTCGTCGGCGCGAACCCGGCGGCTCCGGTCCTCCGACAGCTCCCGCACCAGCCGGAGCTGGCCGAGCGCGTCGAGCACCTGCTCGTGCGGCACCCCGAAGTCGATCAGGCAGGCCGCCTCGTCGACGCCGATGGCCTTGAGCTGGTCGATGAGGTCGGCGCAGTGTTCCGGCGTACCGAGCAGCCCGGAGGTGTCGAAGAACCGCTCGAACGCCCGCGCCACCAGCATGTCCAGCTCGTCCGGGGGCAGCGTCCGGGGGTCGGTGTCGTCGCCCATCGCCGCGCCCAGCCCGGAAAGCAGGTCGAGGGAGGACTTGATGTACGCGCACAGCGGCTCGCGCACGATCTCGCGTACCTCGTCGGCATCGGCGCCGACGAACGTGTGCAGCATCAGCGTGACCCGGCCGTCGCCGGGGTGCCCGGCCTCGCGCCACGCCTGGCGATAGAGGGCGATCTTCTCGGCGAGCTGCTCGGCGGAGTGGCCCAGCATGTGCGTCAGCAGGCCGGCGCCGAGCTCCCCCGCCAGCCGGAACGTCTCCGGGCTGCGGGCGCTGGTGATCCACACCGGCAGGTCCCGCTGCACCGGCGGCGGGAAGACCGAGACGTCGACGTCACGGCCGACGCCGTTGCGGCGTGTCAGGCTGTCACCGCGCCACAGCCGCCGCAGGGTGGCGACGCCGTCGAGCATGGCCTGCTTGCGATCGGCGTAGGTGTCCGGTGCGAGCACGAAGTCGTCCGGCTGCCATCCCGAGGCGACGGACACTCCGACCCGGCCCCCGCTGATGTTGTCGAGCACCGACCATTCCTCGGCGACGCGCAACGGGTCGTGCAGCGGGAGCACCACGCTGCCCGCGCGGATCCGCACGCGCTCGGTGATGGCGGCGACGGCGGCACCGGTGACCGCCGGGTTCGGGTACAGGCCGCCGAACTCGTGGAAGTGCCGCTCCGGGGTCCACACCGCGTGGAAGCCGTGCCGGTCGGCGAACTTCGCGCCCTCGATGAGCAACCTGTACCGGTCGGCCGGGTCGCCGCCGCGGTCACCGCCGAAGTAGAAGAGGCTGAAGTCCATCGTGCGCGCCTGCGCCGCGGCGGGAACGACCGTGCCACCGCCCGGCGCCGTCGTCCGGGTGGGTTCGTCGCCGCGCAGCACCACCCGGTGGCCGCGGGCCAGCGTCCACAGCAGCTCCAGCACGGAGATGTCGAACGACATGCTGGTGACGGCCAGCCAGCTCGCCGGGCCGGCGCCCGGGATCAGCGGATCCATGCCGGCGAAGAAGTTCCCGACGTTGCGGTGCGTCACCATGACGCCCTTGGGCGTGCCGGTGGACCCGGAGGTGTAGATGACGTACGCCAGGTTGTCCGGGGTCAGCGCCGCCGGGGCGACCGGTGCGGCCCCGTCGCCGCCGGTTTCGTCGACGAGCAGGGCCTCGGCGGGCAACCGGGTGGCGCGCTGCGCCAGGGTCGCGCTGGTCACGACGACCCGGGCCCGCGCGTCGGCGACCATGAACGCCAGCCGGGCGTGCGGATATCCGGGGTCGAGCGGCAGGTACGCGCCGCCGGCCTTGAGGACGGCCAGAAGCGCGATCACGAGGTCCGGCGACCGGTGCAGGTACACGCCCACGGGGACGTCCGGGCCGACGCCGCAGGCGCGCAGCCGCGCGGCGAGCGCCTCGGCGCGGGCCTCCACCTCGCGGTAGGTCAGCGCCTGATCGGGTGCGTCGTCGACGTGCATCAACGCCGGGGCGTCCGGCGTCCGGGCGGCCTGCTGCGCGATCAGGTCGTGCACCAGCGCGTCGGGCACCGGCACCGGTGCCGGGTTGAGATCGGCGAGCAGGTGCCGGGACTCCTCGGCGGACAGCAGCGGGAGGGTGCTGATGCGGGCGTCGGGCTGGGCCACCGCGGCGCTGAGGACCGTGGTGAAATGGCGGGCCAGCCGGTGCGCGGTCTCCCGGTCGAACAGGTCGGTCGCGTACTCGAGCCGCCCGGACAGCGTGTCTCCCGTGCTGGTCAGGCCCAGTGTCAGATCGAACTTCGCGCTTCCGGTGTCGCCGGGCACCATCCTGACCTCGCAGCCCGGCAGCACCAGCTCGCCCTGCTCACCCTCCTGGTGACTCACCATCAACTGGAAGACCGGATTGTGGGCGGTGTCCCGGCTCGGGTGCAGCTCCTCGACCAGCTTCTCGAAGGGCAGCTCCTGGTGTGCCAGGGCGAGCCGGGCCTCGTCGCGGGTCCGGCCCACCAGCTCCCGGAACGTCGGATCGCCGCTGAGGTCCAGGCGCTGGACGACGGTGTTGGTGAAGAACCCGATCAGCGGCCGGACCGCCTCGGTGGTACGGCCGGCGACGGGCGAACCGACGATGGCCTCCTGCGCACCGGTGTAGCCGTGCACGAGGACGCCGAACGCCGCGAGCAGCACTGCGAACGGCGTAGCGGCGCTGTCCCGGGCGAGCGTGGCGAGCGCGGCGGTGGGAGCCGAACCCACGGTGAACGGGACGTGCCCGCCCCGGTGGCTCTGCACCGGCGGTCGCGGACGGTCGGTGGGCAGGGTGGCCAGGACGGGCGCATCCGCGAGACGGTCGCGCCAGTATTCCAGCATCTCGGCCAGCTCGGGCCCGGCGAGGCGGGCATGCTGACGCTCGGCGTACTGGGCGTACTGCAGGGGCGGCTCGGGCAGGTCGGCGGCCGTGCCCGTCCGGTGTGCGCGGTACAGCGCCGACAGTTCGCGGCCGATGATGCCGAGTGACGCGCCGTCGCAGACCAGGTGGTGCAGCGTGAGGCACAGCCGGTGGTCCGTAGGGCCCAGCCGCACCAGCAGCGGGCGGATCATCAGGTCCGACTCGAGGTCGAACGCGGTCCTGGCCTCGTCGGCACAGATCCGCTCGGCCTCGGTGGCGTCGGCGGCGTCGCGGACCTCGACGGTGATGCGGGGTGCCGGCTGGACGAACTGGCGCGGTTCGCCGTCGACCACGCGGAACGTCGTCCGCAGCACGTGGTGGCGGCGCACGAGCTCGGTCAGCGCGTAGTCGAGTGCCGCCACGTCCAGGGGACCGTTGATCCGGTAGACCATCGGCACGACGTACACCGGATTGCCGGGGTCGAGCTGGGCGAGGAACCACAGACGCTGCTGCGGGTACGACAGGACGTGGCCGCGGGTGGCGATGCGTTCCCGCAGGCGTTCCGCCAGCAGTGCCCGGCGGGCGGCCGGATCGGCGGGCAGGTCGGAGATTCCCGGGTTCTCGGTCACCGGTCGGCCTCGTTCTCGGCCATGGTCTGGAGCAACTCCTCGACATCGGCGTCGGACATGTGCTCGAGCCGGTCCAGGAAAGCGGCGTCGGTGTCGAGCAGGTCGGGCGTGGCGGCCCCGGCCGCGGCGTCCACCTCGGCGGCGAGCGCGGTGACCGTGGGGGTGAGCAGGAAGCGGCGCAGCGGCACGTCGGTCCCGAACCGCTCGTTGATCCGCGCGACGAGTCGCATGGCGAGCAGCGAGTGGCCGCCGAGCCGGAAGAAGTCGTCGGCGCGGCCGACCCGCGTCAGTCCGAGCGACTCGGCGATGAGCTCGGCGACCGCGAGCTCCGTGGCGGTACGCGGCGGCTCGTAGCCGGCCGCCTCGTCCGGGTCGTCGCCCTGCGGCAGCGCGGCCCGGTCCACCTTGCCGCTCGCGGTCATGGGCATCGCGGGCAGCCGGACGAAGCGCGAAGGCATCAGGTATGGGGGCAGCCGGTCCGCCAGGAAGTCCCGCATTTCCGCGGTGGTCGCCGCGCCCACGACGTAGGCGGCGAGGCGGCGTCCGCCGGGTGCGTCCTGGACGACGACCGCGACCTGGGCGACGCCGGGGTGGGCGGCCAGCACGGCCTCGACCTCGCCCGGCTCCACCCGGAAGCCGCGGATCTTCACCTGCCCGTCGGCCCGGCCGAGGAACTCGATCAGGCCGTCCCGGCGGAGGCGGACGAGGTCGCCGGTGCGGTACAGCCGGCCGCCGTCGCCGGCGTGGGGATCCGGCACGAATCGCTGGGCGGTCAGGCCGGGCCGCCCCGCGTAGCCGCGCGCCACACCGGGACCGCCGATGTACAGCTCGCCCGCCACGCCGGCCGGCACCGGCGCCAGGTGGGCGTCGAGCACATGGGCGGTGGTGTTGGCGATCGGCCGGCCGATCGGCACCGACGTCGCCTCCGCGGGGACTTCCTCGATGAGGTGGCAGACGGCGAAGGTGGTGGCCTCGGTCGGCCCGTAACCGTTCATGAGCCGCTCGGGCCGCTGCGCGGCGGGCGCGCCGAGCAGCCGCCGGACGCGGTCGGCGTGGAGCGCATCGCCGCCGACGAGCAGCGTACGCAGGCCCGCGAAGGAGCCGGGATGATCCGCCATCACCTCGGTGAACAGCGCGGAGGTGAGGAACATCGCGGTCACGCCGTGGTGTTCGAGCGCGCGGCCGAGGCCACCGGGGGTCAGCAGCGTCTCGGTGTCGATGACGCACACCGTGCCGCCGTGCAGGAGCGCCCCCCACAGTTCGAAGGTGAGCGCGTCGAAGGAGGCGTCCGCGACCTGGGCGAAGCGCTCGCCCGGGCGGAACTCGGCGTAGTCCGTACCGCACACCAGCCGCAGCACCGACCGGTGCTCGACCATCACGCCCTTCGGCCGGCCGGTGGAACCGGACGTGAAGAGAATGTAGGCGAGGTTGCGGGGTCCTGCGGTCAACGGCGGCGCGTCGGCCGCGGCGCTCGTGACGTCCTCCATGGTGAGCACGGGGAGGCCGGTCAGCAGCCCGCCGAACGGTGAGCGCGTGACGACGGCGGCGAGATCCGCCTCGCCGGCCATCAGCTCCAGGCGCTCGGCCGGGTAGCCGGGATCGAGCGGCACGTAGGCGCCGCCAGCCTTGAGCACCGCGAGAACCGCGACGATCATCTCGCCGCCCCGCGGGAGCAGCACGCCGACCGGGCTGTCGGGGCCCACGCCGTTGGCACGCAATGCGTGGGCGATGCTGTTCGCGCGCCGGTCGAGTTCGGCGTACGTGTATTCGCGGTCGCCGTCGACGATCGCGAGGGCATCCGGGCGAGCCGCGACCTGCTCGGCGAAGAGCTCGGGAATCGTCCGCCCGGCCGAGTAGTCGGTGACCGGACCGGACGACGGCTGCTCACCGACGGGCATGGGCAGCCGGTCGAACGACGTGGCCGGGTCCGCCACCGCCGCGTCGAGCAGCGCCAGATACCGCTCGACGAGCCCGGCGGTGGTCTCGGCGTCGAACAGATCCGTGGCGTACTCCCAGATCAGCGTGATCGGGTCGGCGTCGTCGAGCACCGCGTGCCCGGCGCGCTGCTCGGCGCGGGGCACCACCACGACGTTGATGTCGGTCTTGGCCGAGCCGTTGTGCCGTTCGAGCACGGTGCCCCGGACCCCGGCGAAGTCCAGCTCGGGCACCTGCGAGTCGTGGAAGCTGAACATGGCCTGGAACAGCGGGTTGCGGCCCGGGTCACGCGGCAGGTCCAGCGCGTCCACGAGCAGCTCGAGCGGCATGTCCTGCCACTGGCTGGCCCGGCCGACGGTGGCGTGGGCGCGGCCGACGAGCTCGTCGAAGCCCGGCGCGCCCCGGAGGTCGATCCGCAGCGCCAGGGTGTTGACGATCATGCCGATCAGGTCCTCGGTCTCGGCGAGGCGACGGTTCGCCACCCCGCTGCCGACGACGACCTCGTCCTGCCCCGCGTGGCGGGACAGCAGGGCGGCGAAGCCCGAGAGCATCACCGAGTAGAGCGTGACCCCGCGAGCCCGGCTGTAGTGGCGGAGCCGGCCGCTGAGCGCGGGCGGCACGTCGACCCGCAGCACGGCACCGCGGAAACTCTGCACCCGCGGGCGCGGGCGGTCGAGCGGAAGCTCCAGCGCGGTGGGGCACCCGTCGAGTTCGGACGTCCAGTACGCGAGGAACTTGTCGAGGACGTCACCGCGCAGCCAGTTCCGCTGCCACCGCGCGAAGTCGGTGTATCGCGGCTCCGGAAGTGCGTCGTGAACCTCGCCGTCGAGGGCGGCCGGGTAGATCCGCTGCAGTTCGCGGACGAACAGGGCGAAGGACCAGCCGTCGTGCACCAGGTGGTGTTCGACGTGCACCAGCGTGTGGTCGTCCTCGGCCTGGCGGATCAGCACCCAGCGGGCCAGCGGCGGGCGGGCGAGGTCGAAGGGCGTACGCACGGTGTCGGCGACGATCTCCTCGACGCGGTCGTCGCGCGCGCCGGCGGGCAGTCCGGTCAGGTCGACGATGGGGAGCTCGACCGGCATCGGGGGCATCGGCCGCTGGGTCGGCGTACCCGCCTCGGCGACGTACGCGCAGCGGAACACCTCGTGCCGGCGCACGATCTCGGTGAGGGTGGCCCGCAGGGCGTCCGGGTCGAGGGGTCCTCGCAGCCGGAGCGTCGCCTGCGCGTTGTAGGCGAGGTTGCCGGGGACGAGCTTCTCGAGGAACCACACGCGCTCCTGCGGGAAGGACAGCGGTGCGGGGTCGTCGCCGGTGGTGGTCTCGATCGGCGGTGGGGTCAGCCCGTGCCCCTCGCCGCCGTCGAGCACCGCCGCCATCCCGGCGACGGTCGGCGACTGGTACAGCAGGCGCAAGGGCAGTTCCCGGCCCAGTTCCTGGCGTACGCGGGCGGCGAGGCGCCCGGCCAGCAGCGAATGCCCGCCCAGCGCGAAGAATTCCTCGTGGATGCCGACCCGTTCCAGGTGCAGCAGCTCCGCGATCATCTCCGCGAGCGCCTGCTCGGTGGGGGTCCGGGGTGCGACGTAGTCCTGGTGGGACCGTCCGCGGGGCGGTTCCGGCAGCGCCGAACGGTCGATCTTTCCACTCGGGGTGAGCGGCATCGTGTCGAGGACGACGACGTCGGCCGGCACCGTGTGCTCGGGCAGCCGGCTCCGCAGGTGCGCGAGGAGCTGCTGCGGATCGGCGGTGCCGGTGACGTAGCCGTAGAGCTCGTCGCCGCGGCCGAGGTCGAGCGGCACCACGACGGCGTCGTGGACGGCGTCGTGCTCGGCGAGGCACCGGGCGATCTCCTCCGGCTCGATCCGGACACCGCGGATCTTGACCTGGTTGTCGACCCGGCCGAGGAACTCCAGGTTGCCGTCCGGATGGCGGACGACCAGATCGCCGGTGCGGTACCGGCGTCCGCCCGGCGTGGCCGGGTCGGGCACGAACCGCTGGGCCGTCAGTCCCGGCCTGCCGAGATAGCCCCGGGCCACGCCGGCGCCGCCGATCAGCAGCTCGCCGGGCACGCCCGTCGGCACCGGGCGCAGCCGGTCGTCGGCGACGACCACGTCGGCCCCGAGGATGGCGGTGCCGATCGACGGCTTCCCGTCGTCCGCCTTGACGTCGGCGGCGGTGGCCCAGACGGTGGTCTCCGTCGGGCCGTAGGCGTTGACCATCCGGCGCCCGGGCTGCCAGCGCCGCACCAGGTGCTCCGGCAGCGCCTCGCCGGCGCAGATCACCGTACGCAGGGCCGGCAGTTCCTCGGCGGGAAGCGTGGCCAGGACGGAGGGCGGGACGGTGAGATGCGTGATCCCGTCACGGCGCAGCAGGTCGGTGAGGCCCGGACCGGGTGCCAGCGCGTCCCGCGAGGCCAGCACCAGTGTGGCGCCGGTGGCCAGCGCCATCACCGTCTCGAACACCGAGGCGTCGAAGCTGGACGGCGCGAACTGCAGGACGCGGTCCCCGGGACCGACGTCGAACGCGGCCTGCTGGGCGGCGACGAGGTTCGCCAGGCCGCCGTGGGTGAGGGTGACGCCCTTGGGGCGGCCGGTCGATCCCGAGGTGTAGATGACGTACGCCGCGTCGTGGGGGCCGACCGGCACGGCGGCCGACGGCGCGGTGGAGACGTCCGGGCCGACCACGTCGAGGCCGTGGCCGAGAACCGCGGCGGAGACGGGGTCGGCCACCAGGAGGCGGATCCCCGAGTCGGCGATCATGTATTGCAGGCGCTCGGCAGGGTAGCCCGGGTCGAGCGGCAACCAGGCGGCCCCGGCGCGCAGGACGCCGAGAACGGCGACCGGCAGGTAGTGCGACGGGCTCCCGGAGATCCCGACGAGGGTGCCCGGCCCGGCGCCGCGCTCGCGCAGCGCGGTGGCGAGGCGGGCGGCGGCGTCGTCGAGCTCCCGGTACGTCAGCGTGCGGGTGCGGAACTCGACGGCGACGGTGTGCGGCGTGAGCGCCACCTGCCGGGCGAAAATGTCGGCGAACAAGGGCGTATTCTTGGCCATCACCATTGAATTCCTTCTAGCGAATGCTCATGAATGCGAAGACGGCGAGAACAGCATTCGCCCGGATTCCGGCGAATCGATGACGAGTCGGCACGCCGCACCGAAGGTGTATTCACGCTGTTCGGCGGTATCGGCGCCGGACAGTCGGATCCCGATTTCCGTGATCCGTTCCGGCGCGCCCTGCGCCGGGCACAGCCGCAAGGTCAGATCCGGCCCGCGGAGCACGCCGTCGTCGCCGGCGGCGAAGCCGACCGGTGCCAGCGCGGCGGTCAGCCGGGCGGCCCGCTCCGGGGTGGTGACGAGGGTGACGCTCTCGATGTCACGCATCAGCATGCCGTCGCCGGACCCGCCCACGACGGCGTCGAGATAGCCGGCCCGGGTCAGGGATCCGTCCGGCGCCGGGGCCGCCCCGACGGCTGCCAGGTAGGCCGGGGTGACCTCGTTGAGGAACAGCACCATCGGGCATGCCGGGCCCAGCCCGACGCTGATGCGGTGGTACCACGGCTGAGGCTCGTCATGGCCGGGCAGCGTGCGCCGCACCAGATCCTGGTGATACGCGACGCCGGCGTCGTCGAGCACGGCCCGCGCCCGGGCCGACGATCCGGGCTGCTCGAAGGAGAACACCAGCCCGCCGACGAGGGCGCCCGCGCCGGCCGGGGGCGTACCGAAGAGCTCGATCAGGGTGTTGTCCCCCGCGAGCCCCAACGTGGAGTACGAACCCGCCACCGAACTGTCCGCGTGCTTCAGCTTGCGCCGCGCGAAGCGGGAGCCGAGGAACGGAGCATCCGCGACCGCCTGGTAGTCGGCGGGGTCGAGCAGGACCATGACGTGGTCGAGGCGCGGCACCGGCGGCGCCTGGACGGCGGTCTTCTCCATGCGGGCACTCCGAATTCTCGGCGGACATTCGAGCTGTTGCGAGTCTGCACCGCCGGACCCCGGGAAAGCAGTGGGGGAACCCCTGTACCGGGGCCGGGCACCCCCTGGGTCGGTCCAGGGTAAGAATTCCGACCGGCGGCCGGAAAGAATGGCGGGAGCGGCGCCGGGTGTGCTTTTCTGGGCGGCGAGAACCGCCCATCCCGGCGAGGGGGAAATCGTGCTCATTCGTCTACTCGGCACCGTCTCCGTGAACGTCGGCGGTGCCCTGCGCGACATTCGGGCGAGCAAGGTCCGCGCGATGCTGGCCACGCTCGCGCTGGACCCCGGACGCCCGTTGTCCTACGACGACGTCGCGACCGAGCTGTGGTCGGGACGGTCGCTGTCCAACGCCCGCAATGCCGTCCAGGCGCACGCGGCCCGGCTGCGCAAGCTGGTCGACGGCCCCGGCGGCATCGCGATCCGTGCGGTGCCCAACGGCTACGTGCTCGACGTCGCACCGGAGGAGGTGGACGGCAGCCGGTTTCTCACGCTCGCCGCACGCGGCGCCGCGCTGGTGCGCAGCGAACCGCACCGCGCGATCGAGCTGCTCGAGGAGGCGATGCGGCTCTGGCGCGGCCCGGCCCTGCTCGACGCCGGCGACGGGCTGCGCTGCCGCTCGGCGGCGATGCTCTTCGAGGAGCGCAAGCTCGACGTGTGGGAGCTCGTCTCCACCGCCCGGCTGGCCGTGGGTGACAACGTGACCGCCGCCGCGGATCTCGGCCCGCTGGTCGCGCAATACCCGTTGCGGGAAGTGTTCTGTGAGCAGCTGATGCTCGCGCTCTACCGCTGCGGCCGGCAGAGCGACGCCCTGGCGACGTTCCACCGCACGCGCCGGCATCTGGACGAGGAACTGGGACTGCAGCCCAGCCGCCCCCTGCGGCAACGCTACGCCGAGATTCTCGCCCAGGACCCGGCGCTGGCCGACGGGCTGGTGGGAGTCACCTCGGCCGGCTGACCGGCGGCCGCACCATCTGCTGCACCAGCGCGGTGCACGCCGGATCGGTACGCCCTTCGAGGTGGAACTCGACGTACAGCGCCAGATCCGCGACACCCCGGCGATTGGTCTCGAGGGCGTCGAGCCGGGCCGCCGCACGGAAAAGGGCGCCCACCGGCACCGGGTGCCGGAACCGCAGCTCCCGCACCCCGGTGTTGATCACCGCACCGACGCCCCGCACCTCGAAGATCTCGGCGAGCAGCGCCGGAACCAGCGACAGCAGGTAGTAGCCGTGTGCGATGGTGCCGCCGAACGGGCCGGCCGCGGCCCGGTCCGGATCGACGTGGATCCACTGCCGGTCCCCCGTCGCGTCGGCGAAGCGGCTGACTTCCGCCTGCTCGAGTCGTCGCCACGGGGTGACGCCGAGGGTCCGGCCCACCTCTCCCGCCAGCGCGGGCACGCCGTCGAACACCCGCCGCGGTCCGGGGATCACGTCTGTAGGACTCACCTGCACCTCCAGCTCCGTGCGGTCAGCGTGCCGAGCCGCGCTGACCGCCTGTTGACGAGCCGATGACCGCGCCGGGGGCGTCAGTGATCGGTCAGCGCCCGGTCAAGGAGCGGTCGCCGGCCGGTCAGGGCTCCCGCAGAGACTGACAGTGGTGACAGCGAAGGGATTCAACGTGAGCCGGTCGGCAGTGCTGGTGGGGATCGGCAGTTTCCTGCCGCCCCGGGTCGTGTCCAACGCGGACCTCGTCGCGCGTCTCGACACCACGGACGAGTGGATCTGGGCCCGTACGGGCATCGCGCAGCGGTACTACGCGGACCCCGGCATGGCGACCTCCGACCTGGCGGTGGGCGCGGGCGCGGCCGCCCTCAAGTCCGCGGGCGAGACCACGGTCGACACGGTCGTGGTGGCCACCACCACGCCGGACCGCCCCTGCCCCGGCACGGCACCGCTGGTGGCGAGCCGCCTCGGCATGACCGGCGCGGCCGCGTACGACGTCAACGCCGTGTGCACCGGCTTCCTCTACGGCCTCGCCACCGGCGCCGGGCTGATCGCGGGCGGCTCGGCCGATCGGGTTCTCGTCATCGGCGCCGAGACGTTCTCCAGCATCCTCGATCCGGCCGACCGTACGACCTCGGCGATCTTCGGCGACGGCGCGGGCGCCGTGGTGCTGCGCGCGGGCACGGCCGACGAGCCCGGCGCGATCGGCCGTTGCGACCTGGGCAGCGACGGCGAGGGCTACGACATGATCACCGTACGGGCGGGCGGGTCCCGGTCACGACTGGCCGCGACGTCGCCGGAACCGGGCGACCACTACTTCACGATGGCGGGCCGCGAGGTCTTCTGGCGGGCCGTGCAACGGATGTCCGACTCCTGCCGGGCGGTGCTGGAGCAGGCCAAGATGACCACCGAGGACGTCGACCGGCTCGTCGGGCACCAGGCCAATCAGCGCATCCTCAACCGGCTCGCCGACAACCTCGGCATTCCCCGCGAACGCTGCGTCAGCAACATCGCCGAGGTGGGCAACACGGCCGCGGCGTCGGTGCCGCTCGCACTGGACCACGCCTGCGCGGCGGGGCTGCTGCGACCCGGGCACCGGGTGCTGCTCACCGCGTTCGGCGGCGGCCTGACCTGGGGGTCGACCGTACTCACCTGGCCGGCGCTGAACCGGGGGTGAGCCGGCCGCCCCTCGACCACCCATTCCCCGACGGATGAAGGAGTCCCGAGATGAGCACCATGTACGAAACCCTGGTCGACCTGCTGGTGACCAAGTTCAAGGTCGAGCGCGACGAGATCCAGCCCGGCATCACCTTCGAGGAGCTGGAGATGGACTCGCTGTTCATGGTCGAGCTGCTCCTGGAGGTGCAGACCACGACCGGCGTGCGGATCAGCGAGGACACCGCCACCCCGCGGGACACCATCGAGCACGCCGCCGACATGATCGAGAAGCAGGTGGCCGCGGCGGCGGCGTCATGACCCGTCCGGCGATCGCGGTGACCGGCCTCGGCCTGGTCACCGCCGCCGGCATCGGCGTCGCCGCCAACCGGGAGATGATCTGGTCCGGTACGCCGACCGCGCGCCGGGACCCGAAGCTGGCCGGGCTCCCGGTGGACATCTCCTGCACGGTCCCGGATTTCGACCCGGCCCGGCACGTGGGCCGGCGCAGCGAGCTCAGTCACGACCGGTTCGTCCAGCTGGGGCTGACCGCGGCGGCCGAGGCGATCGCGGATGCCGGCCTCGACCCGTCGACCTGGGACGGTGCGCGGGTCGGCGTGGTGATCGGCTGCGGGCTCGGCGGCGTGTCCACCTGGGAGCGGCAGCATCGCCAGCTGCTGGGCCCCGGGCCGGAGACCGTGTCGGCGCTGCTGATCCCGATGCTGGTGCCGAACATGGTGGCGGGTCATCTGGCGATCCGCTTCGGCGCGACCGGGCCGAACTTCGTCACGGCCACCGCCTGCGCCTCCGGGGCCACGGCGATCGGGTCGGCCATGGCCCTGCTGCGCGACGATCTGTGCGACGTCGTCCTCACCGGGGGCGCCGAGGCCGGCGTCAGCCCCCTGATCGTCACCGGGTTCGCCCGGATGGGTGCGCTCTCGGGCCGCCTCGACGACCCGGCCGCCGCGTCCCGCCCCTTCGACGTGGACCGGGACGGGTTCGTCGTCGGTGAGGGCAGCGGGATCCTCGTGCTGGAACGCGAGACAGACGCCCGCGCTCGCGGCGCCACCATTCGCGCCCGGGTCGCCGGGTACGGCAGCTCCGCGGACGGGCACCACATGACCGCGCCCGACCCGACCGGGGCCGGCGCGACACGGGCCCTGTCCGCCGCCCTCGCCGACGCCGGCCTCGGGATCGCCGACGTCGACCACGTCAACGCGCACGGGACGTCGACACCGCTCAACGACGTCACGGAGGCACGGATGCTGCGCCGTACGCTCGGCGACCGGGCCTCCGTGACCTCGGTCAAGGGCGTCGTGGGGCACTCGCTCGGCGCCGCCGGTGCGATCGAGGCGGCCGTGACCGCGCTGACCGTGCAGCAGGCGTCGGTGCCGCCGACGGCGAACCTGGACAGCCTGGACCCGGAGATCGAGCTCGACGTCGTGGCCAAGGCGGCCCGCGCGCAGCCGGTCGAGGTCGCGGTGAGCAACTCGTTCGGGTTCGGCGGCCAGAACGCCGTGCTCGTGTTCACGCCCTGACACCAACTCGTGTTCCAAGGAGGACCATGCCGACCGACGGCGCCGAATTCGACGTGATCGTGGTGGGTGCGGGATCGGCGGGCTGCGTCGTGGCCCGCCGGACGGCTGATCGGGGCGCCCGCGTGCTGCTCCTGGAGGCGGGGGGCGCCGACACCGACCCGGCGATCCACGACCCCCGGCGCTTCGGCGAGTTGTGGTTCGGCGAGCGCGACTGGGCGTACCTGACCACGCCGCAGCAGGACGCGGCCGGGCGCCGGCTGCATTGGCCGCGCGGCAAGGTGCTGGGCGGATCGAGCTCGCTCAACTGCATGATCTACACCCGGGGCGCGGCTGCCGACTACGACCACTGGGCCTACCTGGGCAACGACGGCTGGTCCTGGGCGGACGTGCTGCCGGTGTTCAAGCGGATCGAGGACTTCGATGCCGGCGCCGACCAGTGGCACGGCACCGGCGGCCCGGTGCCGGTGACCACCCGGTACCGCACGGATCCGGTCCACGAGTCGCTGATCGAGGCAGCCGTGGAGACCGGCATCGCCTACAACCCCGACTACAACACCGGTACGCCCGACGGCGTGTCGCGGGTGCAGTTCACCGTGTCCGGCGGGCAGCGCAGAAGCGCCTTCCGTGCGTACCTCGCCGAGGCGGACGGGGTCACCGTGCTGACCGGCGCGCGCGTCCGGCGGCTGATGCTGGAGGGCACCCGCTGCGTCGGCGTCGAGTGGCTGCGTGACGGACAGGTCGAGCAGGCCTCCTGCTCGGGTGAGGTCGTCCTCAGTGCGGGGGCGATCGAATCGCCGCGGGTGCTGATGCTCTCCGGCGTCGGAGATCCCGAGCACCTGCGCTCGGTCGGCATCGAGGTCCGCGTGGCGCTGCCCGGGGTCGGCCGGAACCTGCACGATCACCTGCTCGTGCCGGTGATCGTCGGGACCGGGCGGGATCCGGGACGGCCGTCGGCGGGGATCGGCCCCGCGCAGACCCACCTGTTCTGGCGCAGCCAGCCCGGGCTGGTCGTGCCGGACGTGCAGCCGCTGAACTTCCCGGTGCCGATGTACCAGCCGGGCCTCGCCGGGCCGCCGACCGGCTTCACGATGCAGGCCGGCCTGGTCCGCCCCACCAGCCGCGGAACCGTACGCCTGACCGGCGCGGACCCCGGGGACGAGCTGCTGATCGACCCGGCGATCCTGCGTACCGCCGCCGACGTCGACACGCTGGCGGCGGCGGTGACGCTGTGCCGCGAGATCGGCCGTGCCCGGGTGCTGGAGAAGGAGTGGGACGCGGTCGAGTGCCACCCCGGACCCGGCGTGCAGTCCGAGCGGTCGCTCCGGGAGTATCTGCGCGCCACCGTCACCACGTACCACCACCAGTCGGGCACCTGCCGGATGGGCACCGACGCGGAGGCGGTGGTCGATCCACGGCTACGGGTCTACGGCGTCCAGGGCCTGCGGGTGGCGGACGCCTCGGTGTTCCCCAGCGTCCCCACGGGCAATACCCACGCCCCGGCCCTGCTGGTCGGCGAGCAGGCCGCCGCCTTCATGGCCTGACGCCGTCGGCGCCGTCCAGGAACTTCTCCACGAGCTCGAGGAATCGCCCGGGGGTCTCGAGGTGCGGCATGTGGCTGGCGTCCTCGATCAGCTCCCACCGTGAGCCCGGCAGCGCCGCGTGCAGTTCTGCCACCGCCCCGGGCGTGACCTCGTCGTGGCGGCCCGACACGATCAGCACCTCGGCCCGGACCCCGCCGAGCCGCCCGGTGATGTCCCAGTCGCGCAGGTTCCCCGTCAGCCGGAACTCGCTCGGCCCCGCCATGGCCAGGTAGACCGTGGGGTCCTCGGCCAGCGCGCCCAGCGTTCTGAGCACGTCTCCGGGCACCGGGCGGCACCGGCACACGTGCAGCCGGTAGAACGCGCGCACCGCTTCCTGATACTCAGGGTGCTCCGTGCTTCCGGCCGCCTCGTGCCGCTCGATGGTGCTGCGGACGTCCTCCGGCAGCGCGGCGACCAGCCCTGCCACTTCCCTGCTGTACGTCCGCGAGCGGGCGAAGGCGTCGGCGACGACGAGGGAACGCAGGCCGGCCGGCGCCTGCGCGGCCAGCTCGAGGCCCAGCATCCCGCCCCAGGAGTGCCCGAGCAGGTGGTACTCGCCGATGCCGAGGTGGGCGATCAGGTCGGTCAGCTCCCGCAGGAACAGCGGGACCGTCCAGAAGGCGGCGTCCGCACCGGGCCGGTGTCCCGAGCGGCCGCTACCGAACTGGTCGTAGAACACGACCGGACGGCCGGACTCCGCGAGCACCCCCAGCGGGGACAGGTAGTCGTGCGTCAGCCCCGGACCGCCGTGGCAGACGACCACCGGGCTCCGGGTGTCGTCCGCGCCGAGGTCACCGACCACCTGGTACCAGGTGGTGAGGTCGCCGCGCTCCAGCACGCCCTCGGTGATCCGCATCGCCGTCTCCCTCCGTCGTTTCCGGCGAGTGTCCGGCGGCGCGCTGACCGATCACTGACCACGCCCTGATCCCCGGTCGTCGTCAGCACCCGGTCAACCAGCCGTCAATGACACGTCAGCCGCCGTCGCGAGACTGGGCCGGTCTGATCGTCGATCCAAGTCACCTCGGAGGTATCCGTTGAGTCAGGCGCAGCAGAACGACATCGGTGCGGCGGTCAGGCAGGTGCTCGGGGACTCTCTCGGCTACCTCTACCCCGCCGCGATGCGCGTCGCCGTCTCCCTCGGCATCGCCGACCACCTGGCCGAGGGCGCCAAGAGCCCCGAGGAGCTCGCCGAGCTGAGCAAGGCGAGCGCGGACCACCTCCGGCGGGTCCTGCGGTTCCTGGCCACCCGCGGGCTGTTCGAGGAGGACGCGGAGGGCGCGTTCCACCTCACGACCGCCAGCAACCTGCTCCGTACCGATTCGCCGCTGGCGATGGCCTCGGTCGTGAACCTGCTGACCGACGAGATGTACTGGCTGCCCGCCGGGCGCCTGGACGACACGGTCCGCAACGGCACCACGGCGTTCCCGGACATCTTCGGCTCGTCGCTGTTCGAATACCTCGAGCAGCACCAGGACAGCGGCCAGACGTTCCACACCGCACTGGACGACCTGTCCGCCACCGAACACGGCCCCATCGTGGCGAACTACGAGTTCGCGCCCGGCTCCACCGTGGTGGACGTCGGCGGCGGCCAGGGTGGGCTGCTGCGCGCGGTCCTCGAGGCCAACCCGGACGTCACCGGCGTGCTCTTCGACCGCGACGTGGTGGTGAAGGGACACCGGCTGGACGTTCCCGCGCTCGACGGGCGCTGGCGGGTCGAGGGCGGCAGCTTCTTCGACGCCATCCCGTCCGGCGCGGACGTGTACCTGCTCAAGCGCATCCTGCACGACTGGAACGACGAGGACAGCGTCCGCATCCTGCGCGGCTGCCGGAACGCGATGGCCGAGGGCGGCCGGGTCCTGGTGATCGACACGGTCGTGCCGCTCGGCAACGACCCGCACCCCGCCAAGCTGTCCGACATCGCGATGATGATCGTCTTCGACGGCAAGGAGCGTACGGAGGCGGAACTGAAGGCCCTGTTCGCGCAGGCGGACCTCCGGCTGGAGCGCGTCATCGCCACGCCGGGCTCGGTCTCCGTCGTCGAGGCCGTCGCGGCCTGAGGTGGGGAGACCATGTCGAGCGAGATGCTGACCCCACGCCCGGACACCGGGCCCGAGCGGCTGGCCCTGCCGATCCACCGGACGAACCCGATCGAGATACCGGAGATCTTCGGCCGGCTGCGCGAGGAGCAGCCGGTCTGCCCGGTCTCCATGGTGACCGGCGACCCGGCGCTGCTGGTGACCCGGCACGACGACCTGAAGCGGGTGCTCACCGACCGGGTGTTCAGCCGCGCCGCGGTGTGCGGGGAATACGCGCCGCGCTCCCAGGCCGTACGGCCGAGTCCCGACTCCATCATGAACATGGACCCCCCGCGGCACACCCGGATCCGCAAGTTCGCGGCCCAGGCCTTCACCCCGGCCCGGATCGCCGCGCTGACGCCGGAGATCGAGTCCATCGTCGACGACATCCTGGTCGCCATGGCCGCGGCGGACGGGCCCGTCGACCTCAACGAGATGTTCTCCCGGCCGCTGCCCCTGCGGATCATCTCGCACATGCTCGGCGTGCCGTTCGAGGACTGGCCCCTGTTCACCGAGTGGACCGAGACGATCATGACGATCGCCTCGACCGCCGAGGAGATCGCCGCGGCGTACGTCGCCCTGCGCAGCTACTTCGTCAAGCTGGTGTCCGACAAGCGCGCCGACCCCGGTGACGACTTCCTCAGCGTGCTGGCGGCCCAGTCCGACGCGGAGGGCACCCTCACCGAGACGGAACTGGTGTCGCTGGGCACCTTCCTGCTCGTCGCCGGGCACGAGACGAGCGCCACCGTGCTCACGGCCGGGGTGCTGAACCTGCTGCGGCACCCCGACCAGCTGGCGGCGCTGAAGGCCGACCCCGAGCTCTGGACGGCAGCGACCGAGGAGATCTCGCGGCTGGGCATCCCGGGCGTCTCGCCGTTCCCCCGCATCGCGACCGAGGACGTGTCGATGCACGGGGTGGACATCCCGAGGGGCACGGCGATGGTCGTGAACTACGAAACGGCGCTGCGCGACCCCCGGATCTACGAGAACCCCGAGGCGTTCGACATCCGGCGGCACCAGCCGTCGCAGGTGTGGTTCGGCCACGGCCCGCACTTCTGCCTCGGCGCGCCGGTCGCCCGGCTGGAGGTACGCATCGGGCTGCGCGCGCTGTTCGACCGCTTCCCCGGCCTGCGGATGGTGGAGCCGGTGGACGACCTGCAATGGAAGAACAACGCCGCGCTCGGCGGCTTCGAACGGTTCCTCGTCACGTGGTGACACCCGAACGGAAGGCCTGCTCGTGATCAGCTCGGACCCGAAGGACATCGGCGCGGCGGTACGGCAGCTGCTCGGCGACGCACTGGGTTACCTCTACCCGGCGGCGCTGCGGGCGGCGGCCGGCGCCGGGATCGCCGACCACCTCACCGAAGGGCCGCTCCCCGCGGAGGAACTGGCCCGCAGGTCCGGCGTGGACAGCGGCCACCTGCGCCGGCTGCTGCGGTTCCTGGCCACCCGCGGGGTGTTCAGCGAGCAGCCCGACGGCAGCTTCGCCCTGACGACCGCGGCGAGCGTGTTGCGCCGGGACTCCCCGGCACCCCTGCGAAATCTGGTGCTGCTCTTCACCGACGAGCTGTACTGGCGGCCGGCGGGGCACCTCGACGAGACCGTACGGCGCGGCACGACGGTCTTCGACAAGGTCTTCGGCGCCCAGATCTTCGAGCACCTCAGCAAGGAACCGGCCAAGAACGACCTGTTCGTCGATGCGATGGCGGACCTGTCGGTGCTGGAGCACACGGGCATAGCCCAGAGCTACGACTTCCCGGCGTCCGGCACGGTCGTCGACGTCGCCGGCGGGCTCGGCGGGATGCTGCAGGCGGTGCTGGTGGCCAATCCCGGGCTGCGCGGCGTCCTGGTCGACCGCTCCGAGGTGCTGGAGCGGCACCGGATGACCCATCCCGCCGTCGCCGGCCGGTTCGAGCTCACCGAGGCCGATTTCTTCGCCGAGCTGCCCTCCGGCGCCGACGTCTACCTGCTCAAGCGGATCATCCACGACAAGAGCGACGAGGAGGCCGTCCGCATCCTGCGCACCTGCCGGGCGGCGATGAACGAGTCCGCGAGACTGCTCATCATCGACATCGTCGTCCCGCCGGCCGGCGCCGAGCAGCCGAACCCCACGTCCGACGTGCTGATGATGGCCGTGTTCGAGGGCAAGGAACGCACCGAGGAGGAGCTCACGAAGCTCTTGTCGGCCGCCGGACTGCGGATCAGCCGGGTGGTTCCCACGCCGTCGGCGATGTCGATCACGGAAGTCGTGGCGCTCTGAGCGTGGCTATGCTGACGTCTTCCCGATGGGCAACCGAAAGGAATCTCTCGTGAACCAGGGACCGAGCGTGGACCATGGACACCTGCAGCCGATGTTCGTCCACTTCGACGACCTCGACCAGATGGGCATGGTGCACAACACCCGCTACGGGGTACTGGTCGAGCGCGCACTGACCCTGTTCTGGGACTCCCACGGCTACGGATTCGGCAACGGCAAGCTCGGACACCCCGACGCCTCGGTGGGTGTCGCCGAGTTCGCCATCTCCTACAAGGCGCCGATCATCGGCACCGGGGCGGTCTACGTCCACCTGACGGTCGACCACATCGGCTCGACGAGCGTCGGGTACACCTTCCGGGTGCTCTCGGCCGAAGGAGCGGTCCACGCCGAGGGCCGCCGGGTGCACATCCGGCTCGACCCGAAGACGTTCCGCCCCACGCCCTGGGCGGAGGAGACCAGGGCGATCTACAAGACCCTTTCGGCGGGCTGAGTCCGGGGTACGCCGTCGGCCCAGACCTGCACCACGTCGTGCGAGGTCGCCAGCGCGAACACCTTGGCGAGAGCCTCCTCGGGGCTGTTCGCGTGGCGCATGCCGATGTGCAGCGGCGTGCCCGGCCGGGGGCGTACCCAAATGGCATCGAACCGTCTGCCGGCGCTCAGGTCGCCCACCTGGTCGCGGAGCCCGAGCGCCTGCGCGCCGGCGGCGGTGGCGAGATGCAGCAGGTGGGCGGCGGTGAGGGCGGTGCCGTCCCGGCCGCGCAGCTGCTGCAGCAGGTACGCCTGCAGCCCCTCCTTGAACAGCGAGAAGCCGGTGCCCGCGCCGACGTCGCAGCCGAGCGCGACCGGTACGCCGTAGGCCAGGTGCCGGTTGAGCGGGAACAGGCCGCTGCCCAGCGCCGCGTTGCTCGTCGGGCAGTGCGCCACACTCGCACCGGCCTCGGCCATCCGCTTCAGTTCCTTGTCCGTCGGATGGACGTCGTGCGCCAGCACGCTGCGCGGGCCCACCAGGCCGTGCCGGTCGTAGCAGTCGAGGTAGGTCCCGCCGCCGAACAGCTGCCGCACCGTGGCCACCTCGTCCAGGTTCTCGTTGAGGTGGGACGTGAACCAGCTGTCCGGCAGGTCCCGGTGCAACTGTCCACAGGAGGCGAGCAGGTCGTCGCTGCAGGAAAGGGCGAACCGGGGTATCACCGCGTACCGGCTGCGGCCGACGCCGTGCCAGCGCGCCGCCAGCGCGTGACCCTCGTCGTAGCCGCGCTGCGCCGACGTGTGCAGGTCGGGCCGGAGCATCCGGTCGCCGACCACCAGGCCGCTGGTGATGCGCAGGCCACTGGTGGCGGCCGCCTCGAACAGCGCGTCCACGGCCGGCGCGAAATGGGAGCCGAAGACCAGCGCGGTGGTGGTGCCCGCCCCGAGCAGGGCCGCCACGAACTCGGCGGCGACCGCCCGGGCGTACTCGGCCTCGGCGAGCCGGGACTCCTCGGGCAGCGCGCATCGCTCCAGCCACTCGAGCAGGGGCATGCCCAGTGCGCCGATCACCCGTACCTGGGGGAAGTGGACGTGGGTGTCCACCAGCCCGGGCAGCAGGACGCCGTCGGGCAGCTCCACCAGGTCGGCCCCGGGGTGACGGCGCCGCAGGTCGGCGAAGGTGCCCCGCTCCACGACCACGCCGTCCTGCACGAGCAGCCCGCCGTCCTCCTCGCAGCGCAGCCCGCCACCGGAGAACGGGTCCTCCGGCGTGTCGATGGTCCGGGCCCGGTAGAGGGTCATGCCTGGCTGTCCACTGTCGAGGACGCCCGGAGGAGATCCGCCGCCACGCTCAGGGCGATGGTCGCCGGCTCCTTGCCGCGGATGTCCGGCAGTCCGATCGGCGTGGTGATCCGCGCCAGGGCGGCGTCGTCGTGGCCCTGGGCGGCGAGCTTGGTGCGGAACCGGGCCCACTTGGCCGCCGAGCCGATGAGGCCGATCGACCCGAACTCGCCGTTGCGCAGGACGGCGTCGCAGAGTGCGAAGTCCTCCGCGTGGTCGTGCGTCATGATGAGTACGTGCGTGCCGGCGGGCAGCTCCCCCAGCACGATCTCCGGCAGCACGGCCACCCGGTGGACGTGCACCGCCGCCACCGCGTCGGAGAGCACGGCCAGCCGCGCGTCGGTGAGCTGCTCCGGCCGGGTGTCGATCAGGTGCAGCTCGATGTCGTGCCGGGCCAGGATGCGCGCCAGCTCCAGGCCGACGTGGCCGACGCCGAAGACCGCCACCGCGGGCACCACGGGCAACGGCTCGAGCAGCACCGTGACGCTCCCCCCGCAGCACTGGACGCCGTGCTCGTAGGGCGCCTTGTCGGACAGTGCGAGCGTGAACGTCTCCGGTGCCGTGCCGTTCGCGGCGAGCATGGCCCGGGCCCGGTCGACGGCGACGGCTTCCACGTTGCCCCCGCCGATGGATCCCCAGGTCTCTGCCGCGCTGATGACCAGCTTCGCCCCGGCCGCCCGCGGCGCGTGCCCGCGCACCGCGGTGAGGGTGACGAGGATGCCCGGCTCGCGGACGGCCCTGAGGTGGGTGACGGCGCCGAGCCACGTACGGTCAGCCACGGCTCACCGCCTGCCCCACCCGCTCCGACTCGGGCCGCATGGCCTGCGATTCGGCCCCGGGCTGCGGCGGCGGGACGTCCGCGTCGGCCACGCCGCTGCCGCTGCCGGCGCGCGCCCGTTCGAGCGCCCAGAAGACGGCCTCCGGGGTGGCCGGCGAGGCGAGCTCGACGCTCGTTCCGGCCGGACCGAACGCCGCGGCCGCCTGGCGCAGCGCCTCGCGCACGCAGAAGGCGAGCATGAGCGGAGGTTCGCCGACCGCCTTGGAGCCGTAGACGACCCCCTCCTCCGCCGCGTCGGTCAGCAGCGTGACGTTGAAGACCTCCGGCATCTCCGAGAAGCTGGGCAGCTTGTACGTGCTGGCGGCCTGGGTGCTCAGCCGCCCGCGAGAGGGCCCGTCACCGGTGTCCCAGCGGAGGTCCTCCAGCGTCAGCCAGCCCGCGCCCTGGACGAAACCGCCCTCTATCTGCCCGATGTCGATGAGCGGCGACAGGCTCTCGCCCACGTCGTGCACGATGTCGACCCGCCGGGTCCGGTACGCGCCCGTGAACCCGTCCACCTCGACCTCGGCGGCGGCCGCCCCGTACGCGAAGTACTTGAACGGCGAACCCTGCATCACCGACGAGTCCCAGTGCAGCCCCTCGGTGCGGTAGAAGCCCGCCGCGAAGAGCTGGACCCGCTGGAAGTACGCGGCGCGCACGAGGTCGTCCCAGGTGACACCCGCGGACGCGCCGATGCCTCGCGCGATGCCGTCGACGATGCGGACGTCGGCGGCGTTGACGCCCAGCATGGTGGCGGCGACCTGCGCCAGCCGCTCGCGGATCTGCTCGCAGGCGTCCTTGATCGCCCCGCCGTTGAGGTCCGCGCCCGAGCTGGCCGCGGTGGCGGAGGTGTTGGGCACCTTGTCGGTCCGGGTCGGCGCGAGCCGCACCCGCTCGAGCGGGAGTCCCAGCGTCGTGGCGGCGACCTGCACCATCTTGGTGTGCAGCCCCTGGCCCATCTCGGTACCACCATGGTTGATCAGCACCGAGCCGTCCTTGTAGACGTGCACCAGCGCGCCCGCCTGGTTGAACGCGGTGAGATTGAAGGAGATGCCGAACTTCACCGGCGTGACGGCCAGACCCCGTTTCGTGTACGGATGGCCGGCGTTGAACCTGGCGACCTCGTCCTGCCGCGCCGGGACCGCCCCACTGTCGAGCAGCTGCTCCCAGAGCCGGTGCAGCCGCTCGGGGTGGCGCACGGGCTGGCCGTACGGCGTGGCCTGCCCGGCGCGGTAGAAGTTGCGCCGGCGCAGCTCGGCCGGGTCGATGCCGAGCAGCGGGGCGCACCGGCCGAGGATGTCCTCGATGACCAGCATCCCCTGCGGCCCGCCGAACCCGCGGAACGCCGTGCTGGATGTCTTGTGGGTGCGCGCGATCCGGCCGGTGAACCTCGCGTGCGGAAGCCAGTAGGCGTTGTCGGTGTGGCACAGCGCCCGCGCCAGCACCGGCTCGGAGA
The DNA here is from genome assembly GCF_044465265.1 of Actinoplanes sp. NPDC049681. Lineage (NCBI taxonomy): Bacteria > Bacillati > Actinomycetota > Actinomycetes > Micromonosporales > Micromonosporaceae > Actinoplanes > Actinoplanes sp. NPDC049681. The sequence goes on from NZ_JBITLP010000009.1 coordinate 46,016, forward strand.
GGTCGAGGCTCCAGCCGCCGTCGGCGGTCAGCGTCGCGTCGAGCGCCTGCAGGTGGCCGTCGTCGTCGAAGCCCACCCGCCAGTCCACGTGGAAGCCGTGGCGCTTGCCCGACATCGTCAGGTCCTGGGTACGGGTGAGCCGCACCCGTACCGGACGGCCGGTGAGCGTGGCACCCAGTGCCGCGACGGCGGCGAACCCGTGCGGCTGCATCTCCTTGCCGCCGAAGCCGCCGCCCATCCGCAGGCACTGGACGGTCACCTCGTGGCTGGGCCGGCCCAGCACGTGCGCGACGATCTCCTGCGTCTCGGTGGGATGCTGCGTGCTGCTCTGCACGAAGATCTGCCCGGCCTCGTCGACGTACGCCAGCGAGCAGTGTGTCTCCAGGTAGAAATGCTCCTGCCCGGCGAACTCGAACTCGCCGCTGAACACGTGGACGGCGCCGGCCAGCCCGGCCTCCACGTCGCCGCGCACGATCTGCGGCGTGGCGCCCTGGAAGCTCTCCGCGGCGATCGCGTCCCGCAGCGACACGTGGGAGGGCAGCGGCTCGACGTCGATCTCGACGGCCTCGGCGCCCCGCCGCGCCGCTTCGAACGTCTCGGCGAGCACCCAGCACACGGCGTGCCCGAAGAACATCACCTCGTCGGGGAACAGCGGCTCGTCGTGCTTGACCCCGGCGTCGTTCACCCCGGGCACGTCCGCGGCGGTGAGGACCCGGACGACCCCGGGCACGCTCAGCGCGGGCGCCACCCGCAGCCCGGTCACGCGGGCGTGGGCGTACGGCACCTGCACCGGGTGGGCGTGCAGCACGCCCTTGGTGCGGTGGACCAGGTCGTCGGTGTACAGCGCCGCGCCGGTGACGTGCAGCCCGGCACTCTCGTGCGGCACGGCGACTCCGACGGCAGGGCTCTCCGGCCGTTCCGACAGCGCGCTCACAGCAGGGCCCCTTCCGCGTGCTCGGCGTACAGCTTGAGCAGGCTCTGCTCGAGCATCGCGGCCCGGTACGCCGCGCTCGCCCGGTGGTCGTCCAGCGGCGTACCTTCCCCCCGCAGCACCCGCGCGGCCTCCCGGACGGTCTCCGCCGACCAGGGGCGCCCCTCCAGCGCCGACTCGGTGGCACGGGCCCGCACGGGCGTGGCCGCCACGCCGCCGAGGCCGATACGCGCCCGCACGACCGTCCCGTCCGCGACCTCCAGGGCGAACCCGACGGCGACGCTGGAGATGTCGTCGAAGCGCCGCTTGGCGATCTTGTGGAAACCCGCGAGGCCGGACAGCGGCAGGGGGATGCGGACCGACCGGATGAGCTCGTCGGCCCGCCGGACGCTGCGCCTGTACCCGGTGAAGTAGTCCGCGAGCGACACTCGCCGCTCGCCGTCCGCGTCGGCCAGCAGGACGTCGGCGTCCAGCGCCAGCAGGACCGGCGCGGTGTCGCCGATCGGGGAGCCGGTGCCCAGGTTGCCGCCGATGGTCGCGCTGTTGCGGATCAGCCGGGACGCGAACTGGGGAAACAGCAGCCCGAGCAGCGGAACCCGGCCGGCGAGGCGGCGCTCGATCTCGGTCAGGGCGAGTCCCGCGCCGATCTCGATGTGGTCCTCCGCGATCACCAGATCCCGCAGCTCGGGCACCCGGTCGATCGCGATGACGCAGCCGGCACGGGCGCCTCGCAGGTTGACCTCGACACCCCAGTCGGTCGCGCCCGCGACCACGGTCGCGGCGGGCCGCTCCCGCAGCAGCCGGAGCGCGTCGGCGAGCGCGGCGGGCCGGAGGAATTCGCCTTCATCGGTACGCAGCCGAGTCGGCCGGGCGGGTGCCGCGGGCTGCTCCCGGCGCCGGGCGAGCGGATCCTCGGCTGCCGGCGGCCCGAGGGCGTACGCGGCGTCGCGGATCGGCCTGTACCCGGTGCACCGGCACAGGTTGCCGCTGAGCGCGTGCAGGTCGAAGCCGTTGGGGCCGTGGTCGGGCCCGGGCGCACGGCCGTTCGAGCGTGCCCCCCGGCCGGGCCGGTAGAACTCGGCGGCCATGCTGCAGACGAAGCCCGGCGTGCAGTAGCCGCACTGGGAGCCGCCCCGGACCGCCATCTCCTGCTGGACCGGGTGCAGCCGCCCGGGGCTGCCCAGCCCCTCGGCCGTCACGACCTCCTGGCCGTCAAGCCCCAGCACGGGCATCAGGCAGGCGTTCACCGCCACCCACTCGGTGGCCGAGCCGATTCCGGGCCGCGCGACCAGCACCGCGCAGGCGCCGCACTCGCCCTCCCCGCAGCCCTCCTTGCACCCGGTGAGGCCCTGCTCCCGCAGCCACTCCAGGGTGGTGGTGTGGGGAGAAACGTCCCCGATGGCGAGGTCTTGTCCGTTTACCCGGACCCCGGCAGCGCCCATGATCAGCTCCCGTCAGCCGTCCCACCCACGGCGATCACCGGGCCGGTGTCGTCCCGGCCGGACATGGTTGACGGCGACGCAGGGGCGGCTGGTTATCCATGTGAACAACCGCCCGAGCCGGTGTCGACTCTACAAGTCGGGCGGTACGCCGGGGTAGATCTGCCCAAAGCTGATTCTACGGCGTGAACAGCCCTCGTCCCGGCTCTTCCGCACCCTCGCGGCACCCGCCGGTTCACGGTGACCGAGGCCACACGCCGACGTGCCGGCCGAAATGCTTCAGCGCCGCGGCCGGCCGCCGATGTTCTGCTCCGTCGGCACTCGATCGTCCTCCGACCGGAGGGCGGCGGCCCGTCGACGGCAAGGCGCGCACACCGGGAAATGCAGGGATCCATACCTGCCCTTGAGCCGGCCCTGAACCAGCGGCGGCACGCTCGAGGGGTACGCGAAGACGTGGAAGGAACACACCGATGAAGGCTTCGAACGGGACCGGCTCCCGACGCTTGCTGTCCCTCGTGGGGTCGGCTGTCGCGGCCGGCGTGGCCGCAACGGTGGGCCTGGCCAGCCCCGCGATGGCGAGCACTGCCGTGACGATCGGCTCGGGCGCGGACCTGTCCGGCTGGCAGACGATCCTGGGCGGCAGCACCTTCGCCGCGACCGGGCAGGAGCCGGTGACCGGCACCGACGTCTCCGCCGACGACCGTCGCAGCTACACCAGCCTGCAGTCGAACGTCGGCCGCCGCGGCGTGATGGCGGACGCGCTGTCGTACACGCGCTCGACCGGCGCGTCGATGATGAACGCGATCCACAAGGCGGGCTACTCGTTCCAGCTGCCGTCGGTACCGTCGACGGCCGGTGGAGCCCTCAACGCGCAGACCGTCGAGGGCGGCATGTTCGTCTGGGACGGCGCGAACACGCGTCTGGACAACGGCGCCGCGTTCCAGTGGGTGCTCAACCCGTGGCTGCCGAACTTCGGGCAGATCCGGGTCTGGTCGGACACCAACGGCGGCACCTGGATCCCGGCCGGCTACCTCAAGCCGGACACCGCCTGGCACAGTGTGACTTTCCAGGTGAACCCGATGCAGCAGCAGGTCGAGGTCACCCTCGACGGCAGCGTCGTCGCGGCGCCCTACACCAAGCTGCCCAAGGCGAGCTGGGGCAGCGACGTCTCCGCCCGGCTGCAGGTAGAGGCGATCTCGCTCTGGCCCGGCTCGGCCGCCACCTCGGCTCCGGCGCACGAGGTGCTCGTGAAGGACTGGAGCTGGACGGCGGACGTCCAGCAGACGGAGGCCGAGAAGGCCGCGGAGCAGGCCGCCGCCGAGCAGGCCGCCGCGGACCAGGCCGCAGCCGACAAGGCCGCCGCCGACCAGGCGGCCGCCGAGCAGGCCGCCGCCGACGCGGCTGCCGCCGCGGAGCAGGCCGCCGCCGACCAGGCCGCAGCCGACCAGGCCGCAGCCGAGCAGGCCGCCGCCGCCGACTGGGCCGCCGCGGAGCAGGCCGCCGCCGAGCAGACCGCCGCCGAGCAGGCCGCCACGGCCGAGCAGGACGCCGCCGACAAGGCAGCCGCCGAGCAGGCCGCCGCGGAGAAGGCCAAGAAGGGGCAGGACAAGGCTGCCGAGAAGGCCCGCAAGGCCAAGGAGAAGGCCGCCCAGGCCGCGGCGAAGGCCAAGAAGGCTCAGGAGAAGGCCGAGAAGGCTCTCGAGAAGGCCAAGAAGGCTCAGGAGCGGGCCACCAAGGCCGCGGAGTGGGCGAAGAAGGTCCAGGAGCGACTCCGGGCGGCCATCGCCAGGGCGGTCGCCAAGGCCTCGAAGAAGTTCGGCAAGTAACAGTCACCGCGCACGATGACCGCGGTCAGCGACAAGGGTCGAGAGACCCCGCTGACCGCGGTCAGTTTCGTGTCGCGCCTCGTCAGGGCAGGTAGTAGCTCGGGTTGGGGAGCTTGAACGTCTTGTTCGCGTAGCCGCCCTTGAAGTCGCTGTACTGATCGCCGAAGTTCCCGACGATGTCGTAGCCCAGAGACTCGATGTGCGCGCGGGTGGCCGACTTGTAGTGGATCGTCGTGCACTTGCCGTCCGGGTCGCCGGCGCAGGCGGCCTTCAGGTAGTCCGGGTAGTCGGCGACGGCGGGCTTGGTGAACAGGCCGTCCTCCCCGTTGCTCAGCGTGGTCGGCTTCGGGTAGCCGGCGTCCACGCCGACCCCGTCGGCGGTGAGGTTGCCGAGCGTGGCGGCTTCCTGGGCGGCCGGGCGGCCGGTCAGGTAGAAGATCGCGTAACCCTCGCGCTCGGCGGCGGTGGCCATGTCGACCATGCCCGGCACCGGCGGGAACTTCTGCTGGGTCACGTACTCCCCGTTGGTCGTCGGGTTGTACGCCCAGTTGCTGGCGATCTCGTAGTTGTAGGTGGCCAGTGTGGTGTCGTCCACGTCGAGCACGATCGCGCGGGTCTTGTAGGTCCCGTGCTGCGCGGCCAGGTAGCGCTCGCCGTGGCGGGCGACCGAGGACGCCTCCTTGGCGTAGTAGCTGTCCGCGGCGAACTGGCCGGTGCTCAGCGGATCCCCGTAGTAGTTGCGGATCTGCTGGCGCAGGACGTCGATGTTGGTGATCTGGTCCTCGGACCGGGGCGTCCACGTCTTGATGGCCGGCTGCGGGTCGGTCGCCGAGGACGCCGCGTACCCGATGCCGGCGCCGCCGAGAGCGGCGGTCGTGAGCGCCGCGACCGCCGTGACCACGACGCGCCGCGAGAAGGTGAGGGTCATGCTGTTCTCCTAGGTTGAACGCTTGCTCAGGCAACCTAGTACCGAGCGGTGGCCCAGCGGCAACTCCGGTCCCGTGTGGGTGGCTCGCGGTCGGGATATCATCGCGGTCAGCCGGACAAATGCCCCGAGGAGGGAACTGCGGGTGCCTGGCAGCAGCCGTTCCATGTTTTGCTCGTCCGACATCGACAGCGTGCGCGACTTCTACGCCGACCACTTCGGGATCCGAGCCTCGATCGACGCCTCCCAGGGTCCCGCGGAGATCGACTTCGTGGCCCACTGGCTGCAGCACGGTCCGCTCCAGCTGCTCGAGCACTCCCGGGTCCCGTCGATCGTGCTGGAGAGCCAGATGCAGTCGTACGGTCTGGGCTTCGCGATCTCCGGAACCCTCACCCTGGAACAGGGCCGCACGCACGTCACCACCGGCCCGGCGCGGGCGCTCGTCCACCGTCCCGACGCGGGCCGCTTCACGGCACGGGTCGGAGAGCCCAGCCGGGTTCGCCTCCTGGCGATCGAGAGCACCGCGCTCGAGGTCCAGCTGGAGCGCCTGCTGGAGCACCCGGTGCGCGGGCCCATCACCTTCGCACCGACCCTGGATCTGTCCCTCGCGGGCACCGGATGGCTCGGGATCCTGCGGATGTTCACCGACGGCATGCACGACCCGGACAGCCTGATCCATCGGTCCCCGGTGGCGGGGCCGCTGACCGAGGCTCTCCTGGCGGGACTGCTGATGATCAGTGATCACCCCTACCGGGAGGCTCTGGACCGCCCGGCCGCGCGATGCCACCCCCGCAGCGTCCGGCACGCCCTCGACGCCATCCACTCCCGCCCCGACCACCCGCACACGCCGGGATCCCTCGCCCAGCTCTCGGGCGTCGGGGTGCGCACCCTTCAGGACGGCTTCCGCCGGCATGTCGGCGCGAGCCCGGTGAGCTATCTGCGCCACGTCCGGCTGAGCCGCGTCCACGACGATCTCCGGCGCGGCGCGGTGCACACCGTGGCGGAGGCCGCGAGCCGGTGGGGCTTCACCCACCTCGGCCGGTTCGCCGCCGCCTACCAGCGCCGGTACGGGACCAGCCCGTCGACGACTCTGCGCCGGGGCCGAACTCGCGATTGACGCGGCAGTGGCTCGCCGTTACGGGCACCCCGTCAGGACGGCGGCGTGATCGAGCCGTCGCGGGCCACCCGCGCACCGCTCTCCGGGAAGTCGGCGGCGGACAACCGCGCCACCGCATTTCGCCCGCTTCCGTCCGGATCCGGCACCGGCCGGCCACCGGGGCCGATCGCCGTGGAATGGAATCTCGCGCCGGCCCATCGCCCGTCCGGGTGCAGCGAGACGGTGAGGACACCGCCGCGGCCCAGCACGCCGTCGCTCTTCAACGGTGCCGGGCCGGAACTGAAGTTCCCCAGGCTGTACGCGATGAGCCGGCCCTTGTAGAACTCCATCGCCCGCAGCACGTGCGGCCCGTGGCCGATCACCAGATCCGCGCCCGCGTCCACGACGGCGTGCGCGAACGCGATCGGGTCGCCCCGGTCCTCGCTGCCGAGGGACTCGTGGCCCGGCCGGACGTGGGTGTAGTCCGCCCCTTCCGCACCCAGGTGCGCCTGCACCACCACGACGTCGGCCTGCCCTGCGGCGCGCCGGACCACCGCCCGCGACTGCGCCAGATCACGCAGGTCGTTGAACCGGTCGTAAGGGGCGAACCCGACGACCGCCACGCGTACGCCGCGGACGTCGACGACGGTGATCTCGCCTTCCGCGCCGGTGTGCCGCAGATCCTGTGCCTCGAGCGCCTCCCGGGTGTTGGCGAAGCCGGCGTCACCGAAGTCCCCGCCGTGGTTGTTGGCCTGATTGAGCAGGCCGAAGCCGGCGGCCTTGAGGTGGGCGGCGTACGACGGCGGCGTCCGGAACGCGAAGCACCGGCCACTGCCCGCACCGCACTTGCGGAACCCGGTGTCGCCGGTGAGGGTCTGCTCCAGATTTCCCATCACCAGGTCCGCGGCCAGGACCGGCTTCACGTCGTCGAAGAATCCGCGGCCGCCGCCCGCCGGCAGCCGGCTCGGCGCCTGACCCATGATGATGTCGCCGGTGGCGGAGAGCGAGATGCTCCCGGGCCGGCCCCCGGACGCCGCCGGCGCGGCGGACGAGGCCGCCGCGGCAGGGGGCCGGGCCGCCGGGCGGTCCGGCCGCCCGCGATCCGCCAGGGCCACGCTCCCCAGACCGGCACTGACCAGCACGGCCACGGCGATGGTGGCCGTGAGGATCGGCCGGCCGGCGAGGCCACGGCGCGGCGGCGGCGCGGAGGAGCGGTAGATGGTCATCGACGGGCACGGTAGCCGTCACGCACAACCCTCTCAGCAGTCCGGGATGACGGTGCCGTCGTTGGCCTTCGCCTCGTCGTTCCCCCACCGCGTCAGGTAGAACGCCGACACGTACTGCCCCGCCGGGCCCGAGTCGGGATCGGTCCGCAGCCACCAGTGGTTGAACGCGCTCCCCCGCTCGATCCTGCGTCCCCAGGCCTTGCAGAACACATAGTTCGTGCCCTTGTTCAACGTGCCGGTCTGGATCGTGCCGGTCGGCGAGCCGAAGACGGGAGCGGTCTCCATGGTGTCCACCCAGTACAGTCCCGGGCCGCCCGGGTCGCCTCCGCCGGTCCAGAGCGCGTCGGCCAGCAGCTGGGCGTCGGCCACCTCGTAGCGGTAGGCGTCGGGGACCGCGGAGACCTGCACGCGCTGGCAGATGGCGCCGATGTCCCCGTTCATCCACGAGTTGCCGGGATACTCGCGCAGCATCGCATCGAGGAATGCGCCCGTCGCGTACGCCGGGTCGACCAGTTGCCCGGGGCTCCCCCAGCCCTGCGACGGGCGCTGCTGGAAGAGGCCCAGGCTGTCGTGGTCCACGGCCTCGGTGTAGTTGCGCAATGACGACTCGGTGATCGCCGTGGTCAGGGCGATCACGGCGGCGCGCCGGTCCAGGCGGCGGCCGGCGACCGCGGCGGTGATCGCACGCGCGCAGGACACCTGGTAGCCGTCGAGGGCATGCCCGACCCGCCGGCCGTTCATCCGGCTGCGCAGTTGGTCGGCGACGGTGTTGTCGGCGGCGCTGACGCCGCCGGGGGCGCAGGGCGCCTGGGCGATCGTGGCGGCCATGGCGAGCGGCACGGGTTTGCCGGCCGGCCCGGGAGCGCCACCGGCGTTTCCGCCCGGTGGCGGCGCCGCGGACGCCGGGGCCGGCACACCGGCGAGGGCGGCGCCGAGGAACGCGCCGAGCATTGCCTTCGAGAGGAACTGCCGGGGCAAGGAGACCTCCTGAGGTGGTGGGCTGCCGGAGCAGCCTCGGCCACCTTCCGCGTCCGCGGTACCTGCAACGTTGCAGGTGGCGGAAGTCGCAGAGAACCACGCTCGCCGCCCGGAGCCAGAGACGGCTGTGAATAATGGCTCGCCGTGGGACAGGATCATGGGGGATCACCGGAAAACGAGCCGCGCACGATGCGGGTGCCGGCCGGATACCGCGTCGGACGCTGGCGGGTCGAACACGCCCTGGCCAGTGGCAGCTGGAGCAGCGTCTACGCCGCTTCGCGGATCGGCACGGGCGACGCGGGCACACCGCTGCAAGCCGCGCTGAAGTTCATCCCGACCGGCACGCTGACCGTGCGGCAGCTCAGCCATCTCGCGGACATGGCCGACCGCGAGGTCGCCGTGCACCGGCACGTCGATCACCCGGGGCTGATCCGGCTGCTCGACGTCACCGTGATCGACGATCCGGCCCACCCGGCGCTGGACGGCGGGACGGTCCTCGCCATGGAGCTGGCGGCCGGATCAGCGGCGGCGGCGCTCGAGCGGGCGGCCGGCGCCGGTCTCGCGGACGCACCGCGGATCATCGCCGAGATCTGCGACGCCCTCGCCCACCTGCACCGCGCGGGGTGGGTGCACGGCGACCTGAAGCCGGGCAACATCCTCCTCATGCCCGACGGGTCCGTACGACTCGCGGACTTCGGGCTCGCCGCGCACATCGACGGGACGCACGCGTACCTGCCCCCGGGCGGCACCTGCGACTACGTGCCACCCGAGCGCTGGGCCGAGCCCACGGGCGGCAGAGGCGTGGCGGTGCGCCAGACCGCCGACGTCTGGGCGCTGGGTGTCACCGCGTGCCAGCTGCTCACCGGGCGCCTGCCCTTCCCCGGCGTGACTTCCCGGGCACGTGCCGCGGCCGCCGCGGGTTACGCCGCCGGGCGGGCGGCCCTCCACCTGCCGGACGGGCTCCCCGCACCCTGGCGGCAGTTCATCACCGACTGCCTGGCAACGGACCACGCTGCGCGTCAGCGCCACGACGCCGCGGCGCTGCACCGGCGGGCGCGCGACATCATCGCGGCTTCAGGGGGCAGCCGGCGACCGCTGGCCCGACGCCTGGTGTCGTCGCGCCGGCGCGGCGCGGTGCTCGCCGCGGCCCTCGCCTGCGCCGCCGGGGCCACGGTGGCGACCGTCCAGGCGGCAACGGGCGCCCGGAGCGACGGCGGCGCCCGGTCGGCCGCCCCGAGCCCGTACGACCGCCACTTCCGCACCGATGCCGACATCCCGCCGGCCTACTACGACCTGATCGTCGAGGCCGGCACCACGTGCCCGGACGACAAGGCCGTGACGCCGGCGCTGGTGGCCGCCATGCTCAAGGCGGAGAGCAACTTCGACGCCCGGCTGGCCGACCCGGCCCAGGACGAGTACGGCATCGCCCGGTGGACGCCGGGCGTCCTGCAGTACTACATGCCGGCCGGGCACCGGGACAAGGTGCCGGCGCCGCCGTTCCCGCCCGAGCTGTCCATCCCCGCGATGGGCCGGTACCTGTGCGCGATGGCGCCGAAGCTGGAGGGGCTGCCGGGCTCCCCGGAGGAGAACCTCGCCGCCGCCTACCGGACCTCGGACGACGTGGTCCGCCAGTCCCATGGCGTACCGACGGATCGGCCCAAGGTGATCGCCTACATCGGCCGCGTCCGCACCTCCCTGGCCCGCTACCGTCCGGTCGTCCCGGCGTCACCGAGGCCCGCCGCGTCCTAGGCTCCGTCCAGCAGGGCGAGGTGCTCCTCCCGTACCAGATCGAACTGGAGGGCGACCGACACCAGAGCGCTCCGCTGCCAATCGGCCTTGGTGCCGTCGGTGTCGTCCGGCGTCTTCACCCGCAGCTTCTCGCGCGCGAGATAGCCGACGTGGAAGTTGACCGCCGCCCGGGTGAGGCCGGCGGCGGCCGGCAGACCGGAAAGCCGCTCCAGCACCTCCGGCGCGGTCGGGATCACCACGCTCGAGGCGTTCCGGAGCCGGGGTTCGCAGAGCGCGACGAGGATCAGGAAGTACTTCGCGGTCTCGTCCAGCGGGAAGGAGACCCGGGTGGCGTCGGCCGAGCCGTCGGGCGTCGGCGCCACATCCGCATAGGCGTGCTGCGGAGCGAAGACGTAGAACGCGGCATGGCCGTCGGTCCCCGGCACCACGACCCGGGAGAACTCGAACGGTACGGGCATGTCCAGCCGGCGCGGCGCCACCTTGACGAACTCCCCGCCGCCCTCCGGGTTCTCGATGACGTACGTGCTGCGGGCGCTGAGATTGCTCACCAGCCAGTGGTCCTCCACGGCCAGGATGCGCCCCGCCACGCGGGAGACCGCCACGTCGGGCAGCATGATGTCGACCGGCGCCTGCGGTGATCCCCGGCCGAAGGTGGCCGCCTCTCCCGGGGCGAGCTGCCGCACCACGGGCGGATCGTCGCAACTCTGCACGATGACCCCCGCTGCGCCCACGTCGCGCCCCCCTCCGCTCGTCGCCGGGCACATTATCGGGTCGGCCGCCCCTGCAACCTTGCAGGTACCCGCGCCTGCCTCCCGGCCCTAACGTTCCCGGCGTGCAAGGGGACGGCAACAACGGGGGCATCGATGACCGGAGCGGTCACAGGGCAAGCGGGACGATGGGCATGTCTGCTGTCGGTCATCGGTGTGGTGGCGACGGGATGCACGGCGCGCACGACGGCCACGCCGGCCGTGCCGGTCGACGTTCCGGCACGGGCGATCACGGCTGAGGAGGCCGGTCTCCTCCACCTCGGCGAGCAGACCCTGATCAAGAGGTGCCTCGAGCGCGCGGGCTTCCGCTGGACGGTCGAGGCACGCAACCCGGTGGCCGAGGACCGGGATTTCCCGTACGTCCTGGACGACGTGGCGTGGGCACGGGCGCACGGGTACGGCTCGGACGTCCGGGAAAGGGTCCGCCGGGCGCAGGAGTCGGATCCCAACCGCGCGTACACGCTCGCCCTGTCGCCGCAGCAGCGGCAGGCTGCGGCCGACGCGCTCAACGGCGACCCGCGGCCCGGCCGCGACGCCGACGTCGTGTCGGTGCGGCTGCCGAACGGGATGCTGATCCGCCGCAGCGAACGCGGCTGCCAGGCGCAGGCCGAACGCGCGCTCTACGGCGACCTGGCCCGATGGACCCGGTCCCGCGGCGTGGTGAGCGCGCTCAAGGGCCTCGTCGAGCAGCGGGTGCTCGGCGACGCCCGCTACACGGCGGCGGTGGCCCGCTGGTCGCGGTGCATGGCGGCCGAGGGGCATCCGTACGCGTCACCGGCGGCCGCCCGCAGCGCCTTCGCGGACACCCCGGCGACCGGGCCGAGCCGGGTCCGGGAACTGGCCGTCGCCCGGGCGGAAGCCACCTGCGCGACGCGGACAGGCCTCTCGGCCACCGCCGGGAAACTCGCCCGGCACTACACGGACGCACTGAACGCCGACCATCGCGCGGACGTCGACCTGGCGCTCCGCCTGCAGGTACAGGCCCTGCCGCGGGCCCGGGCCGCGGTCGACGCCCGGCTGTGACCCCCGCTGAGTCTCCGTGGCGTGCGCCACGGTTCCGGTAACACAAGGAGAAATCAGATGAAGATGCGCTTCGCAATCGCCGGCGCCCTGACCGCAATCGCCGTCGGCGGTTTCCTGGCGCCGTCCGCGGCGCACGCCGACACCCCGGCGGGCAGCGCCGACGGCAACTTCTACGCCTGGAACGAGTGGCGCTACAGCGGCCACAAGTGCGCGTGGCAGGGCAACTCCGCCGACTGGACCGGCGCCGGGTGCCGCAACCAGGCCAGCTCCGTCTGGAACAACGGCTACCTGGGCGGCAACGACGACGTCCGCATGTACTGGGACACCAACTACGGCGGCGCGTCCATCTGCCTCTGGCGGGGCACGTACATCGAGAACCTGCAGAGCGTGTCGTTCCCGAACAACGGCGCCGGCGCCGGCCAGAACGCGAACGACAACATCTCGTCCCACAAGTGGGTCTCCAGCTGCTGATCGCGGAAGTCCCGGCGGGGGTCGCAGGTCCCGGCGGCCCCCGCCCGCCCCGCCGCTGTGCGAACTCGGAGCCAACTCGGAGCAAACTCTGAGTGGCCTTCCCCACGATGTTCGGCACTGAGCGGGCGGCACCCGGAGCCGCCGGTGTGTCGGAAAGGACGAGCCGTTCGATGAGTGACCTGGATACGGTTCTTCGGCTTTGCACCGCGGCCTTCGGTGCCCCGCCCGCAACCCGCCTGCTCGACCTGATCGCCGGCGCGGACGGCGATCCGCAATGGACCCGGGCCCTGGTCGACGGCCTGCTGCACGAGGGGCGGATCCGCCTCGACGACGGGCTGGCCGTCCTGGACGACGACGATCCGGACCACCTGCCCGAGCGGGCGCTGGCCCTGGCGCGGGAGATCCTGGCCGCCCGCCGGCCCGGCTGCCGCCAGGTGCTGTGCGTCGCCGCGGTGCTGGGGCCGGTCCTCGATCTGGACCGGATCGCGGAGATGGTCGAGCGGCCCGCCGCGGTCCTGCTGCCGGCCTGGCAGGAGGCCCTGGATGCCGGCCTGCTGCGCTCGTCCGACGGCGGCGACCTGGTGTTCGTGCACGAGGTGCTGCGCCGGGCGGTGGCCGCCTCGATGCCGGCCGCGATCCGCCGCGCCCTGATCCGCCAGCACGAGCAGGCCGAGCCGCCGGCCGCCGCGCCGGAGCCGGCCGGGAGTCACCTCGCCGGCCGGCTCACCGCCCGCGAGCAGACCGTGATGGCGCTGGTCGCCCGCGGCCGCAGCAATCAGCAGATCGCGCGCAGCCTCGGCATCTCCAGTCATGCCGTGAAGCGGCACGTGTCCAACCTGTTGATCAAATTCGACTGCTCGAACCGTACCGAGGTCGCGCTGCTGGCGGTGGCGCCGCCACGCACCTAGACGTGTTGCAGCCGCGCCATCCCCGCCAGGAGGGGATCGGCCAGTCGCGCCGGTCGCAGCTCCACCTCCCCCACCGCCACGTCCGCGGGCTGGTCCTGGACGAGTGCGCCCACCCAGTGCGCGACCGACGCGGTGGCCATCTTGAGCGGGGTGTCGTGGCCGTACCGGTTCGCGATCGCGCCGGGGTTGAGCAGCGTGCTGCGTACCCCGTTCGGCCGTTCCTCCAGCAGCAGCGTCTCGACCAGCGCCTTGAGCGCGGCCTTCGTGGCGCTGTAGGCGGCGCCCCCCTCGAAGAAGTGGGTGCCGGCGTGGCTGCCGATCACCACGTAGCTGCCGCCGCTGGCGCGTATCGCCGGTAGCGTCGCCCGGACCAGCCGGAAGACCGCCGTGAGGTTGACCGCCACGGACTCGTCCCAGTCGGCGGGCTCCAGCCGGCCCACCGGTGCCAGCCGGCGGACGGCCGCGTTGGCGACGCAGGCGTCGAGGCGACCGAACCGCTCGACGGCCGCGGCGACCGCCGCATCGATCGAATCCGGTGCCGTGAGATCGCACGGGAACTCGTGCAGCCAGTCGGCTCCCGTCGGCGTGCGCTGGAGCGCGCCCACCCGATAACCCCGCCGGTGCAGTTCCGCGGCGATCGCCAGGCCGGTGCCGCGGCTGGCGCCGGTGACCAGCGCGGCGGGCGGGTCCCCGATCGTGGTGGCGTCCATGGCAGTCGTCCCTTCGCGTCCGGTGGTCGTCCCATGACTACCGGCACGGCCCCGGCCGGAACAAGTGCACGATGGTGCCGCTCACCAGGGGCGCACTTTCGGCCTCTCCCGGGTTCCTGTTCCGCGCCCGCGGGCGCCGGGAGCATGGCGGGCGTGAGACATATGGACTTCACCGTATCCAGCCCCGTCCGCCCGCCGGCACCGGTCCGGCCGGGCGCACACATCAGGCTCGTCAGTCCGGCGATGCCGACCATCTCCTACATTCCCGAACGCACCCGCCGGGCCGAACAGGTGCTGCGGGACCACGGCTACACCGTCAGCTACGGCGCGAACGCCTTCCAGGTGTCCGCCGACGGAATGACCGCCGGCACCGCCGAGCAACGGGCGGCGGACTTCATGGCGGCGTTCACCGACCCGGAGGTCGACGTCGTGCTCGCCTCCGACGCCGGTCAGGGCAGCCAGGAGCTGATCGACCTTCTCGACCCGGACGCGATCGCCGCGAACGCCAAGCCGTTCGTCGGCTACTGCGACAACGTCTACCTCAACGCGTTCCTCGCCCGGCGTGCCGGTATCAGCTCGCTCTACGGCATCTCCCACATGGTGCACATCGGCGAGGCGGGCGGTGCGTACCCGGAGACCCTGCGGCACCTCGCGGAGGCGCTGGCCAGCGACGAGCCCCTGGTGTGCGAGGCGATGCCCGACCGTACCGGAGCCCTGATCGACTGGTACGTCCCCGAGCGGGAGCGGGAGCCGCGCGGCCGGGACATCGCGGGCGGGTGGACCTGGCTGCGACCGGGAACCGCGCGTGGGCCCCTGTGGGGCGGGGAGATCTCGATCCTGCCCGACCTGGTGACGGACTTCGGCCTGGAGCTCGACGGGGCGGTGCTGTTCTGGGACATCTCCTACCACGGGCTGCCCGTCGGGCCGCTCTTCGAGGCGCTGTGCGAGCGCGTCGACCTCACCGGGCTCGCCGGCATGCTGATCGGGGCGCATCCGCTCATGCCCTTGCCGGAGTGGGCCCGCATCGTCGGCGGGCTGGTCGACCGACTTCTGCCGGCGGCCGGCTACCCGATCGTCGTCAACACCGACCTCGGCCACACCTGTCCCTCCTGGATCGTCCCGTACGGCGAGGAGGTCGCGGTGGCCGCCGACCGGATCGTCTTCCCGCGCCGGCAGGCGACGCCCGCCACCTCGAAAGGATCGAAGGCATGACCGGAACCACCGTGCCCGAGGCAACCGCTGTGCGCCCGCGCTGGACGACAGCGCTGCCGGCGACGTTGCTCGCCACTCTGGAGTCCCGCCTCGGGGCGCCGACCGTACACGCCGTCGACCAGACCGGCGGCTTCACGCACGGGCTGGCCGCCCGCCTGACGCTCGCCGACGGCCGGCGGGTGTTCGCCAAGGCGATGCCCGCCGATGACGAGCTGGCACCCGCCTACCGGGCCGAGGCGTGGTGCGCCGCCCGCCTGCCCGCCGCCGTCCCCGCCTCCCGGCTCGAGTTCAGCCTGCAGGCCGACGGCTGGGTGGTGCTCGTCTTCGCCGACGTCGAGGGGCGCAACCCGGACCTGTCCGAGCCGGGCGAGCTGGCCGCGGTGCTGTCGGCCTTCGAGCGGCTTGCCGAGGTGCTCACACCCAATCCGCTGCCGGAGGCCCCCACGTGCGAGGCGGAGCTGCGTCCGCTGGTGGACGTGTGGCGGCAGTACGCCACCGACGGGCCGCCCGCCGACCTCGACCCGTGGGCCCGGCGCAACCTGGATCGGCTCGTGGAGCTGGAGAGCCACTGGGTGGCGGCCACCGCGGGCGACACCCTGCTGCACTTCGACCTCCGGCCGGACAACATGCTGCTGACCGCCGCCGGTGAGGTGCTCACCGTGGACTGGGCCTGCGCCTGCGTCGGCGCCGCCTGGGTAGACCTGCTGGTGCTGCTCGGCTCGGTGGACGGACTCGACGGCGAGCAGATCGTCCGCTCCCATCCGGTCACCCGCGACGTGCCCGCCGAGGCGATCGACGCGTTCCTGTGCGCCCTCGCCGGGCTCTGGGCACGGGAGAGCCGCAAACCCGAGCTGCCCCGCTCGCCGTACCTGCGGCGGTTCCAGGCCCGCAACGGAGAGCTCACGTTGGGCTGGCTCGCCCACCGGACGGGCTGGCGATGAGGACGGTGCTGCGGTCGCTGGACCTGGTGCCGGCGGCCGGCCCCGGCCGGCGCATGGTGTTCGTGACCGTGGTCCAGTCCGGCGGCAGTGGCCTGTTCCTGACGTCCAGTGCCGTGTTCTTCGTCCGCGTCGTCGGGCTCGAGCCCGGTCAGGTCGGGCTGGGCCTGTCCCTCGCCGGGCTCGCCGGCTTCCTCGTGACCGTGCCGATGGGGCGTCTCGCCGACCGGCACGGCGCCCGCCGGCTGCTCGCCGGGAACCATCTGGCGCTGGCGCTGCTCTTCAGCCTCTACCCGCTCGCCGGCGGCTTTCCCTCGTTCGCCGCCCTGGCGAGCCTCATCGCCATGGCCGAGATCTCCGCCAGCCCGCTGCGGTCGGCCACGCTGCACGCCCTGCTGCCGCCGGCGGAGGCCGTACGGACCCGGGCCCAGATGCGCAGCGCCTTCAACATCGGCTTCCTCCTCGGCGCCGGGCTGGCGGCGGTGGTCCTCGCCGCGCCCAGCCACGCCACGTTCTGGGCGGTGTGCCTCGCCAACGCCCTGGCTCAGGCGGTGTGCGGCCTCGCCGTATGGCGGCTGCGGTCACCGGCGCAGGCGGACAGCGACGTGCCCCGGACCGGCAGGGCGCCGCTGGGCCACGCCCTGCGGGACACCCGCTTCGTCCTGATCACCATCGCCAACGGAGTGCTGGAGCTGCACTCCACCGTGCTCACCCTCGGCCTTCCCCTGTGGATCGTCAGCCGCAGGGCGGCGCCGGCCGGCCTCGTGTCGGTCTTCATCGTCGTCAACACGGTGATCGTCGTGATGCTCCAGGTCCGCCTCACCCGCGGCGCCGACTCGGTGGCCGGGGCCGCCGCGCTGCAGCGCCGTGCCGGTGTCGTTCTCGCGGCGGGCTGCGCCGTCTGCGCGATCAGCAGCGGGCTCGGCCCCGCCGGCGGCATGATCGCCCTCGTCGCCGGGACGGTGATCCTGTCGGTGGGCGAGATCTGGCAGGCCGGCGGCGGCTGGGGCCTCGCCTTCGAGCTTCCCCCGCCCGGCCGGCAGGGCGAGTACCAGGCCGTGTTCGGGCTGGGCCGCGGCATCGCCCAGTTCCTGGGGCCGGCCCTGATCACCACGCTGGTGGTCGGATTCGGGGCGCTCGGCTGGCTGACCCTCGCGGCGCTGTTCCTCGTGACCGGCTTCGTCTGCCGGCACCTGGCCGTCGGCGGCGGACCGCGGCGGACCGCCCACCTGGCGGCCGAGGTCGGGTAGGCGCCCCAGCGATGGCGACGGCCCGGCGCGAGTCACCGCGCCGGGCCGTCGCCATCGCTGTTATCCGCCTACGCTGACCGCACCGGCACCGGCACCGGCCGGCGCGAACCGGACGAGGTTCTCGCAGAACCGCAGCACCGGGTCGGCCGCGCACAACGCCTCGAGCTGCGCCACGGCGGCCCGCACCTCAGCGCCCTCCGCGGAGGTGGCCAGCACCCGCCGGACCGTGGCCGGAAGCTCCGGCGCAAGCCGCTGCCGCCGTGCCGCCCGTTCGAACAGCGGGGCCAGCGTCGCGGGGTAGGGATTGCAGTATCCCCACGCGCCGAGCAGGGCACGGACGAGCACGGTCAGCCGCGCCACCGGGCGGTCCGCCAGGGAGGCGTTGCGGCGCAGGCGGTGCACCTGCCTGGCGGCCACGTACAGGGGCATCACCTCGGCGTGCGCCTCCTCCAGCTCCGCGTCGAGGTAGCGGTCGCCCAGCACCAGTCCCCGCTGGGTGTAGAGCGCGTGGAAGCCGACGGCCACGGGCCCCGGCATCTCCGGCGGCAGTACCCCGGGGCCGGTGAGGAGCCGTACCAGCGGAACGGACCACGACCGGACGGTGTCGAGCGGCAGCACGGTGACCGCCACGGTCACCGGGCACCCCGTGATGCTGCTGGGCTCGAAGGAATGCTCCGTCACCTCGCCGGGCCGCTCGGTGACGGCGACCACCTCCAGCGGCCCCCGGCTGCCGCTGAGGTCGTCGGCGAGCTTCCCGGCCAGGAACATCCGGGCGGCCCCGGTCCGCGGGCGGAGTGCGGCGCCGAGCCGGGCCGCATCGACTCCCCAGGACGAGATCAGCATGTCGGTGGGGACCGGCTCGGCGGCGCGGCCCGTCACGGCCGCGTCCCGCGCTCGGCCAGCCTCGGCAGCTGGGCCGCGACCTTCTCGAACGCCTCGCAGTAGCGATCGACGAGGGCGGCCTCGTCGGCGAACGTGAAGGTCGGCAGGCTCAGCGAGGTCCGCCACACCTCCTCCGCCACCGGGAAGTCACCCTCCTTGTACGCGGGGAACTGCGACGCCCGGGCGTTGCGGCGCAGCGGCACCGCTCCGTCGGCGAAGAAGGGCAGCAGGTGCAGGGGCCGCGAACCCGGCGGGTGGACGTCCAGTCCTTCGGCGCTCAGCGCGTGCGCGACCGTCTCGGCGCCGGCTTCCAGCCACGGCCCGGACAGCCGGACCTTGAAGCCGTAGTACGCGCCGCGGTCGCAACCCTCCCGCGTGACGGGCGGGACGAGGCCCGGGATGGTGGCCAGCCCTTCGGCGAGCCGGCCGAGCAGCTCGGCCCGGCCGGCGATCCGGTCCTGCATGGCGCGGGAACTCTGCAACGCCATCGCGGCCGCGAACGGGTGCATCCGATAGTTCAGCCCGAACCCGGTGCTGGCGTACCGCTTGAGCGGGCCGGCCACGTCCTGCTCGGACCGTACGCGGAAGTGGCCGAGCAGGCACGCCCGCTCGTGGACCTCCGTCTCCTTGGAGGCGAGCAGGCCGCCCTGGCCGGCGTAGACGATCTTCGCCGCCTGGAAGCTGAACGCGGCGGCGTCGCCGAGCGTGCCGACCTCGCGGCCGTGGTACGTCGCACCGTGGGCGTGGGAGCAGTCCTCCACGACCCACAGGCCGTGCCGGCGGGCGATCTCGAGAATCGCGTCCATCTCGCAGGGGTGCCCCCACAGGTGGGTGACGGCGATGCCGACGGTCCGCGGCGTGATGGCCGCGGCGATGGAAGCGGGGTCGATGTTGCCGGTGTCCGCCTCGGCGTCGCAGAGGACGGGTACGGCGCCCAGCTGCACCAGCGGCATCACGGTCGCGAGGAAGGTGTTGGTCGGGCACAGCACCTCGTCGCCCGGTCCGGTGCCGAGGGCGAAGAACGCCGAGTGCAGTGCCGCCGTACCCGAGGAGAGCCCGAGCGTGCGCCGGCCCTCCAGCCGATCCGACCAGAAATCCTCGAGCTCGGTCAGCACCCCTTCCCGGCCGTAATAGGAGAGTTCCCCGCGCACCAGCAGGTCCGTCACCGCGGCCCGGTCCTCGTCGGTGACCCTCGGCCACTTGAAGCGGTGCGCCGGTTCGATGACCGGCGTCCCCCCGTGGACGGCGAGTACGCCACCCGTCGTCGATCCGCTTACTGTCATGGAGTTACCTCTTCTCTCATCGTGATGCGCTGGGGAGGCTGACCGAGCCGCAGCGCTTCGGCCCGCCACCGTTCGGCGGTACGGGCGAGGGAGCGCCGCGGCCGGTAGCCGGTCGCTGCCTGGAGCTTGCTCGAGTCGACCGACCGCCCCACCTGGGACGGCAGCGGCCAGTCCCGCTGTGCCGCCGCGGCGACGAAGCCCGGCAGATGGCCGTCGAGGATCGCGTGGCAGTCCTCGCCGAGGGCGTACCGGTCGGCGCGGCTCAGCGGCAGGTCGCTGGCGACGCAGTAGACGCCGCTCGCCAGCTGGTCGGCCACGCAGACCGCCTCCATCGCGTCGATGGCGTCCTCCAGGTCCAGCCCGGTGGAGAGCTTGCGGATCTGGTACGAGCGCTCGTCCTCGCGGAAGAACCGGCCCATGCGCAGGGAGATCACCTCGATGCCCGAACCGGCCGCGGTGGCCATCACCGACTCGGCGGCGAGCTTCGCGGTCGCGTACGGATTGTCCGGCTGCGGGGTGCGGGCCTCGTCGAGGATCGCGGCGGGCTGGCCGGGCGCGCTTCCCGGGCCGTACACCGCCGTGGTGCTCGCCAGCACCATCCGGCGTACTCCGGCGTCGACCGCAGCCGCCGTGACGCGGCGGGTGCCTTCCACGTTGGAGCGCCACAGGTCGGCGACGCTCGCCCCCTGCCGCAGGTGCAGGCCGTGCAGGCCGGCCAGGTGCACGACGACGCCGCAGTCGGCGATCGCGCGGTGCAGCTCGTCCCCGCCGGCCGCCGAGAGCACATCCGCCTGCACGCACCGTACGGGCAGCGCCGGGTCGTCGAGCCAGCTCGGGAAGCCGAGGTCCACCGCCGTCACGGCGTGGCCGGCTCCGGCGAGCCGGCGGGCCAGCGCACTGCCGAGGCGGCCCCCGCCGCCGGTGATCAGGACTGCGTCTCGTGTCATCTCTCAGCCTCGTTGCTCGTCGGGTCGATCGGCTCGGCGGCGTCCGGGTCCGGCAGCGGCACCAGCTCGGCGGCACCGCCCACCCCGAACGCGAGCCGGTGGCGGTATCCGGCCGCGCGGGCGTAGCGCACCAGCTCACGGTGCTGGTCCGCGGCCTGCTCGGGGTAATGGGCGTCGCTGGCCAGGGTGATCGGAATGCCGGCCTCGCAGCTCATCCGCAGCAGCGAGGGCGACGGGTACGGCTCCCCCACCGGGTAGCGCAGGCCGGCGCTGGAGACCTCCATGGCGACTCCGCCACGCTGGGCGGCGCCGACCACCTTCCGGTACAGGTCGACCGGCTCCTCGGCGCAGCGGTGCCCGAACTTCTTCACCACGTCGGGGTGGGCGAGCACCTTGACCAGGCCGGACTCCGCCAGGTCCGCGACGAGCCCGAAGTAGTCCTCGTAGGCCCGGCGCACGCCCCGGCGCTCGAACTCGTAGGCCACCGCCGGGTGGTCCACCGACCAGGCATCGATCCAGTGCACCGAGCCGATCAGGTAGTCGAACGGGTACTGCCGCAGGACGGCGGTCATCTTCTCCAGGTGCGCCGGGAAGAAGTCGACCTCCATACCGAGGAGGACGGGCAGGCCGCGGTCCCGGGCGCCCAGCACCGCCTCCACGTACCGGTCCAGCCGCAGGTTGAGGTCGTCGTAGTAATACGTACGGGAGTGCTCGACGAGATCCGGGCGCGACCCGACGTTCCAGAAGCCCGCGACGGCCGGCTCGAAGTCGACGAAGCGGTGCAGGTGCTCGGTGAACCCGACCTCGGTGGCGCCGCGGGAAAGCGCGGTCTCGACGAAGGCGTCGACGTAGTCCACCGGGTACACGCCCGGCGGCGGACTGTCCGGCCGCGGCACGTGGGGGTGCAGGTGGACGTGGTAGTCACCCATGCCGGTCACCACCGCGGGCGGCGGAGCCGAACCTGGTCTCGTACCGGTCCAGCGTCGCGGTCAGCTCCTCCCGGGCGCTCAGCCCCGCGGCGACGGCGAAGCTCAGCAGCGAGAACAGGACGTCGCCGAACTCGGCCTGGATCCGCTCGGTGGGCGCCCCCGGCTCCGGCGCATCGGCGTACCCGGTGTCCTTGAGATACGCGCCGGCCAGCTCGCCCAGCTCGGCGCACGTGTCCAGCAGCGCGACCCGTGCGGTCACGCCGAGGCCGTGCCGGAGGCGCACCGACCGTACGGCGGCCTGCAACTCGTCGAGGTCGGCGACCCTCATCGTGGGCCACCTCGCGAGGCGGCGCCCTGCGAACGGCGACGACCAGCCCTCACCGGAGCTCATCGAGCAGCCTGCGCCATGCCGCGGTGATCTCCTCCGGCCGCCCGCCGTCGCGGAACAGGTCCTTGTCGAGCTTGGCGCCGTCCGGGTGGCGCAGCCGCATGCAGTCCGGCGACACCTCGGAGATGACGATCGGCGCGCCGTCCGTGTCCACGGCGAGGATCAGGCAGAAGTCCCAGAGATCCAGCGGATGGAGCCAGGCGCGCAGTTCGGCGTTCACGGCGAACGCCGTGTCCCGGAAGGCGTCCACCGGGACGTCCAGGGCCCGCAGGTAGTCCTCCCCGATCGGCTGGTCCTCCGGGTCCACCCGGTAGTCGAACTTGACCACCGGCCGCGGCAGCCGGCAGCCGGCCTCGAACAGCCCCGGATATTTGATCGTGGTGGAGCCGACGGCCCGGTTCTTCACGATCACCTCGAACGGCGGCGCCGGCCGGTACCGGGCGCGGTACCGGATCGGCCCGAGCCGCTCCAGGAACGCGGTCCGCAGGCCGGCGGCGGCGAGCCGGGCCGCCGCCCGTTCGTAGAAGTCGAGCCGCAGCGGTCCGGTGTCCTCGATCAGCTCGTCGCGGTCGTACGTGAAGCTGCGCAGGCTCGGGATCAGCTCGACGACGCAGGTGTCGTCGCTGTCCCGCCAGACCCGCTTGCTGCGCCCCTCGATGTCCGGCGCGGTCCTGGTGTCCATAGAATTCCTCCCCCTGTGAGCGAGCCGAGTCTGGGCGCGGCCGCGGAGCGCGGACAAGGCCACTTTGGTCCGCCCGGTCGGGGCGCAATTTCGGCCCGACCTTCGGGCCTTACCGCCGCCCGCGTACGTCGGCACGCTGGCCACCGTGGACCGAATCGACACCCTGACAGTGGCCGCCGAGGTACTCGGCCGCGAGGTCACCACCGCCGACGCCGCGCGGCTGTCGTTCACCGCGCTGGGCGGCACGTCGCTGCGCGCGATCGAGTGCGCCGCCCGGATCGAGCTCCGGCACGGCCTGACCGTGCCGGTGCCCGCACTGCTCGGCCCCGAGCCGCTCGCCGGCGTCCTCGACGCCGCGGTCCCGGCCACACCCGCGCCGGCGGTGGCCCCCTCCAGCGGTCTGCGGCCGGCCTCCCGCGTTCAGCAGGCGATGCTCGTCGGCGAGCAACTGCACGGCGGCACCCCGTTCCACCTGTTGTTCAGCGCGGATCTGCGCGGGCGGGTCGATCCGGAGCGGCTGGGCTCGGTGCTCGGTGCGCTGACCCGGCGGCACGCCTCGCTGCGGACCGTCTTCGTCCAGGACGGGGACGGCCTCGCCCGCCGGGTGCTGCCACGGTGGACGCCGGTCGTTCTCGATCTGCCGGTGCCGCCGGACGGCTGCGACCCGGTCGCCGCGGTCCAGGCGATTCTCGCCCCCGCCGCGGGCCGCCTGCTCGACCCGTTCCGGCGCCCGCCGGTGGTGTTCGCGGTCACCCCGGCGGGCCCGTCCCGCATCGTGTTGTCGCTGCTCGTCCATCACGCCCTCGTCGACGGGTGGAGCGTCGGCCTGCTCTTCCGTGAGCTCGTCGCCGGCCTCGGCGGCGCCGACCTGACCACGACCGCGCCCGCGCTGGAGGCGGTGGTCGCGGCCGAGCGCACCGGCGCGGTCGCCGAGCGGGCGCGGCAGCGGGCCGAGGCGCTGGCCGGCACGCCCACGACGCTGGAGCTGCCGACCGACGCCCCGCGGCCCGGGCACGCCGGCCGGACCGGGACGCGGCTGCTCTTCGGGCTCTCCGACGCGGCGCGCGATGCCTGCACGGCGCTCGCCCGCGGCTGCGGCACCACCCGCAACACCGTTCTGCTCGCGGCATGGTCGCTGGTCGTGGCCCGTCGCACGGCCGTGCCGGAGTTCGTGATGGGCGTGGTGGCCGCCGGGCGGACCGCCGCGACGCTGGACGTCGTCGGCCCCTGCCTGACGATGGTGCCGGTGGTGTGCCAGATCGACGACGCCGGCACGGTCGCCGACCATGTGCGCCGCACGGCGGCGGGCCTGCGTACGGCGCTCGCGGCGACCGACGTCCCGCTCGAGGACATCGTCGCGGCGCTCGAGCTCGGCGGCGACGACGCGCGGCACCCGCTCGTCCAGGTCGCGTTCGCCGCGCACGACGAGCTGGTCCCCGAGGAACTGGGCGCGTTCGGCGTGACCGCCACCGTGCACGAGGGACACTGCGGCGGCACCGTCTACGACGCCGTCCTGTACGTCCAGCGGTGGGCGGACCGGCCGCGGCTGGCGCTGGAGTACGCCACCGACGTCCTGCGACCGGACGAGGCGGCGGAACTCGCCTGCGCGCTGAATCAGGCGCTGGAGGAGATGGCCGCCGGCGCGCCGCTCGCGGAGGTCCGGACGATGACGCCGGCCCAGCGGCAGCGGCTCGCGAAGCTCGGCGCCGGCCCGGACGTCGCGGGGCCCGCCGGCATCTGGCACCTGTTCGAGGCGGCGGTGGCCGCCGGGCCCGACCGGATCGCTGTCCGCGACGGCGACCCGGCACGCACGCTCACCTACGCCGAACTCAGGAACGCCGCGGAGCGGCAGTCCGCCGAGCTGGCCGCGGCGGGCGTACGGGCCGGGGACTGCGTGGCGCTGGCGGTCCGCCGCTCCGCCCGGGAGATCGTCGCGGTGCTCGCCGTGCTGCGCCTGGGTGCGGCGTACGCCGGGATCGAGGCGGACGTGCCGGCGTCCACGGCCGCCGGGATGCGGAAGGCGGCCGGGGCGCGCATCGTGCTGGGCGACGACGACCGCGCCGACCTGCGCATCATCGACCCGTGGGACGGCACCGCGTGTCGCGGGGACATTCCGGAGGCGGCCGGGCAGGACCCGGAGCGGGTGGCGTACATCGCCTTCACCTCCGGCTCGACCGGAGTGCCCAAGGGTGCCAGGGTCCCCCACCGCGGGGTCGTCCGGCTGACCCGTGACGCGGACTTCCTCGTGCCCGGCGCCACCGACCGGTTCGTCCGGCTGGCGCCGCTGGCCTTCGATGCGTCCACCCTGGAGATCTTCGCCCCGCTGCTGGCCGGCGGAACCGTCGACGTGTTCCCGGACGGCTATCCGACGCCGGCCGCGCTCGCCACGTTCCTCTCCGAGCGGCGCACCACCGGGCTGTGGCTGACCGCGGGGCTGTTCCGGCTCGTCGCCGACTACCAGCCGCACGCGTTCGCGGGCCTGCGGCAGATCCTCACCGGCGGCGACGTGGTGCCGCCCGCCCAGGTCGCCCGGGTGCTGGCGGCCTGCCCGGGGCTGCGCGTCACCAACGGGTACGGCCCCACCGAGAACACGACGTTCACCACCACCCACGCGGTGGACGATCCGGCCGAGGTCAGCGATCCGCTGCCGATCGGCCGCCCGGTCGCCGGCACCGGCGTGGCCGTGCTCGACCAGCACGGCCGCCCGGTGCCGCCCGGCGGGATCGGCGAGCTCCACACCTCCGGCGCCGGCCTGGCCCTCGGGTACGCCGGGCGCCCGGCCGAGACCGCCGCCGCCTTCGGGCAGTTCGCGGCGTCCGGCGGCGAGCGGCTCTACCGCACCGGTGACCTGGCCCGCTGGGACGGCGAGGGGCGACTGCGCTTCCTGGGCCGCCGCGACCGGCAGGTGAAGATCCGCGGGTTCCGGATCGAACTGGAGGCGGTCGCCCGGGTGCTGCGCGACCATGCCGCGGTCCGGGACGTCGCGGTCGTGGCCACGCCGGGCGAGGCGGACCGGCGGCTGCTGGCCGGCCTGGTCGCCGACGACCGGCCCGGACTCGTCGCCGAGGTGCGGCGGTTCGCGGCCGACCGGCTGCCCGGGTACGCCGTTCCGTCGCTGTGGGCCGTGGTCCGCGACCTGCCGGTGACCCGCAACGGCAAGCTGGACGCGGCCCGGCTGCGCGACCTGGCCCAGAGTCCCGGGCCCGCCGGCGTTCCGTCCGCTGCGGTACTGCCGGAGGGCGACGACGTCACCGCGACGATCGCGCGTACGTGGGCCGACGTGCTCGGCACCGCCCGGTTCGGCCTCGACGAGCGCTTCTTCGAGGTCGGCGGCGACTCGCTGCAGCTGCTCCGGGTCGCCGCCACCCTGCGGCAGAAGCTGCCCCACCACGACGTCACCGTGCAGGACCTGTTCGCCTGCCAGACGATCCGCGCGCTGAGCGGCCGCCTCCTCGCCCGGTCACCGCGATGACCCGCAGGATGATCGTCTGCGACCTGGACGGCACCCTGCTCACCTCGGCCGGGCGGCTCAGCCCGCGCTCCCGGGCGGCGCTGCGCGCGGTCCGCCGTACCGGCTGGCCGCTGCTGCTCTGCACCGCGCGGCCGGTCCGCGACACCCGGGCGATCGCGGTCGCGATCGACGCGATGATGGTCGCGGTCTGCGGCAACGGCTCGATCACGTACGACTTCGGCCGGCACCGCATCGTCGACGAGCAGCCCATCCCGGCGGCCGGCCTGGCCGCGACCCTACGGGCGCTGCGTGACGCGCATCCACGGGTACGGCTCGGCGCCGAGCGGGGACTGGACCTGCTCCTGGAGCACGAGTTCGAACTGGAGGCGGCGCTGAGCCGGGGAGCGCAGCGGGTCGCACGCCTCGACGGGATCGTGGACGAGCGCGGCTTCGGCAAGGTCATCGCGCAGCTGGACGGCGCCGCCCCGGACTACTGGCCGGCGATCGCGGCCGTGCTGCCCGCCTCGCTGACCGCGACGGTGTCGACGACGGCATTCTGCGAGATCGGCCGCAGCGGCGTGACCAAGGCCGCCGCCGTACGCCGGATCGCCGACCGGGCGGGTATCGCCGCCGCGGACGTCGTGGCGTTCGGCGACATGCCCAACGACCTGCCCCTTCTCGCCTGGGCCGGCACGGCCGTCGCCGTCGCCAACGCCCACCCCACCGTCCTGCACGCCGCGGACATCGTCACCGCCGCCAACGACGACGACGGGGTCGCG
Source organism: Actinoplanes sp. NPDC049681 (assembly GCF_044465265.1). Lineage (NCBI taxonomy): Bacteria > Bacillati > Actinomycetota > Actinomycetes > Micromonosporales > Micromonosporaceae > Actinoplanes > Actinoplanes sp. NPDC049681. The sequence continues at coordinate 72,806 of NZ_JBITLP010000009.1, forward strand.
CAGGTGCTGGAGCGTCTCCTCGGCCTCCGGGACGGGCGATGACCACCACCGCGTGGCGGCCGGCCTGGTCGGAGCTGCCCGTCGACGTACGCGAGCTGGTCGGCACCTGCCTGGGCGCGCCGGTGCGGACCGCCGCCGGGCAGGCCGGTGGCTTCACGCCGGGCGTCGCCGCCCGCGTCCTGCTGGCCGACGGGTCGCGGGCGTTCGTCAAGGCGATCCAGGCGGACGACGAGTCGGTGGGGGTGTACCGGAACGAGGCACGATACGCCGCTCTGCTCGGCGCGGACGTACCCACGCCCCGGCTGCGGTTCACCGCGCAGGCCCGCGGCTGGGTGGTACTGGCCTTCGACGACGTCGACGGGCGCCATCCGGACCTGCGGGTGCCGGCGGAGCGCGAGGCGGTCCTGTCCGCGCTGGGTCGGCTGGCAGCGGCACTGACGCCGGCGGCCCGGGCCGGGGTGCCCACGGTGGAGGCGGCCCTCGCCCCGCTGCTCACCGGCTGGCGGCAGTACGCGGCGGACGGCCCGCCGGCCGACCTGGACCCGTGGTCGAGCCACCACCTCGCCCGGCTCGCCCGACTCGAGGCCGGCTGGGCCGCCGGGACCGCCGGCGACACCCTGCTCCACGCCGATCTGCGCCCGGACACCATGCTGCTCACGCCGCAGGGCGAGGTCGTCGTGGTGGACTGGGCCTGCGCCTGCGTCGGCGCCCCCTGGGTGGACCTCGTGCTGCTGCTCGCGTCCGCCGACGGCGTGGACGCCGACCGGGTCGTGCGTACGCATCCGCTCAGCCGGGACGTGCCGGACGCGGCGGTGGACGCGTTCCTGTGCGCGCTCGCCGGCTGTTTCGCGCGCGAGTGCCGCGGGCCCGATCTGCCCCGGTCGCCGCGTCTGCGGGGATTTCAGGCCGCCGCCGCGCGCCGGACCCTCGCCTGGCTGGCCCGGCGCACGGGATGGCGCTGGTCATCGCCGTGAATCGGGTATCGGATCGATCATCCGTCTCGGTCGATCCGCGGCGTTACCATTCCGGCCGTGACGGACCTCCGGCTGCGGCTGCTCGGTGCTGTGCAGGCGCATGCCGGTGCGGCGCCGCTGATGCTCGGCCCGCGAAAGCAACGACTCGTGCTGGCGGTCCTCGCCCTGGAGGTCAACAAGGCGGTGCCGATCGACCGGCTCGTCGACCTCGCGTGGCCGGTCACGCCGCCCCGTACGGCCGGCCACGCGATCCAGGTCTGCGTGTCGGGGCTGCGCGGGATCTTCGCCGGCCACCACGGCATCGAGATCCGCACCCAGGGCGCCGGCTACCTGCTCGCCGCCGACCCGATGCTGATCGACGTGCACCGCTTCCGGGCGCTGCTCGCCCAGGCGGCCGAGGCCGGCGACGATCCCGGCCGCATCGCGCTGCTCGACCGCGCCCTCGAGCTGTGGACCGGCCCGCCGTTGCAGGGCGCGGCGTCGGCGGACGTCTGCGACCGCCTCGGCGCGGGCCTCGTCGAGGCCCGCCTCACCGCCATCGAGGATCGCATCGATGCCGGGCTGCGCCTCGGCCGGCACCGCGAGCTGATCGACGAACTGACCGGCCTGGTCACCGCCGAGCCGCACCGGGAACGGCCGGCCGCCCAGCTGATGCTCGCGCTGTACCGCAGCGGGCGGGCCGGTGACGCCCTCGCGGTCGCCCGTGCCACCCGGCAGGTGCTCGCCGACGAGCTCGGCCTCGACCCGGGGCTGCCGCTGCAACGCCTGGAACGGGCCGTCATGCGGCAGGATCCGGCCCTGCTGCTGCCCGAGCCGGCCCGGGCCGTCCCCGCGCCCGCGCAACTGCCCGCGCTGGTGGCGGGCTTCGCCGGCCGCGACGAGCAGCTCGCCGACCTCGACGCGCTGCTGGCCGAGGGCGCCGGCACGGCCGTCGTCACCATCGGCGGCACGGCCGGCGCCGGCAAGACCGCGCTCGCCGTGCAATGGGCGCAGCGCCGGCGGGACCGCTTCCCCGGCGGCCAGCTCTACCTCAACCTCGGCGGGTACAGCGGCGGCAGCCCGGTCCACCCGGCCCAGGCGCTCGCCACCTTCCTGCGGGCGCTCGGGGTGCCGGCCGACCAGGTGCCGGTCGACGTCGTCGAGGCGGGCGCCCTCTACCGCACCCTCGTCTCGGACCGGCGCCTGGTGGTGATCCTCGACAACGCGGCCGGCGCGGACCAGATCCGTCCCCTGCTGCCGGGCGGGCTCCACTGCGTCACCCTGGTCACCAGCCGGGACCGGCTCACCGGCCTGATCGCGCGCGACGGCGCCCGCCCGCTGACCCTCGGCGAGCTCAGCCCCGAGGGCGCCGAGGCGCTGCTCAACGGGCTGCTCGGCACCCGCGCGACCGAGGACCCGGCGGCGACCGCCGACCTGGCACGGCTCTGCGGCCGGCTGCCGCTGGCGCTGCGGATCGCCGCCGCGCACCTGGTGTGCCGTCCCCGCCGCCCGGTCGCCGACCTGGTCGCGGATCTCCAAGCCGGGAACAGGCTGGCGATGCTCGCCGTGCCGGGTGACGAGCAGTCCGCGGTGCGATCGGCCTTCGACCTCTCGTACGCCGCGCTGAAACCGGAGGCGTCCCGGCTGTTCCGGCTCGCCGGCCTGGTGCCGATGGCCGAGGTGACGGTTCCGGCGGCCGCCGCGCTCGCCGACCTCGACCCGGCCCGCACCCGCACGCTGCTGTCCGAGTTGGCCGACGCCCACCTCATCGAGGAGGTCGCGTCAGGTCGCTATGCATGGCACGACCTCCTCCACCTGTACGCCGCCGAGCTGGCCGACGCCGAGGACGCCGCCGCGGAACGGGAGTCCGCGCTGCTGCGCCTGTACGAGTTCCATCTCCGTACCGCCGGCGCCGCCGCGCGGTTGCTGTACCCGCAGATGCAGCGGTTGCCGGAACCCACGGCCGGGCAGCCGGGCCTGACCTTCACCGGCCCGGCCGCCGCACTGGCCTGGCTCGACGCCGAACGGCCCACCATGGTGGCGCTGGTGCGCCACGGCGCGCAGGTCCCGGCACTGCGCCGCTGCAGCTGGCTGCTGGCCGACACGCTGCGGGGATACTTCTGGACCCGCCGGTACGCCGACGACTGGCTGACGACGGCTGCGGGCGGGCTCGCCGCGGCGGAGGCCGCCGGAGATCCGCACGGCCGGGCCGCGGCGCACCTGTCGCTCGCGCAGGCGTACCGGTCGTTGTCCCGGCACGAGGCCGCCGTCGAGCACTTCGCCCGGGCCCGGGCCGACGCGGGGCTGGCCGGCTGGCGGCAGGGCGAGGCGGCCGCGCTCGGCAGCATCGCGAACGTGTACCGCGACCAGGGCCGGCTCGCCGACGCCGCGGAGCACCATCGGCAGGCGCTGACGATCTACCGGGCCACCGGCGGGCGCGGCGGCGAGGCGGTCAGCCTCGGCAATCTCGGCAACGTCCTGATCGAGTCGGGAAACCTCGCCGAGGGCATCGCGCGGCTCGCCGAGGGCATGGACCGCTATCGCGAGCTCGGCTCGGTCAACGGCCAGGCGATGATGCACAACAGCCTCGGGTACGCCCACCTCGGCGCCGGCCGTATCGACGAGGCCCGGGAGGCGTTCGACCGGGCCCTGGTCCTGCACCGGGAGGCGGGCAGCCGCGAGGGCGAGGCGGACACGATGGTCAACATGGGTGAGGCGAACCGCGATGCCGGCGACCCCGTCACGGCGAAGGACCTGGCCCGGTCGGGACTCGACCTGGCCGTCGACGTCGGCGACCGGCGCATCCAGGCCGACGCGCACAATCTGCTCGGCAGCATCGCCCTGCGTCTGGGCGACCTGGACGACGCGGCCACGCACCATCGGGATGCGCTGCGCCTCTCCGGCGAGGTGGGCCACGGCAAGGGCGTCGCGGCCGCGCTGATCGGGCTGGCCGAGGCGGACCTCGGTGCCGGCCGGCACTGCGACGCCTACGACGGAGCGGTGGAGGCGCTCGAGGTCACCCGGCGAACCGGCTTCGGCCTGCTCGAGGCGGAAGCCCTGACGGTGGTGGCCGCGGCGGCACTGACCGGCGCTGCCACGGCGGCCGAGGCGGCCGGGTACGCGCAGCACGCGCTGGCAGCGTTCCGCCGGATCGGCCGCCCGGCAGGCGAACGCCTGGCCCAGCGGCTGCTGGACCAGGCGCTCGATCGGATCTAGGCGGGGCAGTCCGGCGGACGCTGGACGTACTCGGCGGAGGTGACGCCGCACGCGGTCGTGCCGCCCGAGTCCCCGTTGTTCTGGGTCGACGACGTACTGCCGGCCAGGTTCGCTGCGCCGAGCACTGCGGCCAGCAAAGCGGCAACACCACACAGGACGATGGATCTGAAGCGTTCCATCCTCATGGAAATCCCCCTTTTGTTGTGGCGTTTCCGCGGCCGTCCCCTACGGCCGCCGGGCCCGCAGCCCCCGCCGCGAGTCAGTATGGATGGCCGGCGGCCACGACCCCGTCGTGCTTCCGGCCCATGTGCGGGTGCCGGTGCGTGCATTTCCAGTCGTCTATACGTTGAGGCCGGACCCCTCATCACCACCGCCGGGCACCGTGCGGCAGCCTTCTCGTCGCGGCGACGTGCCCGGCCGTCCAGCCCGGCGCTCGGCCGTTCGGCCGGTGTCCCCTCAGAACGACAGCATCCCGCTGACCAAGGCCTGCCACGTCATCGGACCCACGATGCCGTCGACCGCCACGGCGGGGATGTCGGCGTGCAGCGCGCTCTGGAAGCCGCGAACCGCCGTCTCGGTCTTCGACCCGAAGATGCCGTCCACCGCGAGGCCCTTCGAGGGGTCGCCCGACAGGTTGCGGAACTGGAACTCTTCCTGGACGCCGCGGACGGCGTCCCCCTCGGAGCCCCGCTTCACCTGAACGATCAGCGCTCCCCAGGTGTCCGGGCCGGCGATACCGTCGACCGCCAGACTCTTCTCCCGCTGGAACGCCCGGACGGCGGCATCCGTCAGCGGCCCGAAGACGCCGTCGACCGCGACGCTGTGCCCCCGGGCCCGCAGCAGGTACTGCAGGGTCGGTACGGGATGTTCCTTGGCCCCTTGACTCGTCAGCGGCCAGGGACTCAACGTTCCTGCCATGGTGTGCTCCCTTCGGTCATTGCTCGGCCATGACACCTCATCGTCGGGCGGTGGCCACGATGGTCGGTAGAGCCGAAGGGGCCATGCCGCGTGCCGTCTTCGGCACGCGGTTCATCCGCCGGGAATGAACCGGACGCCGGTTTCGCGTGTCCAGGATGGTCCGTGGACTGGTCATTCGATTCGATCCTCTACGTGATGTTCCTGGCGAGCTTCTGGTTCGGGATCATCTGGACCTTCATCGCGGTCTTCAACGACCTGTTCCGGCGGCCGATGCCGGGCTGGGCGAAGGCCGGCTGGGTGGCGCTGATCGTCGTCGTGCCACTGTTCGGCGTGCTCATCTACCTGATCACGCACGCGGCGAAGCCCCGGGAGGGAAGCCCGGCGCGCAGCCCCGCCGACGAGATCGCCACGGCGGCCCGGCTGCACGACGAGGGGCGGATCTCGGGCGAGGAGTTCGAACGCCTCAAGAGTCAAGCGTTGATGAACCGCTGACGGGCGGCCCCTCTTTAGGGCGTACGTTCGTGGTTCTCGAAATTCGCCGGCCGCCGCCGCTTTACGGTCGCATCATGCATTTAGCTTCGATTGTGCGCCTTGCCCGACCACGGCGGCGCCACCTTGGACTGTTGCTCGCCGGTGTGCTCGCTTCCACCGCGGCACCCACGGCCGCCGTCGCAGCCGAGCCGCTGGTGTCGGTCAAGCCGGCGACCTCGGTCGGTTTCGACGGCCTGGTGTACGCCACCGCGTACGCCGGTAACACGGTGTTCGTGGGCGGCAGTTTCCGGAACGCCCTCGTCGACGGGCGATCGGTGCCGCGCAAACGGCTGGCCGCCATCGACGCGCGTACCGGTGAGCTGCTGCCCTGGGCGCCGACGACCAACGGCACCGTCTTCGGGCTGACCGGTTTCGGGCAGTCGCTGTACATCACCGGCAAGTTCACCACCGTGGGTGATCAGGCGCGCGGCGGCCTGGCCGACGTGAACCTGAGGACCGGCGCCGTCGGCACCCTGCGGCACACGATCAAGGGCGAGGGGCACACCCTCACCGTCGGCGGCGGGCGGTTGTTCCTGGGCGGGGCGATCAGCGCCGTCGACGGGCGCACGCAACGCAACCTCGCGGCCTTCAACCTGGCCACCGGCGCCCTGGACACCACGTTCGGCAGCGGCGCCGACGGTGAGGTCAAGGCACTGACGGTGGCCGGTTCCCGGCTGTACGTCGGCGGCAAGTTCAAGCACCTCAACGGCGCGGACGGCACGGTCCGGCTGGCCGCCCTCCGGCTCGCCGACGGACAGGTCGACCCGTCGTTCCGTCCCGTCACGCCGTACTTCGTCGGGGCACTCACGGTGGCCCCGGACAAGGTGTACGCGGCACTGGCCGGACCGGGTGGCCGGGTGGCGGCGTACCGGCCGGACGGCACGCTGGTCTGGAGCACGGTGACGGACGGGGACGTGCAGGCGATCACGCAGCTGGGCCGGGCGGTGTACGCCGGCGGCCACTGGACCGTGGCCTGCACCGTACCGTCGCGGACCGCGACCTCATGGTGCCCGACCACGCTGCGCAGCCAGCCGAAGATCGCGGCGTTCGACGCCGACAACGGCAAGCTGCTCGACTGGAACCCGCAGAGCAACGGCAAGTGGGGCGTGCTGAGCATGGACGTCCACCCCACGCTCGGCAGGATCGCGGTGGGCGGCGAGTTCACGGCCTTCGGCAGCCTCAGCCGTCCGCACTTCGCGCAGTTCGTCACGCCGTGCTCGTACGGTTGCGGCGGCCGATCGCGGTAGCCCGCGATCGACGCCCAAGGGGGCGGTGCCGGACTTCCGGCACCGCCCTCTGTTGTCCGCGGTAGCTCAGCTGCCGTGCAGCAGCCGTTTCAGCTCTTCGGCCAGCGCGGCCAGCCGCTCGTTCTCCGCGACGAGCTCGCGCCGGTCGGGCCGTTGAATGACGAAGTCGGCGAAGTTCCGGCCTCCGGAGTACAGCTGGTCGAAGGCCAGCGCGGCGTACTTGAGGATCTCGTCCGGCTCGTCGTCGGCGCCGAGAATGTCGAGCAGCCGCCGGAACTGCTCGGACCAGGCGAGCCGGACTCCTCGGGGAGCTTCGCGGTGGACGAGGTCCCGCAATCGGGCCGCGATCCGCTCGGCCACGGTGATTCGCTCGCGGGGATCGGCGACAGTCATCTGAGGCATGCACCTTGCTTCCGGCTGGGATGTTGACGGCATGTGCGGATGCTCCGTGCCGTGGTGAGATGGGACCATGGCAGCCCTCGACAGCCTCCATGGAGCGTCGCGGATCGGGCTGGGGCTGGCCGCCGTCGGCCGCCCCGGCTACATCAATCTGGGGCGCGCCGGGGATCTGCCGGCGGAACGTACGGTCGAAGCCCTCCGCGCCCGCGCTCACGACCTGCTCGACCAGGCGTACGCGGCCGGCATCCGGTACTTCGACGTCGCCCGCTCCTACGGCCGGGCCGAGGAGTTCCTGGCGCAGTGGCTGCACGGCCGGCCCGGCGTGGACGACGTCGTCGTCGGCAGCAAGTGGGGCTACACCTACACCGCCGGGTGGCGGGTCGACGCCGAGGTGCACGAGGTGAAGGATCACAGCGTCGCGACCTTCGACCGGCAGCTCGGCGAGACGCTCGCGCTGCTCGGTGACCGCCTTGGTCTGTACCAGGTGCACTCGGTCACCCCGGACAGCCCGGCGCTGCGCGACCCGGTCCTGCACTCCCGGCTCGCCGAGCTCGCCGCGCGGGGCGTCGTGATCGGACTGTCGACCAGCGGCCCCTCGCAGGCGGAGGCGATCCGCGCGGCTCTGGGCGTACGGGTAGGAGGGGAGCCTTTGTTCCGCTGTGTGCAGGCCACCTGGAATCTGCTGGAGCCCAGCGCCGGACCGGCGCTGGCCGAGGCGCATGCGGCGGGGTGCCGGGTCATCGTGAAGGAGGCGCTGGCCAACGGCCGCCTCGCCGGGCGCGGCGGCGTCACCACCGACGTCGTCGCGCTCGCGGCGGCGCTGCATCAGCCGTGGGCGACGATCGTGCTCTCGGGGGCCGCGACCGGCGAGCAGCTGGCCTCGAACCTGCGCGCGCAGGCCCTCACGGTCGACCCCGGCGACTGGCGCGGCTTGGCCGTTCCCAGCAGCCGTTACTGGGCGGAGCGGTCACGGCTGGCCTGGGCCTGAGGGGTGATCAGCTCCACGTTGCTGGCGGCGAGCGCGGCTCTCAGGCCGGGCGGCGGCGCGCTGTCGGTGATCAGGTAGTCGGCGCTGCTGAGCTCCGACACCTGGGCGAAGAGCCGGCGGCCGAACTTCGAGGAGTCGGCGAGGATCGCCACCCTGGCCGCCCGCGAGATCATGTCCTTCATCATCGCGGCTTCGGCGAGGTTGCTCGTCGTGTAGCCGGCGTCCTCGGCGACCGCGCCGACGCCGATCAGCGCCAGGTCGCAGCTGATGTCCAGGTCGGCGCCGCCGTTGACGCGGAAACTGACGGGCCCGACCGTGGCGAGGGTGAGCGAGCGGACGGCGCCGCCGAAGACGTAGATGTCGCGGATCGCCGTGGGGGCCAGCGCGCCCGGCACCAGCAGGTTGTTCGTCGCGACGGTGAGGTCGCGGTGCTGGCGTAGTTCGCGGGCGACCGCGAGGGTGGTCGTCCCGCCGTTGATCATGATCGTCGAACCGTCCTGGACCAGCGCGGCGGCCAGCGCCGCGATCTTCTCCTTCTCCTGCTCCTGCAGGGCGAGCCGCTGATCGACGGCGCGGTCGGTACGCGAGATCGTGGCGAGGCTGACGGCGCCGCCGTACGTGCGCACGAGAACGCCCTCGGCGCTCAGGTGATCGAGGTCGCGCCGCACGGTGTCGATGGAGACGCCGAACCGGTCGGCCAGCTCGCCCACCGTGACCTGTCCGGCCTCGGCGACGTACGCGGCCAGCTGAGCCTTGCGCCCCGCCGGCAGATGCCGCTGCCGCTCGTCCTTGTCGACGCTCACGTCTCCCCCTCCTCCGTAGGTGCGGCAGTATGCCACAACCATGCACCCTGCCGCAGAGAACAGAGGAGAACCGCAAGCACTCAAATGCAGTTAATGCTGATGAAGCTCCGAACTCGGATAGCTCTCTTTGCCCATATGCTGCGAGACTCTGCCGTACTCCGCTGTTTTTTGCTGTTCTTGGCTTGTCTGCTCACGTACTGCGTGGTTAACGTGACGCAACCCCGGCAGAGAACAGAAGGAGTCGTCATGACAGCTCGGCTGAAGCGACTGGTGGGGGCCGTGACGGCGGCCACGATGGTGACGTTCGTGGCCGCCTGCGGCTCGGACGACTCGGGCGGCACGAGCTCCGGCGGCCCCGTGACGCTGGAGTTCGCCCAGTGGTGGGGAGCGGAGCTTCCGACGGGGGACTTCGACAAGATCATCTCCGACTTCACGGCCCAGAACCCGACCATCAAGGTCAAGCTGCTGAGCGCGCCCTACGCCTCGACCAAGCAGCAGCTCGTCACCGGCGCGGCGTCGAAGACACTGCCCGACGTGGTGGGCCTCGACGGCGCCTGGGTCAGCGACTTCGCCAAGCAGGGCGCCATCGCCGACCTGTCCAAGCTGATGTCCGACGCGAAGTACGACACCAGCCAGCTCGCGAGCCAGGTCCAGGTCAAGGGCAAGACGTACATGATCCCCGTGGTCAACTTCGTCTACCCGCTCTTCGTCAACAAGGACCTGCTCGCCAAGGCGGGAGTCGCCGGCGTGCCTGCCACCCGTACCGAATTCCTGGACGCGGCCAAGAAGGTCAGCGCGAGCGGCGGCGACGTCAAGGGCTGGGCGCTGCCCCTCGACACCGCCGTGCCGAACGGCATCCAGAACGACGTCATGTCCTGGCTCTGGGCGTCCGGGGGCAGCATGCTCGCCGACGGCAAGCCCGCCCTGACCAGCCCACAGGTCAAGAGCACGGTCGAGTACGTGAAGAGCCTGAACGACGCCGGCGTCATCGCGCCCGGCTCGCTCACCATGAAGGAGCAGGACAAGGTCGAGAAGTTCACCAACGGCCAGGTCGGCATGATGATCGACTCGCTCGCGCACATCAATCTGATCAAGAAGAGCAAGCCGGACCTGAAGTTCGAGGTGGCGGCCATCCCGGCCGAGGACGGCTACACCGGCAAGCGCGGCATGCCGTACGCGTCGTGGGGCATCGGCGTCTCGAACTCCACCAAGCACAAGGCCGAGGCCTTCAAGCTCGTGCAGTACCTGATGAGCCAGGAGACGAACGCGAATCTCAGCACGATCGCCAACGGGTTCCCCGGGAACAAGAACGCCAAGCCGGACTTCAGCAAGAGCGACCCGCTGTTCAAGTCGGCCTTCGACATCTACCAGCAGGGCTACCCGGCCAACGAGTTCGTCGGCCTGCCCAAGTCCGAGGACCTGATGCGCAGCTTCGACGAGCAGCTGCAGCTCGTGCTGACCGGCAAGACGAGCGTCGACGATGCTCTCGCCAAGGCGCAGGAGTCCTGGTCCTCGGTGATCGAGTAGCCGGCGATGACCTCCCTGCTCGCCACCGAGGCGGCCGCGCCGGCCAAGCACGCCGCGCCGCCGCGGAAGACCCTGACCCGGCGCCTGGTCCCGTACGGCTACCTGTCCCCCACGATGCTGCTGATCGTGGTCCTGATGGTCATCCCGATCGTCATGGTGATCAGCTACTCGTTCCGCGACAACGTGATCGTGCAGGAGAACTCGGTCTTCGCCGGGCTCGCCAACTACACCAAGGTGCTGACCGACGCGGACTTCCTGGCCGCGCTGAAGAACACCGCCGTCTTCATCTCGGTCAGCACCGCGGCTCACCTGATCCTCGGCCTCGCCTTCGCGATGATGCTCAACACCCAGCTGCTGAGCGGCGTCACCAAGGCCGTCTTCCGGATCGTCTACATCCTCCCCTGGCTGTTCACGATCGCGGTGATCGCCGTCATCTGGCGGCTGCTGCTGGACCCGTCCGGCGTCGTCAACTACGTGCTGCACACCCTGGGCGTCATCCAGAACGGCGTGAACTGGCTCGGCGACCCGGGCACGGCGCTCTGGGCGGTGACCTTCGCCAACATCTGGTCCGGCTACCCGTTCTTCATGATCAGCCTGCTGGCCGGGCTGCAGGGCATCTCCGCCGACCTGTACGAGGCCGCCGCCGTGGACGGGGCGAACCCGGTCCAGCGGTTCCTGCACGTGACCCTGCCCCAGCTGCGGCCGGTGATCGTCAGCATGGCGGTGCTCGACCTGATCTGGACGTCCCAGCAGTTCGCGCTGATCTGGATGATGACCGGCGGCGGGCCGCTGAACTCCACCGAGATGCTCAGCACCTTCACCTACAAGCAGGCCTTCAGCGAGTACGAGTTCGCGACCGCGTCCGCCGCCGCCGTGATCGTCCTGCTCATCACGATGGTGCTGGCCTTCTTCTACGTACGCCAGCAAAGGGAAGGGTGAGACGAGCATGGCAGGGGTCACGACGCGGCACCGGCTCGCCAAAGCAGGCGTCATCACCGGGCTGAGCATCGGCGCGCTGTTCGCCGGCCTGCCGGTCCTATGGATGCTCTCCACCTCGTTCAAGAGCAACGGGGAGGTGTTCCAGAACCCGCCGAAGCTCATCACCGGCAGCTTCTCGTTCGGCGCGTACCGCGAGATCCTCGGCAACGGCGCACAGCTGCGGTTCTTCCTCAACAGCTATGTCGTCGCCCTCTCGGTGACCGTCCTGACGCTGCTGGTGGCGTTGCTGGCCGCGTACGCGTTCAGCCGCTTCACGTTCCCGCTGCAGCGCACCATCAACGCCGTGATCGTCAGCGTGCAGGCCGTGCCGCCGATCACGCTCGTCATCCCGTACTTCGGGCTCGTCGTCGCGCTCGGGCTGTACAACACCTATCCCGGCCTGATCCTCACGCACATGGTGTTCACCCTCCCGTACGCGATCATCATGACCACCGCCTACCTGAACACCCTGCCGAGGGAGCTGGACGAGTCCGTCAAGGTCGACGGCGGCACCAGCTGGACCGCACTGTGGCGGATCCTCGTGCCGATCTCGGTGCCCGGCCTGATCGCTGTCGGGGTCTACACGTTCATGATCTCGTGGAACGAGTACCTCTTCGCGCTCACGCTCACGCGCACCGACGACATGCGCACGGTGCCCATCGGCATCCAGCTGCTCATGGGCCAGCACTCGTACGAGTGGAACCAGATGATGGCGATGAGCATCCTCGGGTCCATTCCGGTCCTCGTCCTCTTCCTGCTCTTCCAGCGACGGTTCATCGGCGGCCTGACGGCCGGCGCCGTCAAAGCCTGACCCCCCGTTAAGGAGACAGACACACCATGCTGACGACCGGCAAGGCGATCCTGGACGTCGCCAACGAACACAGCTTCGCCGTGCCCGCCTTCAACATCAGCGACTGGGCCATGTTCAAGGGCATCGTGGAGATCAGCGAGGAGACGGACGCTCCCCTGATCGCCGCGATCCACCCGGACGAGGTCCGGCACGTCGGCCCCGAGATGATCACCGGCATGATCGGGCGGGCGCACACGTCGCGCGTCCCGATCGCGATCCACTGGGACCACGGCGCCGGCTACGAGCAGGTCCTGCAGGGAATACGGTACGGCTTCACCTCCGTGATGATCGACGCCTCGATGCGGCCGTTCGAGGAGAACGTCGCGATCTCCAAGCGGGTCAGCGATGCCGCGCACGTCGTCGGCGTCTCGGTGGAGGGCGAGCTGGGCACGATCGGCGCCAACGACAGCTACGCGGAGGCCGGCGCCGCCGAGATCATCTACACCGACCCCGACGACGCGGTCACCTTCGTGGAGCAGACCGGTGTGGACAGCCTCGCCATCGCGATCGGCACCTTCCACGGCTTCTACCCGGCGCACCTCAAGCCGGCGCTGAAGCTGGACCTGCTCAAGGAGATCAAGAGCCGCGTGCGGATCCCGCTGGTGCTGCACGGTGGCTCCAACAACCCGGACGACGAGATCGCCGAGGCCGCGCGGACCGGCATCAACAAGATCAACATCTCGACCGACATCAAGGTCGCGTACCACCACAAGATGCGCGAGGTGCTGGGCCAGGATCCGAAGCTCCGCGAGCCCAACGCCATCCAGCCCGCCTGCATCGCCGCCATGAAGGAGGTGGCGGCGCAGAAGATCGAGCTGTTCGGCGCCGCCGGCAAGGCAGCGCTCTACTGACATGGCGGACGCGTCCCGTGTGGTCCTCGGCCTCGGCGGTTGCGTCGACTACGAGCTGAAGCTCACCGCCGAGGTCCTGGAACACCTCGTCGCCGCATACGGCATCCGAGCCGTCGAACTGACCTCCCCGGCCACGGTGGCCGGCGAGCGGGACCTGGTGGTGTCGATCCTCGGGTACGTGGCCCGCGGCGGCGGTGGCGAGCACTTCGTCGCCGCCGCCCCGGCGCTGGAGACCTTCGCCGGCCGGTTCCCGCACCGGACGACCCTGGGCGGGACCTCGGTACGGGCCGGCATCATGATGAGCCGGCTGGGCGTGCCGTCGACCCTGCACCTGGTGAGCGTCAACGACACCGTACGCCGGCTGCTACCCCCGGACGGCGAGTACATCTGCAGCGGCGCCGAGGACACCTTCCACCCCCACCTGATCGTCCAGTACGACCGGGGCCTGCGGATCCGGACCGGCGACCTGGACATCACCGCGCCGCACCCGAACCGGCTGATCTACGTCAACGACCCGGCCAACGGCGCCATGGTCCTCACCGGCGACCTCGGCGATCGGCTGAGCAAGGCGGACGTGTTCCTGATCTCGGGTTTCAACGCCATGCGCTCCCCCGGGCAACTGGATCAAAGGATGGCCGAACTGCGCTCGCACCTGCGCCAACTGCCGCCCCGGGCGGTGACCTACTTCGAGGACGCGGCGTACCACGAGCCCGCCTTCAGCCGCCGGGTCCGCGACGCGCTCCTGGACCGGATCGACCTGTACGGGCTCAACGAGGACGAGATGCAGGCGTACCTCGGACACCCGGTCGACCTGCTCTCGGCCCTCGAGGTCGCGGACGCCCTCACGGCGTTGCAGGTCCTCATCCCGGCGCCGACGCTGGTGCTGCACACGAAGTACTGGGCGGCGGCGCTCGGCGAAGGCGCCGGGCGGTACGCCGACGCCCTCGACACCGGCACGGTGATGGCGGCGACCCGCTACTGCCACGGCGACGACTTCAGCGACGAGGACGTCCGCCGCATCCGCGCCCGGCCCCGGCGACCCGAATCCGTCACCTTCGCCGCAGCGCTGCACCGGCGCATGGGCGACACGATCCGCTGCATTCCCGGCTTCACGCTCGACGTGGACGACCCCACCACCGTCGGACTCGGCGACACCTTCGTCGGCGGCTTCCTCGCCGAGATCGCGAGGAAGGAACAGCTATGACCGTCCAGTCGCTTCCCGCCAACCAACCCGAGACGTTCTACCGCGGCGCCGGCCGGATCGCCGAGTTCCGCACGTCCCCGGCGCTGCCGGACCGCCCGGAGGACTGGGTGGGCTCCGTGACGAGCCGTTTCGGACTCGCGCCGTCCGGCCTGTCCACGCTGCCCGACGGCCGCGAGCTGGCCGAGGCGATCGCGGTGGACCCGCACTGGTGGCTCGGTCCCGAGCGCACGGACACCGGCGTCCTGGTGAAGCTGCTCGACGCCGGTCAGCGGCTGCCGTTGCACGTACACCCGGACCGCCGCTTCGCCACCGCGCACCTGGCTTCCCCGTACGGAAAGACCGAAGCCTGGGTGATCGTCTCCGCGGCTCCCGGCGCCTTCGTCCATCTCGGTTTCTCCCGTGATGTGGCGGCCGACGAGCTGGCCGACTGGGTCGCCGGGCAGCGGACCGAGCGGATGCTCGCGGCCACCAACCGGATCCCGGTCGCGGCCGGCGACGGCATCCTCTGCCCGGCCGGCCTGCCGCACGCGATCGGCGACGGCATCCTGCTGGTCGAGGTCCAGGAGCCGACCGACTTCTCGGTGCTGCTCGAGTACGAGGGCTTCGGCCTGGCGGACGGCCACCTGGGGCTCGGCTACGACCTGGCCCTGCAATGCGTCGACCGCAGCGCCTGGACGCCGGAGCGCCTCGACCGGCTCCGCGGGTCGCAGCGGCTGCTGCCCGACGCCGCGGAGGAGTTCTTCTCCGCCCGCCGGCTGCGGGGTGACGGCCGTCTGCCGCATGGCTTCAGCGTGCTGGTCGTGGTGGCCGGCGCCGGCCGGCTCACCGGTGAGAAGGACGACCTGTCCGTCCGGCGGGGAGACACGCTGCTGATTCCGTACGCCGCCGGCCCGCTCCACCTGCACGGCGACCTCGAGGCGATCCGCCTGGCGCCAAGCTAGGCCGCCCACAGCAGGGAGGCGGCGGCGATCGTGCCGCCGAGCGCGCCGCCGTAGCAGACCGTCGCGATGATCCGGTCGTAGCGCCGGAGCTGGAACGCGTGCTCGACGGTGAAGCGCAGCCGGTGGGCGGCGTGGACGAGCGCGAGCGCACAGATCCCGAGCAGCCCGAGCCGGGTCAGCGGGTGGTGCAGCAGAGCGAGCAGGTGCGCCTGGCCGGGTGCCGCCACCCAGTGCAGCGGGATGGCCACCCCGAACAACAGCAGCAGGACGGGCAGCACGAGCGCGGCCACCACGCCGCCCGCGCTGAACAGCAGCCAGACGAAGGGCTCCGGCGTGGTGCGGCCCGGCGCGGGGGTCACCTAACCCACCACCAGCCAGGCCAGGAACGCGGTGACCACGATCCAGCCCAGGTAGACGCCCGCGAGGACGAGGCGCGCCGGCACCGTACGGCCGCGCACCCGTACGACCATCGCGCGGGGCGTGAGGTTGGCGAACGTGACGGCGTGCAGGAGCACGAAGGCGAGCGCGACCACATTGAGCGCCACCACCGCCGGATTCGCCATCGCGTCCAGGAAATCCTCGTACGCACCGGCGCCGTGGGCCACCGCCCGCACGAGCAGCAGCAGCTCGGCGACGAACACGGCGACGAACACGCTGGACAGCTCGCGCAACATGAACGTCAGGTAGGAACGCCGCCGCGCCCACCACCACCGGGGCATGCGCGCCCGGTGGTACCGCGCCTCCCAAGGGGAGATCATCGGGACCGCCACGGCAGGACGAGCGACTTCACCGATTCCAGTGCCGCGGCGAGCTTCACCTGCTGGATCGCTCCGGCCGGATCGACGCCCTTGGGACAGGCCGCGGAACACTCCCCGACGAACGTGCAGTCCCAGACGCCGTGGGGCTGGGACAGGACGGTCAGCCGCTGCCGGTCGCCCTCGTCGCGCGAGTCGAGGTCGTAGCGGTGGGCGAGGGCGATCGCCGCCGGGCCCGCGAACGCGTCGTCCAGCCCGTACACCGGGCAGGCCGCGTAGCAGAGCATGCAGTTGATGCACATGCTGAACTGCTTGAAGTCCTGGAGCTGGGCGGGCGTCTGCAGATACTCCCCCTGCTCCACCGGGGATTCCTCGTCCCGGATCAGCCAGGGCTTGACCCGGCCGAGGTGGTGCAGGAACTCGGTGAGGTCGACGACCAGGTCCCGGATCACCGGGAAGTGGGCCAGCGGCTCGATGCGTACCGGCCCGGGCGCCAGCTCGGACAGGAACGTCCCGCAGGACAGCCTCGGCTCGCCGTCGATCATCATGCCGCAGCTGCCGCAGATGCCCATCCGGCAGGACCAGCGGAAGGACAGGGTGCCGTCCAGCTCGTCCTTGATGTGGTTGAGGCCGTCGAGGACGGCCCAGTCCGGCCGCAGCGGTACGTCGTAGTCGGCGAACGTGGGCCCCGCGTCCTGCTCCTCCGGCCGGTAGCGGGCGATCCGCAGCGTAATGTGCTCGGACACGTCACCTCCCGTAGACCCGCTCGCCCGGCGGCCAGCGCGTGACGGTGACCGGCAGGTACGAGATGCGCGGTGAGCCGCCGGTTTCGCGAAGCGCCAGCGAATGGGCGAGGAACTGCTTGTCGTCACGGCGCGGGAAGTCGGTCCGCTGGTGTGCGCCGCGTGACTCCTCCCGCCGCAAGGCACTGTGCACGATGCACTCGGCCAGCTCGAGCATCCCGCCGAGTTCCAGGCCGGCGACCCGCTCGGTGTTGAACCGGCGGCTGGTGTCGTCGATCGCCGCGGTCGCCGCCCGGTCCCTCAGCTCCCGGAGCTCGTCCGTGGCCTTGGTGAGGCTGTCGCCGTCGCGGTAGATGCCGGCGACGTCCTCCAGGATCTCCTGCATCCGCCGGCGCAGGGCGGAGATCCGGTCGGGACCGCCGCCCCGGCGCAGCAGGTCCTCGTCGAGCCGGCGCCGCTCGTCGTCGCCCTGCGCCGCCACGGCCGGGCCCGGCGGCCGGGCATCGGCCGCGTACCGGGCGGCGGCCCGGCCCGCGCGCGCGCCGAACACGAGGCACTCCGGCAGGGAGTTGGAGCCCAGCCGGTTGGCGCCGTTGATGCTGACGCAGGCCGTCTCGCCGGCGGCGTAGAGGCCCGGCAGGGCGGTGGCACCGTCGAGATCGGTGTGCACGCCGCCCATCATGTAGTGCACGACGGGACGCACCGGGACGAGGTCGTGGACCGGGTCGATCCGCTCGTAGCCGCGGCACAGCTCGCGCACCATCGGCAGCTTCGCCTCGATGACCTTCTCGCCCAGGTGGCGCAGGTCCAGGTGGACCACCGGCCCGTACGGTGAGGCGATCGTGCGCCCCTTCGCCGCCTCGTGGACGAACGCCTGGGAGAGCCGGTCGCGCGGGCCCAGCTCCATGCTGCGCAGCACCGGGCCCGGTTCCGGCCGGCCGAGGTCGTAGTCCTGCAGGTAGCGGTAACCGTCCTTGTTGAGCAGCCAGCCGCCCTCGGCGCGGGCGGCCTCGGTGATCAGGATGCCGGTGAACGGCAGCCCGGTGGGGTGGTACTGGACGAACTCCATGTCCTTGAGCGGTGCCCCGGCCCGGTACGCCAGCGCCATGCCGTCGCCGGTCTTGATGGCCGCGTTGGTGGTGAACGGGAAGACCCGCCCGCCGCCGCCGGTCGCGATCACCACCGACCGTCCGGTGATCGTCTCGATCTGCCCCGACATCAATTCCAGCGCGACGACGCCGCAGACCCAACCGTCGTCGACGATCAGCCGGCTGGCGTACCACTCGTCGTAGCGGGTGATGCCCGGGTACTTGAGGGAGGTCTGGAACAGCGTGTGCAGCAGGTGGAAGCCGGTCTTGTCGGCGGCGAACCAGGTGCGCTTCTTCCTCATGCCGCCGAACGCGCGCACCGCGACGTGCCCGTCCGGCTCGCGGCTCCACGGGCAGCCCCAGTGCTCCAGCCGCCGCAGCTCGAGCGGCGCCTCCGCCACGAACGCTTCCACGGCGTCCTGGTCGCACAGCCAGTCCCCGCCGGAGACCGTGTCGTAGGCGTGCTCGTCGAGGCTGTCATCGGTGGCGACCGCGCCGGCCGCGCCGCCCTCGGCGGACACCGTGTGGCTCCGCATCGGATAGACCTTGGACACGACCGCCACGCTGAGACGGGCGTCGGCCTCCGCGACCGCGATGGCGGCGCGCAGCCCGGCGGCGCCCGCGCCCACGATGACGACGTCATGGGACACGCTCATGGCTCTCCCCGGTCAGACCGGGTGCTCGGAGTGCTCATCGGAGATGAGCTTGTGCCGGCGTCCGTGCCGGATCTCCGTCGTGGTCACGGTGCCGTCGTGGTACTCGTGCCGGGTCCGGCGGCAGCCGCACGAGAAGGTGAGGTCGTAGACGACGAGGCCCTCGCCGTCGTTGTCGCGGTAGCAGTCGCCTCCGACGGTTCTGCCGCACGGGGCCTGCTGGGGTTCGAAGGAGGATCGGGAGCCGACCATGCCTCCCCCATAGCGTCGCGGGGATCGAGCAGCTCCAGCCTCCCACTCCGCGAACATGAGCGGAAGACGCCGCATCCCGCCCGGCTACCGGCTCCGTCCCTGGCAGGCGGTGGCCGGGGCGGGTACGAAGTATTCGCTCTTCTTCGGTCGCTCCTCCGGGGACCGGCGCGCGCCCTGACGCGGCACCTCCACCATCCGCGGGATGTACTTGGCGCAGTGGATGTACGCCTCCTGCACCCTGGCGACGATCCACAGCCGGGCACGCTGCCCCGGCGGTGTGTCCGCCTGGTCCCCGGGGTCCTGGATGATCTCCGCCGTACCGTTGACGTGCAGGCCGATGACCTCGCCGAAGTCGATGAAGAGGAGGCCGACCCGGGGATTCTCGGTGATGTTGCCGAGGCTCGCCATGACGCCGTTGCCGCGGTATTCCGGCCAGCTGAGGTGCTGCTCGTCGAGGATCCGGACGAAGCCGGGCGGCCCCGCCCGGAAGGAGTTGTCACAGGCACCGCTGCCGTCGGCGGTGGCCAGGAACATCATCGTCTGCCGTGCGATGAAGGACTGCATCCTGTCGTTGAGAAGGTGCAGAGTCTGCCGCGCCTCGAAGGCGTCCGCTTGCTCCCGGGTGCCGAGGGCGTCCTGCAGTTGTCGCTCGCCGCGGTTCATGGGGGACCTCCTGCTGGCGGTTACTTCCTGCTGCGTGCCGCCAGTGTCATTCAGTAGTCACTCAGTCGCAGCGCGTTGCAATTTGCAGGGAGGACGACGGTCGCCGGCCGTGATTAGCCGGCACCGCCGATGTCAGAGGATTACATTGCCGCAGGACATGGCCCTGCTGCTCCGGTAGACCGGCGCGGGGGCACGTCGACGAGCCCCGCCGGCTCGAGCTGCTCGGCGTGCGCTCTGCACGTGAAGTCGCCAAGCCCGCGTACCCGCCCAAACGCCTTCAATGATGAAAACTCGAGGTCGTGGTGCTGTCGTGCTGCGGTACGTGTTGCTTCTCCAGCCGGGGCAGCTGCCGCTGGAGATCGTCGACCAGCAGGTCGGCCAGGTCGTGGGTGAACCCGCGCCGGACGACGACGCGGAGTGCCGACAGATCCTCCCGATTCCTCGGGAACCGGTAGGCCGGCACCTGCCACCCGCGTTCCCGCAGTGCCGCGGACACGTCGAAGGCGGAGAAGCCGGTGACCTCGTCACGCACCTTCAGGGCGAGGACCGGCAGTTGGTCGCCCCGGGTGAGCAGCTGGAAGGGGCCGAGCTCGGCGATCCGGCCGGCGAGCCGGGTGGCAACTTCCCGGGCGTAGGAGTGGACGCGACGGTATCCGGCGTGGCCCAGCCGGAGGAAGTTGTAGTACTGGGCAACGACCTGCGCCCCGGGCCGCGAGAAGTTCAGCGCGAACGTCGGCATGTCATCGCCGAGATAGTTGACCCGGAAGATCAGTTCTTCCGGCAGGGCGTCGGCGTCACGCCACACCGCCCAGCCGACGCCGGGGTACACCAGGCCGTACTTGTGGCCGGAGGCGTTGATCGACGCGACCCTGGGCAGCCGGAAGTCCCAGACCAGGCCGGGATCGACGAACGGGGCCACGAGCGCACCGGAGGCCCCGTCCACGTGCACCGGAACGTCGATCCCGGTCCGCTCCTGGAGCTCGTCGAGCGCCCGGCAGATGTCCGCCACCGGTTCGTACGACCCGTCGTACGTGGAGCCGAGGATCGCCACCACGCCGATGGTGTTCTCGTCGCAGCGCCGTACGGCCTCCTCCGCGGACAGGGTCAGCCGGTCACCCTCCATCGGGACCAGCCGCGTCTCCACGTCCCAGTACGCGGCGAACTTCTCCCAGCACACCTGCACGTTGATGCCCATGACGAGGTTCGGCCGGTCCGCCGCCGCACCCGCGGCCCGGCGGCGCTGCCGCCAGCGGCGTTTGAGCGCGAGCCCGGCCAGCATGGCGGCCTCGCTGGAGCCGGTGGTGGAGCAGCCCGTCGCCTGCGCCGCCGCCGGCGCGTGCCACAGCCGAGCGAGCATGCTGACGCAGCGCATCTCCAGTTCGGCGGTCTGCGGGTACTCGTCCTTGTCGATCATGTTCTTGTCCGCGCACTCGGCCATCAGCCGATCCGCCTGCGGCTCCATCCAGGTCGTGACGAATGTCGCGACGTTGAGCCGGGCGTTGCCGTCGAGCATCAGCTCGTCGTGGATGATCTGGTACGCGGCGTCCGGCGGGAGCTCGTCCTGCGGCAGCTCGTACCGCGGGATGACGAGATCCTCGATGCCGAATCGGGGAGCCGGTATCAGCTCGTCGCGCCCCGACGGCGCCTTGCTCGGGTGCTTCAGCATGTCCGCCCTCCCTCGTCCGTCCAGCACAGACGATCCGCGGGCGGCCGGCATCACCCTCCGCGGGGGAACTCGGGGTGGGCCGGGCCGAGCAGCGGCCCGAGCGGGCCGAGGTCCATGTCGAGGTCGGCAAGCGTCAGCCCGAACTGCCGGCAGACGCCGATCATGTTCTCCTCCAGCGCCATCAGCGTGCTCCCCAGCCGCTCGATCTGCTCGTCCGAGAGGCCGCCCTCGTCGAGACGGCGCAGCGCCTGCCGCTCCATCAACTGACGGAGCAGCTCCACGACGGTCAGCACCAGGGTCGCGAGCCCCCGGCCGACGGACTCCGGCTCCAGCGCCAGGCGGGCACGGGCAGCACCGTCATCGGCAGAGTTCATCATCGGCTCCCTCCGCGTGCACCGAACTCAGAAGAGCTCGCAACGAGACCCGCACCAGGTCGATGTCGGCGATGGAGAGCACGATGTCCCCCGCGAGCACCACGCCACGTGCGAGCACCCGATCCAGGATGTCGACCAATGGCACCGGCCGGGACTCGGGAACCGTCCGGACGCTCATCGCCGGCCCGCTCCCGCGCCGTCGTCCAGCTGCACGGCGGCGCAGTACGGCGGCCACGGCCCAGTCACCTCGATGCGCAGCGCGGGGTTGGCTCGCTCGATCTCCGCCGCCTCCGCAACGAGACGGTCGCTGTCGTTCTCGGGAACGAGATAGGCCGCGTTGAGCACCATGCCGTCCCGGTCGTGCGGCGGGTACCGGCGACTCGCCGCGGCGTACCCGGCCAGCGCCCGGTGCACGGATTCGGCGTGCTCCGCCAGCTGCTGCCGGCGCAGCTCGGCCGCCTGCCGCTCGGCCCGGCGCCGCATCAGATAGGCCGTCCCGCTGCCTCCGCCCGCCGGCGGCGCCCCGGCCGGCCCGGCGGGCACGGCCCGCACGAAGACCTTGACACCCCATTCGGTACGCCCGGTGGCAAGCTCGATGCCGCGGATGAGCGGTACGGCGCACGCGCCCAGCATGGCCTCGACCGCCGCCTCGTCGCCGAGGACGGTGCCCAGCCGGAACGGCACCAGCGCGGTGTGCCTCCGCAGCTCCGTCAGCACCCGGTGGTGGGCGCGGGCGATCCGTTCGACGCGGTCGCCGGTCATGGTGAACTCGGCAAGCGGAACCCTGCCCACGACGGCGGCGACCATCGAGGCATCGACCACCGACAGCGGCTCGTCCGCCACCCCCGTGAGCCCGGGAGCCCGGCCCCGCGGTGGCACGGCCGCATAGACCCACATACCGCACGTGTCGTTCATGGGAGGTCCTTCCGGGCGAGGGTACGGCGGCCCGACGACAGCGAACGGTCGTGCTCCCACCAGTCGATGCCCATCTCCCGGGCCTTGTCGACGGAGACCACGAGCAGCCGCAGCTGGATCGTCAGCAACTCGATGTCGAGGAGCCTGATCTTGATGTCGCCCGCTATGACGACCCCCGTGTGGAGGACGCGTTCGAGGATGTCGCCGAGGTCGGCGGGCTGCGCCGGCGAGGACGGTCCCCGGCCGCTGAAAAGATCGCTCATGACTGCACCAGCTGCTCGAGAAGCTCGTCCTGGCGGGCCGCGCACTCCTCCTCGGTGATGAGGCCGGCGGCGAGGGCCTGCTCGAGCTCGGCAAGCCGGCGGCCGACCGTCGCCCTCGGATCGCACTCGGCCGCCGCCTGTTCGCCGATCACGCGGGCCAGCCACACCAGGAATCCGATCATGTCGGGCCGTCCAGGAGCGCGTCGGCGAAGTCG
Source organism: Actinoplanes sp. NPDC049681 (assembly GCF_044465265.1). Classification (NCBI taxonomy): domain Bacteria; kingdom Bacillati; phylum Actinomycetota; class Actinomycetes; order Micromonosporales; family Micromonosporaceae; genus Actinoplanes; species Actinoplanes sp. NPDC049681. The sequence continues at coordinate 95,799 of NZ_JBITLP010000009.1, forward strand.
TACGGCGCGAGTGGGCCGAGCAGCCGTACCCGGGCCCGCCCGGCCTGCTCCACGGCCAGCCGCTCGACAGCGGCCTCGAAACCCGCCCGGCGCTGCCGCTCCACCAGGAACGCCGCCGACACGGCCTGGTCGGCGGCCGCTACCGGGCGCTCGACCGCTGCGACCCGGTGGGGCTCCAGCACCGCGTGCAGACAGCGCGCATCATGGGCCCGTCTACGTGCCAGCGCCGCCGCCACCAGCTCGCCGAGCCGTACGCGTACGTCCGGCCGCGCGGCGCCGGCCCGGACCAGGTCGCGGAGCTCGGCGATCTCCGGATCCGCCGCGAGGACCTCTCCCAGCACGGCTGCCGGGACATGGCGCACCGTCACGGTGAACTGCATCAGACCGGCGAGCCGCGCGAGGGCCTCCGAGAACGCCGCACCGCGCGGCTCCAGCACCTGCGCGACGATGGTCTCGAGTTCGTCGAACATCATGCCGAACCGCGCGGGAAGCACGGCCGTCGCGCCGGCCAGCCCGTCCAGGACCCGGGCGTGCGTGAGCAGGTCACGGCGGCTGCCGAGGGCCCGGCACTCGTCGATGGGGCTGACCACGGCGGCCACGGCGCCGTGGGTCGCCAGGGTCGGCGGCGGCGCCGCCGCGCCCAGCCCGCGCAGCTCTCCAGGAATATGCGCCTGCGAGGGAACGACCCCGTACAGATACCAGCGGGTCACGGCCGTACCCCACCCGCAGCCTGCTGCACGGCGATGGCCGCCGCGCCGAGACCCCCGGCGACGTCCTCGACGATGCCGGTCAGCCCCTGCGGTGCCGGACGGGCGGCGTCGAGCTGCGCCATCGCGTCGGCGTATCGCAGGTACGTGTCGATACTGGAGACGACGATCTTGGCTTCGACGGTCAGCACCTCGATGCCGACCAGCGACACGCGTGCGAAGGCATCCACCACGATGCCCTTGTCGAGGACCATCCCGACGACCTCCGCCAGACCGCCGGTGGCGGATCGTTCGAGCTGGCCGGCCTGCAGATTCATCTCACACCACCATCACCGTGACGACAGGAACGGGCGCCCAGCTCCATTGGCGGGCGTCGATGTCGTAACCGGGATGAAGGTCAGTAAACCTGGTCAAACGCGTTCCTTCCGTACGCATGACGCTTGTCTCATCTCTCCGCCCGTTCTCAGCTCGCTCCGGCCGCCGTCGATCGGCGCGGTCGACGACAGCCGGAGGAGTGGCAATGCGGAAGTGGTGGCGAGCTCGGGGCACGGGTGCACATCCCCTGGCCCGGTTCGGGAACTCGTTGTACGAGGCGTTCGACAACGCGCCCGCCGTCCTCGTGGTCGTGGACGAATCCGGTGACATCGTCTACCGCAATAAGGCCGCCGTCCGGGCCATCGACCAGCTCGCCCAGCGGCAGGGCCCCGAAGCCGTGCGGGGCCTGGCGACGATCCTGAAGCAGACCGTGCCGACCATCCGGACCGTGCCGTTCGTGCGGGACAGCCGGCCCGGCGAACCCGTCCAGGGCACCGCCACGTACGACCGGTTCGCGGGCGGCTTCCTCGTCACCTACGTCGACACGACCGAGCAGTCCCGGACCCAGGCGCTCGCCGGGGAACTGGCCCGGGAGCTCTCCGCGGCCAGCACGGCCCTCACCGGCGCCGGGCAGGAACTCGTCGGCAGCGCGCGCCTCAGCGCCGAGCGCGCCGACGGGGTGTCCCAGGGCTCCGCCGAGCTGACCCTGAGCATCCGCGAGATCTCCCGCGGCGTGCACAGCGCCTCCGCCAGCACCACGGCGGCCGTGCAGGCGGCGCGGGACGCGACTCGCCGGATGGAGCAGCTGCAGGAGTCCAGCCGCAGGATCGGCAGCGTCACGAAGCTCATCACCGAGATCGCCGGGCAGACCAAGCTACTGGCCCTGAACGCCACCATCGAATCGGCCCGCGCGGGCGAGATGGGCAAGGGTTTCGCGGTCGTCGCCGGCGAGGTGAAGGACCTGGCCGCGCGTACGGCGGAGGCCACCGGCCAGATCTCGGAAATCATCGACGGCATCCAGAAGGAGAGCACCGAGGCCGCCGAGGGCATCGCCGGGATCGTCGGGCTGATCGACGAGGTGGCCGAGCAGCAGGGCATGATCGCCGGAGCGGTGGAGGAGCAGAGCGCGACCAGCGCGGAGATGACCGGCGGCATGGCAGCGGTCGCCGACGCCGTGCAGTCCTCCGCCGAGGCCGCCGAAACCGTCCTCGCCGCCGCCGCGAGCCTGGAGGACCAGGCCTCCCGGCTCCTGACGCTCACCGTTCCCGCGTCCCGCTGACCATCGCCGGGAACCTCACGAGTTCCTGATATCTCGCCACCAGACTTCCCAGCACTTCGCGGTTCGGCGCTGCCCCCGTCAGCGACGCGCGAAGCGGGAGGTGGTGACGAGGATGACGGCAGGACGACGAGGCGGTGGCCGGCGGGCGTTCCTCACACTGGGCGGTCTGACGCTGCTCAGCGCCTGCGCGGCGGAGCCGCCCGAGCCCGGCCCGGTCCCGGGGACGGGATCCCCTTCGGCGGCGCCGGCACCGCCGCCACCCTCGTCACCGCCACCCGTCGCCATCCCGGTGCAGCGCAAACCGCGGTACGTCGTGCCGGCGTCGGCCGCTCACCAGGGCTCGAAGGTGGTGGCGCTGACCCTCGACGACGGGCCGGACCCGGCGTACACCCCGCAGGTGCTGGCGATCCTGCGCAAACACAAGGTCACCGCGACCTTCTTCATGATCGGGCAGAGCGCGGCGGCACATCCCGACGTGGTCCGTTCCGTGGCGGACGCCGGGCACACCGTGGGAACCCATAGTTGGTCGCACAAGAATCTGACCGAACTGCCCGCCGCCAAGGTGCGGACCGAGATAGGCCGCGCGGTGGACACGGTCACCGCGACCACCGGACGGCGGCCCACCCTGTTCCGCGCCCCGTACGGCAGCTGGTCCCCCACCGTGTTCAAGGAATGCGCGGCGATGGGGCAGACCTCCATCGCCTGGAACGTGGACCCGCGGGACTGGGACGACGCGAGCGCGCACCACATCAGTGCCGAGGTGCTCGACCAGGTCGGGAACCGGTCGATCGTGCTCAACCACGACGGCGGCGGGGACCGGTCGCCGACCGTGCAGGCGCTGCGGCACTACGTCCCCGTGCTCATCGATTCCGGCTACCGGTTCGTGGGGGTGTGAGGCATGGTCGAACGCCCCGGGCGCCAGCGCCGCCGGCGGCTCGCCGTCGCCGTCGTGGTCGCCCTGCTCATCACCGGATCCGTGGCGGCCGTGGCCGGAATGCATCTGCTGGGAGGCCGCTACGAAGGTGCGGTCAAACGCGCCGACCTGCTTCCCGCACCGGCCCGCTCCGGCGGCAGGACCGAGCCGCCGAGGGTTCGCGGGCCGATGAACCTGTTGCTCATCGGCTCGGACAGCCGCACGAGCGGCAAGCCCGGGGACGGGCGCAGCGACGTCGTCATCCTCGTCCACGTCCCCGCGTCGACGCGTCAGGCATACGTGATCTCCGTTCCCCGCGACACGTACCTGCCGATCGCCACGGCCGACGGCGAGCGGGGCAACCGCAACAAGGTCAATGCGGCGTACGCGTGGGGTGGCGCTCCCCGGCTCGTGCAGACGCTCGACCTCTTCGGCGGCATCACGGTCGACTGGCCGGTCATCGTGGACTTCGCCGGGGTCCGGAAGCTCACCGAGCTGGTCGGAGGCGTCGACGTCGTCGTGGACAAGACGGCCGTCGACCGGTATCGCTTCCTGCCGGAGAACAGCCCGTACCCCTCGGCGCCCTGCACCGACCCGCAGGGCCGGTCCCGCCGCTGCGTCGTCTTCACCGCCGGCAAGGTGCACCTCGACGGCAAGCTCGCGGAGTACTACGTGCGTCAGCGCCGGGGTCTGCCCAATGACGACTTCGACCGGGCCAAGCGGCACCAGCAGTATCTGCGGGCTCTCGCCGAGAAGGTCGCCGAGAAGAACCTGGTCACCGACCCCCTGGCCCTGGACCGGCTGGTCCGGGCCGCGGCGGGCATGCTGACCGTGGACCGGAGCATGCCCGTGCAACGGCTGGCGTTCACGCTGCGTGGCCTGCGCCCGAAGGATCTGACCTTCCTGACGCTGCCCATCGCGGAGAACCGTGACGTACCCGGGGTCGGATCGGTGATGGTTCCCGACGCCGACCGCTGCCGGGAGCTGTTCGCGGCTCTACGCGCTGACCGGCTGGACCGCTACGTGCGCAGGTACCCCCCGAACGACGTCAGTCACGGCCGCTGACGCGTCCGCCTCCACGACGGACCTGGCACACGGGACGACCTCAGCGGCTCAGGCGTCCGGACGCCACCAGCTGTCGAGGGGCGTGACCGGCAGGGCGCGCTTGTGCCGGGTCGCGCGATAGACCGACTCGATCCGCTCCGCCACACCGGGCGCGACGTCGGCGCCCTCGAGGTAGTCGTCGATCTGGTCGTAGCTCAGCCCCAGCGCCACCTCGTCGGGCAGCGCCGGCCGGTCGTCCTCGAGGTCGGCGGTCGGCACCTTCTGCCAGACGCTCGCGGGGGCACCCAGCTCCTGGAGCAGCGCGCCACCCTGGCGCTTGGTCAGGCCGGTGAGGGGCGTGATGTCGACACCGCCGTCGCCGTACTTGGTGAAGAAGCCGGTCACCGCCTCGGCGGCGTGATCCGTGCCGACGACGAGCAGATTGAGCTGGCCGGCGATCGCGTACTGGATCACCATGCGCTCGCGGGCCTTGATGTTGCCGCGCACGAAGTCCCGCAACCGCTGGTCGTCGCCCAGCAGCTCCCGCAGGCCCAGCGCCGCCTCGCCGGCGACGGCATCCGCGCCGGGGCGGACGTTCACCGTGACGGACCGGTCGGGCCGGATGAAATCGAGGGCGACCTGCGCGTCGTGCTCGTCGGCCTGCACCCCGTACGGCAGGCGTACCGCGACGAAGGTCGCCGCCCGCCCCTCGGCCCGCAGCTCCTCGACGGCGAGCTGGCACAACCGGCCCGCGAGCGTGCTGTCCTGGCCGCCGCTGATCCCCAGCACATACCCCTCGGCCGGCGTCGACCGCAGGTAGTCCTTGAGGAAGCCGACGCGCTGCCGGATCTCCGCCTCCGGCTCGATCGCCGACCGGACGCCGAGCTCCGCGATGATCCGCTTCTGTAGATCCTCCATGCCCGCACTGTACTGATCCGGCGGCGGAGACCGGCGGACCCGAGCCGGACGGAGCGGTGATCATGTCCGGCCGATCGGAGGACGTCCGGATCGCGCGAGCCGCGTAGCTTTGTCCGGGTTGTCGGACAGCCGGCCGCCGCGCGCCGCGACTCACGAGGGAAACCATGCGCCTGACCACGCTCCGTACCCGGCTGACCCGAGCCGTCCTGACCGTGGCGCTCGCCGCCGGTGGCGGGCTCGCGATCGGGGGGACGGCGTCGCCGGCCGCAGCCGACGGCACCGACTACGCTGCCGCGGCCGCCGACGAGGCGTACTGGATCTCGCTGGCCCAGGTGCCGGACGGCCACGGCCGGGCGAGCGGCGCCATCTCGGTCAACATCCCGGCCGGCGGCATCACCGGCGCCACCGACGCCCTGGTCCGGCCGTACCTGGCGAACCTCGCCATCCCCGGCCTGGTCAAGGGCGGGCCGCGCTACTACCCGGCGGCCCGGGCCTACCTCACCTGGTACCTGAACCATGTGCAGTGGCCGGATCAGTACGGTGTGCACGGCACCGTCTGCGACTACCGCATCGACGTCACCACCGGCACCGAACACCTCATCGACGGCAGCGGCCGGCACTCCGGCACCTGCTTCTACGACTCCTCCGACGGTTACGCCGGCACCTTTCTCGTGGCGATGCGCGCGTACGCCGAGGCCAACCCTGGCGACGCCGGCTGGGTCGCGCAACAGGCGTACCTGCTGGACACCATCGGCAACGTCATCAAGGCCACCCAGCAAACCGACAAGCTGACCGGGGCCAAGCCGGACTGGCCGGCCGAGTACCTGATGGACAACGTCGAGGCGCAACGCGGTCTCGCCGCGCTGAGCTGGCTGATGAGCAACGTGGTCGGCAACGCGTACGCCGGCGAGTACTGGGCGGCCGAGGCCGACCGGATGGCCGCCGCGATCCAGACGTACCTGTACTCCCCGGTGGCCGGCATGTACGGCAACGACGTCGGTGCCGTGACCACCTGCGCCGCGGGCGGCCGCTGCCCCACCTGGGACGGCTTCTACCCCACCGCGGAGGACGAGTCGAACGCCGTCGGCCAGGTCTGGCCGGTGCTGGCCGAGCTCGGGCCGGCCGAGCAGCGGCAGCAGCTGTGGGCGCGATTCACCGCCCACTGGCCGCAGTGGACCGGGGCGTGCGAGCCCACGGCGTCGGCCGCGCCCTGCGGCGGCACCCCGTGGGCGGTGCTCGCCCAGGCCGCGGTCGTCCAGGGCGACCTGGCCGGTGCCCGGGCGTACGTCGCCGGCGCGCGCGGGGTCTGGGGCGCGGCCGGTCGGCCGTGGCCGTGGACCGTCGCGGACTCCGGCTGGCTGGCCCTGGCCGAGGACGCCCTCGCCCACGCCTGAGCCCTGGCGGGTGGCGAGGTTGCGGTCCCGGCCTCAGCGGACGAAGCGTTCCCGGCGCACCGTCGGCCGCCGGCCCCTGATGGTGCTGCGCTGCATGGCGGCGATCACCATGTCGGCGGCCGGCTCGGGAACCTCCACGAGCGAGAAGCGGTCCGTGATCTGGATCGCCCCGATCTCGCGGGCGCTCAGGCCGGATTCGCCGGCGATCGCACCCACCAGGTCCTGCGGGCGAAGCCCCGCTCGTCTGCCGATGCCGAAGAACAGGCGGGTCACCCCCGGGTCCGATCCCCGGGAAGGCGCGCGGCGGTCGCGTCCGCCCCGGGCATCTCGGTCCTGGGTCGGCGCCGGCGTCGGGATGTCGTCCTCGCCGGCGTCGCCGCCGGCCGCCTCGTGCAGCAGCTTCACGGCGGCGAGGGCGATGTTCTCCACGTCGAACTCGTCGGTGAGGGAGTCCAGGACGACCCGGAACCGCTCGAGGTCGTCGGTCTCCAGGCAGGCCTGCAACGCCGTACGGGTCAGCTCCAGTCGCCGTGCCCGCAGGTCGGTGACGGTCGGGAGCTTCTCCAGGGTGATGCGCCGGCCGGTCAGTCGTTCGATCGCCTTGAGCATCCGCTGTTCCCGCGGTTCCGCGAGGGTGATGGCGGTGCCTTCCCGGCCGGCCCGGCCCACCCGGCCGATGCGGTGCACGTACGCCTCGGGCGCCACCGGCACGTTGAAGTTGATGACGTGCGTCAGCTGCTCCACGTCGAGCCCGCGGGCGGCCACGTCGGTCGCCACCAGCAGCTCGGTGCTCCCGCCGCGCAGGCGACCCATGACCCGATCGCGCTGGTCCTGGCTCATGCCGCCGTGCAGGGCCTCCGCGCGGTACCCGCGACCGTTGAGCGTCTCCGTGACCTGGTCCACCTCTTCCCGGGTGCGGCAGAAGACGATCGCCGCCGAGGGCGCCTCCACGTCGAGGATCCGGCCCAGGGCCGCCGCCCGGTGCGCCCGGGCGACGATGTATGCGCTCTGCCTGACCAGGGGAAGGTCACCCGGGTCGGCCGTTTCGCGGCCCATCGTGATGCGGACGGGGTCACGCAGGTGGCGCCGGGCGATGCTGTCGATCCTCGGTGGCATCGTCGCGGAGAAGAGCACCGTCTGCCGGTCCCCGGGAGTCTCGGCGAGGATCGCCTCGAGGTCTTCGGCGAAGCCCATGTCCAGCATCTCGTCGGCCTCGTCGAGGACGACGGTACGCACGTCGCCGAGCCGAAGCGTCGCCCGTTCGATGTGGTCGAGCACTCGTCCCGGCGTACCGACGACGACGTCCACGCCCCGTTGCAGCGCCTGCAGCTGTCGCCCGATCGGCTGGCCGCCGTAGACGGGGAGCACCCGCACGCCGAGGTCCCGGCCGTACCGGTGGATCGCCTGCGACACCTGCTCGGCCAGTTCGCGCGTCGGCACGAGAACGAGCGCCGCCGGGCCACCGCCCGGCCCCGCGGTGGTCAGACGCTGCAGCACCGGCAGGGCGAACGCGGCGGTCTTGCCGGTGCCGGTGGCCGCCTGGCCCACCACGTCGTTGCCGGCCACCAGTGGCGGGATGGCCTCCTGCTGGATCGGCGTCGGTTCCTCGTAGCCGAGGACGGTCAGTGCACGGAGCAGCTCCGCCCGCAGCCCCAGCCCGGCGAAACCCGCCCCGGGCTCGAACGGATGTTTGTCCATGGCGACAACCTTAGGAGACCCGCCGCATCCGGGAACAAACGCATCCTCACCCCGGCCCCGACCCCGCGTGGAAGTGACAGCCCGATCGCCCGACCGGACGGTACCGTTGCCGGGTGTTCTCCCCTCAAGGTCCGTCTCTGCGCGAACTGTGCGTCCAGGCGTTGTCCTCGGTCGAACGCGGCTACGACCTGCTGGCTCCGAAGTTCGACCACACGCCCTTCCGGACCCCGGAGAGCATTCTCGAGGCGACCGTCCAGGCACTGTCCGGATCCGGGCCGTTCGGCACGGGGCTGGACGTGTGCTGCGGCACCGGCGCCGGCCTGACGGTCCTGCGGCGTCTCTGCGAGGACCGGATCGCCGGCGTCGACTTCAGCGCCGGCATGCTGCGGCAGGCACGCACCGCGGATCCGGATGCCACATTGGTACGGGCGGACGCGCGCGCCCTGCCCTTCGCCGGCGGCTTCGACCTCGCCGTCACCTTCGGAGCGCTTGGGCACTTCCTGCCGGCGGAACGTCCGGCCGTCTTCGAAGGGGTCCACCGCGCCCTGCGGCCCGGCGGACTCTTCGCCGTCCCGGTCCCCGCGCCGCCGCCCCTCACCTCGCTCCTGCACTGGGCCGAGCTCGGGTTCGACCTGGCCATGCTGGTGCGCAACACCGTGGTACGCCCCCCGTTCGTCATGTACTACCGCACCGCCTCCCTGAGCGCGGTCCGGAACGACCTGAGGAATGCCGGATTCACCGTGGAAGCGGTACCCCTGATCGACCTCGGCCGGCAGCGGGACGGCTCTCCCCGGTGCTGGCTCGCCCTCGCGCGTAAGCAATGAACCGCCCCTGACGCCGGCTCGCCCGATCGGGCGGGCGGCCGGTCCGCGTGGACGGTATCGATGGAGATCGAATGTGATTAGCATCGATGGATCTACGTGCGACAGTGGGAGAACCCTTGAAAAAGACACCGCTCGTGCTCGCGTCCGTGCTCGTCACCAGCCTCACGACGGCGGTAGCTGCACCGGCCGCTGCCGCGCCGGGCGCCCTACCCGGCGACCTGCGGCAGATCCAGACCCGGCAGTCGCTGCTCGGCAGCCACGTCTGGTACCAGCAGACGTACCGGGGAATCCCGGTCTTCGGCGGCTACTACGCCGTTCACCGGGCCGCTGACGGCGCCGTGACCACCGCTGACGGCCGCAAGACCGTCACCGGCCTGGCCCGGACCGCCGCGGCGTTCACCGAGCAGCGAGCCAGGTCCGCGGTGGCCGGGCGGCTGGGCCGGCAGCCCGCCCGCTCCGAGCTCGTCATCGTCCCGGGCGCGACCGCCAAGCTGGCCTGGAAGACCCTCACCCCGACCGCCCGCGGCACCGTCCGGTCGCTGGTCGACGCTGGTAGCGGCGCCGTACTGAGCGAGGAGAACACGGTTCGCCAGGCCAACGGCACCGGACAGGTCTTCGACCCGAACCCGGTGGTCGCCCTGCAGGACGAGTCGCTCACCGACCAGGACGACGCCGACTACCCCGCGCTGCAGGCGGCCTACCGGCGGGTGACGCTGCGCCACCTCGACCCGGGCAAGGACACACTGCAGGGCTCGTACGCGAACAACATCAGCGAGCCCGCCGTCACCTCGGCCCGGCGCAGGTACGTCTACCCGCGCTCGGAACCCGGCTTCGAGCAGGTGATGACGTACCACAGCATGACCAAGGCCGAGGAGTACATCCACCGGCTCGGGTTCGTCGACGTGAACAACGAACCGCAGGACTACGCCACCACCGGCCTCACGGAGGACAACTCGTACTACGACCCCTCGGTCGACGCGATCACCCTCGGCACCGGCGGCGTCGACGACGCCGAGGACGACGAGGTGATCTGGCACGAGTACGGCCACGCGATCCAGGACGACCAGGTGCCGGGCTTCGGCAGCACGGAGGAGGCCGGGGCGATCGGCGAGGGCTTCGGCGACTACTGGGCGGTGACGATGTCCCAGGCGAACAGCCCGGACACCGCCGTCACGCCGCTGGCCTGCGTCATGGACTGGGACGCGACCGCGTACACCGACGACGAGCCGCACTGCCTGCGCCGCACCGACACCGCGAAGCTCTACCCCGGCGACCTGGTCGGCGAGGTGCACGCCGACGGTGAGATCTGGTCGCACGCGCTCTGGGACGTCAACAAGGCGCTGGGCCGCACGAGGGCCAACCGCACGATCCTCGAGGCCCAGTTCCGCTTCACCCCGGACGTCACCATGCCGCAGGCGGCCGAGGCGACCGTCGCCACCGCCCGCGTCCTCTACGGACCCCGGGCCGCATCCCAGGCCCGCAAGGCCTTCCAGGACCGCGGCATCCTCTCCTGACAGCAGCGCCCGGGTCCGTCGATCGGGCGGACCCGGGCCGGCCCGCGCGTGATCGTAGGGTGGCGTCATGGCTGATCGCTCCCTGACGTTGATGGCGGTACACGCACACCCCGACGACGAGGCCTCCAGCACCGGCGGCGTGCTCGCCCGTTACGCGGCCGAGGGCATCACGACCGTGCTCGTCACCTGCACCGACGGCCGCTGCGGCGACGGGCCGGGCGGGGTGAAGCCGGGCGACCCGGGCCACGACCCGCTGGCGGTGGCGGCGCTGCGCCGGGCGGAGCTCGACGCCAGCTGCGCCGCGCTCAAGGTCACCCACCTCGAGCTGCTCGGCTACGCCGACTCCGGGATGATGGGCTGGCCCACCAACGACGCGCCCGGCTCGTTCTGGAGCACCCCTGTCGCCGACGCGGCGCAACGGCTCACCGCGCTCATCCGGCGCTACACGCCGGACGTCGTCGTCACGTACGACGAGAACGGCTTCTACGGGCACCCGGACCACATCCAGGCCCACCGCGTCACCATGGCGGCGGTCGCCGGCTCGGACATCCCCGCCAAGGTGTACTGGACCACCGCGCCGCACTCGGGAATGGCCGCCTTCGGCGAGGTCCTGCGCGAGCTGGGGGTCGGCTGGGAGGAGGCCGACATCGACGAGAATTCCGGCCCTCCCCGGATCGGCCTGCCCGACGAAGAGATCAGCACCTGGGTGGACACGCGCGCCTTCGGCGGCCAGAAGTACGACGCGCTGGCGGCGCACGCGAGCCAGGACGAGAACACCACGCTCCTGCGCATGGGCCGGGAACGGTTCACCGAGCTGATGGGCGTCGAGACCTTCGTGCGGGCGTACGACCGGACCGGCGCCCCGCTGTCCGAGGACGACCTCTTCGCCGGGCTGCGCTGATCAGAAGTCGTTGTAGAACTTGTAGGCCCGGCACTCCCCCTCGGAGGTGGCGTCGTGCCGGCAGAACAGGAAGCCGATGTTCCGCTTCTCCGGCAGGTCGTAGACCCCGCCCTGGCTGGCCCGGTGGGTCTCACAGTTGCCCTCCCCGCCCACTGTGATGCTGTACAGCTTCGGCCCGTACGCGTCGTCGAGGTTGACGTACATGCGTACACCGTGGCCGTCGGCGTCCGTGTCGCAGACCTTGACGATGTCGCCGTGCTCGGTGAAGTACGCCTCGCCGTAGTAGTCGAAGATGCCGCCACCGAACGCGTCGCCGGTGTTCATCACGTGGTACGAGTCCGACGCCATGGCGGGGCTCTGCAGCGCGACGACGAGCGCGGAGGCCGCCACCGTCATCGTCAGCGCAGCGCGGGGGAACTTCATGGTGCTCCTCACAAGAATCGTCCTGTTCGACGGCGGACCAAGATCCGCTCGCCGAAGAGACAACCAGTTCCCGCACGCGGCGGACAGGTGACGAATGGGGGACGGTTTCCTCCCCTGCCCCGGCTCAGAAGCGCGAGTTGGCGCACCAGCGGGCCAGCAGGTCCTCGTCGCCACGGCACTCGAAGGGGTCCTCGTCGCGCTCGCTGCGGCCGTACACGAGCAGAAGGAGGTCCGCGGCGGGCGCCCGTACCGTTGCGTCCGGGGTGAGGCCGGCGGGCTCGACGCCGAAGCCGTCGGGCCGGAGCCGGACCACCCACTCGGCGTCGCGGTCCGTGCACCGGAAGAGGATGGTCTCGCCGTCTCCGCGCAGCTTGGCGACGTCCGGCGCGAAGGGCCTGGCATAGGGCAGGTTGGTCAGGAACTCGTCCACGCCGTCGGCCGCCAGCACGGCGTCGATCTGCGACGGCAGGCCCAGTGCCCGTTCCGCGTCCACCCGGTGGACCAGGGTCTCGAACAGCATCCGGCGTGCCCAGAACCGGGCGTGCGGGTCGGCGCCCCAGGTCCACATGGCCGCGTCCGGGTCGGTGGCCCGCAGCACGGTATCCGCCGCGGCCGCGCCCTCGGCGAGCCAGCGGGGATATTCCTCGGGAGCCGACGGCAGGTCCAGGCGGACGTCGCGACGCGCGGGCCGTTCCTGCACGAGCTCACGCAGCAGGCCGGCGAACCAGCGGTGGACGCCGCCGGTGTGCGTGATCAGCGCGGCGAGCGTCCAGCCGGGGCAGCTCGGAACCGGCACCGTCGGATCGGCGCCGGTCACGACGCGTACGAACTGGGCACTTTCCCGCTCGACCGCCGCACAGTGGATGTCGTAGGACAACGTCATGGGGCTACCTGTCACCTCTCGCGCCGGAACTTCGTCACCGAAGGATCCTTCGCGATCTGGTCCGCCGCCAACTCCATGCGGCCGATGAATTCGCCCGGCTGCTTGATGCGCCCGCGCATGAGGTCGTCCACGGCGGCCTGCCACTGCTTGTCCAGGTTCTCGTACCAGTCGTTCAGGCGCCACTGCAGGATGTTGGTGCCCGCCTCGGCGAGGACCCGGCTCGCCGAGGACAGCGCGGTGGAGCCGCTGACGCTGTCCGCCGAACCGCGGACGCTGGCCAGCGAGAGGGTGGACCGGGCGAAGGCGGCGGCGCCGGCCGCGGAGGCCATGATCCGCAGGTACTCCAGCGCACCTTCCCGGTTGGCGGCCTTCGCCGGGACGACGAAGGACCCGACCGCGCCGGCCCGCACGCTGCCGTGCGGCAGCACGTCGCCGGCGCCGACGCTCCAGACCGGCAGGAAGGTCAGTTCCACGCCGGGCCGCATGGTCGCCTTCATCTCGTTCTCCAGCCAGGTGCCGCAGGGCAGGAGCGCCGCCTTGCCGTCGATGAGTGCCTGCTGCGACTCCAGGTGGGTGAGGTTCTCGGTGCCGCGGAGCACCCATCCCTTCGCCACCATCTCGATGACCATGCTGAGCGCCGCGGTGACGGCCTCCTGCCGCCAGGCGCCCGGCTCCAGATTGTCGATCCGCATCGCCGCCTCGGTGCCGCCGGCCTTCTGGATCCAGTCCGCGAGCGGCCACCCCATGTAGTACGGGTACTTGCCGGCGTGCGCCCACGGCGCCATGCCCGCCGCCTTGATCTTCGGCGCGAGGGCCCGGAACTCGTCCCAGGTCGTCGGCGGCCGCCAACCCTTGGCCCGGAACAGCGCGGCGTCGTAGTAGAGCCCGAACAGCGTGTACGCGTAGTTGAACGAGTACACGGTGGCGTTGAAGGTGCCGGACTCGATCGTTCCCGGGAGCAGCACCTCGCGGACCTTGACGGCCGGGTCGTCGATGGTGCGGGCGTTCATCAGGCCGTCCAGGCTCGCCAGCGCGCCGTCGTTGACGAGGGCGCCGAGCTGGAACTGCCCGGCGCCGTCGTTGAGCACCACGTCCGGCGGGTTGCCGGCCTCCAGCCGCGGCTGCACCAGCGCCTGGATGTCCTTGGTCGGCACGTGCGTGACCCTGGCCCGCGGGAACCGTTCCCGGTACATCGACTGGTGGATCTTGGCGTACTCGTCGCCGTACCCGCCGTCGAAGATGACCACCTCGAGCGGCGCGTCCGCCCGGACTCCGAACGGGTCGTCACCCGCCACCTGGTCGTGGCCGCATCCGGTGAGCCATGCGGGCGCCAGCGTCAGGAGCGGCACCGAGGCGAGCTGCCGCAGGACCGCCCGTCGAGCCGGGCGGCGGCTGCCCGGCGGCTCAGCCCACATGAAGATTGAATGTACGTGATCTGCGGCCTCCTCAGCGGGTGTACGCGGGATCGACGACCACGCCGGGGTTCAGGATTCCGGCCGGATCCAGCACGGCCTTGCCTGCCCGGAGTGCGGAGGCGAAGAGGTCGGGGCGCTGCCGGTCGTACCACGGACGGTGGTCACGGCCCACCGCATGATGATGCGTGATCGTGGCACCCCCGGCGATCAGGGCGTCGGAGACCGCGGCCTTGATCTCGTCCCACTGCTCCACGGTCCTGCCCCATGTTCCAGCGGCGTAGATCCCGAAGTACGGTGCGGGGCCGTCGGGGTAGACGTGGGAGAAGCGGCAGGTGATGACGCCCGTGACCCCGGCCTGATCCATGGCGTCGACGGCTGCCGAGGTGACGGCCGCGCGCAGCGTCTCGAACCGGTCCCACGTGCAGGCGGTCTCGAACGTCTCCACGATCATGCCCTGGGCGGCGAGCGCGTCCCGCTGATACGGCATCCGCAGGAACGAGGAGCGCCAGGTGTCGGCGGCTCCGCTGCCCGCCCGGTCTTCGGGAACCCCGCCGTGGTCCCGGCACAGCTCCAGCGCCCGGTCCAGCCACGCGGTGACGGGATGGTCGGCTGATTCGAACCCGAGCACCAGCACGGAGGCCGCCGAACCCGCGTTGATCAAGGCTTCCATGGGGTCCAGCAGTCTGCAGTTCGCCGGGTGGAGGCCGGACTGGGACAGCGCGCGCACCGCCCGTACGCCGGCGTCGTAGTCGGCGAAGGTCACCGAGGCGCCGGACCGCCACCGGGGCCGTTCCTGCAGGCGTACCCAGGCCTGGCTGATGATGCCGAGCGCCCCCTCCGAGCCGAGCAACAACCGGTCGGGGGACGGGCCGGCGCCCGAACCGGGCAGTCTACGGGTCTCGACGACACCGGCCGGCGTGACGACCCGCAGGGATTCGGTGAGGTCGTCGATGTGGGTGAGCTGCGTGGCGAAGTGGCCACCGGCCCGGGTGGCCAGCCAGCCGCCGAGACTGGAGAACTCGAAGGACTGGGGGAAGAACCGCAGCGTGTATCCGCGGGGTCGGAGCTGATTCTCCAGGTGCGGGCCGAGAACCCCCGCCTGGACGAGCGCGGCCCGGCTCACCGGGTCGATCTCCAGGACCTTGTCCATGGCCGTCAGGTCCAGGCTGACCACCCCGGCGTAGTCCGCACCCACTCGCGGTTCGACGCCGCCCACGACCGAGGAGCCTCCGCCGAAAGGGATGACCGCGACGTTCGCGCCGGTGCACCAGTCCAGCACGTCGACGATCTGGTCCTCGGTGGCCGGGCGTACGACCAGGTCGGGTACGTGCGGAAGCTTGCCCAGCAACGCCCGCACCACGTCGCGGAACGCCTGCCCGTGACTGTGCGCAAGGCGATCGCGGACGTCCTGCGAGACGATCGCCGCGAGCGCCCGTGGGGCGCTGACCCGGGCCGCGCCGACGCCGAACGCCTCGACCGGCGGCGGTTGATGCACGGTGAGGTCCGCGCCCGGCAGCAGTTCCGCGGTACGCCGGGTGAGTGCCTCACGCTCCCGGCCGGCCACCGCGTCCTCGACGTAACCCCATCCCCACCACGAACGCGTCTTGCCGCTCACCGCCGGACCGCCAATCTGAACGCTCGGTAAGTTACCTGGCGGTCACTTTGGCATAGGGTGGAGGTATGGGCAAGCAGGAGAACCGCACGCGCGCTGTCGGCACCAAAGGGATGCCCCGCAAGGAACGCGAACAGCTGATCCTGGACGCGGCGGCGGAGGAATTCGGCCGCAAAGGGCACGCGCGCGGGTCGACCGCCGACGTGGCGGCGCGGGCCGGGATCACCAAGCCCATGATCTACGAGTACTTCACGTCCAAGGACGGCCTCTACCTCACCTGCGTGGACCGCGCCGGCTCCCGCCTCGTGGCTGCCGTGCGGGCCGCGCAGGACGGACCGTCCGACATCACCCGCGGCGCACGCACCCTGGAGGCCATCTTCCGGACCCTCGAGTCGCGCGTGCACGACTGGGCACTCGTCTACGACTCGACATTGCCGAGCGAGGGCCGGCTGCACGATGCCGCGGCCGTGTACCGGCGAGAACTGAACCGGCTGGGTGCGGTCGGCGTAGCGGAGGTCCTCGGCTCGTCACAGGTCGACGAGCCGCTGGATGCCGACCTCGCCACCCACCTCTGGTACGGCACCGTGAGCGCCGCGGTTTCGTGGTGGCGGCATCATCCGGCGCAGACCGCGGATGACATGATCCTCAGGTTCAGGCGGATCTTCGCGGTTCTTTATCCGCATGATCATCGTTAGGGGGACCGCGGTATGCGGACACGGCGACTGATCGTCAGCGCAGTGATTCTCATGGCGGCGGCTGCCGGTTGCTCCACCTCCGGAGGCGGTAGCGCCACCGCGAGTCCGGCCCCTCGACCGCCGGCCACGATCCCTTCCGACCCAGCGCAGGCACTGACCGCGGCCCACGCTCAGCTGGGCAGGGAAAACCTCCGGTTCGCGTACGACGCGGGCGGCGGCCCGCTCGGTTTCGCCGGCGTGGTGAACGCACAGACCGGGAACTGGGAGATCACCGGCAAGGAGTACGTCGTTCGCCGGGTCGGCACGGACGTCTACATCCGGGCGAGCGGCAGGACGCTGGCGTCCCTGATGGTGCCGGCGCCCACGGCCGACCACCTCGCGGCCGGTGGCTGGGTCCGCACCCGGTTGCCGAACGGCCACGAGCTCATGACGGTGTGGAACGACGACTTCCCGTGGAACCTGGCCGAGTCCGCAAGCCGCGGTACCGGTATGCACCGCACCGGGAGCCGGTCGTTCTCCGGCACGGCCTCCCTCACGAACGGCAAGAAGGTGCCGCTCAGCGTCGACCTCGACGGACAGGGGCGGTTCACCAAGATCAGGATCGGCAAGGACATCATGGTGTTCACGTTCTCGGATTTCGGCGTGCCTGCCGGGATCACAGCGCCGCCGCCGGGTGAGGTGGTCGTGGAGGACAATCCCTCCTTCACCGCCAGCCTGGGCCTCGTCTGACACTCGGCCCCGATCAGCCCTGTGACGGCGGGAGAACCACGATGCCGTCATCGTCGCTGACCACCTCGGCACCCGGGGCGAACCGGCAGTTGCCGAACTCGAGAACGACGTCGCGCTCCCCCGCGCCGGTCTTGGTGCTCTTGCGGGGGTTGGAGCCCAGCGCCTTGATGCCGATCGGCAGCGTACGCAGCGCGGCGACGTCCCGCACGGCGCCGTTGATGATCACGCCGGCCCAGCCGTTGTCCACGGCGAGGCCCGCGATGACGTCGCCCATGAGCGCACAGTGCAGGGAGCCCTTGCCGTCGACCACGAGGACCCGGCCCGCACCGGGCTCACCCAGCACGGACTTGAGCAGGGCGTTGTCCTCGAAGCAGGAGACGGTGACCGCCCGGCCCCGGAAGGCGGGCGCCGCGCCGTACTGACGCAGCTGGGTGTCGCAGGAGCCGAGCTCTTCGCCGTACTTGTCGACAAGGTCTGCGGTGTTGTCCATGGAAGCCACCCTAGAGGGACGGCCGGCGAGCACCGGCGGTTGCCACATAGTCAGATGATCTCTATATTGCCGGCATGGCGACAAGCATGCGAGAACCCACGTTCTGGATACTCACCGCGCTGGTCGACCGGCCGCGCCACGGGTACGGCGTCATGCGGGAGGCCGAAACCCTCTCCGCGGGCCAGGTCCGGCTGCAGACCGGCACGCTGTACGCCGCCCTCGACCGGCTCACCGCCGAAGGGCTGCTCGAGATCGACCACGAGGAGATCGTGGACGGTCGGCCGCGGCGGTACTACCGGCTCACCGAAGCGGGCGCCGCCGCCCTCACCGCGGAGAGTGAGCGCCTCGCCCGCAACGCCGGCACGGCATCGCGCCGACTGCGGGCACGGGGGTTCGTGACCGGTCGCGGCCCGGCGGCGGTGACGGCCGGATGAGGAACCGTTTCGTTCTGGCCGCGTACCCGAAGGGTCCCCGCCGCGCGGAGATCGAGGACCTGCTGCTCATGGCCGCCGCCGACGGCCGCGCCCGGATCGGCGTCCGCGGCACGGCCGACCTGATGCGGCACGGCCTGCGGGCCCGGCTCGGCCGTGCTCGCAGCGCCGGCGTCGTGGCGCTGGCCATGATCGTCTCACTGGTCGCCGGCTTCCTGCTCGCCTCGGCGGCCAACCGGCTCGCCTGGGAAGCAGCCACCGACCTGCCGGACGGCGCCGCCCGCTCCGCGCTGAGCGAGCTGGTCGCCGCCGGCCGGCCGGTGCAGTGGGCACCGGACGCCGAGGGCGCGCCCTTCCACGTGGTCGACGGAGCGGTTCGCGCGCGGCACCTCACCGGCGTCGCCCGCACCACCGAAGCCGGCGACGCCGGCAGCTACCTGGCCGGCCTGACCCCACGGCTGCAAGCGCACGGCTGGCACGTCCTGGACATCTCACCGACCGGCCTGCTCGCCCGCGACGGCCACCTGCTCCTGCGCATCGAGGACGGGCACGACGCGACCGGCCGCGAGGGCCGGCTGGAGATCCGGGTCTCCCGCACCGAGCCACCGTGGATCACCGTGCTGACGTTCGCCGCCGGCCTGCTCGGCGCGCTGCTCGGCTGGCTGACCTTCGGCTGGGCCAGCCGCCGCACCGAGCACCGTACGCGGGCCACGACCGCAGCCGGCCTCACCGCCGTGCTGGGCCTGACACTGCTCGCGCCCGCCCTGTCGCTGGGCCTGATCTTCCTGAACGTGCTCACCGGCGACTACTCACCGGACGTCCCGTTCTGGGGCGGCCTGGTGCCGGCCGGCACGTACGGCGGCCTGGCCGTCCTGGCCGGCGTGGCCCTCGGCATCGCGGTGCTGATCGCCGCATGCTGCCGCCCCGGCCGCGGCCCGCAGCGCGCGGCAGCGGCCTGACCGATGCACCGCCGCGTCAGCTGCGGGGCTCCCCCTCGTCGATGCACATGATGTTGCCTTCGCTGTCCTTGAACCACGCTGCCTTGCCCATTCCCGGCAGCGTGGCGACCTCACCGTGCCATTCGACGCCGGGCATGTCCTCGTAGACCTCGAAGACGACACCCTTGGCGACCAGGTTGCGAACCTCTTCGTCGACGTCGTCGACGTGCCACTGGGCGATGGTGTGGCCCGCCTGTCCGGCGTACCGGGTCCGGTAGAGGTTGAAGAACGTTCCGCCGGCGGTCCGATATCGCAGGGACTCGCCGCCGTATTCCGCGACGGGGGTGAGACCGAGCTTGTCGGCGTAGTAGCTGCGGGCTCGGTCGAGGTCGGCTGCGGGAATGTTGGCTTCCACCGCGCTCTGGTCCAGCATGGTTCCTCCCTGGCGCCGGCGACCGGAGACCACCTCACGCTACGCCCGCGCGCCGCCGGCCGGAGTCACCCGAAAAGCTGGCCGGCGACGCTTCAGAGCTGGAAACGCGCCACGAGGTCGCGCAGCTCACCGGACATCGCGGCGAGCTCGGTGGCGGACGAACGCGCCTGAGCGACGTCCGCGTCGGTCGTACGCGCCGCGGCCGCCACGGCCTGCACGGCGGCTGCGGCCTCGGTGGTGCCGCCGACGGTCTCGGTCACGCTCCGGCTCATCTCCCGGCTCGTGGAGCTCTGCTCCTCCACCGCAGCGGCGATCGCCGACTGATAGGAGTCGATCTCCGTCACCACGTCCCGGATACGGTTGATCGCCCGCACCGCCGCCTGGCTCGAGTCCTGGATGGCCTGCACCCGGGAGACGATGTCCTGGGTGGCCCGGGCGGTCTCCTGGGCGAGATCCTTGACCTCCCCGGCGACCACCGCGAAGCCCTTGCCGGCCTCCCCGGCGCGGGCGGCCTCGATGGTGGCGTTCAGGGCCAGCAGGTTCGTCTGCTCGGCGATGGCGGTGATCGCCCTGACCACGTCGCCGATCTCGGCGGACGAGGTGCCCAGTTCGGCGACCGTGGCCGAGCTGGCCTCGACGGCTTGCACGGCCTCGAGCCCGACGCGGGCGGCCGTCGAGGCGCTCCGGGCGATCTCGGCGATCGCGGCGTCCATCTGCACCGCGCCGCCGGCGACGTTCTCGATGTGCTCCGCGATCTGGTCCACCGCACCGGCGGCCCGGCCCGCCTCGCCGGCGGTCGACGCGGAGCCGACGGCCAGCCGGTCGCCGGCCGCGGACAGATTCGCGGACGCCTCGGCCATGGTGTCGGCGCTCTCCGCCAGCGCCTGGACCGTGCGGCGCAGATCCGCGGTCATGGCATCCACCGCGCGGCCCAGCCGGCCGGTCTCGTCCATGCTGGTCAGACCCGTCCGAGCGGTCAGGTCACCGGCGCCGACTCGCCGCAGCGTCCGGATGCTGTGCCGCAGCGGCCGGACCACCGAGCGGGTCACCAGGCGGCTCAGCAGCAGGGCGAGCGCCACGGCCAGGGCGCCGGCCCCGATCACCGTGGTGATCACCAGGTGACCCACCCGATCCACCTCAGCGGTCAGCGCCGCGACCCGCTTGGCGACCGAGGCCAGGATCTTCTCGGTGGAGTCGAGCAGGTCGCTCCACGCGGTGTCGAGCGGCTCGTTGAGGATGTCGTACGCCTTGACCAGCGCCGCATGCGTGTTCTGGGCGATGAGGGCGACCATCTTGTCGTCGAACGAGAAGTAGGTGTCCCACAATCCCCGCTGCCGGTCGAACTCGGTCCGCTCCGCGGCGGTCATCGCACCGCGGTCCAGCTTCGGCAGCAGGTCGTAGACGGCGGCCTTGGACTTCAGCAGTCCGGCACGGTTGTACGCATCCGGCTTGACCGCCTCGGCACCGCCGCTCACCAGCGCCTCGGAGTAGACGTACCCCTGCCAGCCGCTGATGTCCGCATCCAGGTATCGCAGTTCCTGGATCTGGTCCGCCAGCGCGCGCAGCCGGGTCAGGTCGGCCTGCAGCTGGCGCTGCCGCTGCGCTCCCCACGCGCCGGTACCGGCCACCGCGACGAGCAGAGCGGAGACCGCCAGGAAAGCCGCACCCAGGCGCTTGCCGACGGACATGTCGAAGAGACGTTTCCGCACGTAGTTCTGTTCGGCTGAGGGGGCGGGCGTTTGAGTCGGTGATGCGTCTGACAGATCGTGTGCGCGTACGCTCCAGCTCATGAAGGGTGGGCGGGGCGCCGCGCCCGACGACCGGTGGCTCGCCGAGGTGGCTTCCGGGGCGAGCCGTGACGCCGGCGGGGTTCCGGTGGAGCTGCTCGGTGACTACCTGCCGCTGCTGGCCGATGCCGCGATCACCGGTCGCCGTCCCCGGCGGGCCGAGCTGGACGCCGTGGAGACGCTGGGCCGGCGCGCCGCCGAGCAGGGCGTGTCCGCCGGACGGGCGGTGCAGCTCTACCTCTCCGCGGCGCGCCGCCTGTGGCAGGACCTTCCGGACGTGGTGCGCAGCCGTGACCGTGAGGCCGTACGCGCCGCCGCCACGGCCGTCCTGCACGTGATCGACGACGCGGTCGCCACGCTCGCCGACGGGTACGCGATGGCGCGCCGCGACCTCGTACGCCGGGAGGAGACCCTGCGCCGGGAACTCGTCGACGACCTGCTCAGGGGCGACTCCGACCCCGGCGCGCTGGTGGACCGGGCGGAGCCGTTCGGCCTCGATCTGACGCGGTCGCACCAGGTCGCCCTGGCCGCGCCCGGCCGCCGGTTGCCCGACTCGGAAGCGGCGATCACGGCGCTGGAGGCGGTCATCTTCGACCGGATGGGCGACCGGGACGTGCTCGTGGCGACGAAGGACGGGCTGCTCGTGGTGCTGGCGCCGGCCGAGCCCGCCGCCGCGGCGGGAACACCCACCGGCCGGGCCGCCGGCACCGAGCTGGGCCGGTTGATGCACGACGAGCTGCGCCGGCTGCCGCGGGGACGCCCGTGGCGGGTCGCCGTCGGCCAGCCGCACTCGGGCCTGTACGGCATCGCACGCTCCTACGAGGAAGCGCGCGAGGCGCTGACCATGGCGACGCGGCTGCGGCTGGACACGCCCGTCGTCAACGCCCGGGATCTGCTCATCTACCGCGTGCTGCTGCGTGATCAACCCGCCATGGTGGAGCTGGTCCAGGCCGTGCTCACCCCGCTCGAGCAGGCACGAGGCGGACCGGAGCCTCTTCTGAGCACCCTGCAGGCCTACTTCGACACCGGCGCGGTGGCGACGGAGACGGCCAAACGGATCCACGTGTCCGTCCGCACCGTCACCTACCGCCTGCAACGCATCAACGTCCTGACGGGCTTCAACCCCGCCGATCCGGGGCACCGCTTCACGCTGCAGGCCGCGGTCCTCGGCGCCCGGGCCCTCGACTGGCCGCGCCGGCCGTTTCCGGGACCGGCCTGAGCACCGGCCTGATTGCCGGCTTCCGGCAATCTGGGGCCTGCCTCTTGGCCGTCGGCCGCCCTACCCGCCGCGCACCGGCTCCCGCATGCTCGTAGTGACGAGCGGTGAGGAGGCACAGAATGCAGCACGTTCCCATTGTCGTCGGCGTCGACGACTCGCCGGGTTCCCGGGCCGCGCTGCGCTGGGCGCTGCGGCAGGCCGACCGGACCGGCGCCGAGGTGGAGGCGGTCTGGGTGTGGGGACTGCCGTCGGCGTTCTTCTACGGCGCCGAGTGGGCCGCCGCGGCGTGCCCGATCCATGATCTCGCCGCCGACGCCGAGCGCGTTCTGCTGGACACCCTGGTCGACGTTCTCCGCGAGTACGGCCCGTCGGTGCCGGTGCGCCCCCGCGTCGTCCAGGGGCGCCCCGCCGACGAACTGCTCCGCGCCGCCGAGTCGGCACAGATGCTCGTCCTCGGCGGCCCGGCCCACGGGAGGGTGGCGGGACTGCTGCTGGGCTCCGTGAGCCACCAGTGCGTGCAGCGCGCTGCCTGCCCGGTCGTCGTGGTGCCTCCCGAGGCTGCCGATCTGCCGGTCCCGTCCGGCCGCCGGCCCGGCGCCGTCATGTCGTCCGACGGCTGACCACCCGTTGCCGACGATCGGCAAAAACATCTCCGACACGTAAGGGCTGCCCTGCAGCCCGGGAAGGTGCCGTCATGCAGTGGCAGGTCGAGGACGTGATGACACGGGAGGTGATCACCGTGGGCGCCGACGCCCCCGTCGGGCACGTAGCGGCCCTCCTGGATCGCCACGGCATCAGCGCGGTCCCGGTCACCGCGGCCGGCGGCACCGTCCTGGGTGTCGTCTCGCAGGCGGACCTGCTCACCCGGGTCACCGACGGCGACCGGGGCCGCCGGCGCGCGACCCGCGCCGGGGACCTCATGACCGTGCGGCCGGTGTGCATCGGCGCGGAGGCATCGCTGGTGCACGCCGCCCGCACGATGCACACGCACCGCGTCCGGCGGCTGCTCGTGACCGATGGGCACGACCGGCTGCTCGGCGTCGTGTCCCGGAGCGACCTGCTGCGGCCGTACGCCCGCAATGACGCGGAGATCGGCCTCGAGGCCGAAGAGCTGCTGCGGCGGCGACTGTGGATCGATCCGGAGCAGATCCGGGTCCGCATGGACGACGGTACGGCGGAGCTGACCGGCCGGGTCGGGCGGCGCTCCACCGCCGGCATCGCCACCCGGCTCGTGGCGGCCGTGCCGGGGGTCGCCCACGTGGTCGACCGGATCGGGTACGAGTTCGACGACGCCGACCTCGTCCGGTCCAGGGCGAACCGCACCCACCCGTTCAGTGCCGAACCGTTCGGTCCCGGCCGGTCCCGCCGGCGCAGGGCGCTGCTGCGCCCGGAGGCGTGACCATGTGGCCGACCACGACCACGCTCGCCGTGGACCTCGGAAGCTGCACCGCCGGGGTGTGGGCCGCACACCGCGGCACGGTGACCGGTCCCCTCGGTCATCCGTACGCGTCCCGCGGCCGGGTGGTCGATGTCGACGGGTGCGCCGCAGTGCTGTCGCGGCTCGTGCGCCAGTACGAGCAGCCGGTCCGCCCGGGCGGTGTCGTCGTGGCATGCCGCCCGGTCCTGGCCTCCGAGGACGAGCAGGCCGCCGTCCGCCGCGTGCTCGGCCTGGCCTTCGCGCCCCGCCGCGTCCTGTTCGTCGACACCGTCCGCGCCGCCGCGATCGGCTCGGGCTCGGCCGCGGGCACCCTGCTCATCGTGGACGTCGGCGCCGGGCTCACCGAGGTGGCGCTGCTCAGGAACGGCCACGTCGTCGCCGCCCGCCGCACCGAGATCGGCACCGGGGACCTCTCCCGCGGCGCCACCGTGGATCAACTGGGCGACATCGTCGTACGTCACGTCGACGACCTGCGCTCCGGCCCCGAGATGCCGGACGTGCTCACGGCGATGGCCCGGGGCCTGCTGCTCGTGGGTGACGGTGCTGTGCAACCCGGGCTCGTGCCGGCTGTCTCGGGGGCGCTGGGCGCACGCGTCCACCGGGCCGCCGCTCCCCGTACGGCCGCACTCAGCGGCGCCGGCATGGCCGCGACATCGCTGTCGCGCCACCCCGCCGGAGTCTGACCGGACCCTTACCGACCGGAGGCGTCATGACCAGCACGGCGCACCACCCCGCCCCGCACTCCGCCGAGCCCATGGAGCTGCTCCGCGGCATGCTGGAGGAGGAATTCGCCGCGCAGACGGCCCGCCTGACGCAGCTGACGGTGTACGCCCGGCTGCCCCGGCACGGCGGGCACGACCCGCACACCCTGGAGATGCTCGCCGCGTCCGCCCGCCGGCGCATCGCCGAGACGGCTCACGCCCTCAGGCGCATGTCCGAGGGCTCGTACGGCGTCTGCGCGGACTGCCGCCGGCCCATACCGCTGGGCCGGCTGCGGGCCCTCCCCTGCGCCACTCGGTGCGGCGTGTGTGAACGCAGCCGCTGACGCGGAAGGGAGGGCCACCGGAAAGCCGCGGTCAGTGCCCGGTCGGGTAAGGGTGCGCCGCCGCGTTGGCCAGGGTGATGAAGGCCGGCCGGTTGAGGTTCCAGAAGGACGACATGCACGAGTAGCGCGGGAAGAAGCCGCTGCAGCCGGAGGTGTCGGGGCCCACTTCGATGGTGTAGCCGGGAACGCCCCGCGTGCCGTAGATCCAGTCGTCGGTGGCACCGGGCGCGAAGTAGTTCAGGCCCCCGTCACCGTGCACGACGTCGTAGTGGTTGGACTGGCTCATGGCGGTGGCGATGGTCCGGAGGTCGTTGTTGTTCGGCGCGAGCGAGTTGGTCCATCCGTACGGGTAGATGTCGAGCTCGGCGTAGCTGTGCAGGGTGAGGAACGTGCCGGTGGTGTCGGTGGTCGCCGGCGAGAAGTCGGCGCTGGGCTTGGTGTCGCGGTAGATGGCGGCGAGGAAGTTCTGGATGCCCTGCGTCTCCGGCTCGCTGGCCGCGCTCGTGCCGGGGTAGGTCTCGCTGCACTTGGTGCCCTGGTTGACGTCCCAGTGGTAGCTGGAGTTGCGGTTGAGGTCGACGCCCCGGCCGGTGCCGGAGCAGCCGTTGTCGTGGGCGTTCTTGCGCTGGGAGACCGGCCGGGTCGAGTTCGACGAGACGATGTCGACGCCGTCAGGATTGGCGATCGGGATGACCCAGAGCTCGGTGCTGTCCATCAGCCGGGTCACGTCGGCGTTCGTGCCGTAGTTGTTCACCAGGTAGTCGATCCACATGTACGCGAGCTCGCCGGTCGCGAGTTCGCGCGCGTGCATCTGCGCCATGAGGGTGAACTTCGGCTTCGACCCGCTGCTGGTGGTCGCGCAGTCCCCCGCCCGGATCTTGGTGATGCACAGGGCCTGGATGTCGTGGCCGCCCCGGCCCTGGGTCTTCAACCACGACTGGCCGATGCTGCGCAGGACGACCAGGTCGGGATGCGCGGAGGCCACCTGCTGGTTGTGGGCCTCGTGCCCGGCGGTGGTGTGATAGCCGCCGTAGTAGGTCCCGGCCGCTGCCCGGAACGTCGCCGCAACCGGCTGGTAAAGAGGCCCGGCATAGCGCACGGTCAGGCCGCGGTGCCGCAATCGCTGGGCGTCGGCCGCGGTCGCCAGGATCGGTACGCCGTGGGCCAGCGGCCCTTCCAGCACGTCGTAGCCGCGCCGCGTGAGGTCGGTGGCCAGGCCGGCAGCGGTCGTGGCGGGCGACGTGACGTCGTAGTAGGCCGGTTCGGCGGAGGCGGGGGCCGCGGCGGCGGCACCGGGGACCGCCAGCCCCGCGCCGAGCAGGGGTAGCAGGACGGCCGATGCGGCGGCGAGCAGTCTGCGGAGGCGCGACCGGCGGGAGGGCACGAACCTGGTCATTCGGTACCTCGATCATGGGGTGGCCCGGCGTCACCGTGCACCGGGACGTTGGGATCCACGATGATCGATGTCGTCGTTCGCGTCAATGTGATGAACGCGGTGCGACAGTCAGGCCTGGTCGCGGGGGTAGGCGAGGACGTCGCCGCTCACGCTGACCCCGACCGTGCTTCCGGGTTCGGGCAGTTCGGTGCCCGGCAGGCGGGCGATGACCGGCACGCCCTCGGGCTGCAGGGAGAGCCGTACGGCGGCGTCATGGCCGTAGAAGCTGATCTCCTGCACTGTAGCCGTGCGCCCCTCGCCGGTGCGGTGCAATCGCAGTTGCTCGGGACGGATCAGGACGTAGGACGGGCCGGTCACGCCGGACGAGCGAACGGCGAGGGTGCCCAGCGCGCACGTCGCCGCGCCGTCGGCGACCTCGGCGGGAAGGAGCACGGCCTCGCCGAGGAAACCGGCGATCCGGGCGTCGCGGGGTCGCCGGTAGATGGTGGCGGGCGGATCCAGCTGGGCGAGACGCCCGTCGCGCATGACGCCGACCTGGTCGGCCAGCGACAGCGCCTCGGCCTGGTCGTGCGTGACGAGGACAGCGGTGGCGCCGGCGGCGCGCAGAGCGGCCAGCACCGCACGGCGGGTGTCCTCCCGCAGGCCCGCGTCGAGCGCGCTGAACGGCTCGTCGAGCAGCACGAGTTCCGGTTCGGGAGCCAGCGCCCGGGCCAGGGCGACCCGCTGCTGCTGGCCGCCCGACAGCTCGTGCGGGAACCGGCCGGCGATCGCCCGGTCGAGCCCGACCAGATCGAGCAGCTCGTGGAGCCGGTCCGCGGACCGCCGCCGGCGGCGGGACAGGCCGAAGGTGATGTTGGCCGCCACGTCGCGGTGCGGGAACAGGGCGCCTTCCTGCGGTACGTAGCCGATCCGCCGCCGCTGCGGGGGGATCGAACGGCCGTCGGCGTACGCGGTGTGCTCGCCGATCCGGATGGTGCCCGCGTCCGGGTCGGCGAAGCCCGCAATCAGGCGCAGCAGGGTGCTCTTGCCGCACCCCGAGGGGCCGAGCAGCGCGGTGAAGGTCTGGGCGGGCACGTGCAGGTCGATGCCGGCGAGCACCCGCGTCGTCCCGTACGACTTGGTCAGGCCCTGCACGGTCAGCGCGGTCATGCGACGGCCGTCCTTTCCGGGTCGCGGGTGAGCAGGTACGTGGCCGGCGCCGACAACAGCACCATGACGGCGGCGTACGGGGCTGCCGAACCGTACGCCAGCCCGTCGCTGTACGCCCAGAACTGGGTGGCGAGGGTCTGCGTACCGGTCGGGGCGAGCAGGAGCGTGGCGGTGAGCTCGGTCACCGCCGCGACGAACACCAGCGCGGCGCCGGCGCCGAGGCCCGGGGTGATCAGCGGGAGCGTGACCCGGCGCAGGCTCGCGGCCGGGGACAGGCCCAGGCTGTGCGCGACGTCGTCGAGCACCGGGGGCGCCTGGGCCAGCGCCGCCCGTACGCTGACCACGGCACGCGGCAGGAACAGGATCACGTACGCGGCCACCACGACGGGGAAGGTCTGGTACAGGTCCGGGACGACCCGGATGCTGACGGTCACCAGGGCCAGAGCCACCACGATGCCGGGCAGCGCGTTGCCGAAGTACGTGCTGCGCTCGAGCAGGGTGGTCAGCCGGCCGGGACGGCGTACGTCCAGCCACGCCAGCGGCAGCGCGAGCCCCACGGTGACCACGGCCGCGACCGCGCCGAGCCCGAGCGAGGTGGCCGCGGCCGCGCCGAGCGGGCCCACCGCGACGTGCACCGAAGCGCCCTTGAGGAGCCAGTATCCGAGGCTGCCCAGCGGTACGCCGAGCGCGAGCGCGGTCAGCAGCGCCAGCCCTCCCACGGCGGGCAGGGTGGTACGACCCAGGCGTGCCCGCGGCGCGGGGCGGGCGGTGCCCGAACCGACCCGCGCGTACCGCGCCCGGCCGCGCAGCCGCACCTCGGCGAGGAGGAGCAGCAGGCAGCACAGCAGCAGGACGGCCGCGAGCATGTTCGCCGCGGAGCCGTTGAACGACGACTGGTACTGCTCGTAGATGGCCACGGTGAAGGTCGGGAACCGCAGCATCTGCAGGGCGCCGAACTCGGCCAGCAGGTGCAGCCCCACCAGCAGGCAGCCGCCGGCCACGGCGGGCCGCAGCTGCGGCAGCACCACGGCGAGGAACACCCGGACCGGGCCCCGGCCCAGCGTGCACGCGGCTTCCTCGAGCGCCGGGTCGAGCCCGCGCAGTGCCGCCGCCACCGGCAGGTAGACCAGCGGGAAGTACGACAGCGTGACGATCAGCAAGGCGCCGCCGTAGCCGGTGGCCCCCGGCAGCAGCGACACCCAGGCGTAGCTGTTCACGAACGCCGGGACGGCCAGCGGTGCGACCAGCAGCACCCGCCACAGGCGCCGCCCCGGCACGGTGGTGCGTTCCACCAGCCACGCCGCGCCGATGCCGAGCACGGCGGAGGCGAGGACGCCGCCACCGAGCAGGCGCGCCGTGTTGCCCAGGAGCTCGGCGGTGCGCGGTCGCAGCACCAGCCGCTCGATGTCGGCCCAGCCCGTGGTGGCGACGTAGAACACGACGAACCCGAGCGGCAGCAGGACGAGCAGGGCGACCAGCAGCGCGAGCACCGGGACCACGGCCGGGTACCGCCTCCTGCCGAGAAACCGGGGCAGGGGCGTCGCGGTGGCCGGGAGGGAGCTGCTCAGAGCAGACCCGCCTGCTGCATCAGCCGGATGACCTCGGGCCCGTTGAGCTTGGCCGGGTCCACCGCGGGCGGATCCAGTTCGGCCATCGGCTTGAGCGCCGGGTTGGCCACTCCGTCGGCGATCGGGTATTCCATCGCCTTGCTGTCGGCGAGCACCTGCTGGCCGGCCTTGCTGGTGATGAACGCCAGGAACTTCTGAGCCTGCGCCTTCTTCGGGCTCGAGGCGAGCACGCCCGCGCCCGAGACGCTCAGGAACGCTCCGGGGTCGGCCTTGCCGAAGAACTTCAGCTCGGCGTTGGCGCTGCCGGTGCCGCCCGCGGCGCGGTCCTTGTACCAGTAGTAGTGGTAGCTGATCCCGGCCGGAACCTCACCGGTGTCGACGGCCTTCAGGATCGCGATGTTGTTCGTGTAGATCTTGGCGTTCCGCTTGAGCCCCGCCAGCCACTGCTCGGTGGCCGCGGTGCCCTTCAGGGCCAGCACGGCGCTGACGATGGCCTGGAAGTCGGCCCCGGAGGGCGCGATACCGACCCTGTTCTGCCACGCGGGCTGCGCGAGGTCCATGAGCGATGCGGGCAGCTGGTCGTCGGGCAGCGCCTTGGCGTTGTGGACGAGCACCGTGGAGCGGGCGGCGTACCCCACCCAGTTGTGGTTCGACGGGACGAACCCCGCCGGCACCTGCGCGACCGTCGCGTCGTCGACGCGGGCGAACAGGCCCTTGGCGTCCACCAGGCCCATGGCCGGCGAGTTCTCGGTCATGAACACGTCCGCCCGCGACGCCTTGCCCTCCTGCACGATCTGGTTGGCGAGCTCGGAGTCGGCGCCGGGACGGACCTTGACCTTGATGCCCGTCTGCTGGGTGAACTTCTCCACCATCGTCGAGAGCAGTTCGCCGTGCGGCGCCCCGTACACGACCAGGGTGTCCTTGTCGTCGCCCGACCCGCTGCCGCACGCGACCAGGGTTCCGATCACCAGCACGGCCAGGAGCCGCCTCCACTGACGCATGCCGTTCTTCGCCTTCCACCGAGCTGTCGTTAGGTTAGGGATACCTTAGACGGGCCCCTTCCTTGGCTGGCAAGTGACGGACGTCTCCCACCCCTGACGAGCTACTGCCGGGCGCCGGCGAGTGGACAGTTAGGTTGGCCTTACCTTACTGTTCCCGCCCGTGAACCCTCGCTCCGACGCCGTCCGCCCCCTGGGGTGTGATCTGCGGGCCTCCGCGGATCGACCCGCTCTGATCACCCGGCGCGGAACGATCTCGTACGGCGAGCTGGCGAACCGCGTCGCCCGGGCGGCCCGCCGGCTCGGCGACGGGCGGCGCCTCGTGCTCATCGCCGGCGCGAACGAGGTCGAAGCCGTCGTGGCCTACCTGGGGGCGCTGGCGGCCGGGCATCCGGTGCTGCTGGCACCGGGCGACAACCCGGCGACGATCGACGCCCTGACGGCCGCGTACGACCCGGACGTCGTCGTCCGGCGGACGGGCCGACGCTGGCGCTACGAGCAGCGCCGCCCCGGATCGGCGCACGTCCTGCATCCGGAGCTGGCCCTGCTGCTGACCACCTCCGGATCCACCGGTTCGCCGAAACTGGTCCGGCTGTCGCACCACAACCTGCGGGCGAACGCCGAGTCGATCGCCACCTACCTCGGCGTGCGAGCCACCGACCGGGCGGCGACGACGCTGCCCATGCACTACTGCTACGGGCTGTCCGTGCTCAACAGCCACCTGATCAGCGGGGCCGCAGTCATCCTGACCGACCTGTCGGTCGCCGACCCCTCCTTCTGGCAGTTGTTCGAGCGCGCCCGCGGCACGACGTTCGCCGGGGTGCCGTACACGTTCACGCTGCTCGACCGCATCGGGTTCGAGACCATGCACCTCCCCCACCTGCGCTACGTCACGCAGGCGGGTGGCCGGATGGCGCCGGAACGGGTACGGCGCTACGCCGCGCTCGGCCACCGCCAGGGGTGGGACCTGTTCGTCATGTACGGGCAGACGGAGGCCACGGCGCGGATGGCGTACCTGCCCCCGGACCTCGCCGCCGCCCACCCGGGCGCCATCGGGCTGCCGATCCCCGGCGGCGAGCTGCGGCTCGAGCCCGTCGACGGGGTCCCCGATCCGGACAGCGGGGAGCTCGTCTACACCGGCCCCAACGTCATGCTCGGGTACGCCGAACGCCCCGCCGACCTCGCCCTGGGCCGTACCACGGACGAGCTGCGCACCGGGGACGTCGCCCGGCGCACCGCCGACGGACTGTACGAGATCGTCGGCCGCCGGAGCAGGTTCGCCAAGGTGTTCGGCCTCCGCATCGACCTCCAGCGGATCGAAGCAGCACTCGAAGCCGACGGCGTGAGCGCGTACTGCGTCGCCCGCGACGACCAGCTCGTCGTCGTGGCGCAAGCCGGGCACCGCCGGCACGACCCCGACCGGCTGGTGGCCACACGCTGCGGACTCCCGGCACGGGCGGTACGCCTCATCACCGTCCCGGAGCTGCCCCGCCTGCCCTCGGGCAAGCCGGACTACCGAGCCGCCGCCGCACTGGCCGAAGCGCCCCCGGCCCCCGCGTCCGCACCCACCGACCTGCGGGCGCTCTACGGCGAGATCCTCGACACCCCGGAGGTCACCGACGACGACAGCTTCGTCAGCCTCGGCGGCGACTCCCTGTCGTACGTCGAGATGTCGGTGCGCCTGGAGGAGCTGCTCGGCCGGCTCCCGGCGGGCTGGCACACGATGCCGATCCGGGAACTGCGCGCCAGCCCCGCCCCGCCCCCGGCGCGGCAGCCGATGATCGACACCACCGTGGTGCTCCGCGCGATGTCGATCGTCCTCATCGTGGGCTCCCACATCGGCCTCTTCACCGTCCACGGCGGCGCGCATCTGCTGCTCGCGGTGGCGGGTTTCAACGTCGCGCGATTCCACCTCACGCCGGCGGCCCGCACCACCCGCATCCGGCACATCGCGGCCACGGTGGCCCGCGTCGCGGTCCCCACGTCGATCTTCGTCGCCGCGGTCGTCGTCCTCACCGGCTACTCGTACACCTGGAAGAACGTCCTCCTGCTCAACGAGGCGATCGGATCGCGCTACGGCGACGAGCGCAATCTGTGGTTCATCGAGACGTACGTCTACATCCTGCTGGCGCTGATCCTGTCCCTGACCGTGCCCGCGGTGGACCGCTGGGAGCGACGCTTCCCGTTCGGCGTGCCCGCGGCGATCCTGGGCCTCGCGCTGACCGTCCGGTTCGGCCTCGTCCCGGTCTCGCCCGTGGACAACATGGCCACGCCGGTCCAGCTGCTCTGGCTCTTCGCGCTCGGCTGGACGGCCGGCAAGGCCCGCCTCGCCTGGCAACGCTGCCTGGTCACCGCGATCACCGCAGCCGCCGTCATCGGCTACGACAGCGAACAACTCCAGGTGGCGGTCGTCGCGCTGGGGCTGCTGCTGCTCATCTGGGTGCCCAAGCTGCCGAGCCCGCCGCCGCTGCGCCGCGGCGCCGGCGCCCTGGCCGGCGCGTCACTGTCGATCTACCTCACCCACTGGCACGTCTACCCGCTCCTCGACGATTACTCGCGGGTCCTGGCACTGGTCGCCGCGCTGGTCGCCGGCGTGCTCTACGGCGGTGCCGTGAAGCGGGTCACCGCCCTGCTGCCGCCGCTGGGCCGGCGGCGTATGCGCCGGACGGGGCCCGATGAAACCGGTGTTGGCAGAACCTCCCAGACGGCTGAAGCGCGGCCGTAGCGTCGAGGGATGCGAGCAACTGTGATCTACGGCGCCGGGGATGTCCGGGTCGAGAATGTGCCCGACGCCGCCCTGCGCGAACCCACCGACGCTCTCGTACGGGTGCTGCGCTCCTGCATCTGCGGCAGCGATCTGTGGCCGTACGGGAAACGCCCGGCGACCGGAACGCCGGACCGGATCGGTCACGAATTCCTCGGGGTGGTCGAGGAGGCCGGTTCCGACGTGTCGGGGCTGAAGGCCGGCGATGTGGTCGTGGCGCCTTTCGTGTGGTCGGACGGCACCTGCGACTTCTGCCGGGAAGGGTTGCAGACCTCCTGCCGGCACGGCGGGAACTGGGGGCGCGACGGCGTCGACGGCGGCCAGGGCGAAGCCGTCCGCGTCCCGCAGGCCCAGGGCACGCTGGTGAAGCTGCCGGTGGGCGAGGACTCCGCGTTGCTGCCGTCGCTGCTCACCCTGTCCGACGTCTTCCCCACCGGCTATCACTGCGCCGTCACGGCCGGGGTGGACGCGCGTACGACGGTGACCGTGATCGGTGACGGCGCCGTCGGTCTGTCCGCCGTGCTGGCGGCCAGGCGCCTCGGGGCGGAACGGATCATCCTGATGGGACGGCACAAGGACCGCACCGATCTGGGCCGCGAGTTCGGCGCCACCGACGTGGTGGCGGAGCGCGGCGAGGAGGGCATCGCGAAGGTGCGCGAGCTGACCGGCGGCGACGGCACCCACGCCGTGCTGGAATGCGTCGGCCTCAGGCCCGCCATCGAGACGGCGTTCGGCGTGGTCCGCGACGGGGGCACGGTCAGCCGCGTCGGCGCGCCGCAGTATCCCGACGTGCCGGCCGGCTTCGGGGTGTTCCGGCGCAACATCACCCTGACCGGCGGCGTCGCACCGGCCCGGGCGTACATCGAGACGCTGCTGCCGGACATTCTCGAGGGCACGATCCAGCCCGGGCGCGTGTTCGACCGCACCGTCGCCCTGGACGACGTGCCGGCAGGCTACCGGGCCATGGCGGACCGGCAGGCGCTGAAGGTCCTCATCGAGCCGTAGCTCGCAGCAGGGCCGGCATCGCCTCGGCCAGCATCGCGCGCCAGCCGGGCAGCGGCGCCACGCCGGTTCCCGACCAGCGGTCGTGGGCGAGCACGCTGTACGCCGGCCGTCGCGCCGGGCGCGGGAAACGGTCGCTGGTGGTCGGGCGTACGCGGTCCGGATCGAGGCCCGCCTCGGCGAGGACGGCGCGGGCGAGGCCGTACCAGGTGGTCGATCCGGCGGCGGTGCCGTGGTACGCCCCCGGCGCGGCGCGACCGGCCCTGGCCGCGGCGGCGAGCGCGATCAGCTGGCGGGCCAGGGCGTACGACCACGTGGGCGGCCCTTGCTGGTCGTCGACGACGTCGAGGGTGTCGCGCTCGGCGGCCAGCCGCAGCACGGTACGCACGAAGTTGGGGCCGTGCTCCCCGTAGAGCCATGCGGTCCGCACGACGTACCCGCCGGCTGCGAGGACGGCCCGCTCGCCGATCGCCTTGCCCCGGCCGTACGCGTTGACCGGCGCGTGAGCGGTGTCCTCGGCGTACGGGAAGGAGGCGGTGCCGTCGAAGACGTAGTCGGTGGAGAGGTGGATCAACCGCGTGCCGCAGGCCGCGGCGAGGTTGCGGACGGCGTGCCC
This sequence comes from Actinoplanes sp. NPDC049681, assembly GCF_044465265.1. Lineage (NCBI taxonomy): Bacteria > Bacillati > Actinomycetota > Actinomycetes > Micromonosporales > Micromonosporaceae > Actinoplanes > Actinoplanes sp. NPDC049681. The sequence continues at coordinate 130,337 of NZ_JBITLP010000009.1, forward strand.
GTTGACCGCGGTGGCCGCTTCCTCAGCCGTCTCGGCGCCGTCCACGTCGGTCCAGGCCGCGGCGTTGAGCACGACGTCGGCCCCGGCGGCCGCCGCACGGACCGCGGCCGGGTCGGTGACGTCCAGCTCGGACCGGGTCGCTGCCAGCACGTCACGCTCCCCCGCCTCGGCCAGGACGGTGCACAGATCCCGGCCCAGCATGCCGCCGGCGCCGGTGACGAGCCAGCGCATCAGGCGGCGTCCCGCGCCTTGAGCGGCTCCCACCAGTCCCGGTTCTCGCGATACCAGGCGACCGTGGACGCCAGCCCTTCCGCCAGGCCGATCCTGGGCGCGTACCCGAGCTCCTCGCTGATCTTGGTGATGTCCAGCGAGTACCGGCGGTCGTGTCCCTTGCGGTCGGCAACCGGCCGGACCATGTCCCAGCCCGCGCCGCAGGCGTCGAGCAGCCGGCCGGTCAGCTCGCGGTTGGTCAGCTCGGTGCCGCCGCCGATGTGGTACACCTCGCCGGCCCGCCCCTTCTCGAGCACGAGCTGGATGCCGCGACAGTGGTCGGTGACGTGCAGCCAGTCGCGGATGTTGCCGCCGTCGCCGTAGAGCGGCACCTGCAGGCCGTCCAGCAGGTTGGTGACGAACAGCGGGATGACCTTCTCGGGGAACTGGTGCGGACCGTAGTTGTTCGAGCAGCGGGTCACCACGACGTCCAGGCCGTGGGTGCGGTGGGCGGCGAGCGCCAGCAGATCGGATGCGGCCTTGGAGGCGGCGTACGGCGAGTTCGGCGCGAGCGGCCAGGTCTCGGTCCACGAGCCCCGCTCGATCGAGCCGTACACCTCGTCGGTGGAGACGTGCACGAACCGGCCGATCCCGGCGGCCCGCGCCTCGTCGAGCAACGTCTGGGTGCCCAGCACGTTGGTGGTGACGAACGGGAGGGCACCGGCGATCGAACGGTCGACATGGGACTCGGCGGCGAAATGGACCACCGCGTCGTGGCCGGGGAGCAGTTCGCGCAGCAGGGCGGAATCGCCGATGTCGCCCTGCACGAAGTGGAGCCGGGAGTCCGTCACGGGTAGGTTGGCGCGATTTCCGGAATAGGACAACAGGTCCAGAACAGTCACGCAGGCACCGGCGGCACCTGCGTACTCATCCTGCAGGAGGGCCCGGACATAGGCCGAACCGATGAATCCGGCGCCGCCGGTGACAAAAATCCGCACGGCTGGCGAGTGTAGTCGCACGGCCGCTCTGCTTAGTCTTCCGTCGTGCGTGGAATCCTGCTCGCCGGTGGCACCGGCACACGGCTCTGGCCGATCACGATGGCGATGTCGAAACAGTTGATGCCCATCTTCGACAAACCGATGGTGTACTACCCGCTGACAACGCTGGTTTCCGCCGGAATCCGGGAGATCCTGGTCATCACGACGCCCGGGGACCGGCCGCATTTCCGGCGGCTGCTCGGGGACGGGAGCCGCTTCGGGGTGTCCCTGTCCTACGCGGAGCAGCCCAGACCGGAGGGCATCGCCCAGGCGTTCCGGATCGGCGCCGACTTCATCGGCGACCAGCCGGTCGCCCTCATTCTGGGCGACAACATCTTTCACGGCGTCGGCCTGGGCCGGCAGCTCGCCCGCTTCGGCGACCCGGCCGGCGGGCGCGTGTTCGCCTACCCGGTGGCCGACCCGCAACGGTACGGCGTGGTCGAGTTCGACGACACCGGCCGGGTGCTGTCCATCGAGGAGAAGCCGGAGCGGCCCAAATCCACATATGTGGTGCCCGGCCTCTATTTCTACGACGCCGACGTGGTCCGGATCGCGGAGAAGCTGGAGCCCAGTCTCCGCGGGGAACTCGAGATCACCGCGGTGAACGAGGAGTACCTGCGCCAGGGCCGGCTCGCCGTGACCGTGCTGGACCGGGGCACGGTGTGGCTCGACACCGGCACCTTCCAGTCGATGGTGCAGGCGTCCGAGTACGTACGCGTCATCGAGGAGCGGCAGGGCCTGAAGATCGGATGCGTCGAGGAGGCGGCTTGGCGGCTGGGATTCATCTCCGACGAGCAGCTGCGCGAGCTGGCCGGGCCGCTGCTGAAGAGCGGGTACGGCGAATATCTGGTGCGACTGCTGGACAGCGGCCGGTTCGGCGGTGCCCGGTGAAGATCCGTACACTGAGCATCGAGGGTGCGTACGAGGTCACCCCGGTGCAGCACCGCGACTGCCGCGGCACCTTCCTGGAGTGGTACAGGTTCGACGAGCTGGCCGCCGCCGTGGGCCATCCGCTGGAGCTCGCCCAGGCCAACCTCTCCGCCTCCGCGCGGGGCGTCGTCCGGGGCATCCATTTCGCCGATGTGCCGCCGGGACAGGCCAAGTACGTCACCTGCGTGGCGGGGGCCGTACTCGACGTGGTGGTGGACGTCCGGGTCGGCTCGCCGACGTACGGCGCCTGGGAGGCCGTGCCGCTCGACGACGAGGACCGGCGGGCGGTCTATCTCGCCGAGGGGCTCGGGCACGGGTTCTGTGCGCTGACCGAGAACGCCACGGTGGCGTACCTGTGCTCGTCCACCTACCGGCCCGGCCACGAGCACGGCATTCACCCGCTCGACCCGGAGCTGGGCATACCCTGGCCCGTCGCCGTCCCGGAGCTGTCCACGAAGGACGCGGCCGCGCCGACGCTCGCGCAGGCCCGCGCCGCCGGTCTGCTGCCCCGCCTCGACGAATGTTCGGCATATGTCGAAACGCGTCGTCGGAATGTGGACGCAAGTCGTCCGCCGCAGCCGATTGACGCCCCACCGTCTCCGTAGTAGACGGTGGCGGCGGGCGGTCCATTCACGCCGTCGTGTGCGCCTTTGGACGTCGAATGTCCTTGGCACCTTCTGACCATCTTGCACCCTTATCGCTTCGCCCCTCATCCGATTCGCCGATTCCCCGGAACGGAAAGGTGAGGCGCGAAGCGGTGCCGGTTGGGGAGTCTTCTCCTGTGGCTGCGAGCAATGACGGGGGAAGCGTGCAGACGATCGGTCCGGTGTCGGCACTGGACACCGATAATTCATTTTTACCGCTGCACAGCAACAATGAAGCCGGCCGCACCCGCGCCGGCTGGCAGAACCGGTACGCCCTGACGCTCTACCTCATCGACTTCCTGGTGGGTCTCTGCGCGTCCACCCTGGCCCTGATCCTGCGATTCGGGTCCACCGGCCGCGAATCGTACATGCGCGGATATCTGGCCCTCACGCTGCTGGTACCGGTCGCATGGATCGCCTGCCTCGCGATCAACCGGGCGAACGAGCCGCGGCATCTGTTCGTCGGCACCGACGAGTACGCCCGGGTGTTCCGATCCGGATTGGCGCTGACCGCCGGCCTCGCCATTGTTTCCTTCTCGTTCGATCTGCGGCTGGCCCGGGGTTACGTGATCATCGCGATGCCGCTGGCCGTCGTCGTGGACCTCGCCGCCCGGTACGTGTTCCGGCAGAGCCTGCACCGGTCGTGGGCCCGCGGGCAGCGGCTGCACCGGGTCATCCTGGTGGGCCACGAGCGCGCCGTCGCGGACATGGCGCGCCGGCTGCGCCGCGAGCGGCATCACGGCCTCGGCGTCGTCGGCGTGTGCCTCCCGCCCGGCCGGCCCGGGAGCCTCTCCGTGGGACTGCCACCGGTCTACGGCACCTTCGACGGCGTCGCCTCGGCGGTCAACCGCTCCGGCGCGGACACGGTCGTCGTCCTGTCCTGCCCCGAGATCGACGGCACGGCGCTGCGCCAGCTGGCCTGGCGGCTGGAACGCGACGAGATCGACCTGATCGTGGCGAGCACCCTCGTCGACGTGGCCGGCGACCGTACGACGATCCGCCCGGTGGACGGCCTGCCGATGCTGCACGTCGAACATCCCCGGCTCAAGGGCAGCGCCCGCTTCGTCAAGGCGACGTTCGACCGGGCCGGGGCGGCCGCGCTGCTCGTGCTCGCCGCTCCCGTGCTGGGCGTGATCGCCGTCCTCATCAAGGCTCGGGGAGGCCGGGGCCCGGCGATCTTCCGGCAGGAGCGGGTGGGCAAGAACGGCCGGCCGTTCACCCTCTACAAGTTCCGGACCATGCACGCCGACGCCGAGGCCCGGCTGACGGAGCTGCGGAACCTGAACGACACCGACGGCGCCCTGTTCAAGATGCGCCGGGACCCGCGCGTCACACCGGTGGGCCGCTGGCTGCGCCGGTTCTCGCTCGACGAGCTGCCGCAGCTGGTGAACGTGGTCAAGGGCGACATGTCCCTGGTGGGCCCCCGGCCGCCGCTCGCCGGCGAGGTGGCGATGTACCCGGCGGACATGCGCCGGCGGCTCGTCGTCAAGCCGGGACTGACCGGCCTGTGGCAGGTGTCCGGCCGCTCCAACCTGACCTGGGAGGAGTCCATCCGGCTGGACCTGACGTACGTCGAGAACTGGTCGCTGGCCATGGACCTCGCCATCCTGGCCCGGACGGTCAGCGCGGTGCTGCGAAGCTCCGGGGCCTACTGAAGGGCGACGGTCAGCACGCCGCGCGCATCGGTCGGACGCGGCCGGACCGGCGCGGCCAGGTGGGCCAGCAGGGCGTCGGCGATGCGGGCTCCCGCGTGGCCGTCCCAGAGCGCCGGGGACCGCTTGAGCGGCGGGTCGGCGAGAACCCGGGCGGCCGTGGCGACGATCCGATCCGGGTCGCGCCCGACGAGGACGTTGGTGCCGTCGGTGAGGGTGATCGGCCGCTCGGTCGAGTCGCGCAGGGTGAGACACGGTACGCCGAGCGCCGTCGTCTCCTCCTGCACGCCGCCCGAATCGGTGAGCACGAGCCGGGCCGATGCCTGCAGCGCGATGAAATCGAGGTATCCGGCGGGAGGCACCAGCCGGATACCTCCGGGCAGGCCCACCTGCTCCAGGCGTACGGCGGTGCGGGGATGCACGGGCAGGACGACCGTCAGCCTCCGGGCCACCTCGCCGAGGGCACGCAGCAGCCCGCTCAGCATTCCGGTGTCGTCCACGTTGGCCGGCCGGTGCAGCGTCGCCAGGGCGTACCCGCCGTCGGTGAGGCCGTGGCGGTGCAGCGCATCGGAGGCGAGCGCCCGTTCGAGGTTCGCGTACAAAGTGTCGATCATGACGTTGCCGGCGAGGTGGATCTGGTCGTCGTGGTAGCCCTCGGCACGCAGGTTGCCGACGGCGTCCGGTGAAGGCGCGAACAGCAGGTCGCTGAGCCGGTCGGTGACGACCCGGTTGACCTCCTCGGGCATGCTCCAGTCGCGGCTGCGCAGGCCGGCCTCGACATGGCCGACCGGCACCCCGGCCTTGGCGGCGACCAGGGCGCAGGCCAACGTCGAGGTGACGTCGCCGACGACGACGACCGCGGCGGGGGCGAGCTCGCCGACGACGGGCTCGAACGCCGTCATCACCCGGGCGGTCTGTTCCGCGTGCGTGCCCGATCCGGTGCCGAGGTGGCGGTCCGGCGGGCGCAGCCCGAGGTCGCGGAAGAACACGTCGTTCATCGCGGCGTCGTAGTGCTGGCCGGTGTGGACCAGCACCACCTCCGCACCGCGCGCCTCGAGCGCGTCCATGACCGGCTTCACCTTCATGAAGTTGGGCCGCGCGCCGGCCACGCAGATGATCCGCGGCACGCTCAGATCACCTCGACCGCGGGGCCCTGCAGCCGCCGGCGGGTGTCGAGCAGGCACTTCGCCTCGCGGCCGATGAGGTCGTAGTCGAACTCGTCGTGGTCGGCGAGGAGCACCACGGCGTCGGCGCTGCGCAGCTCCTCGACGGTCAGCGCCACCATGGTGAGCTCGGGTGCCCCGTGCACCGCCTCGACCACGTGCGGGTCCGCCACCCGTACCTCCGCGCCCATCTGCCGCAGCAGCTGCACGATCCGCAGGGCGGGCGATTCCCGGGCGTCCCCGGTGTTCTTCTTGTACGCCAGCCCGAGCAGCAGGACCCGGCTGCCGGAGACCGAGCGCTGCCGGCGGTTGAGCACGTCGTTGAGCCGGCGTACCACGTAGTCGGGCATGTGGTTGTTGATGTCGTTGGCCAGGTCGACGAACCGGAAGCTCTGCCCGAGGGCGCGCTGCACCCGCCAGGACAGGTACGACGGGTCGACCGGCAGGCAGTGACCGCCGACGCCGGGGCCGGGGGTGAACCGCATGAAGCCGAAGGGCTTGGTCGACGCCGCGTCGATCGCCTGCCAGACGTCGATCCCCAGATCGTTGGAGATCATGGCGATCTCGTTGACCAGCGCGATGTTGACGTGGCGGAAGGTGTTCTCGATGAGCTTGGCGAGCTCCGCCTCTCGCGTGGACGACACCGTGACCGTGGTGTCCACGACCGTGTCGTAGAACGCCTTGACGCGCTCGAGCGAGGTGTCGTCCACGCCGGAGACGATCTTCGGCGTGTTGACGACGTTCCAGGTCGGGTTGCCCGGGTCGATGCGCTCGGGGCTGAAGCCGAGCGCGAAGTCGGTGCCGGCGGTCAGGCCGGAGAGCTTCTCGAGGATCGGCCTGACCACCTCCTCGGTGGTGCCCGGATAGGTGGTCGACTCCAGCACGACGGTGGTGCCCGGGCACAGGTGGCCGGCGATCATCTCGGCGCTCGCCTCGACGCAGGACAGGTCCGGGACGCCGTCGCGCAACGGGGTGGGCACCGCGATCACGGCTACGTCGAACCCCGCGCAGTCCCCCGGGTCGGTGCTGGGGCGGAACGACCCCGCGGCCAGGACGGCGCGCAGCCGGTCGGCCGGTACGTCCTCCACGTACGACTCGCCTCGCGTCAGGCGGCCGACGCGTACCGTGTCGAGGTCGTACCCGACGACCTCGTGGCCGACCTCGGCGGCGCGGACGGCCAGCGGCAGCCCGACGTACCCCTGGCCGGCGATGACGACTCGCATGGCTGTCTCCCTCAGTTGGTCTTGCCGACCGGCGCGGACCGCACGGAACGCGCCCACTCGCGCGCGACGAGCCGCATGAACGCGACGTTGGTGGTCAGGTACCGGCCGCCGAGACGGCGCGGCTCCTGCAGGACGCGGTACAGCCACTCACAGCCCATCCGCTGCCAGACCAGGGGCGCGCGCTTGACCACCCCGGCCAGCACGTCGAAGGACCCACCCACCCCGTGCACCACCTTGGCGCCGGTGCGGCCTCCGTGGGTGGCCACGAAGACCTCCTTCTTCGGCGAGGTCATGCCGAGGAACAGCAGATCGGCGCCGCTGCCCTTGATGGCGTCGGCCACCGCGGGGGTCTCGTCGTCGGTGTAGTAGCCGTGGTGGCTCCCGGCGATGCGCAGGGCGGGGTGCTGGACCCGGATGCGCTCGACCATGCGCTCGAGCACCTCGGGGCGGGCGCCGAGGAAGTAGACGGAACGGCCCTGAAGCTCGGCCATGTAGAGCAGGCGCTGGAACAGGTCGATGCCGGCCACCCGCTCGGGCAGCCGGCGCCGCAGCACCCGGCCGGCCCAGACCACGGACTGCCCGTCCGCGACGATGAGGTCGCAGCCCAGCACCGCGTCGCGCAGGGCCGCGTCGTGGCGCATCTTGACGATCTTCGCGGCGTTGACCACGCCGACCTCGAGGAGTTCGCCGCGTTCGACGGCATCCATGCAGAGCTGCACGGTCTCGCCGAGGGTGAGCGCATCGAGGGGTACGCCGAAGAGGTCCTGCCGGGGGCGTTCCCGTCCGGTCAGGTCTGTGGTCTCCATGGCCGTCACCGTCCCCACGCGAAGTACAGCCAGCCGAACTCGTACGGCCGGCACTCCCGGTCGAGCGACGTGGGCCGGTACACCCGGTCGATGACCGGCAGGCGCAGCCCGGAGCGGGCGCGCGTCGTGACCGTGTGCAGGCCCCGGACGATTTTGCGGGGGTCGCCGCGGTACACCTTCCGGACCGTCAGCCCCTCGTCGTCGAGCAGCATCGGCTCGCCGGTGTCGCCCAGCTCGTCCGGGCGCAGCAGCCAGCGCAGCCCCCGGCGGATCGGCTCGGCGTAGTCGCCGCCCCCGGCCTCGGTGAGGTCGAGCAACGCCATCGGCGCCATCGCGTGCTGATGCACCGAGTAGACCGGGTAGCCCTCGATGACGCCGCCGGTGCGGGCGTCGTAGTGCCACCACCATTGCCCACCCGGCCCCTGCAGCCGGCAGATCTGCTCCGCGGTGGTACGGGCCGCCGCGAGGGCCGCGGGGTCGTCACCCGAGCGGTGCAGCCGCGCGAGCGCCTGCACCGGGTAGACCTGATCGGCGAAGCAGGCCACGTGCCGGCGGTACGACCTCACCAGCCCGGGCCCGGTCACGTGGGGGAACACGGGGCTGCCCGGGACGACGCTGCCGAGCAGCCGCCGCCGGGCGTGAGCCAGCTGTTCCTCGACGTCGAGCCGGGCGCGGGCCTCGGCCAGCGCCGAGACGACCCACGCGCTCTCCACGACGTACTCGGGGGCGGTCCGCCGGTCGAACTCGCGCAGCCGCCGGACGGCGTCGGGCAGCAGCGCGTGGCCGGCCTGGGCGGCGCACCAGGCGATCAGCGCGATGTCGCCCAGGTTGCGGCTCGCCGCCTGCCGCTTCACGAGCAGGGCGATGAAATCGTCGAGCCGATGGCCGCCCAGCAATGCGGGCTGCGCATCGACCGGCAACCCGGACGCCCCCAGCGCCACAATTGCGGCATAGCGCAGGCTCGTGCCGGCCAGTTGCGAGGTCACGCCACCATTCGTTGTGGTGAACGTACGCGTAAAGGTGAATTCGTCGGAATCCGCGCGATACATTTTGGGCAGTCCGCGTGAAGCGAGTGCGATGAGGCGTTTTGTCAGCTCGCCGGTCTCACCGTCGAGGTGGGTGAATCTCGCGGGTGCTGGCGTCATGTCGTCCTTCCGGAGGGCGGCGGAGGGCGTGACCGGTGTCCATGAAGGACATCCGAGTGACGTCCGGGCGGCGAAGGTGGAAAAGCCGCATTCCCGTTGGCTGGTAAGAGATTCCGGCAACTAGGGCAGACGGCATCGGCAGCGAGGGCAGGCGCGGGAGCACCGGCCCGCCACGGAAACCGAGGAGCCGACTGCGAGGCTACTGAGGACGGTCGTGCCGCCGGAAGGTGTGACGCCTAGCTGACATGACGTACTGACCGTTTCGCTCGGCGCCTTCCGATATCTCCGACCGACCGGGTCGGTTCCGCTCCTCGGAACGGCCAATGTGCGCCGGGCGTACCGGATCGGCGCGGGTCACCCTTCCGGCGACCGCCGGGAATGGTCGTGGAAATGGCGCGTGAACGGCGCGCGAACAAAAAGCCGGTCAGGAGGCCGGCGGGAACGGCAGTCGCTTCGGGCGCACGAGCGCAGCGACCGCGCGGCGGCTGCGGGGATGCCCCAGCGCCGCCCGGGAGGCCTCGCGCAGGAGGACCACCGACCAGAAGAGAGCCGTGGCGGGCCGGGAGTGGCGCATGCCGAACAGCCGGACGCGGTTGACCGTCAGCAGGCTCCAGAGCGCCGGGGACACCCGCGACTCCCCGCCGATGTGCACCACCTCGGCGCCGGGCACCAGGGCGGTGCCGAAGCCGCGGTCGCGGGCCCGCAAGGCGAACTCGGTCTCCTCGGAGTACAGGAAGAACCGCTCCTCCCAGAGCCCGCAGGACTCCAGGCACTCACGGGAGATCAGCATGACCGCGCCGGTGGCCCAGTCCACTGTGCCGGCGCGGAAATACGCCTCGCGGTCGACGACCGTCTCGCCGAGCCTCGCGAACCGCCCGGCGCGCTGACCGAGCACCGCCTCGCCGAAGGCCCGGGCGATGGTCGGCTCGCGGCGCAGCGACAGCGCCACACCGCCCTGCTCGTCGAGGATGCGCGGCACGGCTATGCCGATCCGCCGCGGGCCGTCCCCGCCGAGCCGGGCCGTCATCGCCGCCACCGATCCGGGGCTCAGCCGTACGTCCGGGTTGAGCAGCAGCACCGCGTCGTACGGCTCGGCCACCTGCACGGCCGCGTTGAACGCGGCCGCGTAGCCGGCGTTGCGCCCGGTCTGCACGATCCGGCACCCGGGCACCATCCGGCGGGCGACGGCCACGCTGTCGTCGGCCGAGGCGTTGTCCGCGACGGTGAGGTGCCAGGCCAGACCCCGCAGGCCGTCGTCCAGCGAGTTCAGCAGACCCGGCAGGACAGCAGCACTGTTGTAGCTCACGACGACCACGGCGACCCTCATGCCGCGCGGCTGCTCTCGTCGCGCAGCCACGTCGTGAAGTCGCCGGAGCGGATGGGACGGCGCGCACGCCAGCGGGTGACCGCGGTGACGGCCAGGAACACCGCCAGCTTCGGCGCCGCCGACGGCCGCCCGCGCACGACCCGGATCAGGTCCGCACGGGTGGTACGCGCCGAATCCACCGCGCCTCCCGAGATCTGCTGCAGCTGGGTGGTCGCGGTGACCGACCGTACGCGGCGACGCAGCAGATCGCCCAGGGTCCGCGGCGGGTGCACCACCACCCGCGCTTCGGCAACCACCCGCCGCTCGGCTCGGGTGAATGCGACCGACGCGGCGAGGTCGTCACCCATCACGTCGGGCAGGGCGCGCAGCCGCCGCCTGGCCTCCGGCGCGACAGCGATCACACCGCGGCCGAACAACCCGTCCCGGACGACCGGGAGCTCCTGCCAGAAGTCGTAGTACCAGCGCACCGGCCAGGACGAGCGCCCGGTCGCGACCACCCGTTGCGGGGCGGCCGCCAGCACTCCGGGCTCCCGCAGGACGGCGGCGAGGCGGCGCACGTCGGCCGCGCCGATCTCCACGTCGGCGTCGACGTAGACGACCTCCGCGCCGGTGGCCCGGTCGTCGCCGGCGCGCAGTGCCGCGTACTTTCCGGCGCGGGTCAGCGGCACCACCCGGACGGGATCGCCGAACGACCTGGCCACCCGCTCGGTGTCGTCGGTGCAGCCGTTGGGCACGACGACGATCTCGAGCTCGCCGGGCAGCGCACCGGCCAGCAGCCCGCGCAGGAGCCGCCCGATGACCGGCGCCTCGTCGTGTGCGGGGACCACTACGCTGATCACGCACGAAGTATCTCCGTGAGCCCGCACGCGCACCACCGACTGTCGGATCCCGGTCCCAGGACGCGCCGTACGGCCATCGTGGAAGGACCGTCGGGAGTGGCGCATCGTCCGCACGGACGAGTGCGGCGACCACCTCGCGCGCGTATCGATGGGGGTCCGACGAGTCAGCAGAGAGAGGCGGGGCGATACGTGTACGTCTCGATGCGCGACCGTCCCGGGTCCCCGGCGGACCGGCACGCCGGCCGGGTGGCGACGACCGTCCTGCTCCTGGGCGTGGTCAGCATGCTCACCGACGTGTCCTCGGAGATGGTCGCCGCGGTGCTGCCGCTGTACCTCACCACCCAGGTCGGGCTCGGCTATGTCGCGTACGGATTCGTCGACGGCCTCTACCAAGGCGTGAGCGCGGTGGTCCGCATCGCCGGCGGTTACGCCGGTGATCGCGGCGGGCGTCCCAAATGGATCGCCGCAGCCGGGTACGGCGTCTCGGCGCTCAGCCGGATCGCGCTGCTGCCGGCCCACGGCTTCGCCGCCGTCACCGCTGTGATCACCGCCGACCGGCTCGGCAAAGGGCTGCGCACGGCGCCGCGCGACGCGCTGATCGCCCGGGCGTCCGACCCCGCCGTGCTCGGGCGGGCGTTCGGTGTGCACCGCACCCTCGACACCGTCGGCGCCGTGCTGGGCCCGCTGGCCGCGTTCGCGCTCCTCATGGTCGTGCCGGGCAGTTACGGCTCGGTGTTCGTCACGTCGTTCGCCTTCGGCGCCGTCGGATTCGTCGTCCTGGTCCTGTTCGTGCCCGATCTGCGTACCGGTGCCGCGGTCCGGTTGCGGCTGCGCGCGATGGTCCGAGAGGTCGGCCGGGCCCGCCTGCGGCGCCCCCTGGCCGCGACCGCCCTGCTGGGCGTGCTGACGGTCGGCGACGGGTTCCTCTACCTCGCGGTGCAGCAACGCGACGACCTCGCCGCGCGCTTCTTTCCCCTGCTGTACGTGGGTACCAATGTCGCGTACCTCGCACTGGCGCTGCCGCTGGGCCGGCTGGCCGACCGCATCGGCCGGGCGCGGGTGCTCGTCGGGGGTCACGTCGCCCTGGTCGCCGCGTACGTGGCGGCCGGTGGCCCGTTCGGCGGCGCCGCCGGGACGGTGGTCGTCCTGCTGCTGCTCGGCACCTTCTACGCGGCCACCGACGGCGTCCTCGCCGCCCTCGTCAGCCGGCTGGTCAGCGCCGAGGCCAGAGGCAGCGGGATCGCGGCGGCCCAGACCGTCGTCGCGCTCACCCGCTTCGTGGCCGCGCTCGGCTTCGGCGGCCTCTGGGTCCTGATCGGGCGGGGTCACGCCCTGCTGCTCGTCGCCGCCCTCCTCGCCGCGGCCCTGCCGGTCGCCTGGTGGCTGCTGCGTCCGGCGGAGGTCCGCGGATGACGAGCGGGTGGAGGCGGACGGCAGTCCTGCTCGGCGTCGTACTGCTCGCCGTCGTCGCGGCCGGAGCGTACGTCCTGCGCGTGCACCAGCGGCAGGCGGCGGCCAACTCAGCGCCGGGCGCGCCACGCGCCGACCTCGCGACGGTGGCGGCGGTTCCCCATCTCGTCTTCCGCAACACCGCCCTCGGCGAGGGGTACGGCCGGCTCGCCCTTGTGCCGCTGACCGCGCCGAACGGCCCGCGCGCCGTGACCGAGGTGTCGTGCGAGCGGGTGTACGCGGTCACCGCCCGCTCGGTGTGCCTGTCCGCGCGCCGGGGCATCACCAACACGTACCGGGCGCAGGTGCTCGCCGCCGACTGGGCACCTGGCGGGGACCTGCCGCTGACCGGCCTGCCGAGCCGGGCCCGGTTGTCCCGCGACGGCGCCCTGGCGGCCACGACGACGTTCGTCTACGGCGACTCGTACGCCAGCCCCGGCCAGTTCTCGACCCGCACCACCGTCACCAGGATCGCGGACGGCCGGCACACCGACCTGGAGAAGTTCCGGCTCGAGGTGGAGGGCCACGCCGTGACCAGCGCGGACCGCAACTTCTGGGGCGTCACGTTCGCCGGCGACGACGACACCTTCTACGCCACCGCGGCGACAGGCGGCCGGACCTGGCTGGTCCGCGGCACCGTCTCCGGCCGCCGGATGACGGCCGTGCGAGCCGACGTCGAGTGCCCGTCGCTGTCCCCGGACGGCGCCCGCATCGGCTTCAAGAAGCACGGCGACCTGCCGGCGGGGCAGTGGCGGCTGGCCGTGTACGACCTGCGGACCGGGGCCGAGACGGTGCTGGCCGAGACCCGCAGCGTCGACGACCAGGTGGTGTGGCTCGACGACGCGACCATCCTCTACGGGCTGCCGCGGACCGCCGGCTCCGGCGCCGCCACCAGCGACGTCTGGGCCGTGCCGGCCGACGGCACCGGCCGGCCACGGGTGCTCGTTCCGGACGCGTGGTCCCCCGCGGTCGTCAGCCCTTCCTGACCGCGATCAGCGACTTGGTCAGTCCGGCGAGCCGCTCGCTGAGCAGCTCGGAATCGGGGAAGTAGTACCGCATCTGGCTGCGGTCGAGCAGCTCGGTCCAGAGCACCCCGGTCAGGGCGTCGCGCAGGTCGGCGGAGCGCACGTGCGCCAGCGGCCAGCGGCGCGCGAGCACCGCGCGGGCCCGTACCGGCAGGAACTGCATCCCGGGCGCGATCCAGTGCGGCTCCACCGGGAAATACCGGTACGGCGTCTGCACCCAGTGCGCGGGCGCGAGCCGATGCACCGACTCGGCGAACCGCAGCCGCCGCTCGTGCCCGCCGACGTGCTCGATGACGGAATTCGAGAAGACGAGGTCGTAGCGGCCGGAAGCGATGCGCTCGGGCAGCGAGCACGCGTCGCCCTTGTCGACGGTGATCCAGCTCGGCACGTCGGCCGGCGGGGTGTCGATGTTGACGACGTGCACATGCTCCGGATGCAGCGGCGACCGCGTCCAGGTCCCCGCGTCCCCGCCGAGGTCGATCACCGACATCCGGGCGAGGTCGGGGAAGACCCGCACCAGCCACTCCCACCGGCGCGCCCGGCGCCGGCCACCCCAGGACTCGTTGCGGTCGACCACACGTTCCCGAATGGACTGTGAACCCATCCGCGGACCCTAGCCCGGCACCGGACCGTGCCCCAAGGGGCCGCCGTGCCTCCGGTCGCCGATCCGACACCGTGGCGCCACTTTTCGTCCGGCCGGTGCGGCGGACCGGCCAAAGTGGCACATCGATCGGTACTCACGGTTCTCTTGCGAGCGGTGCGGCGCCGGTACAGTCCGCTCGTGTGCACAAGCCGATAGCAGTGCGGGCTTTCCTCGGTGTCGCTCTCGTAGCGCTCCTCGCCGCCGCCACCTGGTGGATGGCCGGGCGCAACGACGACCGGCGGCCGGCCGCGGCGCAGTTGCCGCCGAGCGGTACGCCTGCGCCGGCCGCGCCGCCGTCCGCCTCCTCCAGCGGCACGCCTCCCAGCGCGTCCGCACCGAACTCCCGGCCGCCGGTGAGCGTCAGCTCGACCACCACCGCCCGGCCGGCGACCAGCGGCGTTTCCCGGGCACGGGGTTCCTTCCCGGACGACGGCAGCACCGGTGTGCCGGCCGGCGTGACGCTCAAGGCGGCAACGACCACCTCGCTGCGCGTACGCAGGGCAGGCACCGTGATCGACCGCGCCGACATCCGCGGCGAGATCAGCGTCGAGGCGAACGACGTCACCATCAAGAACTCGCGGGTGGTCAACGCCGGCAACTGGGGCATCGTGCAGCGGCCGGAGGCGAAGGGCCTGGTCGTCAAGGACAGCGAGATCCGGGGCAACGGCAAGGACCGGCTCCAGTACGCCATCCTGAACCTCGGCAGCGGCGACATCTCGGTCCTGCGCAACGACATCTCGAAGGTCTCCGACGCCCTGTCGACGAACGTCGGCCTGATCGAGGGCAACTACCTGCACGACCCGGTCTACTTCGACGGCGACCACACGGACATGATCCAGTCGAACTCCGGCCCGCCGGCGGGACAACGCCTGGTGATCCGCCACAACACGGTCGTCAACACCCTCGAACAGACCGCGGCGGTCGCGCTGTTCCAGGACTTCGGCGTCCAGCACGACGCGACGATCGAGCACAATCTGCTGGCCGGCGGCGGGTACGCGCTGTACGCGGGTTCCGGCGCGAAGGGCACCTCGTACAACATCAGAGTGGTCGGCAACGTGTTCAGCCGCGAGGTGTTCGGCAAGAGTGGCCAGTACGGCCCGGTGGCCTACTGGGACAAGGGCGGCAGCGGCAACGTCTGGCAGGACAACGTCTGGGCCGACACCGGCCGGCCGGTCACGGCGGACCGATGAGAGACGGAGTGCCCTCCCCCATGTTCGACGGACACCGCGGCGACCTCATCGTCTACTTCTCGGGCAGCCGCTGGGACGGCCCGCCCGGGCACGACCGCAACATGGCCGAGGCCCTCAGCCGCTTCGCTCCGGTGCTCTTCGTCGAACCGATCGTGTCCGCCCTGACCGGCTTCAACCGTCCGGAACTCGCCGGGCTGCTGGACCGGCCCCGGCTCCAGGTGCTGTCCCCGCGGCTGGCTCACCTGGTCACCCCGGTCGTGCCGGGATTCAGCCGGCCCGCCGTCCACCGCCTGGTGCCCCCGATGGTCCGCCGGGCCACCCGCCGGGCCGTCCGGAAACTGTACGGGCCGGCGTCGCGGGAGCCGCTGGCCGCGGTCGTGTGCAGCCGTTTCGGGGATCCGGGCACTCCGCTACCGGTGCGACGCCGGGTCTTCTACGTCACCGACGACCTGGTGGCCGGAGCGGGCATGGTGGGGCTGTCCCGGGACTGGCTGCTGCGGGAGGAGGCCGCCTCCCTGCGCCGGGCGGACGCGGTCGCGGTCGTCTCCGAGGCCATCCGCGAGCGGTACGCCCGCAACGGTGTCCACGCGCAGCTCGTCGCCAACGGATGCCGGCCGGACGCCTACGCCCGGGTCGACGACGCGCCGATCCCGTCCGGAGTGTCCCTGCCCGGGCCGGTCGCCGGGCTTCTCGGCCACGTCAACGACCGCATCGACCTGGCCCTGCTGGAGGCGGTCGCCGACACCGGGTCGTCGCTGCTGATCGTGGGGCCGGTGGCGCCCGGCTACGACACCACCCGCTTCGACGCGCTGACCGCACGCCCCAACGTGTGCTGGACCGGGCCCAAGCCGTACGAGGAGATGCCGTCGTACCTGCGGCTCATCGATGTGGGCCTCACGCCGTACGCGGACACCGCGTTCAACCGGGCCAGTTTCCCGCTCAAGACCCTCGAGTACCTCGCCGCCGGGCGAGGAGTGGTGGCCACTCCGCTGCCCGCCGTGACCTGGCTGGGCACCGACCTGGTCAGCACCGCGCCGACACCGGAAGCGTTCGCGGCGCGGGTGCGGGAGGCTCTCGCCGTACCCCGTACGGCCGAACTCGCCGCCCGCCGGCGAGCCTTCGCCCGCGAGCACAGCTGGGACCGGCGTGCCGGTCAGTTCGCCGGGCTGCTCGGTGTCGGTGCGGCGGAGGTGCGGCGCTGATGAGGATCCTCGTCTTCGCGCACCGGCTGGAGGTCGGTGGCACGCAGGTGAACGCGATCGAGCTGGCGGCCGAGCTGCGCGACGCCCACGGGCACGACCCGGTGCTGTTCGCGACGCCGGGTCCGATGGTGGAGCTGGCCACCGCGAAGGGCCTGCGGTTCCTCCCGGCCCCGGAGCCCTCCTGGAACCCGTCGTGGGGCCGCATGCGGGCCCTGCGGGAGGCGGTCCGCCGCGAGAAGCCCGATCTCGTGCACGCCTGGGACTGGCCACAGTGCCTCGACTCCTATTACGGGGTGCACCTCACCCGGAGGGTGCCGCTGCTCGTCACGGTCATGTCGATGACGGTGCCCCGGCTGATCCCCCGCGCCGTGCTCACCACCTTCGGCACTCCCGAGCTGGTCGACCGGGCGCGCTCGGCGGGCCGGGACCGCCTCGGCCTGCTCCTGCCCCCGGTCGACGTGCACCACAACGCTCCGGATGCCGCGGACGGCGGGGAGTTCCGGGCCCGGTACGGCCTCGACCCCGGCGACACCGTGCTGGTGACCGTCTCGCGCCTCGTGGAGCACCTGAAGCTGGAAGGGCTGCTCCGCACCGTACGCGCCATGGCCGTGCTCGGGCGCGAGCTGCCTCGCCTCCGGTTCGTCGTCGTGGGCGACGGCACCGCGCGCCAGCACCTCGAGCACCTCGCCGCGCAGACCAACGCGGCGCTCGGCCGTCCCGCCGTGGTCCTGACCGGGGCGCTCGTCGATCCCCGTCCGGCGTACGCGGCGGCCGACGTCGTCCTCGGCATGGGCGGGTCCTCGCTGCGCGCCCTGGCGTTCGCGAAGCCGACGATCGTGGTGGGTGAGCAGGGCTTCGTGTCCGCCTTCACCCCGGAGACCGCCGATCAGTTCCTCTACCAGGGCATGTACGGCCTCGGCGACGGCAACGACACGGACCACCGGCTCATCGCCGAAGTGCGGAGGACCGTGGGCGCGCCGGAGCGGTTCGCCGAGCTGGGCGCACTCTCCCGCGACTTCGTCGTCCGCCATTACTCCCTGGAGTCCGTGACGCGGCAGCTCGACGGTCTGTGCCGCGAGGCCGCCGCGGATCGGCCGGCGTTGCGGGTTCGGGCCGCGGACGGCGTACGCACCGCAGCAGTTCGGGCCGCCGGGTCCCTCAAGACGGCGTCAGGACCAGCCATCCGAAGCCGACAACGCCGCCGTAGCCGGTGAGATAGTCGTTTCGCCGCTGATCAGCGAACGAGCGCGCAGCCGGCGTGCCGGGATGCCAAAGCACGCCGCCTCCGGCCCGGCAGGCGCCAGCCGGCGGGTCAGAGCCGTACGGCAGCCGCTTACACCGCGGACGTCGTCGGCTCCGCCTGATGCCGGGTGACCCTGACCAGCCGGACCAGGGGCCACGCGACGACGCCGAACGCCGCCGTGCTGGCCAGGCCGCCCACGAGCAGCGTGGCCACGTCACCGCCGACGAGCCGGTGCACGCCCACCGCCACCGCCACCGCCACCGCTCCGGCGGCCACCGGTCTCCCGGCGGAGCGCAGCACGTCCAGCGGCCTGATGCCCAGGGTGACGAGCGCCGCCAGGTGCAGCGGGACGGCGACTCCCAGCGCGACGAGGCAGTGGGCGATTCCCGCACCGCGGATGCCGCCGTGCAGGGCGCCGACGGTCAGGGCCGGCAGCAGGGCGACGACCCAGCCGCCCTGGATGAGCAGGGTCAGCCGGGCCTTGCCGGCGGCGGTCAGCACGTCGGCGGCGAGCTGCATGGCCACCCGCAGGGCCCCGAGCACGGCCAGGAAGGTCAGCGCCCCGGCGGCGGCCGCCCACCTCGGTCCGTAGACGAACCGGGTGGCCGGCAGGGCGTAGACGGCGAGCAGGGCGCCGGCCAGCGTCGTCGGGGCGAGGATGAGCGTCAGCGAGCGGCAGAACGCGGCTTTGAGGGCACCCGGATCGTGTTGCAGCCGGGCGAACGCCGGCACGGAGACCCGGGCGACGGCGACGGAAAGGATGCTCACCGGCCAGCTCGACAGGTTGAAGGCCAGCAGGTAGAGCCCGAGCGCCTCGGGACCCAGCAGGCGCCCGACCATGATGTAGTCGACGTTCATGAGGCCGACCGCCAGCAGCAGCGTGCCGGCGATGGGCAGGCCGGCGGTCAGCACGTGCCGGGCCGCCGACCGGGACCAGCCGGGCCGGAAACGCGCGGGGGCGAAGACGAAGAGCAGGACGCCGTTGACGATGTTGCCGACGAAACGCCCCCACGCCAGGCTCCAGGCGCCGAAGCCCAGCAACGCCAGGACGATCGACAGCCCGAGCGTCACCACCATGCCGGTCAGGTCCGCCGTGGCCCGCCGGCCCTGCTGGAAGGAGCGGGTGAGCATCGCCGACGGGACCGCGAACAGGCCGTTGACCATCACCGAGCCCGCCATCAGGCGCACGATGCCGGCCGCGTCGGGAGCGCCGAGGGCGGTCGCGATCGCGGGCGCACCGAGGAAGGTCCCGGTGGCCAGCACGAAGCTCGCGCCGAGGATGATGCTCGTCGCGGTCGGCGCGATCTCCTGGATACGGCCCGGCCAGCGCACCAGGGTCGGCTCGAGGCCGAGGTCGTTGACGTTCGCCAGGATGAGCAGCACGACCAGGGCGACGGTGAACCGCCCGTAGTCCTCGGGCGACAGCAGCCGCGCCAGCACGATGCCGCTCAGCACCGTGCCGGCGCGGGTTGCGACGCTACTGAGGAAGCTCCAGCCCAACCCCCGCCGGACCACCGTGCCGAACGGCTCCTCCGTGGCCTCGGCGGTGGTCACCGGCCAGGCGTGCCGCGCCGGCGTCCGACCGGCAGCTGGGCCCGGAGCTTGCGCGCGCCCTGCCGCACCCGGTGGTGGGCGCTGAGGCGGATGCGCTGCGACAGCGGGGCGAACGAGTAGTCCGGATAGCCGCGGTTGAACGGCTGCAGATGCCAGTTGTCGTCCGGGTCCGCGTCTGCCCGCTTGCGGAACGCCGCCGCCCGGTTGTCGGCGACCTCGAGCAGCTCCCAGTCGGCCGAGCCCTGCATGAATCCGAAGACGACCGCCACCGCGGGCATCGGGACGTCGTCGAGGACGAGCACGCCGCCCACGGCCAGCATCTGCTCCACGTAGTGGAAGTCGATGGTGGGATGGGGAAACGAGTGCTTCCCGTCGATGAAGGCGAGGTCCACCGGCCGGTCGAGCTTCAGCGCCGGCAACGCGGCGTCACTGGGCTCGGCCACGAACGAGAGCCGGCTCGTGTCCAGGCCGACGGACTCGCAGTAGGCCCGGATGCGCTGGTGCTCGTCGGGGGCGGGGCTGATCGCGGTGTGCTCCGCGCCCGCCGCCGTGAAGACGACGGTGGAGGCGCCGGCACCCGTCTCGATCGTCCGGTCCCCCGCCCGGACGTGAGCGGCCAGCAGCCCCAGCGTGTCCGGGAGAGCGTTCCAGGTCCGCGTTCCGCCGGCGTGGAACACCGGTCCGTCGGTCATCAAACGGTCCACTATCGACGCCGTCGCGCTGTCTTTCATAGGTCCCCCTCGCTCTCCCCTCGCAAGATACAGAGACCCTCGCGGGGATTCCTCGGCCTTTCAGTCGTGCTTGCGCGCCCGGCAGGCAACGCTTTTCCGCGTACGGGTTGCCGCGTCGTATCCACGACTGCCGATAACCGACAACTCCGCTAGGAACCGAACCAGCGGGGCGTGGAGGTGCGCACTTCCCGGGACGGATGGGTGAATCGCCATACGGCCCCGCAGAGCCCGATCAGCATTCCCAGCGTGAGCGAATACGTCGTGTAGGTCAGCGAGTCGAACGTGTACGCGATGAAGAGGGCCACCACCTGAGTCGAGATCAGCACCAGGCAGAGGTGGCGGTCGGCGGGGTCGCCCGCCCGGCGGAGCGCGATGCCGGCGAGGACGATCGCGGTCAGGTGCAGCACGGCCAGCACCGCCACGCCGACGGCTCCCGCCTCGAGGGCGGTGCGCAACCACTGGTTGTCCAGGAACTGGTACATCGGCGGCTCCCAGGTGCCGGTGCCCCGGCCCCACCACGGGCGCTGGCTGTAGTAGTAGCCCACCATGGCGTACCGCTCGGTGCGGACCTCGATGCTCGAGTCGTCGCTCGCGTTGGCGAAGATGTCGTAGAAGGTGCGCACCGTCGACGGCTGCACCGCCGACATCGCCACGACGGCGGTCACGCCCATGGCGATCACGTTGTAGCGGGTTCGCCAGGTCCAGAGCGGCATGAGGATCAGGATCGCGATGACCACCGAGATGATTCCCGTACGCGAGATCGTGACGAGAATGCCGGCGACGATCATGAACGCGGCGAGCCCGAACCATCGGCGGCTCTGGCGGGTGGCGGCGAACTTGGCGAAGTGGATGGCGATCGGCAGCGCGATGGACAACGTCGCGGCGAGCTCCAGATAGTGCGTGGTCGTGGCGGCCACCCGCAGGCCACCACCGCGCTCCTGGTATCCCGGGATGCCGAGATTGGACAGGCCCGGCACCGTCATGTACTCGACGATGTTGACCGGCAGCACCTTCTGCAGCAGGCCGATGACCGACATGTAGACGCAGCACCAGACGAAGACCTGCAGGGCGACGCGGAGCCTGTCCCAGTTCGAGATGCCGTCCGCGGCGACCAGGATCGCGCCGATGAAGGCCGCGCCGCCCGCCAGCAGGGCCCGGTCCGCGGCGTTGGCCTCCAACGGCGTCAGCCCGCGTTCGAAACCGATCACGTACGAGATCAGCATGGACAGCAGGTAGAGCAGCACGGCCCAGCGCACCGGCTGCGGTCCGGGCATGGCGAGCCGGGGATTACCCCGGGTCCCGACCCACCAGCAGAACATCACCATGCAGACCACCGTGCCGGGCCGGCCGACGTCGGCCGACGTGCCGGGCACGATGAGCCGGGACGGGATCAGGGTGAGCAGGCAGATGGTCAGCCCGAACGCGAGCGCCGCGTCCAGGCGCACCGGCCTGCGCCGCGTCGCGTAGGTCTGCTCGCCGAAGAGCGCCGGTTCGAGGTCCGCGTGGAAGGCCGGTGCGGTCACCGTCATCTGCCGCGGTCGTCGTCGGCCCCCGCCTCACCTGCGCGGGGCGTGCGGGGCAGGAGGATGGTCGCGTCCGCCGACATGGCGGACGACGAGATCACGACGGTGCCGCCGTTCTTCCCGTTCGCGGCCGAGGCGTGCGGCGTCAGTGGCCTGGTCTTCTCCCAGTCCTCCGGCACGGAGACGTCCGGGCCGGTCCGCTGGCGCACCACCTGCGGGGCGGGACCGCCGGCAGCGGGCGGCTTGGGGCGGCGGCGACGGCGCAGCAGCGCGTCGAACAGGATGGTCACGCCGCCGGTCATCAGGATGCCGATCGCGAACACCACGACCACCGCGCGCTTGACCTTCCCGCCCGGGCGCTTGACGTTCTCGCCCTTGTCGAGCCGGTAGGCGGTGATCATGTCGGCGACCTTGACGCCGTACTGCTTCTGCAGCATCTCCACGGACTGCTCGTAGTGGCTGGTGATCAGCCCGGTGGCCGACTCCGCCTGCTCGAGGGTGGGCGCGATGACCTCCACGATGGCGACCGGGTTACGGTCACCGATGGTGATCTCGAAGCTCGCGCTGTCGTCCTGGACCTTCAGCTGGTCGAGGAACGTCTGGTCCTGTGTGGCCACCATGGCGGCGTTGCTCAGCGACGTGATGCCGAGCGCGAGCCACGGATTCTGCGCCTGGGCCGCCTTGGCGGGGTCCGACACCGCGGTGGGCGGGATCAGCTGCACGTACGCGGTGATCGAGTAGTCGGGTTCGACCGCCACCGCGGTGTACGCGGTTCCGGCGATCGTCAGCAGCAGCAGGGTTACCGAGATGTACCACCGGCGGACCAGGAGCTTGGTGAGGTCCCAGAAGTCCATGCCGTTCCCCTCTGCCGGGCGCGCCCGACCGACCGTCTCTCCAGGAATTACGGCCGACACTAGCCGCGAACCGGGGCGTCAGCCATCCGTCATCGGGCTCGATCGGATCGGACAGCCGACACCTGTTCACGCGGCGATGAAGATCGGGTCGACCCAGAAGTTGTGATTCGCCGTGCCCGACGGGAACCCCGCTCCGTACTTGTAGCGCCCGCCTTGCGACGGCACGTGCAGCGGTGCGTTGTTCGCCCCGGACGACAGCCCGTTCAGATCCACCGCGTAGTGGCCGTCCGTCATGGCGTACGACACCACGTAGGTCGTACCCGGCGTGATGCTGACCGGTGACGAGAACAGCATCGTCTGCCAGCCGGTGTCGGACTCGCTCACGAAGGTGCCGGTGGCCAGCAGCACGCCCGCGTTCGACCACAGCGAGCCGGTGTGGGTGCCGCTGTTGTCGGAGCCCTTGTAGTACCGCACCCCGTTGACCGTGCCCGCGACGTCGGAGGTGAAGGCCACGCCGACCTCGATGGCCGCCGGGTCGTTCCACTGCGCGTTCACCGGGGTGGCCGAGGCGGGGAACACGGTGACGGCGCCGGGCGGAACGGTCGGCTGGGGCGGCTGCGGCTCGGTCGGGGCGGCGACGAACAGCGGATCGACCCAGTAGTTGGTGCTGCCGTACGAGGTCGTCGGGAAGGCGTCCGAGCCGTACACGTACACGCCGTTGTTGCCGGCGGAGGCGCTCAGCGGGCCGTTCGTCCACTTCGAGGTGAAGAAGCCACCGGTCGCCGCGTAGTTGCCGCGGGGGGCGAAGTACGACGCCAGGTAGGTCGTGCCCGCCGTCACCTGCACCGGATCGGTGAAGTACACCGTCTGCCAGCCGCTCGACGACTCGCTGACGAACGTCGCCGAGGCCAGCCGGGTGCCGGTCGACGACCACACGCTGCCGACGTGTGTGCCGCCGTTGCCCGTACCCTTGTAGAACCGCACGCCGATCACGGAGCCGTTGACGCTCGGGGTGAACCGCACGCCCAGCGTGATGGCCCCGGAGTCCTTCACCGCCGGCGTCGCCGGCGTGTCGACGGCGGAGAAGAGCTTGCTGACCGTGGTCGAGGCCGGATCGGTGGTGAACGTCCAGGTCTGGGGGGCCGCCATCGCATTGCCGTTGGTGTCCGAGGCGGTCACCTCCGCGGTGAACTGCTGGCCCGCAGCGAGCGGGTCCACCGGGGCGAACCTGGCCGTCCTCGTAGTGGCGTCGTAGGCCGTCGACCCGGCGACCGAGGCGTTGCCGGCACCCTTCACGGAGAACTGCACGCTGGACGCGTTGATCGGCTTGCTGAAGGTCGCGGTCGGCTGCGCCGAGACGGGTACGTACACAGCGTTCGGCGTCGGGGTGACCGAGGTGACGGTCGGCATCGTCAGCGCCGACGAGTCGAACAACACGTCCACGTAGTAGTTGGTGGCGTTGTACGAGCGCACCGGGAAGTCGCCGGGCGCGCCGTACACACCGTTGCCGGCCGAGTCCTGGCTGCGCGGCGAGCTCAGCGGCGACGCCACGTACGGGTTGTAGGAGAACGCCCACGGATCCGCCGCGTAGTGCCCGTTCGGCGCGCTGTACGACGCGACGTACGTCGTGCCCGCGACCACCGGGACGGCGGGCGAGAACACCAGCGTCTGCCAGCCGGTCGCCGTCTCGCCGCTGAACGTGCCGCCGGCGAGCAGATCGCCGTTCTCCGACCAGAGGCTGCCGGTGTGGGTGCCCGTGTTGCCGGTGCCCTTGTAGAACCGCACGCCCTTGACGAATCCGTCGGTCTGCGGGACCACCTTGACGCCCAGCTCGGCGGCGGAGGTGTCGCCGGACGCCGGGGTGTCGGGGACCCGGTTGCCGAACAGGCTGGTCGAGCCGGTCAGCGCGAGCGTGCGGGAAGCGGCCGCGCCGAGGTTGGCGCTGTCGTCGGCGGCCCGCACCTTGATGGTCGTCCCGCCGTCGCCGGTGACGATGCCACTGTACGACCAACTCGTGGTCCCCGCGGCCGGATGCCAGGTGGTGCCGTTGTCCAGCGAGACCTCGACGCCCGCCACCACGCCGCCGGCGTCGGTGGCCGTGCCCGACACGGTGACCTTCGCGCCGTTCGCGGCGGAGGCGCCCGAGGCCGGCGAGGTGATGGTGACCGCCGGCCCGGCGGTGTCGGTGGACGCCGTGGCGGCGACGAGCCCGCTCATCCGCGTCGCCGGCTGCACTTTCATGTCCGCCAGCAGGTTCAGCGTGGCTTGCTGCATCCGGATGTCGGCGGGCGCGACCGGGTCGAAGGAGCTGTCGTGATCGGCGTCCAGCCCCCAGGCGTACTGGATGGTGCCGGCGCCGAACACCAGCGCGCCGCTGGGTGCCCGGTAGAGCGTCATGTGGTGGGTGGTGGTGCCGGGGGTGACGACCTCGCCGAAGTCGCGCAGGTACTCGGGGGTGTCGCCGGTGGTCGTCGACAGGCGGATCAGGCCGGCCGGGCGGAACCCGTTGTCCAGGTCCTCGTCCGATTCGTACCCGATGGTGTGCGGGGCCAGCGTGGCGGTGGACCCGGCCGCCAGGTTCGCCACCGAGGTGTTGCGCCAGAAGCGGTTCCTGCCCTGCGCCGCCGGCACCTGCATCGTGAGGTCGTCGCTGTTGGACATGAAGGCGGTGCCGGTCAGCGCGTTCTCCGGCCGGCCGCCGTTGGCCGGCGGGCTGAAGCGCGGATCGCGCCAGGTGCCGGTCCACTCCGGGGTGGGGTCGCTCTTGCGGCTGTCCCACGTCTCCTTGTAGCAGACCAGCGTGCGGTGGTCGGTGTTCGCGCCGTCCTTGCTGGTCTCCCACCGGGTCTTCCAGTAGACCTCGTTGCCGCTGAGAAAGGCGAGGCTGGTGCCGGCGTCGCGGGCGGCCTCGACCGCCGTGCGCTGCGGGCCCGACCAGTACTCGTCGTGGCCGACGGAGAGAAAGACCTTGTGGTTCTCGATGAGGCCGCCGTGCCGGTCGCCGTCGACGTCGGTGGTGTACGTGACGTCGTAGCCGTTGCGCTCGAGGAAGCGGATCGCCGGGTACTCGGTGCTGAACAGGAAGTCGCGCCCGTCGAAGGCGCCCCTGGTGGCGAAGGGCCGGTTGTAGCTGAGCTTGGTGGCGCGGCCGTTGGGCCCGGAGTAGAAGTTGGCCCCGCCGTAGTTGTTGTACGCCTGCCAGGTGGCGTCGGACGTCTTGAAGATGACGTCGGACGTGCTGGTGTCGTCGCGAACCACGAACGTGACGTGGCTGGCGCCGCCGTCGTCCGTGCGGGTCAGCAGGGCGAAGTAGACGCCGGAGACGGCGGTCGCCGGCACCGGCCAGCTCGCCGACACGGCCCAGGTGCCGCAGTCGTAGATCTGCGTCGGCACGTCCGTCACGCAGGCGGTGTTCTGGTTCTGGGCCGGGAACGTGCCGGACAACGACGTCACCTTACGGGCGCCGTTGCCGCCGTAGTAGCCGAGCCGGTAGATATCGATGGTGTACGCGTGCTCCGCCCGCACCTTGAAGCTCACGGTGCCGCCCGCGTTGACGCTCATGTCCGTCGCGAAGCCCTGCAGCGTCTCGTCACCCGCGCCGGTTATCTGCCAGACGTCCGGTGCGGTGCCGGCCTTGGCGTTCTCGCACACGACGGGGTTCGGCGAGCAGGTGGCCGCCGACGCGGCCACGGACACGCTGCCGACGGCGCCGGCCGTGATGAGCGCGCAGGTGGCGCCCATCGCCACCAGCCTGCGCAGGGGGCCTGCAATGTCCATGATGTCGCGCCTCTCCGCTGAGGAATTCCTTTTCCTCCGCCGATCGGAGGGTGCGTTTCCACCATTCAGGCAGGTGTCGCAGAATTGCACGGCCGACGTGACCGGTCCACAACCGACAATAGATCGGGTGCCCATTGCTCGTACTCCACCGATAGGCCAGAGACAGGTCCGGGGAATGTCGGATAACGGACCGGGTCCATTCGCCGAAGTCGGGCAAATGCGCAATCGCCGCCTAGCGCAATGCGACGGCCAGCGCCGCTGCCACCGCCTCCTGCTGGGCCGCGGTGATCTGCGGGTAGATGGGCAGGGACAACAGCTCGGGCGCGGCGGCCTCGGCGGTGGGGAACGATCCTCCCAGCGCGGCGAACGCACCCGTACGGTGCACGGGCACCGGGTAGTGGACAGCCGCGCCCACGCCGGCCGCGTGGAGGCGCGCCAGCACCTCGTCGCGCCGGGCGGGCGTACCGTCGCCCGGAATGCGGACACAGTAGATGTGCCAGACGTGTTCGTTGCCGTCGAGCGTCTGCGGGAGAACCACGTCGAGGCCGGCGAGCAGCTCGTCGTAGCGGGCCGCGGCCGCGCGGCGGCGCTCGTTCCAGCCGGCCAGGCGGGCCAGCTTCGCGCGGAGAACGACCGCTTGCACGCCGTCCAGGCGGCTGTTCATCCCGATCAGGTCGTGGGTGTACTTGGTGAGGCCGCCGTGGCTGCCCAGGGTGCGTACCGTGGTGGCCAGCTCCGGCGACGTGGTCACGACCGCGCCGGCGTCGCCGTACGCGCCGAGGTTCTTGCCGGGGTAGAAGCTGGTGGCGGCGATCCCGCCCGACCCGGCGCCGCTGCCGTGCCGGGTGGCGCCCTGGCACTGGGCGGCGTCCTCGACGACGGCCACGTCGCGCCCGCGGAGTCCCGATCGTAGCCGCTCGATCGGTGCCATCTGTCCGTACAGGTGCACGGGCACGATGGCCCGGGTGGCGGGCGTGACGGCGGCGAGCGCCGCCTCGGTGTCCATCAGGTAGGTGCCGGGTTCACAGTCGACGAGCACCACCCGGGCGCCCGCGCGAGCCACCGCCTCGGCGGTGGCGATGAACGTGTTGGCCGGCAGGATCACCTCGGCGCCGGGGCCGGCACCGACGGCCCGCAGGGCCAGTTCGAGGGCGTCGGTGCCGTTGGCCACGCCGACGCAGAACGGTACGCCGGAGAACGCGGCGTACTCCTGCTCGAACGCGGCCACCTCCGCACCCCCGACGAATGCGGTCTCGGCGAGGACGCGCTTGAAGCCGGCCTCGACCTCCTCGGCCACCTCCGCGTGCGCGGCGGCCAGGTCGACGAGCGGGATACGGGTCATGGTCGTCAACTCCGTAGCTTG
This sequence comes from Actinoplanes sp. NPDC049681, assembly GCF_044465265.1. Lineage (NCBI taxonomy): Bacteria > Bacillati > Actinomycetota > Actinomycetes > Micromonosporales > Micromonosporaceae > Actinoplanes > Actinoplanes sp. NPDC049681. Next base: position 157,867 of record NZ_JBITLP010000009.1, read on the forward strand.
CGGGCCGGATTGCCGGCCCAGATCTCATCCGGCGGTACGTCCTCGAGCACCACGGCTCCCATGCCGACGAGCGACCGGGCGCCCACCGTCACTCCCTCGCGGACGAGGGCACCGGCTCCCACGTACGCGCCGGCTGCGACGACCACGCCGCCGCCCAGCCGTACGCCCGAGGCCACGGTCGCGTAGTCGCCCACCCGGTCGTCGTGGGTCAGTACGGCCTGAGGCATGACCGCCACGTGCGATCCCACGGCGACGTCGGCGGTCAGCACCGTGCCGGCGAGCACGACGCTGCCCGGCCCGACGACGCTGCCGGCACCGATCTCGGCGGCCGGGTGCACGACCGTGGCGTACCGCTCCCCCGGCAGGCCGAGGCGCTGCACGATGCGTTGCCGGACGTCGTAGGCACGCGGATTGCCCACGCAGACCACGACCGCCGCGTCCGGCATGGCGAGCACGCTGTCCACGGCACCGAGGATCGGCAGCCCGGAGCGCTCGGTGCCGTGCAGCGCCGGGTCGTCGTCGACGAAACCCCGGACCCGCCAGGTGGCCTCAGCGGCCGCGGCCGTCTCGCGGGCGAAGCCGCCGGCACCGACGATGACGAGGTCTCTCACCGGCGGGCCAGGTCGCGCAGGACGCCGACGACGTGGTCCTGGTCGTCCTCGGTCAGCGCGTGGTGCAGCGGCAGGATCAGCGAGTCACGGGTCAGCCGCTCGGTCACCGGCAGCGGCCCGGGCGTCACGTCGGCGTACGCCGGTTCGAGGTGCGCGGCCATGATGCCCCGGCGGGCGGACACGCCGCGGGCGGCCAGCTCCGCCAGCGCCTCGTCCCGGCTCGTACCGAACGAGGGGTTCAGCAGCACCCAGAACGACTGGTAGTTGGTGTGCCCGTACGCCGGGTCCCGCACCGGCACCAGGCCGTCGACGCCGGCCAGCAGCTCCTGGTAGCGGGCGGCGAGCGCCCGGCGCTGCGTGACCAGGCCGGGCAGCCGGCCGAGCTGGACCAGGCCGACCGCCGCCTGGATGTCGGTCATCCGGTAGTTGTAGGCGGTCTCCAGGTACGCCTCCAGCACCGGCTGGGCGCTGGCGTGCCGGTCGGCGGCCGAGACGTTCATGCCGTGCTCGCGCAGCCGGCGCAGCCGCGCGGCGTGTCCGGCGTCGTCGACGGTGACCATGCCGCCCTCGCCGGTCGTGATGAGTTTGCGCGGATGGAACGACCACGCCGCGATCGCGGCGCCGGCGCCGGCCGGCTGGCCGTACGCGGTGGAACCGGCCGCGCACGCGGCATCCTCGACCAGGCCCACACCCCAGCCGTCGGCGGCTTTGCGCAGCGCCGCGGTGTCGAACGGTACGCCGCCCTGGTGCACGGCGATGACCGCCCGCGTACGCGGCGTGCGGACGGCCTCGATCGTGTCCACGGTGAGGTTGCCGGTGGCGAGGTCGACGTCGGCGAAGACGGGCGTCGCACCGACGTAGCGGACCGCGTTGGCGGTGGCGATGAACGACAGCGACGGCACGACGACCTCGTCGCCGGGCCCGACGCCGAGCAGCACCAGCGCCAGGTGCAGTGCCGTGGTGCAGGAACTGACGGCGACGCCGTGCGCGGCGCCCACGGCCGCCGCGAACTCCTGCTCGAAGCGGGCGACGCGGGGGCCCTGCGCGACCCAGCCGGACCGGACGGCGTCGGCCGCCGCCTGCGCCTCCTCCTCCCCCAGCAGGGGAACCATCACCGGAATCCTGCGCCCGCTCACCGGGACGCCCGCCACCAGTCCACCAGTCCCTGCAAGCCCTCCCGCAGGCCGATCTCGGCGCGGAACCCCAGCTCCCGCTCCGCCGCGGCGGTGTCGGCCAGGCGGCGGGTGACCCCGTTGACCGCCCGGGCCGGGCCGTGCTCCGGGGCCAGGTCGGACTTCATGACCTCGCTGAGCGCCCGCGCCAGCTCCTTGAGGCTGGTCTCGGTGCCGCTGGCGATGTTGAACACCTCGTCGGTGACGTCGGCCCGGGCCGCCAGGATGTTGGCGCGGGCGATGTCGGCGACGTGGACGAAGTCCATGGTCTGCAGGCCGTCGCCCAGGATCAGCGGCGCGGCGCCCGACTCGATGCGCTCCATCCAGCGGATCAGCACCTCGGTGTACAGGCCGTGGATGTCCATCCGGGGGCCGTAGACGTTGAAGTAGCGCAGGGCGACGTAGTCGAGACCGTACATGGAATGGAAGCTGCGCAGCGCGGCCTCGTTGAACGCCTTCGCGGCGCCGTAGAAGGTGTCGTTGTTGTACGGGTGGTGCCGCTCCGTGGTGGGGAACTCCTCGGCCAGGCCGTACACCGACGCCGACGACGAGGCGATGACCTTCCTGACGTTCTCGGCGGCGGCGGCCTCCAGGACGTTGAACGTGCCGTCCACCAGGACCTCGTTGGCCAGCCGGGGCTCCTCCGCGCACTGGGTGATGCGGATGGCCGCCAGGTGGAAGACGAGGTCTTTGCCGGCGGTCACCTCGCGTACCAGTGCGCGGTCCCGGATGTCGCCCTCGACCAGGCGCACCGGGCCGTTCTCGATCGCCTGGGCCAGATTCTGCCGCCGGCCCCGCACGAAGTTGTCGAGCACGACGACCTCCGCCGCCCCGCCCCGGATGAGTTCGTCGACGACGTGCGAGCCGATCGTGCCCGCCCCGCCGGTGACCAGGGCGCGCACGCCCTCGATGTCCACGCCCGTCACGCCGTGCGCCTCTCGTCCAGTTCGATCATGGTTCCTCCCCCGGCCAGGCTGCGCGACGCAGCCTCCAGAATCTCCAGGACGCGCAGCCCGGACCGCCCGTCGGTCAGCGCGGGCGTCCCCGTGGTGATGGCGCGCGCGAACTCGTCCACCATCGTCCTGAGCGCCTCCCGCTCGGTCAGCGCCGGCGCCACCATGTCACCGGAGCGGTACGAGACCAGAATGTCCCGCCGCTGCTCGTCGCCCAGCTCCTCGGGCGACGCCACGTCGACGCCCCGGTCGTAGATGGCGAGCCGCTGACCCGGGTTGAGGTCGTCCCACACCAGGGTGCGTTTCGAGCCGCCGAAGATGGCCGTACGGACCTTCACCGGCGACAGCCAGTTGACGTGGACGTGCGCGATCGCGCCCGTGTTGAGCTGCAGCGTCAGGTATGCCACACAGGCCCGGCCGGCACCGATGCCGTCGGCACCGTGCGCGGCGACGGCCACCGGGGTCACGCCCGGCGGCAGCACGAAGTCGAGAATCGACAGGTCGTGCGGCGCCAGGTCCCAGACCACGTCGATGTCGCGCTGCACCAGCCCGAGATTGATCCGTACGGAATCCAGGAAGTGCAGCTCCCCCAGCTCGCCGGAATGCAGCAGCTCGCGGATGCGCAGCACCGCCGGGGTGTAGCAGTAGGTGTGGTCGCACATCAGCGTCAGGCCACGCCGGTCGGCCTCCTCGACCAGCCGGCGGCCCTGCTCGTGGGTGGCGGCGAGCGGCTTCTCGACGAGTACGTTCTTGCCGGCCCGCAGGGCGGCCATCGCGACCGGCAGATGCGTGCCGGCCGGGGTCGCGACGGCGACGGCGTGCACGTCGGGGTCGGCGAGGATCTCGTCCAGCTCGGCGGAGACCCGCACGGTGGAGTAGCTGCCGAGCACCCGCCCGGCCCGCTCGACGTCGAGGTCGCACAGCCAGCGCAGCCGGAAGGCCGGGGCGGACTGGAAATTGCGGACGAGGTTCGGGCCCCAGTAACCGGCACCGACGACGGCTATTCCGATGGGTGTCACAGAACATCCGTTTCGTTCTGGAAGCCGGGGCTTCGCCGGAAAAGCGGGAACGCGCCGGCGCTCGGTCGAGAATGGATGCGGAACGGGCGCCGACGCCGGTTCGACGGCAAGCTATCGATTCCGGCGGGGCCGCCGCCAGATCATTGACGGAATTCCGGCGGAGCCGGGAGTGCAAGCCTGTACCTTCGGCTGCCGGGCCACGCCTCTCGGCCAGCACCGGCGCCGCCCTTCGGCCACATTGGTCGCCGCGGTCGCCATTCCGACACGGATCGCGCCCGTCGGCCACTACCCTGGCCCGGCCCCCTGCAGGGCGGGCGAGCTGTCCAGAAAGGACCGGCATGACCGACGTAACCCCCGCCGGCGACGGCGTGACCGTCGCGCCGACCGCCGACGTCGACGCCCGAGCCACGATCGGCGCGGGCACCCGGATCTGGCACCTGGCCCAGATCCGTGAGCACGCCACCCTCGGCCGCAACTGCAACGTCGGCCGCGGCGCGTACGTCGGCCCGGGCGTGGTCGCGGGCGACAACGTCAAGCTGCAGAACCATGCGCTGGTCTACGAACCGGCCCGCCTCGGCGACGGCGTGTTCGTCGGCCCGGCCGCCGTGCTGACCAACGACGAGTACCCGCGCGCGGTCACCCCCGACGGCCGCCTCAAGACCGGCGACGACTGGACCGCCGTCGGCGTGACGATCGGCGAAGGCGCGGCCCTCGGCGCACGCTCCGTGTGTGTGGCACCGGTGACGGTGGGTCGCTGGGCGCTGGTCGCGGCGGGCGCCGTCGTCACGAAGGACGTCCCGGACTTCGCCCTCGTCGTGGGCGTCCCGGCCCGCCGGGTCGGCTGGGTCGGCCGCGCGGGGCGCCCGCTGACCGCCACGGGCGACGGTGCCTGGGTGTGCCCGGAGACCGGCGCCGAGTACGCCGAGGCCGGTGGCCGCCTGACGGAGAAGCTAAACCACCAGCCCGCGTCCACCGAGGAACCGCCGTAGTTCGCCGTCCTGCGCAGCCGTCAGCGCGGCGCGGGGAACATCGAGCGCGATCCCGCCGTCCTGTCGCAGTAGATACACGTCCGGGCGCACCTCGACCGCGACGACGGCCGCCCAGCGCCAGGTGTACGCGGACCGGCCGTCGGCGACCCGGATGGACTCCTCGGTGATCGTCCAACGCCGGTCGAGCGGCCGGGCCGCCGGAATCGCGGCGGCGATGCGACGCCAGGTCAGCCAACCGCCGAGCAGTGCGTAGCCGAATCCGGCGGCGGCGAACACCGCGAGACCGGTACTTTCCCACCACCAGGCGGCGAACGCCACCAGGACGATCGGTACGGTTCCGCCGACGAGCCGCCACCACGGCATCGCGGCCATGGTCCGCAACCGGCGGCGACGTCCGTAGCCGTAGTGCGGCGTGCGACCGGACTGCAGTTCGATCAGCATCGGTCACCGTTGGCCTGTCAGGAGGCCGCGAGCCGTGAGGAAGGCGCACAGTTCCTCGTCCTGCTCGCGCGTGAGCGGCAGCCGGGGGATGTCGACGATCACCGGGCCGTCCTGAACAAGAATGTAGGCGTTGTCGCGCACCTTGCCGCCGCGAAACGTCGACCACGCATGCGCGGCGGAGGTCAGCGCTGTGCTGGACTCGAGTCCTTGGTCGGTGAGGAGCCATCGCCGCGGGGAATGCCAGGACCCGGGAACGGTGACCATGGTCCGCACCCGCCTCGACCGCACCACGAGCAGCGCGAGGCCGGCGAGCGTCAGCGCGAGGCCGATCACCGTGACGGCCGCCGTGAAATGCAGCGCGCCCGCCACGACAACTCCCGCCACCACCAGCGCGCCCCCGCCCGCCAGGAGCGGCACGGTGGCCTGCCGCGCTCCGGGAGTCAGCTGCCTCCGGAAGTAGTCGCCGTCGCGGCTGAAGGTGAACTCGATTCGCACCGGTCGATCATAGGGGCGCACGGCACTCGGGCCGGCGCGAGGCGCCGGCCCGAGTGGGTGGTGGTGCCGACCTCAGACGGTCAGCGTCCAGCTGTTGATGTAGCCGGTGTCCTGCGAGTACACGTCCTGCACCTTCAGCCGCCAGGTGCCGTTGGCCGCCTCGCTGGAAAGGTTCTTGGTGTACGTGGTGTTCACGTTGTCCGCGCCGTCCGACGAGGAGCTGGCCTTCAGGTTGTACGTAGTGCCGTCCGGGGCCACCAGGTCGACCTTCAGGTCACCGCGGTAGGTGTGGACGATGTTGACCGCCACGGTCGAGCTCGCCGAGGCGTTGCGGTTGCAGCCGCTGATGGTGATGTCGCTGTAGACCGCCGCGCCGGCGTCCGGGACGGTGACGTCCGTGCTGTTGGTGCCGGTGCAGCCCGCGGGCGTGGTCGGCGGCGTGGTCGGGCCGCCGGTGCAGGTCGGGTCGGCCGACTGGGCGGGAACGCTGACCGCGTCCCAGGCCGCCTTGACCGTGTTGAACTCGGTGCAGCTGTTCGGGAACAGGTTCTTCGCCGCGGTGAGCGTCCAGGTGCGGTACTTCAGGTACGACGAGCTGGAGGTCTTCATCAGCATCGCGTTGTACATGATCTTGATCGCGTTCTGGATGCCGAGGCCGGTGATGGCGCCGCTGCCGCTGCACCGGGCGCTGGTCGGCTGGCCGTCGGTCGGGTTGGTGCCCTCGGCCATCAGGTAGAACCAGTGGTTGCCCGGTCCGGCGGCCGCGTGGACCTCCTGGCCCGGCGTGGAGCTCGAGTAGCAGTTGTCGTCCCCGGCGAGCGACGGGTTGTACATGTACCGGATCGGGCCGCTGCCGACCAGGTTGACCTCCTCGCCGACCTGGTAGTCGGGGGCGTCGTTCGGGTTGTTGGCGAACCACTCGGTCGCCGCGCCGAAGGTGTCGGCGACGAACTCCTGGGTGCCGTTGCCCGAGATGCCGCCCGGGGTGTTGTCGTCGATACCGTGGCCCAGCTCGTGGCCGACCACGTCCGCGGAGGCGATCCACTGCCCGGCGGTGTTCTTGCCGATCTGCACCTGGGTGCCGTCGTAGTACGCGTTCTGGTCGTTCAGGCCGACCCGCAGCGGCCAGGCGCCGCCACTGCCGTTCTGCCCGTTACGTCCCAGCCAGCTCGACAGCATGGCGGTCTGCCGCTGCGCCACGTACAGGGCGTCGACGCAGCCGGTCTCCTTGTTGGTGCCGCTGCCGTTGCCCCACACGTTGTCGGAGCCGCTGAACGTGGTGTTGTTGGCCGCGTCCTGGCAGCTCAGGCCGGTGACGCTCGGGTCCTTCATGGTGTACGTGCTGCCCGACTGCGTCGTGTTGAGCGACACCGAGCCGTTGATCCAGCCGGTGCCGGTGCCCGTGACGTCGGTGACGTGCTCCTGCGTACGCAGCACCTTGCCGGTGGCGGCGTCCACGTCGACGGTCAGCCGGCTCACGCCCTCGGCGCCCGTACCCCTGATGGTCGACTCCCAGGCCAGCTTCGGCGCGCCCGCCGTGGCGACCACGACGAGCTCGGAGCCCTCGACGGTGGTGACCTTCGTGAGCTGGTGCTTGGCCACCGCGAGCGCGGCGGCCCGGGTGAGCGCCGGCGTCGTGGAGAGGTCGCCGATGGTCCGGGTCTGCGCGACGGAGGTGTACTTGGTGTGCCCGGCGGCGTCGGTGACGACGACGAAGTCGCCGCCGGCCACCGGCAGGCCCTTGTACATGCGCTTGTACGGGACGAAGTGCAGGTCACCGGTGGAGATCACCGGCTGCTGCACGAACGAGTCGTCGGCGCCGGCGTAGAGGTATTGGGGACGGCTTGCCACGAGCGCGGACGCCGACTGGGCAGCGACCCGGGCGGGTGCCGGGTCACCGGGCTGGGCGGTCGCCGGTCCGGCGAGGCCCACCATGGCCCCGGCGGCCGCGGTACCGGCTGCCAGAGCGACCACGAGGGGGATGCGATATGTCACGCGGGTACTCCTTCCCCGCCCCACGTACGAGGCGGGCTCCACGTCCGGTGGGACGACACCGCCACACCTGGATCACTTGAGGTGTGACGCTATGCATCGACGACCCTCAGCGAATCGGGGAAAACCCTTGCGCGCCGGCGAGGGACCCGCCGGATCCACCATTTCCGCCCTCACCCGGGGTGGATGATGCGCCGCGGGCGAGGGGCGTGGACGCTTCCTCGTGACCGGTCCGCCGAGCGTAGGGGTCCTGAAGTGAACGGATTGCTGATGTGGGGACTCGTTCTTCCCCTCCTGCTCGTGGTCGCGGGAACCGTCGTTCTGCTCCGCAGGCGCAACGGCCGTCGCTGACAAGTCCACCGCGTCGTCCGGCCGGGATGACGCACCGGCGAAGGAGGCTCCGATGTGCCGCTGGCTCGCGTACACCGGCGATCCGGTCCTGCTCGACGAGCTGCTCTACAAGCCCCGGTACTCGCTGATCGTGCAGAGCCTCCACTCGCGTCTCGGTGCCGAGACGACCAACGGGGACGGCTTCGGGGTCGGATGGTACGGCCCCGTGCCCACGCCCGGAGTCTTCCACGGCGTGGAACCCGCCTGGAACGACCGCAACCTCCGCGAACTGGCCACCCACGTCGCCGCGCCGTTGATCTTCGCCCACATCCGCGCCTCCAGCGGCTCCCCGGTCCAGCAGACGAACTGTCATCCGTTCCGGCACGGCCGCTGGTTGTGGATGCACAACGGCCTCATCCGCGACTTCCCGGCGGTCAAGCGCGACCTCGCCCTGGCGGTCGACCCGGACCTGTATCCCCGGATCGACGGATCGACCGACTCCGAGCTGCTGTTCTTCCTGGCGCTCACCTTCGGGCTGGAGGACGACCCGCTCCAGGCCGTCGAACGGGCCGTCGGCCTGGTCGAGGCGACGGGCAGGCGCCACGGCGTGGAGCACCCGATCCAGATGACCGTCGCCACCACCGACGGCAGGCGCCTCTGGGCGTTCCGGTACTCCAGCGAGGGCCGGTCCCGCTCGCTGTTCCACAACACCGACGTCAGCACCCTGCGCCACCAGTACCCGGACAACCCCGTGCTGCACGGCCTCTCCGACCGGACCCGGCTGGTGGTGTCCGAGCCCCTCGGCGATCTCAAGGGCGCCTGGCAGGAGGTCCCGGAGGCGACCTGCGTGGTCATCAGCGAAGGTCGCGACGACCTTCGGCCGTTCACCCCGAGCGTCCCGGCCACCACGGCGTAGGTGACCGGCGACGGTCAGGCCTCCGTCGCGCGCGGGTTCTCCTCGGCCTCGGCGGCCTCGGTCATCGCCTCCCCGGCGAGCACGTCCGCCGCGGCGCCCGCGAGCACCTCCGCCGCGGCGCCCGCGACCGCTGCGGCGGCCGCTGCCTCGCGGGCCCGGGCGGCGGCATCCGGCGGGGACGTCCGGCGGCCGGGCGCGCGGGGATCCGGGGTGGCCAGGTTCGCCGCGGCCTCGGCCGCCGCCTCGGCGGCCACGTCCAGCACCCGGCGGGCGACCTGGCGCTGCCGGTTGGCGATGCGGGGCAAAGTCTCGTCGGCCGCGGTGTCGATGACGCGCCGCACCGCCTGACGGGTTCCCTCACCGATGGGCGGTGGGCGCCACTGTTCGGACACGGGCCGTACGGACGATTCGATCTCCACCCGTAACCGGTCCACGGCGGCGAGGAGCGCTCCGTGCTGCTGCCAGGCCGCGGCGTCGGCGTACGGGTCGACCAGCAGCAGCCCGCCCAGCGTCTCGCGCCGGTTGTGCAGCTCGGCGAGGTGCTCGTGAACCCGGGCGCGCGCCTCGTCGGCCGGTCCGGTGCCCGCGGTGACCTCCGCAACGGCGCACAACGCGTCGGCGCCGCTGTCCAGCACGCCGGCGAGCACGCCACGTACCTCCGGGGCGTACGCCTGGCCGGCCTGCTCGGGAGGCAGGTAGAACGTCCGGTCGAAGATCTCCCGGCACAGCGTGCGCAGCACGATGGAGCAGTACTCGATCCCGGTGAGGGCCGTGCGCAGCCGGGGCTGCGCGGCCCGCACCTCGGCGCCGCGCGGGTTCAGCAGTGCGCTCTGCTCGGCCCGGGCCAGCGACCGGTCGGCCGCCGGGACCTCCGCCGCCAGAGTGCGGGCGGCGCCCAGCCACCGTTCCGCGGTGGCTCGCGACCATTCCCCTCGCAGGTCGCCCGCGAGGCCGCGGAGGAACTCGGCCTGGCGGGAGATCACTTTGCCGATCGCTTCGCCGGCGGTCTGCACGTGGACCGGCGGGGCGACGGCGAAGTTCACCGCCACGCCGGTCGCGGCACCGATCAACGTCTCGTACACCCGGCCGGCGCCGGCCCCGGGAGCAGCCGCGCCGCCGACGGCGAGGATCAGCATCGCACTGATCGGCACCTCCAGGGCATGGGCGCCGAGCCGCAGCAGCTGACCGAGCACGAGCGACACCGCGACCACCGCGCCGAGGCTCCACCAGGACAGGCCCACGAAGGTGGCGAGCACGACCGCGATCAGCACACCGGCCATCACGCTGAGGATCCGCTGGAAGCCCTGGGCCACGGTCTCGTAGACGGTGAGCTGGACGACCAGGATCGCGGTCAGCGGTGCGAGCACGGGCGCCGCGGTCGTGTGCAGGGCCTCGGCGATCAGATAGGACAAGACCGCGGCCAGGACCACCTTGGCGGTCCGCAAGCCGGGAATCCGGTGCAGGTACGTGGGCAGCCGCATCGCTCCTCCTCACGCGGTGAGCAGCCGGCGGTACGGCTTCATTGTGAACCGGATTCGGGGCGGCGCGCCGGGTCTGCCCTGGCAGACGCCCGGTTCCGGCGCCCGGGTGGTGAGAATCGACGATGGATGCCACGAGCGACAACGGTGATCGGCCGCGTCCCCGCGATACGTTGCGCTGAGTCGGACGATGGCGGGAGTGGGCATGAGACGGTGGAGCGCGGTCCTGGGTGCGATCATCCTCGTTCTTGCGGCGGCTGCCGCACCGGCCGCGGCCGCCCATGGCCGGTCCGGCCCGCTCGGCCCCTTCACCCACCTCGTGGTCATCTACCAGGAGAATCACAGCTTCGACAACCTGTACGCCGACTGGGGGCGCGTCGGCGGTCGCAGCGTCGACGGCCGCGGCGCACCCGGCTACGCGCGCCGCAGCACGCAGGTCAGGCAGGACGGCTCCGCGTACCGGTGCCTCTTCCAGAACGACCCGAGCTTGGCGACGCCGCCGCTCGACGCCGCCTGCGGCACCGACACGGCGAGCAACGGGTTCTCCTACGCGAGTCATTTCGTGAACCGGCCGTTCTCCATCAACGACTACGTCACCCCCGAGAGCCCGACCTGCCCGGGTGGCACGCCCGGGGGTTGCACCCGCGACCTGGTGCACCGGTTCTACCAGGAGCAGTACCAGCTGGACGGCGGCCGGATGGACCGCTACAGCACCGGCAGTGATGCGGTCGGGCTCACCCAGGGCTACTACGACACCCGCCAGCTGCCGGTCTACCAGTACCTGCACGCCGCCGGCGCGCCGCACTACGTGGTCGCGGACCGGTTCTTCCAGGCCGCGTTCGGCGGGTCGTTCCTCAATCACCAGTATCTGGTCGCCGCCCAGGCACCGCCGTGGCCGGGTGCGCCCGCCACGGCCCACTCGGTCATCGACGCCGAAGGCTTCCCCAACCCCAATCCGGCCGCGGCGGGCACCGGCGTCCGGGCGTACCCGCTGCACACCAGCGACCCGGCACTCAACGACGGGCCGCTCACCCAGGCCTGCCCGGGACGGCCCGGCTTCGCCTGCGGCGACTACGCCGTCAACACCGTTCAGCCGGCCAACCCGCCCTCGGCGGGTGGCGCCAACACGCTGCCGCTGGTCAACGACGTCGACCCGGCCGCGCCGAACTACCGCCGCACGATCGGCGACGAGCTGTCCGAGCGGAACGTCAGCTGGGCCTGGTACGCCGGCGGATGGAACGACGCGGCGGGGGGACACCCCGGGCCGCTGTTCCAGTACCACCACCAGCCGTTCAACTACTTCGCCCGGTACGCGCCCGGCTACGTCGACCCGCGCACCGGCGAGCACCCCCGCGACCACCTCCAGGACGAAACTTCGTTCCTCGCGGCCGCGCGCCAGGGGACGCTCCCGGCGGTCAGCTTCGTCAAGCCGTACGGGGCGGAGAACGAGCACCCCGGCTACGCCAGCACCGACAACGGCGAGCGGCACCTGGTGGACCTGGTCAACGCGGTCACGAACGGTCCGCAGGCCGACCGTACGCTGATCGTGGTGACCTACGACGAGTTCGGCGGGCAGTGGGATCACGTCGTCCCGCCCGGCCAGGGCCGGCACGCCACGCCCGGCCCCTCCGACGAGTACGGGCCCGGCACCCGCATCCCCGCCCTGCTGATCTCCCGTTCGCTGCGCAGGTCGGGCGTCGACCACACGTCCTACGACACCACGTCCATCGTGCGCACCATCGAGCAGCAGTACGGCCTGGCACCCCTCGACACCCGCTTCGGCCGGGACGCCCGCGTCAACGACCTGGGCCCCGCGCTCCACGTCGGCGGGATCCGGCGCCACTGATTCACCGCGATCGGCCCGTACTGCGGCTAGGTCAGGGACGCCAGCGTGGCGAGCACCGCGTCGTTGGCGTCCCGGCTGCCGACGGTCACCCGGATTCCCTCTCCGGCATAGGCCCGGACCTGCACGCCGGCCGCGGCGAGAGCGGCCGCGCCGGCGTCTGCCCGGTCCGGCTCGGCGAGCCACAGGCAGTTGGCGTCGCTGGGCGGTATCCGCCAACCCGCGGCGCGCAGCTCCCGGCCCAGCCGGTCGCGCTCGGCCACCACGGCGTCGACCCTGCGGCGCAGCTCATCGCCGGCCTCCAGGGAGGCCTCGACCGCGGCGGTCGCCACGGCGTTGATCCCGAACGGCAACTGCTGCCGCCGGACCCGGTCCATCAGATCGGGGCTGCCCAGCGCATAGCCCACCCGCAGAGCTGCGAGGCCGTACGCCTTCGAGAAGGTGCGCAGCACCACCAGGTTCGGGTGCAGGCCCAGCACAGCGGGTCCGTCGGCGAGGTGCGGATGGCGGGCGAACTCGGCGTACGCCTCGTCCAGCACCACGGTGACGTCGACCGGTACCCGGTGGAGGAGGGCGGCGAGCTCGTCCGCCAGCACGGCGCTGCCTGTCGGGTTGTGCGGGTTGCAGATCACCAGCACCCGGGTGCGCGAGCCGGCCACCGCGGCGAGGGCCGCCAGGTCCTGACGGCCGTCGGGCAGAAGCGGCACGGCAAGGGACTGCGCGCCGACCATCTGCGCGAGCAGCGGGTAGCCGTCGAAGGTGCGCCATCCGTAGGCGACGCGGTCGCCCGGACGGACCACGGCCCGGAGGAGTTGAAGCGCGACCCCCACCGATCCGCTGCCGACCGCGACGCACCGCGGCGCCACCGACCACCGGTCGGCGATGTGCGCGGCCAACCGGTCCGGGAAGAGGTCCGGGTACCGGTTGGCCTGTGCCACCGCCCGGGCCATCGCCGCCTGCACCGAAGGCAGCGGCGGGTACGGGCTCTCGTTGAGGGCCAGCGCGTGCAGCGTCGTGGTGTCCACCCTGTCAACGCCCTTCCTGCCAGCGCACGGCCGCCGCGCCGGTGAAGTCGCCGGCGTGCGCGAACCCGCCCAGGACCACCAGGTCGCCGGCGTGCACCTGTCCCGAGCGAACGGCTCGGTCGAGGGTGACGGGGATTGCTGCGCCGAACGTGTTGCCGCACTCGTCGAACGTGTCCGGGTGCCGCTCGGGCGGCAACCCCAGCGCCTCCCGCCAGTTGCGAAGGAATGTCCGGTTGGGCTGGTTGGTGATGAGCACATCGATGTCGCCGGTTGTCAGCCCCAGGCGCCGGCACAGGTCGTCGACCGCCTCGGGGACCAGCCGGTTGCCCCGCGCCAGTACGGCGGCCACCGACTCCTCCGTGAATCCGATCTTCAGCTGGGAGGTGCGGGTCTCCCAGTACCGGCGGCCGTCGTCGGTGACCAGCCTCATGTCGCCGGCGAACTCGCCGATGTGACGCGTGGTCAGCTCGAGCACGGGCGACGGGCCGCCGGCGGTCACGTAGCCCACCCCGCACCCGTCACCGGGGATCGCGGACTGGGCGAGCCGGCGTACGTCGGACTGGGTGAACAGCTGACCGGCGGCGGTCTGCACGTTGCAGATCAGGGCCCTCGTCGCGTCCGTGGTGGCGAGGATCTGACGAGCCAGCTTGAGCATGTACACGAACGAGGCACAACCGGCGTTCGCCACGTCGACCAGCCACTCGGGACGCAACCCGAGCCGGCGCGCGATCTCGGTGCCCGCGCCGACGATGGGAAGGTCCGGCAACTGCGTGTGCACGAGCAACACCTCGGTCGAGCGGATCTCGTCGGCGCCGTGCCGGTCCATCAGGGTCTGCACGGCGCGCTCCGCGAGGTCGACGTTCGTCTCGTCGGCCGCGACGTGGTGTCGCCACGTCGGCGCCTTGAACATCACGTTGTCCCGTAGCTCGTCACCGGCTTGCGCGCCGCGGGTGAAGAAGTCGAGCCCGACCGGCTCGCCGGGCAGGTACGCAGCGACGTCGGTGAGGCTGACGATCGGCGCGCCGGTCACCGCGCCACCGCCCGGACCGGCGGCACGCTCACCGGCACCCCTGCGGCGTACCGGTGTTCCAGGATCGCTTTGAGGTTGCCCATCTCGATGGTGTGACCGGCGTAGAACAGGTCCCAGTAGTCACCGACCCATGGCCGGCCCGGCCGCGCGGCGAGATCCGGGTACGGATTGCGGTCGTAGTGGGGGTGGCGGCAGTTGGTCCAGGTGACGACGGAGCCCGGCCGGCCGAGCACCAGCGGGGCCGGGATGACCCGCATCAGATAGATCATCCAAAGCTCGTCGCCCTGGTCCCACGAGCAGTGATAATCCACGGTCATGGCCTCGGCGTTGGCGACGGTCCGGCAGTAGATGCGGGTGTCCTGCTCCAACCGGTCATGACCCGCCCAGAGTCCGGGAACGCCGGACGGCTCGAAGTCGCGCAGGCTGTATGTCCACTCCTCCAGGTGATGCCCCTGGCGGAGGTAGTCGTAGACCTGCTCCGGCGGACAGCTCACGTGGTCCTGGATGGTGCAGTAGGTGCCGTAGACCTGCTGGTGCGGATATGCCGGGCGGGTCAGTTCCTGACATCGGGCGACAAGTTCGTTCTGAGCGGTGCTCTCCACGCGCATCAGACCGGGAATGTCAGCCAACATGGACGGGTCGGTGCTCACGGGATGCCTCCTCGCTGTCTGGCGGTTGCTGACCGAGCGCGGTCAGGAAGGGCAGGAAGGGCGGGACCTCGCGCGGGTCGACGGCCACCTCGACGAGCGCCGGGCCGCGGAGGGCGGTGCTGCGCCGCAACGCTCGGTGCAGCTGTCCCGCAGTGCCGGCGTAGGTGACCGAAAGCGTGGGGAACGCCGCGGCCATCGCGCCGGCGATGTCGGTCGGGCGGAAAGTGTTGTAGGTGTAGTCGTCGCCGTAGAAGAGCTGTTCGCGGGTGACGCACATGCCGTGGGCGTTGTTGTTGAAGATCACGAAGGTGACCGGCACTTCGTATTCGACGGCGGTGTGCACCTCCATGCCGTGCATGAAGAACGCCCCATCGCCGGCGAGCACGAAGGTGCGTTGCCGCGAGGCGAGCGCCGCGCCGATGCCGGCGCCGAAGGCGTATCCCATGCCGCCCATCCCCACGGCGACCACGAACCGGCCCCGGCGCCGTGCCGGGAGCAGGTGGATCGCCGCGGCGGCCGCGTTTCCGGCGTCGACGAAGACGTGGGAGTCGTCGGGCACCACCGTGTCGATGACGCCGAAGGCTTCGGCGTACGGAGTGCCGGCGCCGCGAAACGGTGGCGTGGGCAGGGGTAGCGGGCCGGCGTGGCCCGGGCATGGCCTCGACTGCTCAGGGAGCCGGGCGATGAGGGCGCGCAGGGCGCCCCGCACGTCACCGCGCAGGGACAGACCCGCAACGAACGGCGCCTCGGGGTCGACGCAGATCACCGTCGTACGGGCGAGAAGCTCATCCAGCCCGCCTCGCGCCATGATCGGTAACCTCGTGCCCACGAGCAGGCAGACGTCGGCGCGGCGCAGGCAATCCGAGACCGTCGGGTGGCCCATCACCCCCGACACGCCCACGAACCGCGGATCACGGTTGTCGAAGACGTCCTTGGCGTCCGGCGTGACCGCCACCCAGGCCCCCGTTCGCCGGGCGAGCTCGGCCACCTCGGCCCGCGCGTCCGAGGCGGCCACTCCCTCACCGGCGATGACGAGCACGGCGGTTGCGGCGCCCAGGACGGTCACAGCGCGATCGACGGCCCCGGAGTCCACCCCCGACGTCGGTACGGGAAGGATCACACCGCCCCGCTCGACGGAAGCCTGCTGAACGTCCTTCGGCAACAGCAGCACGGCCGGTCCCCGGGGTTCGCGCTGCGCCGCGGCGACCGCCTGCGGAAGGAGCTCCCCGATGGTGTCCGGCCGGTCGACCCGGGCGCAGAACCGGGAGATCGGTGCGAAGATCTGCCCGGCGTCGAACGAGCCGCCCTTGCCGCTGGAGTCCTGGAAGGCGCCCTGCCCGTCCAGCGCCGCGGGTGGCTGCCCGACCAACGCCAGCAGCGGGATCCGCGAGGCGTGCGCCTCCGCCAGGCCGGGCACCAGGTTCATGGCGCCGCCGCCGGACGTGGCCGCGACGACGCCCAGCCGGCCGGTGGCGCGCGCGTACCCGTCGGCCATCGTGACGGCGGAGAACTCGTGCTTGGCGACGATGCCGCGGACGGCGCTCCGGCTGCGGTGGATCGCGTCGTACAGATCCTCGATGTTGGCCCCGCCGACGCCGAACACGTGGTCGACGCCGGACCTCGCCAGATCGTCGACCACCCGGTCGACCAGACGAAACTCGGCTGCTCTCATCGCGGCACTGCTCCCACCCGATCGGAGTCGACGGCGACGCCGACGGCGGACGTGGTCTGGAACCGATCGCGGTACTCGGTCGGTGTGACGCCGACGGTCCGGCTGAACGCTCGGAGAAAGGTCTCCGCGGTGGTGAAACCACACCGGCGGGCCACGCTGGTGACCGGCAGTTCGGTGGTCTCCAGGAGCCTGCGGCCGCGGGCGATGCGCGCCTGCTCGACGTACTGCCCCGGGGTCACCCCCGCCTCGCGGCGGAACACCCGGGCGAAGTGGCGAGGGCTCATGTTGGCCCGCTGAGCCATGTCCGCCACGAGCAAGGGCCGGCCGAGGTTGTCCAGCGCCCATTCCTGAGCGGCCCGGATCGGTGCATCGGTGGCGAACTGCGCATCCATGACGGCGCTGAACTGCGACTGTTCGCCGTGGCGTTTGAAGAACAGCACCAGGTACCGCGCGACCTCCAGCGCGAGCCGGGGGCCGTGGTCCTCCTCCACCAGGGACAGCGCCATGTCGATCCCGGTCGACACCCCGGCGGACGTCATGAACCGGCCGTCCCGGATGAAGATCGGCTTGGGGTCGACGACCACGTCCGGGTAGCGGCGCGCCATGTCCGCGCTGTACGCCCAGTGCGTCGTCGCGCGACGCCCGGCGAGCAACCCCGCCTCCGCCAGGAGGAACGCCCCGCCGCACACCGAGGTCACCCGCCGGGACCGCGCGGCGGCGGTGGCGATCCAGGAGATCAGCGCGTCGTCGGCGAGCGCATCATGCAGCCCCCAACCGCCCGGCACCAGAAGCGTGTCCACCGGGCCGTCCGCCGCCGCGAGAGGCGCCGCCTCGATCGCCACGCCGGAGCACGTCCGGACCAACGGCGCCTGAGCCGAGACGCACTCGACGAGATAGCCCGCGTCCGTCCGGTCCAGGAGCCGGGTGGCGGTGTCGAACACCTCCACCGGTCCCGTGATGTCCAGCGCTTGGCTGCCGGGGTAAGTCACCACTACGACACGTCGTTTCGCCACGGATAGACCATTTCGCGGCGACCCGGGTGGCCACAATGACAAGCCCTTGACGAATCCTGCCAAGGCCGGACCTTGTGATGTGTCAGCCGACCGGCAGCTGGCGGGCGGCGGCCGCGCTGCCCTGCACAGACGATGCTCAAGCGGCGCGATGCGGGAAGTCCGGCCGTCACAACGGCGACCGCGATAGTGACGTATCTGACGGCGGGCGACCCGCGCGTGGATGTACGAATCCCGCACATCCGCGGCCAAGAGGTAGACCGACATCGATCTGTATGGAACGGTCGCTACAGATCCGGTCCGGCCGTGGGCCTGCCGCGGCGTCGTTGAAGGAGCCCGTCATGCGAAGCGGTAACACCGTGATCCCGCGGATGGTCCTCGCAGTTCTCACGCTGCTGACCGTCGGCGCTACTCTCACCCCACCACGCGCGGCCGGCGCGAGCGGCGCGGCCCGCGGTGCGGTGGTCCGCACGGCCGACGGCCCGGTGGCCGGCATCGTGGCGTACGGCCATCGCGCGTTCCGCGGCATCCCGTACGCGGCCCCGCCCGTGGGCCCACTGCGCTGGGGCGCCCCGCAGCCACCCGAGGCCTGGTCGGAGGTCCGCGATGCGACTCGATCGGGGAGCCCCTGCCCCCAGCTGCCGTCGGTCCTGCCCGGCGACTCCGCGAAGGGAAGCACCACCGAGGACTGCCTGTACCTCGACGTCTACACGCCGCGCCCGGCCGGCCGGCGCCATCCGGTCATGGTGTGGCTGCACGGCGGCGCCTTCCTCAGCGGCGCCGGCAGCGACTACGACGGCAGCGAGCTCGCCGAACGGACCGGCGCGGTGGTGGTCACCGTCAATTACCGGCTCGGCGTCTTCGGCTTCCTCCGCACACCCGGCTCGTCCACCGAGGACGACAACGCCGGGATCCGGGACCAACAAGCCGCGCTGCGATGGGTACGCCGAAACGCCGCCGCCTTCGGCGGCGATCCCTCCCGGGTCACGATCTTCGGTGAGTCCGCCGGCGCCGCCAGCGTGTGCGCGCATCTCGTGTCGCCGACAGCGGCCGGCCTGTTCCACCGTGCGGTCGTGCAGAGCGGGCCGTGCGTGACCCCGGTACGCACCGCGGCCGCCGCCGAGCAGCAGGGTGCCGCACTTGCCACGACGCTGGGCTGCACCGATCCCGTCACCCGGCCGGCGTGCCTGCGGGCCCTGCCCGTGCCGGCCCTGCTGGCGGCGGCCGGGACCGAGCTGGGCAGCTTCGGGCCGTACGTCGACGGCGCCGTGCTGCCGGAGCAGCCGGCCACGGCCATCGCCGCCGGCCGGCTGCACCGCGTGCCGGTCCTGCTGGGCAGCACCCACGACGAGTACCGGCTGTTCGTGGCGCTGCTGTACGACCTCGCCGGCGACCCGGTCACGGCGGCCCGTTACCCGGAGATCATCCGGCAACAGTTCGGCGACCGGGCCGACGCCGTCCTGGCCCGATACCCCGCCGACCGGTACGCGAGCCCCGGCATCGCCCTGGCCACGGTGATCACCGACGCGCGGTTCGCCTGCCCGACACGGCGCACCGCCGCGCTGCTGTCGGCACGCGTGCCCACGTACGCCTACGAGTTCGCCGACCCGGCTGCGCCGGAGTTCATCGTGACCGATCCCCTCATGCCGCTCGGCGCCTTCCACGCCGCGGAGCTGCCGTACTTGTTCGGTACGGGGCCCGGAGCGGACCAGCTCACGCCCCAGCAGCGGACGCTCTCCACCCGCGTGATGGACTACTGGGGCCGCTTCGCAGCGACCGGCGCCCCCACCACGACTACAGCGCCGGCCTGGCCGCACTACGGCCCCCGGCGAGACGTGGTCCAGTCGCTGGTGCCGCTGGCGGTCGGACCGGTCCGTACCTTCGCCGTCGACCATCAGTGCGAGTTCTGGGAGCCGGCCGGGTAGTGCAGAACGACGCAAGGCCGCCCGGATGCGTGATCCGGGCGGCCCAGCGGTCAGAGCACGTACCCGTAGACGTCGGTGTCGAAGCCCGGAACCGCCACGTCGGTGCCGGTGGTGCGGTGGGTGCCGTACATGAAGTTCGGGTCGCCCCCGAGGCACTCGTAGACGGCGCCCGGAGTGTCGCCCGGTGCCGGGGCCGGAGCTCCGGCGTCGGCGCCGCGCTCGCCCGGGGACGAGATCAGGGCGTCCAGGCCGTCGGCGCCGTCCAGGTTCACGAGGCGGACGTCGTGACCGAAGCGGTCACCGGGCTCCGAGATGCCGTCGACGTATTCGTATCCCTGGGAGAGGTCCCCGCGTGCCACCAGACCGGTCGCCGAACCGCGGAACTGGCTCACCACACCGGCGTCACGCACCGTGCCGGGCGGAGCCATCGGGGCGTCCACGACGTCCTGCCCCGGTACGCCGACGACGAGATCGCCGAAGCCGTCGCCGGTGACGTCACCGGCCGCCACCGCGGCGCCGAAGGAGTCGGCCGCCGCCGGGTCACCCGGCACATCGGCGGTCTTGCGGGTCACGACCGAGGACGCGGTGACGAAGAAGCCGTCGTTGCTGCCTTCCAGAACCGCCACCATGCCGGCCCCGGCAGCACCGGCGACCGCGGCCTCCGGCGTGCCGGCGAACAGCTCATCCGCGCCGTCGCCGTTCACGTCGGCCAGCGCCAGCCCGCCGTACCCGAGCCGGACCGGCCGCACGTCCGGTGCCACGCTGCCGAAGTCGTCACCCTCGACGGAGAAGACGCCGATCACGTTGAGGCCGGCGCCGCTGCCCAGGATCAGGTTGACCATGCCGCGGCTCGGTCCGGTTCCACCCTCGTTCTCGCCGGGGCTGGCGATCGCGAGATCCCCGTACCCGTCGTGGTTGAAGTGGCCGATAGCCAGCTCGCTGCCGAAACGGTCGAAGGCGGTCGGCGTTCCCGGCATGTTCGCCGTGCCCTGGTCGAGCCATCGCGCACCGGTGGTGCTGACACCCTGGGCGTCGCTCAGGAACATCACCGCGCCGCCGGCGTCCGCGACCGACCCGGCGCTCTCCCCGGGCAGGCCGACGGCCAGGTCGGCACGGCCGTCGCCGTTGACGTCGCCGGCCGCGAGCGCGCCGCCGAACTCGTCCCCGGCCTCCGCGGTGCCGGGTACGCCTGCGCTGCTCTGGTTGAGGTGACGGATCGCGGACACCTTCAGGCCGCCGGCCGAGCCCGGCAGGATCCACAGGCCACCGGCCGCCGTACGGTTGGTGCCGTCGACCTCCGTGGGGTCGCCGACCACCAGGTCGTCGTACCCGTCGCCGTCGAAGTCGCCGCCGGCGATCGCGGCACCCAGCGTGATGGCGGTGCCGCCGCCGGTCTTGCCGATGTAGTCGGTGTGCCCACCGGACGAATACCGCACGACGACCCCACCGCGAGCCGTCGCGGCGATGTCGTCGAGGCCGTCGCCGTCGAAGTCGGACGTGGTCGGCCCGGTGCCGGATCGCGGTGTCGCGGGCGCGGCCACCCGCTGGAACGTGATCGAGGCACCGTCGCGGGTGATCGTCCGGGCCGCCGGCGCGGCGTACGCCGAGACCGGAGCCAGGACGGCGAGGACGATGCCGGACATCGCGGCCGCGGCCACATACTTCTTGATCAAGAACTTCCCCCGTTCAGAACAATGCCCACCTCCCCCGAGGCGGATACTCCGATCCAACCGTGCACTGTGGACCCGCCGGAAGGGGAGGACCGTCCGGATGGCACGAAGCCGGGAGAACGCGCTTTGATACCGATCTGCACCCTGAATGGTCCCCTTCTGCACCGGGCCGGCCGTTCCATGATCGGACGGCCCAGGCTGCTCGGCCGGGAGCGCGTCGAAGGCGGTTCTACATGGAATGGTCTGTGGCGTGGCGGCCGACTCGTAGCGGCGCGTGGGCGGCGTACCTGTTCCTGGGCTCGCTCGCCGTGGTGGCGTTCCTGTTCTGCCCGCGCACCGTGGGCATCGCGGTCTTCGCCCTGATCATGGGGTCAGGCGTGGTGGCGGCGATCGCCGGGGTGCGGCGGCACCGCCCCGCGCGCGCCGCCGGGTGGTGGCTGATGATCGCCGCGCTGGCCGTGTCCATGCTGGCGAACACCATGTTCGCGATCGGCTTCGAGATCTACGGACAGGGCGTCTTCCTGTCGGTCGTGGACGGCGTCTACTTCCTGATGTACGGGCTGCTCATCGCGGGCCTGGCGGTGACCGTGCCACGGCGCTCCTGGAGCTGGACGGCGGCGGAACTCGTCGACGCGGGAGTGGTCACCGCGGGAGTGGCCGCGTTCTGGTGGACCGTGGTGATGCAGCCGTACCTGCACCAGCCCGGCGCGAACTCGGCCATGGTGGGCACCTGGATGGCGTACGCGGTCTGTGATCTGCTGATCCTCACCGGCCTCGCCCGCCTGACCTTCACGACCGGGTCCCGGCGCCCGGCCAGCGCCCTGCTGACAGCCTCGGTCTTCGCGCTGCTCGCCGGCGACGTCGTGTACTTCGCCCGGGTGGGGCTGGACGGCTACATCTCGGTGAGCAACCTCGACAACGCCCTGTGGCTCACCTGGGCGCTCCTGTTCGGCGCCGCGTCGCTGCACCCGTCGGCCGCGAACATCGGCCGGGTCCGCCGCGCCACGAGCGGCGTCCGCACCGGCCGGCTGCTGACCTTCGCCGGCCTGGCCTTCCTGTGCCCGCTCGCTGTCGTCACCGGCGTTCGCTTCGTGCATCGGTACGCCGACAGCACCGCCTGGTACGACACACTCGTGCCGACGCTGCTGGGCGCCGTCATCTCGACCCTGCTCGTCGTACGGCTCGGGATGCTGGCCCGGGTCGCCCAGCGCCGGGCGGCCATGCTGGACCGGCAGGCCGTCGAGCTGACGAAGGCCCTGCGCGACCAGGAGACGCTGCAGCGGCAACTCACCCACCGCGCCCTGCACGACCCCCTCACCGGCCTGCCGAACCGCGCGCTGCTGCTGGAGCGGGTGGAGCGGGCGATCGCTCGCCGCCGGGGCACCGGCTCGCCGGCCTTGTTGCTGGTAGGCCTGGACGGCTTCGCCGACCTCAACGACACGCTCGGCCACGAGGCCGGCGACCAGGTCCTGGTCAAGTTGTCGGCGCGCCTGCTGGGCCTGCTCACCGAATCCGACAGCCTGGCCCGGGTCGGCGCCGACGAGTTCGCGCTGCTTCTGGAGGACCCGGCGGCCGCCGATCCCGCGCTGCGCGCCGCACAGATCCTGGCGGCCGGCCGCATCCCGTACGCGCAGGGCGACCGCGAGGTCGTCGTCACCGCGAGCGTCGGCTACCGCATGATGGACGGACCGCTGACCGCCGCCGAGGTGTTGCGCGATGCCGGGGTGGCCCTGCGTGCCGCCAAGGCCGACGGCCGCAGCCGCGTGACCGCCTTCGACACCGGGATGCGCAGCCATCGCCTGGACACCGCCCGGCTCGTGGACGACCTCCGCCGCGCCCTGACCGACGCCGCATTCCGCCTGCACTACCAGCCGGTGGTCGACTCGCGCACCGGCGAGGTGCGGTCCTTGGAGGCGCTGCTGCGCTGGACCAGACCGGACGGCACCGAGGTTCCGCCCGACGAGTTCATCCCGGCCGCCGAGAACAGCGGTCTCATCGTGGCGATCGGCGCCTGGGTCCTGCGCCAGGCTACTGAGCAGGCCGTCGCGTGGCACGAGCGGTTCGGTCTGAGCCTGTCGGTGAACGTGTCGGGCCATCAGCTGTCCGACCCGCATTTCGCCCGGACGGTCCTCGACGCACTGTCGGCGAGCGGGCTGCCGCCGACGGCCCTCATCCTGGAGATCACCGAGACCGCACTGGTCGCCGTGACCAGCCCCGGCGCCAGCCACGTGCAGACCTGCCTGCACCGGCTCCGCGAGCACGGCATCCGGATCGCCATCGACGACTTCGGTACCGGCTACGCCTCCCTGTCGTACCTGCGGCATCTGCCGGTCGACATCCTCAAGATCGACCGTTCGTTCGTCCGCTCCGACGGCGGCAGCGCCCCGGGCCCGCAGGATCACGCCTTCATCCGCGCCATCCTGCACCTGAGCGAGACGCTGCGGCTGAGCACCATCGCCGAAGGCGTCGAAACGCCGCAGCAGGCGGCCCTGCTCCAGCACATGAACTGCCACCTCGCGCAGGGATTTCTGTTCCACCGCCCGATGACCCGGGAAGCCGTCGACGAATTGCTCGCCGCTGCGACCTCTCCGCGGGGCGACGTCCCGCCGCACGGCGGCCACCTCACGGCCGCCTGAAGCAACCGCGCCCGTCGTGTCCTTGCCGGGCGGCGGCGGCCGTTCGGGGCTAGGTTGGCAAGGGCCGCCGGAGACCCGGCGCCGCCGCCGACGACGGGGAACGCGATGAGCCGGAACGACGAAGACGTCGCCCTCGACGAGGCGCTGGACCCGCTGGTCCTCGCCCTGGACATCGGATCCACCGCCACCCGCGGCGGCGTGCACGACGCGTCCGGGCGGCGGGTCCACCGCCTGCAGCACAAGGTCCTGCACGCCTTCACGGTCGCGCCCGACGGCACCTCGATCATCGATCCCGACCAGGTGACCGCGGAGGTCGAGCAGATTTTCGACGCCGTGGCCGGCGACCGGCGGCTGGGAACCCGCATCGCGGGCGTCGCGATGGACACCTTCGCCGCCTCGCTGATCGGGGTCGACGCGGCCGGACGCGCGCTCACCCCGTGCCTGACCTACGCCGATTCCCGCAGCGCCGCCGCGGTCACGGCGCTGCGGCAGGAGCTCGACGAGCGCGCGGTGCAGCAGCGCACCGGCACCCGCCTGCACACCAGCTACCACGCCCCGCGCCTGCGCTGGCTCACGACGGCAGAGCCGCGTCTCGTCGCCCAGGTCGCCGGATGGTGGTCCCTGGGCGAGTACGTCCTGGCCCGCCTGACCGGGCACCCGCTCGCCGGCACGTCCACCGTCGCGTGGACCGGCCTGCTGGACCGCCGCACCGGCGAGCTCGACGCCGAGCTGCTGGCCGCCGCCGGCCTCAGGCCCGAGCAGCTGTCCGCGCCGCGGGACATGACAGAACCGGCACCACCGGCCGCCCCGGCACGCCGGCCGGCCCTCGCGCGGGCCGTGTGGTTCCCCGTCATCACCGACGGCTTCGCCAGCAACATCGGGTCCGGGGCGGCCGACGCCACGGTGCTCACCGCGGCGACGGCCACCAGCGGTGCGCTGCGCGTACTGCTCGACGGCCCCGCCGATCCCCTGCCGTTCGGACTGTGGAACTACCGCGTCGACGCAGGACGCACGCTGCTCGGCGGGGCCATCAACGATGTCGGCCGCGCCGTCAGCTGGGCGCAGAGCACGTTACGCCTCAGCCCCGCGCTCGCGGGCGCCCTCACCGCGCCGCCGAGCAGCGCCACGCCGCTCGTGCTGCCGTACCTCACCGGTGAGCGCGCGCCCGGCTGGGTCGGCGGAGCACGCGCCGTGTTCGGCGGGGTGTCAGCGGCCACGGACGCGGACACCCTGTTCCGCGGGATCGTCGAAGGCGTCGCCATGACGTACGCGCGCGTCGCCGAGGAGCTGAACCCGGCCGCCCCGGGGATCCTCGAGGTCGCGGCGGCGGGCCGGGTCAGCAACGACCAGCCCGAATGGCTCCAGGTCCTGGCGGACGTCCTCGGGCGACCCGTCACGCACGTGACCCGGCGGCGCGCCACGCAGCGCGGCACGGCACTGCTCGCACTCGACGTGCTGGCACCGGACGTGCCGCGCGCACCCCGGGCCACCGGTGCGACGTACGAGCCCCGCCCCGCGCACGTCGAGCACTACGCCGAACGGCGGGCACGGTTCGCTCAGGTGTACGACGCGCTCGTACGCGGCTGAGCGCACCTCAGACGCCGGCAACCACCAGGTCGCACTCGACGCGGTTACGGCCCGCCTGCTTGGCGCGGTAGAGCGCGCGGTCCGCGCGGGCGACAAGCTCGTCGCCGTCCTCCGTGCCGTCCCAGGTCGCCACACCGGCCGAGAAGGTGCTCCCCATGGGGCACACGGTGCGCAGCCGGTCGAGAGACTGCGCTGCCTCGGCCAAGGTGGCGCCGGGCAGGAGCACCACGAATTCCTCACCGCCGTACCGGGCCACCAGGTCTACCGTGCGTAGATGGGCCGCCCAGGTGGCCGCCGCCTCCCTGAGCAGCCGGTCGCCGGCCTGGTGGCCGTGGGTGTCGTTGAACCGCTTGAAGTGGTCGA
The DNA here is from genome assembly GCF_044465265.1 of Actinoplanes sp. NPDC049681. Taxonomy (NCBI): domain Bacteria; kingdom Bacillati; phylum Actinomycetota; class Actinomycetes; order Micromonosporales; family Micromonosporaceae; genus Actinoplanes; species Actinoplanes sp. NPDC049681. The sequence continues at coordinate 183,674 of NZ_JBITLP010000009.1, forward strand.
GGTCCAGGATCGCCAGTGCGAGGGCCGTACCGTCACGGGCCGCGCGGCGCATCGCCGCGGGCAGCGCCTCGTCCCAGGCCCGCCGGTTGGGCAACCCGGTCAGCGGGTCCTGCCGCGCCGCCCGGCGCAGCTGCCCGGCCTGCTCGGCCAGCACGAGGGCCTGCGCGTGCACCTGACGCATCAGCATGGTCATCCGGGTCACCACGAGCAGGAACATGGTCACGCAGCCGATCACGATCGCGTACGCGTCCAGCACCCGCCCGTGGCCGGTCCAGGCCTGCCAGAGCAACAGCGCGGGTGCGACCAGGGTTGCCGCGGTGAGCAGCGACAGGCGCCGCAGCGTCATGGGCCGGACCCGTTCGCGGCCGACCGGCCGGCCGATCTTCGTCATGGCGGGATGCAGGGCGGCGGCACCGAAGCAGACATAGCCGATCAGGTACGCGCAGTCGATCAGCCGGCTGCCGAGGGTTCCCGGGTCGTAGGCGGTCTGCTGCGCGAACGCCCAGAAGTAGTCGCCGACGAGGAAGCCGACCATGTCCGCGGTCACCAGCAGGAACGAGATGTTGCGGGGCCCGTCGCTGGTCAGGAGCCAGGCGAGCATCGCCAGCACCAGCAGGTCGAGGGCCGGGTATGCCATGGCGATGAGCTGGCCGAGCAGCCCGAGCCCCTGGTCCTCGGCCACGGGCCGCATGAGGAAGACCCAGCTGACCAGCGCGAAGGCGCTGGCGATGATCATGGAGTCGACCAGGCCCGCCCGATCGCGCCCCGCGCTGCGGCTGCGCAGCAGGAGCAGCAGCCCGATCACCATCAACACGTAACTGACCAGGTACGAGACGTCGTACGGGGCCGGAAAGCCGTCGTCGTGCAGGATGTTCTGCACGTAGAAGTAGATGCCGTCGCCGGCCATGTTCGCCATCTGGCCGCCGGCCAGCAGCCACCAGGCGGCCGGCCGCTCCGGCCGGTTGCGCCGGATCCCGACCGCGATCGCGACGACGCCGGCAGCTGCCAGGCTGTCGTACCAGGCCTGCTGCACCGGGCTGTCCGGCAGCCACAGGTAGAGCACGATGATCGACAACCCGGCGGCCAGGAAGCGCGCCCATCCGGGAACACGGCTGAGCACGGAACTGCACCTCCTACTCCCCGACGGCCGGACGCTCTCCTATCGGCTGGGCGCGGCGGGGGTTGAGCAAGCGTTCTCCGCTCACGCCTCGTAGAAGGTGTAATCGAATTCGCGGGCCACATTCGGACGTCATGCCATTCATCCCGGCCGCGGCATGGCGCGAATGGGGGCGCTGACCGTTCGTAGTCAGCGCCCCCTGTTCAACGGCGTGGCTAGCCGGTGACGATGGAAGCCCCGTACAGGCTGAAGGCCGTGGTGATGTCGGCGTAGTACATGCGCCAGGTGCAGCTACGGCCGGGGCCGGCCGGAACGCCGGTGCAGGCGGCGGGCGCCGAGGACGGGTCGCCCGCGGTGATGGTGCCCTTGGCGACGACGCGGTTGGGGTCGGACGACAGGGAGAACACCGGCCCGCCGCTGTCACCGTTGCCGGCGGCGCTGGTGTGGTTCACCTGCTCGGCCCGCACGATGCCGTACACGTAGTAGCCGATGTTGATCGTCATGTTCGTCGCCGTCACCCGGATGTTGCAGAGGGCACCCGAGTACGAGCCCGAGGTGCACAGCCAGTCGCCGACGTAGCTGCGCGAGGCGTAGGCCACCGGCTTGGAGAACTCGCCGCTGCCCACGCCGCCGTCGTAGATGCGCCCGGCGGACGAGGCGTTGATGTAGAGGGTGTCGTAGCTGTTGTTGTCGCCGGAGATGGAGCCCATGACCTGACCACCGCCGTCGTACGCGGTCTGGCCGTTGGCGCCGCAGTGGGCGGCGGAGAGCATCTTGGTGTAGCCCCCGACCCAGATGGCGAACCCGGTGGAGCAGCCCTGCCCGGTCCAGCTGGTCCCCCAGCGGGCCCCACCCCAGTACGGTGCCCAGTCGTCGTTGCGGGACAGCGGCGTGGGGTCGGCGACCTCCAGCCGGACGATCGGAACGGTGGGGTCACTGGGCTTGTGTCCGGGCTTGGCCGCGACGACCAGACCGTCCCCTTCGGGATCCGCGGAGGCCGCGGTGACTCCGGACTGACGCAGCACCCGGTTGGCCGCCGCGGTCAGTTCCTTCTTGGAGAAGCGGGCGGACAGGACGTCGACCGCGACATCCTGCGCGTCGATCACCTCACGCACCTGGGCGGGCGGACGCCCCTTCCAGTAGAGGCGAAGCTTGCGGGTCTCGGGAGAGACGACGATTCCCGAGAAGCCTTCCCCGCCGGCCGCGCCGATGCGGTCGGCAGCCGCATCGAGGCGGGCCTGGACCTTCATCAGGTCGGCCCAGTCGGTGAAGCCGCCGGGCGGGGAACCGGCGCCCGGCAGCGTGCCGCTCCAGGGCGGCGGATCGAGCGGCGGCTTGTCCGACCTCGCTGCGGCGGCGGCCGACGAGGCGGCCAGGACCAGCCCCATCGCGATCGACATGACAGTGCTCAAGCGTGACGTGCGCATCGGGTTCTCCTCGCTAGGAATGGACTTCACGCAACGTAACAACGCCAATTCGCAGAGTGAACACCTTCTCGAAGAGAACTATTGCCGCATATCCGACTCAAGGACCGCGAGCCGCTTCACCATGATCAGCGTGACCATCCCTCCACGCGACGGACCTGGCTCCAGCGCTGGCGTGGACGGCATCGGAGGGCGACCATCACGATATGGACGAAGCGCCGCTGGAGAAGCTGAGCGCGATGCTGCCGCCCCAGCAGTGGGCGCGCAGCCCCTTCCCGCCGATCGCCGAGTACGCGTTCCTCTCGGACTGCGAGGTCACCTGCCTGGTGGCGCCCAACGGGGCGGTCGAGTGGATGTGCCTGCCCCGCCCGGACTCCCCCAGCGTCTTCACCACCATGCTGGACCGCAGCGCCGGCGCGTTCCGGCTGGGGCCGTACGACGAGATGGTTCCCGCCGCCCGGCGGTACCTGCCGGGCAGCCTCATGGTGGAGACCACGTGGCAGACCCGGACCGGGTGGCTGATCGTGCGGGACGCCCTGTGCATGGGCCCGTGGCACAACGTCGAGCAACGGTCGCGTACCCATCGCCGCTCGCCGACCGACTACGACGCCGAGCATTGCCTGCTGCGGACGGTACGGTGCGTCAGCGGCTCGGTGGATCTCTCGATGACCTGCGAGCCGGTCTTCGACTACGGGCGGCGCGAGCCGTCGTGGCGCTACGAGGGCCAGGGCTACGGCGACGTCGTTGCCGAGGCCCCGGACTGCGACGTCACCCTGCGGCTGACCACGGATCTGCGGCCGGGCATCGAGGGCCGGGGGCTCAACGCGCGTACCCGCATGGTCGAGGGCGACACGCATTTCGTCGCGCTGTCGTGGTCCCCGCTGCCGCCGCCGCGCACGCTGGACGAGGCGCAGGAGCGGATGGGCCGCACCTCGGAGTACTGGCGACAGTGGATCACGCTGGGAGACTTCCCGGACCATCCCTGGCGCAGCTATCTGCAGCGCAGCGCGCTGACTCTCAAGGGACTGACGTACGCCCCGACCGGCGCTCTGCTGGCCGCGGCGACGATGGCGCTGCCCGAGACGCCGCACGGCGAGCGCAACTGGGACTACCGCTACGCCTGGGTGCGCGATTCGACCTTCGCCCTGTGGGGCCTCTACACGCTCGGTTTCGACCGGGAGGCGAACGACTTCTTCTACTTCATCCAGGACGCCTGCCGCGACGGCAACGACCTGCAGGTCATGTACCGGGTGGGCGGCGAGCGCGAGATCGAGGAGGAGTCGCTGCCGCACCTGTCCGGCTACGAGGGCGCGTTTCCGGTACGGGTGGGCAACGCGGCGTACAAGCAGCGGCAGCACGACGTCTGGGGAGCCGTCCTGGACTCCGTGTACCTGCACGCGCGGTCCCGCGAACAGCTGCCCGAGTCGCTGTGGCCGGTCCTCAAGCGCCAGGTCGAGCAGGCCGCCGCGCATTGGGAGGAGCCGGACCGGGGCATCTGGGAGGTCCGCGGCGAGCCGCAGCACTTCGTGTCCAGCAAGGTCATGTGCTGGGTCGCCCTGGACCGCGGCGCCCGCCTGGCACGCCTCTACGACGAGCCGGAGTACGCCGAGAAGTGGCAGACCCTGGCCGACCAGATCCACGCGGAGGTCTGCGCCAAGGGCGTCGACGCCCGCGGGGTCTTCGTCCAGCGGTACGGCTCCTCCGCGCTCGACGCGTCGGCGCTGCTGCTCCCGCTCATGCGGTTCCTGCCCCCGGACGACCCGCGGATCCGCGCCACCGTCCTGGCGATCGCCGACGAGCTGACCGTGGACGGCCTGGTGCTGCGCTACCGGGTCGAGGAGACCGACGACGGGCTGAGCGGCGAGGAGGGCACCTTCACCATCTGCTCGTTCTGGCTGGCCTCCGCACTGGTCGAGGTCGGCGAGGTCGAGCAGGCCCGCAAGCTGTGCGAGCGGCTGCTGGCGTACGCCAGCCCGCTGGAGCTGTACGCCGAGGAGATCGACACCTACAGCGGCCGGCACCTCGGCAACTTCCCGCAGGCGTTCACCCACCTGGCGCTGATCAACGCGGTCATGCACGTCATCCGTGCCGAGCAGAGCCGCGCGCCGGGTCAGTTCGCCCCCGCCAACGTCGCCGGTGGCTGACCGCCATGCCGGCCGCACGGCCCACCGACCTGATGCGGGCGCTCGCCGAGGCGGCGCGCCTGGCACAGCGTGCGCCCTCGGTGTTCAACACCCAGCCGTGGCGATGGCGGGTCCGCAGCAACGCCCTCGAGCTGCTGCGCGAGCCGGACCGCACGCTCGCCGTGACCGATCCGGGCGGCCGGCAGCTGCTGCTCAGCTGCGGCGCCGCCCTGCACCACGCGCGGCTTGGGCTCACCGCGGCCGGTCGCCGGATCGCCGTCACCCGTTTCCCGGATCCGGCTTCGCCCGACCTGCTGGCGCGCATCGACGTGCGCGGCCGGGCCGAACCTGATGACCGGGTACGCCGGCTGCGCGGGGCCGTTCCGCGCCGCCGCACCGACCGCCGGCCGTTCGGCGCCACCCCGGTGCCGGAGGCCGCCCTGCGCCGGCTGCGCGAGGCGGCGCAGGTCGAGGGGACCGCTCTTCACCTGCTGAGCCGCGACCAGGTCCCGGCGCTCGCGACGGCGGCCACGAACGCTGCGGCGGCCGAGCAGGCGGATCCGGCGTACCGCCGCGCACTGGACGAATGGACGCATCGACCGCCGGGCAGCGGCGACGGGGTGCCGGCCGGCACCGCTGTCCCGGCCGGTCCGCGCGCGGTGCCGGTCCGCGACTTCGCCCCCGGCGGCACCCCGGGCCTGGCAATCGGCCCGGGCGACGACAGCGGTACGGCGTACGCCGTCCTGTACGGACCCGGCGACACGGCGGTCGAGTGGCTGCGCGCCGGCGAGGCGCTTTCCGCCGTGCTGCTCACCGCCGTCGTCGAAGGCCTCGGCGCCGCGCCGATGAGCGACGTGCTGGAGGTCGGGGAATCCCGGCGGATGGTGCGGAGCCTGCTGCCGGAGGGCCGGCCGTACCTGGCGCTGCGGATCGGAGTTCCGGTGGCGGCCGAGGCGCCACCGCCGACGCCACGGCGCCGGCCCGGCACAGTCATCAGCTGATCTCTACACGGGAGCGTGCCCATGAAGCGTCACGTCGCCGCAGCCGCCGTCATCGGCGCCGTCATCGGTCTGGCGGGGTACGGACCCACCGCCGCCGCACCCGTCGCCGGGCTGTCGGAGACTCAGCGGCTGGGTGACCGCAGGTTCGTGGTCACCGGGGACCGGCTCTACCAAGTGGGTGCCGAGGACGCCACCTATCCCGCCACCGGGTGGCACATCCGCGGCGAGATGGGCGGCTTCTGGACACCACCGATCAAGCTGCTGGACGGTGTCTGGTTCGGCGCGAACGGGACCTGGCTGAAGGCCGAGCGGTTCACCGAGGGCACCGGGTACACCACCATGACCCTGGCCGGGCCGGATGGCCTCACCGTCGAGCGGACTGATGTCGTTCCGGACGGCGGGCGCGCGGCGCTCATCGGGCTGCGGTTCCCAGCCGGCGCCGGAACTGTTCACCTGACGATGGACGCGCACTCGGAACTGCTCTCGGCGTACCCGTGGGGTTGGACCACCCCCGGCCAGGCCGCGGCCAACCTGCCCGATGCCGGTTCGTTCGACGGCCGCAACCTGATCTTCCGGGACCGCGGCACGCCGCCGGTCCCGAACGCCCGGCCGCACGACTGGGCGGCGCTGGTCGGCAGCAGCCTGACCCCGGCAGGTCATGCGCTCGGCGCCGGCATGCGCGGCCCGCAGGGCGCCGTGGTCTGCGGCGACCCGACGCCCGCGGTCTGTGACGACGGACCTTACGGCAGGGGTACGGGCGGCCGGCTCACCTACGACGTCGCGGTCGGCGCCTCGGCCCGCACGGTGTGGTTCGCGGTCGCGGGCTCCGACCAGGGCCTCGCGCCGGCCCAGGCGGAACTGGCCCGGGCGTTGCACGACCCGGCCGGCGCGCTGGCCGCGAAGCGGGACGCGCGGGCCACCGTGGCCCGGCACAGCCGCGTCGACCTGCCCGGCGACCGGCTCCTGCAGCGGAGCGTGGAGTGGTCCAAGCAGAACCTGGCCGACTCCGTCCAGGAATCGCGGGACCTGCACGTGTTCGCCAGCAACGAGGGCACCGAGTACCCGCCGCCGGCGGGCGTGGTGGACCGGGCCCGCTGGATCGGCGCCGGCTGGCCGGACTACCCGTGGATCTTCGCCACCGACGGGGAGTACAGCGCCTTCGCCGCGGTGGCCGCCGGACAGTTCGCGGCCATCGAGGGCCATCTCCGGACGCTGCGGGACCTCAGCGAGATCACGAACGGCCGCTCGGGCAAGGTGGTGCACGAGGTCACGCCGGACGGCCAGGTCTACTACGGCACCGATGCCGACGTCGGCAACACCGACGAGACGGTGAAGTTCCCCAGCGCGGTGGCGCTGGTCTGGCGTTGGACCGGTGACGACGCGTTCCGCGACGACCTGTACGACTTCTCGGTGCGAGCCATGCGGTACGCGCTCGGCCTGGACGCCGACGCCGACGGCTGGCCGGAGGGCAGCGGCAACGTGGAGCGCCCCGGCATGGGCGACGAGAAGCTGGACGTGGCCGTCTACACCATCCGCGGCCTCCTGGACCTGGCCGACATGGCGCGCGCGAAGGGCGACCGCGCGACCGCGGCATGGGCCGAGACCCAGGCCGCCCGGCGCGCGCGGAATTTCGAGCCGGCCTGGTGGTACGGCGGCGACGCCCGCTCGTACGCGGATTCGCTCACCGACCCGGGCGACGTGAAGGTGTACCAGCGGTACTGGATCGGCGCGACGCCCATGGAGGCGGAACTACCGGCCGGTCCGGTCGCCTCGACCGGCCACGCCACGACCGGGCTGGCCCAGCGTGAGCGGGACTGTTTCACCGGCGAGTTCGGCTTCTTCCACACCGGAACCGGCCCCACCAGTGATCCCGCCGGCAACCCCGGACCGTCGTGCGACAGCGTGGTCTCCGCCGTACCGTCCGAACGGGACATCTTCTCCCTGGGCAACGCCATCATGGCGGTGGCCGAGGGCAACTACGGCCGGACAGCCCCGCAGCAGCGCTACACCACCGCCAACGCGCGCAGCCAGCTCGACCCGAGTGTCTGGGAGATGCCCGGAGCGATGCCGGAGATCCTGCCGTCACCGGGCTTCGGATCGAACATGGGCAAGGATTTCCTGAGCCGGTCCAGCGTGATACAGGCGTGGGGTACGTACGGCGTGCTCTGGCCGGTGATCCATCAGCAGCTGGGCGTGGCGCCCGACCTGGGCCACGGGCGGCTGGCCGTGGTGCCGCTGATCCCGGCGGGGCGGCAGATCGCGGGTACGGACATCCTGGTCGGCACCGGCCACGTCGACGTACGCGCGGCCGCCCGCGGCAACGTCCTGTCGGTCACCGTCGACGCGGCGGTGCGCGCACGCCTGACGCTCGGCGCCGTCGTACCGGCCGGCGCCCAGGTCACGTCCGTGACGGTGGACGGGCACGCGGCCCGAGCGCGACGGGTGCAGACCGCACGCGGCGATGAGGTGATCACCACGACCGGGCCGGGCCGGCACACACTCGCGGTCACCCTGACATAGATGGGACCTCGGTCAACGGGCACCGAAGGCGGTCGGCGACTCGGTAGCGGGCGGATCGCCCGCCGTGGTGTCGCAGTCCTTCGTCGTCAACTGACCGGCCGGAGGGCCCTCGAGGGGTCGGAGTCCTGACGCACCGCTCCCTCGAGGGTCACCGGCCGCCGGGCGTCGGTGGCCGGGGGAAGCGGTCCGGCCGAGCCCAGCCACCGGCGCAGGAGGTACCGCAGGTCGTGGGTGGGTCCGCGGTCGCGGATGCCGTACGTGTGCCCGCCCGCGGGCTGTGCGTACGACGGCAGCTCGCCCCCGCGCTCGAGGATCTCCAGCCAGCCGGCGAGCCGGTGGATGGCGAGCAGGTCCGAGCGGCAGCGCAGCTGTTCCGGCAGCTCGTCGCCGCTCACCTGCGGGCGCACGACCTCGATCAGTTCTCCCGTACCGATGCCGGGGCCCGCGCGGTGAATGGTCGAGCCGATCCGGTCGAAGCGTCTTTCGTAGACGGCGAAGAAGAATGCGTGCTCGCCCCGGTAGTAGGGCAGGCAGCCGCTGTGCACATTGATCACCAGCGGGCCGGCGGCGTCGAGCGTAGCCTTCGACAGCGCCGAGCAGCCGATGACCACCACCACGTCGACGAACACCGCTCTCAGCGCGTCCACGACCGCGTCGTCGTTGACCGAGCGCACCCTCAGGCGCCGGGGGCCGGGATCCGCCCAGAGCTCGGGGCTGTGCGCGAAGTACTGCCTGCGGTAGGCGTCCTTGCCGGTGATGGCCCGGCGGAGGCGGTGGTAGAGGTGGTAGATCCAGTCGCGGTAGCGGCGGAGGCGGCGCAGCGCGGCGACCCGGGCGGACTCCGGCTCGACGACCACCAGCGCCAGGTCGAAGCGGGCCGCCAGCAGCGACTCGAGGTAGCGGTGCTGATGGTCGTCGCCGCGGATCAGCGCCAGCCGCAGCGGTGTCACCGGACACCGCCCGGCACCGCCGAAGACCTCGAGGACCAGCCCGCCAGCCGCTCCACAGCCGAGCGCGCCCCCCACGATGCGCTCGTACGGTCGTCCGCGACGGTGACGACGGCGCCCTGCGCGCCGGGGCGTACCGAGACGAGTCCGGGCAGGTCGACCCAGGTGGCATCGACGCGGGCCGGGGCGCCCCGCAGGTCCGCGCGGCGCAGGCAGGCGTGCCGGCTCGGGTGGTGGCGGGTGGGGCGGTGCGGGGGCGGGAGGGCGGCCGAGACCGCGGACCGCACCGCGCCGAGGATCACGTCGTGCCCGGTCGCGAGCTCGATCACCGAGGCGATGCAGCCGTCGATCCGGCCCGGCGCCAGACTCTCGACGGTCACGTGGCGGCCCTCGGCGTACAGGACCACCTCGGCGGGACCGAGGGTCAGCCCGGCAGCGGCGAGCGCGGCACGGGCACGGCTCCTCAGCCGGTGAGCCGTCCAGCCCCGCGCGCTGCCCGGACAGTCGTAGTCGCGGCCGGAGCCGTCCACGGTGACGTCCTCGGCGATGCCGATGACGTGGCCGTCCTGCGCCTGGACCACGTAGCGGCATCCCGCCCGGTTGCGCGGCGCGACCGCGGTCCGCCGGCCGGCGACCAGGCCGGCGGACCGGGCCACCGCACCCGGATCGGGATTCCGGGCGCCCAGCAGCGCCGCCACCCGGGCCGTCGTGTCCGACAGTCCGGGGCCGTCGCCGACGAGGAAGGCCGGGGCGATGGCCCGGCTTCCGGCGGGGGCGAACGCCGTGGCGATGCTGGCAGGGTCGAGGCCGGACGCCGGCCTCAGCGACCATCCGTCGGCGGCCAGCCGGGCCAGGCACCGTTCATCGGTGCTGACCGCGAGGGTACGCAGACCCAGCGCCCGCCCGGCCCGCACCGTACGCCGTGCACAGGAGCTCGCGTCCCCGTTGATCGTCCACTCGCCGGCGATGAGGCCCAGCCAGCCGATCGGCGCGCTCATGCCGGCACCGCCCCGGTGAGGGGTCCCCGGGGCCGGTCCGGCCGGCGTGGAAAGGCCGAGTGCGGCACGGCCGTGGCGCTCTGCGAGTACAGGAATCTCTGGTCCTGATGGGTCAGTACGAGCACGGTGTCCCCCGTTGCCGCTGCCGGCACGCCCTGCGGCGTGACTTGCGGGGTCCATCGTGCGCGACGGGGGTGGAACAAGCGCTGGAACGGCGGCGGGAAGCCTCGCTGACCGGTCGCCCCCGCCCGCTCAGTCGCCGCCCTCGATGCGCAGGTCAGAGCGCAGGAGGCCGTACATGAGCATGTCGCGCCACTCGCCCTCGCGGAACCTCGCGCAGCGCAGCACCCCCTCGCGGCGGAAGCCGACCCGTTCCAGCGCCCGCTGCTCGGCGATGTTGTCGGCGTCCGTCTGCGCCTCCAGCCGGTAGGCCAGCGTGCAGTGGAACAGGTGGCGCACCATCTCGCCCTGCGCCGCGGTGCCCAGGCCACGCCCCCGGTATTCCGGCAGCAGCGCGAGGCCGATCTCGTAGCAGCCCCCGGGCGGCCCGCCGCGGTCCTTGGCCTCCCAGCTCGCGATGCCCAGGACCGTGTCGGGGCCAAGCTCCGGGTCGTCGCCGACCACCGCGAGAGCCGCCGAGTCGGCACCGACGTACCCGTCCTTCTCCCACCGCCGGCGCCGGGCCCGGGGGTCCCGGAAGCCGGCCCAGACGTACCGCCCGCTGACGCTCGGGTCCGAGCTCAGGCGTTCGAGGAAGGACAGGTCCTGTTCGGAGAAGGGCCGCAGGGCCACGTGATCGTCCATTGCCACCTCAGGGATTCGGTCGCGGGTCACAGCATCATCGGCCATCGCACCGCCGCGGCGGAACCGCGGGAACGGTGGGATGCGCCATCCGTCCTGCCAGTCAGGACCGCCGGGGCGGGTGTCTCACCGCGTGGCCCCCGCCGGAAGGGCCAGGGCGAGGGCGGCGGAACCGTCGAGGAACATGAGGCCACGCTCGGCGAAGCCGGCGAACGCCGCCCGGACGGCCTCGAGCGGCAGGCGCCCGCCGAGGCGCTCACGCACGGCGGCGGCCCCGATCGGGCGGTCGACGCAGGCGAGGTAGATCTCGGCAAGATCTCCCTCGAAGGTGTACGTGCCCTCCGCGCCGGGCTGCCGGCCGTCGTAGATCTGGAGGAATCCGGGGGCGGCGAAGTAGGTGAGCGTCGGCGGTTCGGGGCGCTCCCAGGCCGCCTGCCAGTCCTCGACGGCTGCGCGCAGGCCGGCGTACGTCTGCTGGGGCAGCGGGTCGGCGAGCTCGTACTCGAAGAAGTAGGCGAGCCGGTCGAGGTCGAAGCCCTCGGGGTAGACGTAGCGGTAGCCACGCTCGGGCCGGCGTTCCCGGACACCGGAGTCCGGCTGGGTGAAGAGGGGGCTGAACCGCTCCAGCCACACCGGGCCGGCGCCCACCGGAGGCCGCAGGTGCACCAGGTGCGGTACGACCGCCGCCTGCTCCCGGTAGTCCTCGGGGGACTCGCCCGGGAAGCCCCAGAGGATGTTCCAGGAGATCGTGATGCCGTAGTGCTGACCCCAGCGCAGCACGTTCACATTCTGCCCGGCACGGACGCCCTTGCGCATCAGGGCGAGCACCCGCGTGCTCAGCGACTCGATGCCGGGCTGCAGGTGGGTCACGCCGCCCTGGCGCAACAGCCTCAGCTGCTCCCGGCTCAGGTTGGCCTTGACCTCGTAGAAGATGTCGTACGTCGTACCGGAGGCGGCCAGCTCGGGGAACAACCCGGTCAGGTACGAGGTGTCCACGATGTTGTCCACGGCCTCGAAGCGGAAGCTGCGGTAGCGCCGCGCCTGCGCCGCCAGCTCGGCCGACACCCGCGGGGCCGACTTGGCCCGGAAGCTCATGGTCGAGCCGTTGAGTCCGCAGAACGTGCAGTGGTGCTTCGCGCCCCACCAGCACCCGCGGGCCGACTCGAACGGGATGCGGACGGTGCGGAGGCCGGTACGCGGCTGCAGCCCCAGCGCCTCGGCCCGCGCGAAATATTCGTCATAATCCGGCAGCGGCGACTCGTCGAGGCGGCCGTACGGTGCCCGCGCGGGAGCCGCCGACACGCCGTCGGGTGTACGGCGGGCGACGCCGGGGACCGCGCCCGGGTCGGCGCCGGTGGCCAGGGCCGCCAGCAGCTCGGGCAGGGCCACGTCGCCCTCTCCGATCACGGCGTAGTCGATGCAGTCGACGCGGCGGACGTACTCGAGTCCCATCTCGTCCTCGAAGTTGGCGCCGCCGAACACCGTCACGAGCTGGGGAAATCGGCGCTTCAGCCGCCGGGCCAGCGCGAACGAGGCCGCGTTCTGCTGGAACGTACAGGTGAACCCGACGACCCGGACCTCGTCCCAGGGGAAGCCGTCCACCAGTGCGTCCAGGTAGGCCGGGACGTCCTGATCGCGCATCCGCAGCAGCAGTTTCCGGCTGTCCTCCGGGCTGCGGCCGGGCAGGCCGAGCTCGGCGGCGAAGTCGTCGAGCAGGGCGCCGTCCGGGTCGGGCGCGTCGTCACCGAAGGCCTCGCGGGAGAAGAGCCAGTCGCCGATCATCAGCCCCCGGTCCTCGCACAGCGACCGGTAGGTGTCGGCACCGATCCGGGCGGCGAAGTCCAGGTTGGCGTGCAGGGTCCGTACGTCGTAGCCGTGGCCGGCCGCGACGGCCTTGAGCAGGCCCAGCTGGATCGAGGGCCGGTCGGCCATCATGAACGGCATGGAGACCAGCGCCATCGGCCAGGCGGCGCGCTGCGCCGCGCTCGGACCATCGGCCGTCGGTCCGAGCGGGCGCAGCGCGATCGGCTCACGCATCGCGGATGTCTGGCTAGCGTGGGTCACAGATGATCGGCATGAGGTCCGTCCGCACCGGTGTCATGGCACCGGCGGTGAAGGACGTCTGGAACTGTTCGCGGATGGCCGTCACCTGCTCGTCGGCCGCGACTCGGGCCGCCACGCAGCGGGAGACCGTTGCGCCGGCCTCCGTGACGATGACCGGCGGCTCCGCCGCTGCCGCCGGGGAGGCGGCTACCGGCGTACCCAGAAGGGCACCGACAGCGAGTCCCCCGATGATGGCACCCGACCCCCCGCGGGTCGTTCTCGGTGCACGGGTTTTCTCGGACATCTCTTTCCTTTCGCTGGTCGCCTCGTGCCGGTCCCGGACGACGGCACCCGACCCGGTCCCTACGGGCCAGCGTAGCGGCCAATTATTATCGTCGATGACCCTTTTCGACGTGCGGCCCATGGGTCAGGAGGTCGAGTTTGGACCGGATCGTGGCGGCCTCCGGGTGCCCCAAGCCGTCGAAGATCTGCATCGCCCGCAGCCAGGCGTCACGGGCGGCCTCCTGATCGCCCGCCGCCCGGTGGGTGTCGCCGAGCCGCAGCAGCGTCATCGCGACCTGGTAGCGGTCGCCGAGATCATGCCAGAGCGCGAGCGCCTGCTCGTAACACGAGATCGCCTCGTCGTGATGACCGAGATGGTGATGCGCGTAGCCGAGGCTGTCCCAGGTGTCGGCGCGGCCCGGCCAGTCCCCCGAGCCCTGGTGCACGACCAGCGACTGGTGGCAGTACTCCAGTGCCTGCTCGTGGTAGCCGAGCTGGCTGTGATACCACCCCACCCAGTTCAGCGCGTCGGCCTCACCGGGCGGGTCGCCGGCCTGCCGGAAGAGCTCCAGCGCCTGGCGGGCCTGGTCGAGGGCCTGCTGGAAGTGGCACTGCCGCTCCAGCACCCGCCCGAAGTTCAGGTGGATCCGGGCCTGACCGGGGAGGTCGCCGAGCTCGGCGAAGACCCGCAGCGCCTGCCGGGCGTGGGCGCCGGCCTCGTCCAGCCGGCCCAGCTGCAGGTGGGCGAGGTTGAGCAGGCGGTGCGCCTGGGCCTGGCCGCCGAGGTCGCCGAGCCGCCGGGCGGCCTGCAGGGCGGCCTCCATCGTGGCGGCCCAGTCGTGCCAGTGCCCCTGGTAGTTGAGGAAGGCGGTCATCGTCCAGGCGAGGCCGTACGCATAGGAGTCATGGCCGGCGCTCGTGGCCAGCGTGATCGCCGCGAGCAGATTCGGATGCTCGGCGACGAACCAGGCCATCGCCCGCTCCGCGTCCGGGAGCTCCGTCGTGGTCACGGCCGCCGCCGGCTTCCCGACGTCGAGCGGTTCCCGGTACGGGTAGAGCAGCCGGTCGGCGGCATGGGCGGTGTGGAGATAGTGGTCGAACATCCGCACCAGAGCCGTCTCACGCTCGCTGTCCGCGCCCGGCGCGCGCGCCTGCTCGGCCGCGTACGCCCGCAGCAGATCGTGGAACCCGAACCGCCCGGGCGTGACCTCGTCCAGCAGATGCGCGCCGCAGAGCGCCGTGAGCAGCCGGCGCGCCTCGGGCACCGGCACACCGGCCAGGCTGGCGGCCGCGGTCAGCGAGATGTCCGGCCCGGGGTGCAACCCCAGCAGCCGGAACAGCCGCGCCGCCGGCGCCGTGAGCAGGTGGTACGACCACGACAGCACCGCCCGCGCATCCGTGGTCCCGTCCTCGCCCACGAACGCGTCCAGGCCGCCCCGGGCCTGGCCGAGATCACCGGCGAGCGCGGCGAGCGAGAACCGGGGATGGGCCGCCGCCCGCGCCGCCACGATGGCCAGCGCCAGCGGCAGCCGCGCCGAGACGGCGATGATGTCGTCCACCGCCCCGGGCTCCGCCTCGACGCGGGACCGGCCGATCCGGCCACGCAGCATCTGCCGCCCCTCGTCGGCGGTCAGCAGATCCACCGGCACCGCGACGGCCCCGGCCGCGACCAGGCCGGACAGCCGGCTGCGGCTGGTCACCAGCACCAGGCAGCCGGCCGAACCGGGCAGCAGCGGCATCACCTGCTCGGTGTCGCGGGCGTTGTCCAGCACCACCATCACCCGCCGGCCGGCGAGCAGACTGCGGTACAGCGCCGCCTGCTGCTCCAAGGTGGGCGGCACCCGCCGCGCCGGCACGCCCAGGGCGTCCAGAAAACCGCGCAGGGCCTCCCCGGACTCCACCGGGGACAGGTTCGGGTCGAAGCCGCGCAGGTCCACGTAGAGCTGTCCGTCGGGGAATCCGCCGCTGATCCGGTGCGCCCAGTGCACCGCCAGCGAGGTCTTCCCGACCCCGGCCGTACCGGTGACCACCGCGATCACCAGGCCGTCGCCGCCGTCCTCCGCGACCAGCTCGTCGAGGCGGCGCAGCTCGGCGTCGCGGCCCACGAAGTGCGGGATCGCGTACGGCAGCTGCGCCGGCACGGTCAGCCCCGGGCCGGACTCCACCCCGGCCGGCTCGGCGACCGGCCGGGCGGGCGGCGCGACCCGGGCCAGGGCGGGATCGTTGACCAGGATGCGCTGGTAGAGCTCCTGCAGGTCGGCCGAGGGATCGACGCCCAGCTCCTCCTTGAGGTACTGGGCCACCGCGCGGAACGCGGCCAGCGCCTCCCCCTGCCGTCCACTGCGGTACAGCGCGGTCATCAGGCTCCCGCGCAGGCGCTCCCGCAACGGATACTCGGCGACCAGGCGCTGAAGTTCGGCGACGAGGTCCTGGTCGTTGCCCATGGCCAGATCGATCTCGATGCGCTCCTCGAGCACACTGATCCGGCGCTCCCCGAGCCGCTCCCGCTCGGCGTCCAGCAACGGGCTGGTCAACCCGTCGAAGGCCGGACCGCGCCACAGCTGCAGCGCGGCGTGCACCGCCTGCGCCGCCTCCGGCAGGTCACCCGCCGCCCGGGCGGACCGGGCCCGCCCGATCTCGCGGTCGAAGACCTCCAGGTCGAGGCAGCCGGGCGGCAGGGACAACCGGTATCCGACATCCGTCCAGGCGAGCAGCCGCGACGGAGACCCCGCGGACCGCACCGGATCGAACGCGCGACGCAGCCCGGAGATGTACTTGTGCACCAGATTGACGGCATAGGCGGGGGCGGCCTCGCCCCAGACCGCCTCGATCAGCTGCTCGCGGCGCAACGGCCGGTTGGCGTGCAGCGCGAGCACGGACAGCACGACACGCTGCTGCACCGGGCCCAGGGTCAGGCAGGTGTCACCCTGCCAGGCCTGCAGCGGGCCGAGCACCTCGACGCGCAGCGCCGGACCCGGCGTGTCGTCCGCCGCGGCGGACGACGCAACCGGCTCGGCCTCGCCCGGCGTGTCCAATGCAGCCTCCCGTTGCAGAGACAGGGCCCACAGTCTACGAGCGCCAGGTCGACGGTCATCGACGTCGACGAATTCTGTCAGAAGTGCATCTATCGGGTCGCTCCGGCTCAGCCGGCCACGCGACGCCACCACTCCCCCGCATGGACAGCCGCCACTCCCCCGCATGGATACGAGCCGGGCGCCCGCGTGCAGATACGTCGGGCGGGCACAGCAAACGGCCGTCGCAGACGATCGCTGCGACGGCTACGTGAATGTCAGCGCCGGATCAACCGCAGCCGAACCCGGCTGCGGGCCGCTACGTCAGGACGAGCCCTGCCGATGCTGCTGGGAGTGGTTCAGCGCCGCGATCGCTTCCTCGCGGGTGTCGCCGAAGTGCAAGGGGACGAAGTGCCCTTTTTCGTCCCTGCCGCATCGGACCAGTCCGGCCGCCACCAGCCCGCCGCGGGGTGCTTCCCAGGTCACGAGCGGAGAGAATCGGGCATCGGCGCCGGACGCCGCCACCGCGTCGGCGACCTTCTCCGCGGCCAGGACCTCGGGCGACACCAGCTCCGACATCCAGCCGACCACCCGGCCGCTTCTCACCTCGGCGCCGTCCTGGGCCGCACACCACAGCGGGTACCCCTGCGCAATGACCGTCATCGGATCCCCCGTCTCTCCACCGCCATTCTCCGCCAAACCGGCCGGTCAGTTGGCCGGTATTCCCGACCCCGTCGAAGTCGGCAGGAGTCAGGGAGCCGGTCGGCTCCGGTCACCCCAGGAGTAGATCGTGGCCCGGCCCACCTTGCCGCCGTCGCGCACGGCCAGGTGGATCCCGTCGCCCCGCCGGGACAGGAGCACGTCGACCGGCGAGCCGGCATGCAGGACGGCGTTGCGCACCAGCTCGGTGATCACCACGCATGCCCGCTCGCGCAGGTGGGTCATCCGCCAGGCCGTACACACGTCGGTGGCGGCGGCGCGGGCAACCGCCGCGGCGCTGGGGCCGGCGGGCAGCCGCAAGCTCAACCGGCCGGTCACCGGCAGACGCTGGGCGGCCGCGGCCCGCGCCGACGGCATGCTCGCGAAGACCGGCAGGAACCGTTCGGCGCCGAGGCGCTGCAGGCGCTGGGCGAGCGCGGAATCCGGCGAGGCGGAGACGACGACCCGGACCGCCGGGTCCGTCTCCTGGCCCGTCCGCTGCGCGTTGATCCACGTCGGCACACTTGCGGCACGCGGGTCGGCCATCGCCTGCAGGTCGATGACCAGCGTCGCGGGATGCCCGCTCAAGCACCTGAGAATCGCCACGCTCACCTCGCGCTTCAACGACGGGCCCCAGATGCCGTGCACCGTCAGCACGATGATGGAGGTGTCCGGATCCAGCTCGACGGTGACACCGTCAACCGAGCCAAGATCCTGTCGGTGTAAGAGGTACGGCGGCCGCACACCGCGTTAACACCGATGCCGGCGCACCGACACGGCCACCGCGCCGCACTCGCACCATGAGCGAAAGCACGCGTTTCGCGCGGTCGCGGTCATCCGCCGGGGGCGGCGGCGTAGATCGTCCGGGCGATGGCTCTGTGCCCGGCCGTGTTCGGATGATCGCCGTCCAGGGTGAGCAGGTCCGTCGGGTCCTGCGGGCGGCGGCGGGTTCCTTCGAAGGCCTCGTCGACGGCCAGATAGGTGGCGCCCGACCGGTTGGCGGCCTGTTGCAGGGCGTCGTTGACGTAGTGCGTGGCCTGCTGGGCTTCGCGCAGGCCGGCCGGGCCGTACGTGGCCAGCCCGACCGCGCCGTCCTTGAGGACGTTCCAGTAGCCCAGCACGACGACGGTGACGGCGGGACTGTATTCGCGGCGGATCGTGCCGACGACGTCGGTGGTGACGGCCTCGATGCGCCGGGCGGTGGAGAGGTACGCGGCGTCGCCGTCGCCGAATACCTCGGCCATGTCGTTCGCGCCCGCCATCAGCAGCACGACCGTGGCGGAACTGAGGTGGTCACGGACGCCGCCGTCGGCCAGCTGCTCCTGGACGTCGGTCGTGGTGAAGCCGGGCTGGGCCAGGTTCAGCGACACGGCGCTCGGGGACAGCATCTGCGCGTACAGGTCGGGGAAGGGCGTGCAGCCGCATGCGGTTCCCGCCGGAACCGAGTCGCCCAGGGCGACCACCACCGGCGACCCGGGCGGCCGCGCGGCCGGAGCGAGCAGTGAATCCGCGGGCGAGGCGCATCCGGCCAGGAAGATCACGATGAGGAAGAGGGCCACCCGGCGCGCACCGCGGTGGCACCGGGTCATAGGGCTGTCCCTTCGGATGGCCTGCGGGCACGGACGCCCGGCCACTAGCGCGAGAAATCACCGACGGTCCGATGATAGTTCGCGCGGGGCGGCTGCGGCCGGCTTGCGGGCGACGTTTACCCGCCGAGGAGAGTCGCCGGAGGGCAGGAACGATTCGGCGGTCAGCGCGGCGACGGCTATCCGCGGAAGGTCCCTGGCGGTGGGGAAGCACAGGTAACGGGGCTGCCAGGCGGGCCGGAACTTGGCGTTGGCCCGATACAGCGACTCGATCTGCCAGACCCTGGAGGCCGCCTTCAGCATCCGGTGCCAGAGTCTGAGCACCGGACCCGCACCGAGCTCCTCCGCACGGGCGAACACCGAGCGCAGGACGGCGAAGTTCAGCGACAACCGCCGTACGCCCAGCAGCGGTCCCGCCTCGATGGCAGTGACGATCATCAGCTCGGTCAGGCCGTTGTCCGCGGTACGGTCACCGCGCATCAGGTCGAGGGAGAGCCCGTCGGTCCCCCAGGGCACGAACTGCAGCACCCCGCGCAGCCGGCCTCGCCCGTCGTGGGCCAGCACCAGGACGCAGTCGCCGTCGCCGGGGGCACCGAGCCGGGACAGCGCCATGGAGAAGCCCCGTTCGACGCCACCGTTGCGGAACGTGTCGACCGCGTGCGACACCTCCGCGAGATCGCCGGGAGCCAGGTCCCGCTGCCGCACGACGGTGCAGGTGTAACCGGCCCGCTGCATGCGATTCACGGCCTGCCGTACCGCCCGCATCGGCCGCCCCAGCAGGGTGAAGGTGCCGACATCCAGGATGGCCTCGTCGCCGAGCTCGATCACGTCGAGGCCGCACCGCCGGTACGCCCTGCCGCCGGCGTGGCTGCAGCCCAGGACCGCCGGCGTCCAGCCGTGCCGCTCGCAGTCCTCGAGCCAGGCCAGGATCGCCTCCGGCCACGCCGCCTCCACGCCGATCGGATCGCCCGCGGCGAGGCTGACGCCGTACACGATCCGGTAGGCCACCACCGCCTGCCGCGACGGTGCCCAGATCAGCGCCTTGTCCGCGCGGAGCGCGAAATATCCGAGCGAATCGTTGCCGCCGTATCGGTCGAGCAGGTCTCGCAATCGCTGGTCGTCGGCGACGGTACGGGTCACCCGCCGGCCGCCTGGCTGCAGCAGCAGCACGGCGGCCGCCACCACCGAGAGAAGGCCGAACGTCCCGGTGGTGATGCCGACCATCTCGGCGGCCAGCGGGTGGACGAAGCGCAGGGGCCCGGTGATCCCCACGAGCCCGAGCGCGGACTCCTCGGCCCACAGCTTGACTCCCGGCGTGCTGACGAGCCGGTCGGAGCGGATGGCGATCTCGATCAGGCCGAGGACGAAGCCGCTGCTCGTGAAGCCCGCGAGTGCGGCCAAGGCGTGCCACCGGCTCCGCGGGCCGGGAACGGCACGGAACCTTTTGCGTACGGCGACCAGGAACACCAGGAGGGCGGCCGAAACGGCCGCCGCGTCGAAGTCCAGCCCCTTGAGGATGTGCAGGACGACCCCGGCACCGGCCAGGGCGACGGCGAGCTGCCATGCCCGGTGCTTACCGCGGCGCAGGCCGGCGCCGAGATGGACGAGCAGGACGCCGGCCACCGCCGTGGCGGCGCGGGCCGACAGCATCCCGGTCGCCGGCACGAACTCGAGAAGGGCCGCGATCCGGTCGTGCCGGCCGGGCAGGACGGCACCGGCGACGTCGAACACCCCGGCGAGCTGCACCACGCGGGCGATCGCCGCGCGCGGCACGGGCGGCCGGGGACTCCAGGCGGCGTCACGGCGGTCCGTGCCCGAGGTGGCTGCTGATGCGGTCATGGCCGGACCGTAGAGCGGCACCGGTGAGAGAACGATGAGACAGCCGGCCGGCTGCTCTCACGGGTTTCTCATCGTCGCGCAGGCAGGCTCCGTCCGTATGTCCCCGACCGGTGCACCCCTGATGATCCTGGTCGTTCTCGGTACGGTCCTCGCGCTGGCCGCCACCGTCGTGACCTGGAACCGCGGCGGGCGCCTGCGGCTGCTGCGGCGCACCACGGCTGTGCTCCTGACGGAGGCGTTGCTGCTGTTCAGCGTCGGGCTGGTCGTGAACAGATCGCAGGGGTTCTACGCCGCGTGGAGCGATCTTTCCCGGTCCACCGCCACCGACCGGGCGGCGCCCACGGCCGTACCCGGGGATCTCGATCGATGGCTGCGGACGGACGCCGGCAAGCACCCGGATGCGAGCCTGCCCATCGTCTGGCAGCCCCGCGGCTGGACCGGCTGGCGCCTGGCCACCGCGCCGGTCGTGGTGATCCCGCCGGGATACCTGCGCCATCCGCGCTGGCGCTATCCGGCGCTGGTGGTCATCGACGGCACCGCCGACTGGACCCCGGCTGCGGAGGTCGCAGCCGCCCGCAAGGCCGCGGCCGGCGCGGGGCCCGCAGTCGTCCTGTTCGCCCGGACCACGCCGGCGACCAGGGACGAGGTCGTCGCCGTGACCCTGCCCGCAGCCCTGACCCGGGACCTGCGCGTGACCGGGCGCCACTGGGCCCTGGTCGCGAGCGCGTCGGACGCCGCGCTCGCCGAGCGGACGATCACCGCGGCGCCGGCACGCTACCCGGCGGCAGCCCTGGTGCCGGGCGCTGCCGCCACCGTCACCGCCCAGCAAGCGCTGAGCCGTTCGGGCGGCGCCGTACCCGCCGCGTGGCGCGAATTGCCGGCAGGCGTCGAGGTGGCCGTCGTCGGCCGTGCCGCGCCGCTCCCGGCAGGCTGGTCCGGGAATCCGCCGCCCGCGCATCTTGCCGCGGATCCCGCGACCGCGCTTCCGACGGCCCTGGACTGGGCCTGCCACCAGACACCGCCACCCCTGGCCGTGCCCGCACCGGCCGTCAGCTATGTCCCGGTCCACCGGGGCCGGCGGCATGTCCCCCATCACCCGTCCACGACGGTGCGCGCCGGCGCCCGATCAGGAGGTAGTCGTGCGTCCGGACAGCCTCACCGCTGAACTGTTCGCCGTCGCCGTCGCGGTGATCGCCGCCGGCGTGCTCGGCGCGACCTGGGGCGCCGCCCGCGGCCGGTGGCGGATCCTGGCCCGTGCCGTGACCGTCGGGGCCTGCCTGGTCACCGCGGCGGCGGCCGGACTGATCTGGGTCAACCGGCAGGTCGACGCCTACCCGACCTGGTCGAGCCTGGCCGGATCGACGACCGGCGCGGTCCCCGCGGTCCCGCCCGCCCCGGCCGGCGAGACCGGCGCCGGACGGGTCGTCACCCTGACCGTCCACGGCAAGGCCAGCGGTCTGACCATGCCCATGTACGTCTACCTGCCGGCACGGTACGACGCCGAGCCCGGCACCCGTTTCCCGGTCATCGAGGCCCTGCACGGCTACCCGTCGTCGCCGCTGCAATGGTTCGACAAGCTGCACGTCAGCGCCGTGCTCGACAGCGAGATCGCCGCGGGACGGATGGCACCCACCGTCGTGGTGTTCCCCTATACGAGCCCGGAGACGATGCTCGACACCGAATGCGCCAACCTCGTCCACGGCGCACAGGCGGAGACGTTCCTGACGGTCGACGTGCCGGCCACCACACGCTCCCGGCTCCGCGTACGCGCCGACGCCGGCGGATGGGCGCTCATCGGATACTCCGCCGGCGGCTACTGCGCCACCGACCTGGTCCTGCGCCACCCCGGCCGGTACAGCGCCGCCGCCAGCCTGTCCGGCTACGCGGAGCCCGGCATCCCCATCGGCGACGGCACCGAGAAGACGCTCTACGACGACCTCTGGCGGCTCGGTCATCTCCCGGCACCCGCGGTGGGGCTCTACCTGGCCTGCGCGAGAACCGACCTGGCCTCGATGCGCGACACCGTCGCCCTGGCCCGGGCCGCCCACTCACCGCTGAGCGTCACGACGTCGTACGTCAGCGGCGGCGGGCACAATTCCCGGACGTGGCAGGCGATGGAGGTACCGGCCCTGGACTGGCTGTCCGCCTCGCTGGGACGGCCGACCGCCGGCCGGACGCAGCCCTCCCCTGCGACGGCGGCCCTCGCCGTCGCGCCTCCTACCTGACGGTCGTCTCCGCCGGACGCGGGGCGGTGAGCGGGAGCCGGACGGTGACGACCGCGCCGCCCAGGGGTGGGCCGTTCGTCAGCTTGGCCGTGCCCCCGTGAGCGGCGACGATCGCGCGGACTATGGACAGTCCGAGGCCGGCGCCGGTGGAGGACGTCCGGGAGGGATCACCGCGCACGAACCGCTCGAACGCGGCATCGAGCAGGCCCGGCGGGAACCCCGGGCCGTCGTCGGCCCATTCGATGCCGATGTAGTCGTGCCCGGCGCTCACGGTGACCCGCGCCGAGGTCGCGCCGGCCTCGACGCTGTTGGCCGCGAGGTTGGTCAGCACCTGGCGGAGCCGGTCACCGTCGGCCTCCACGACCACGGGGCCACCGCGCACGTCCACGGTCAGGCCGGTGACCGCGGCCAGGGCGCTCGCCTCGGCCCGGGCCAGGTCGCCCAGGTCGACCGGTTCGCGGTACACCACCACGGATCCCATGCGCTCCCGGGCGAGCAGGAGGAGGTCCTCGGCCAGGCGCCCCAGCTTGAGCACCTGCCGCTGCGCCGCCAGCAGCGATCGCCGCACCTCCTCGGGATCGTCGGCCGCCGCCAGGGCGAGGTCGATCTCGCCCTGGAGCACGGCGATGGGGGTGCGCAGTTCATGACTGGCGTCGTCGACGAAGGCCCGCTCGCGGGCGAAGGCGACGGACAACCGCGAGAGCATGCCCTCGAGGGTCGCGGCGAGGTGGGCGATCTCGTCGTCGCCGCCCACCACCGGCAGCCGGCGATCGGCGTCGACCGTGGATATCGCGGCGGCCTCGCGGGTCAGCAGCTCGACCGGGCGCAACGCCGCGCGCAGCAACATCAGGCCCAGCGCGGCCAGGGCGGCGATCAGCACGGGAGTCGCCACGGCCAGGACGACCATCTGGCGCGCGCCGGCGCGTTCGACGGCGGCCAGCGGCTGGGCAACGGCCAGGACCTGCGCGGATCCGCCGACGGGTCGCGAGAGGACCCGTACGCGCAGCGGGACGCCGGTCGCTCGGGCGGGCAGGGTGACGCTGCGGACGGTCGTGCCATGGACGGCGCGCACCTCGGCGGGGTCCAGCAGGACGCGCCCGGAGATGGCCGCCGCCGTCGCGATGGGCGAACCGTCGGCGGCGTACAGCTGCGCCATGGGATCGTTGGCCACCGCGCTGAGATCGTGCGCACCCACACTCGCCCCGAGGTCGTTGCTCCGCGCGGCGAGATCCGCGTCGACCGCGCCGTCGAGCTGCCGGTCCAGCGCCACGTAGAGCAGCGACAGGGACACCAGCACCACGACCGAGGTGCCGATCCCGAACACCAGCGCCAGCCGGGCGCGCAGGGACGCGGGAACGAGTCGCACCGGATCACCTCCGCCTGGCCCTCACCGTCCTCTCATGATGAACCCTCCAGCATCAGGTATGGACGGCTGCCGGTCGTACCCTGGATCTGTGAGGGTCCTGGTCGTCGAGGACGACCCGGCGATGGCCGCGATGCTCCAGCATGGCCTGCGCCGGGCCGGTTACGCCGTGGACACGGTCGCCACCGGCACGGACGCCCTGTGGGCGATCAACGAGACGATCCTCGACGTCGTCGTCCTGGACGCCATGATTCCCGCCCCGGACGGCTTCGAGGTCTGCCGGCAGATCCGGGAGAACGGCCGGTGGGTCCCGGTGCTGCTGCTCACCGCCCGCGGAGCGACCCTCGACAAGGTACGGGGCCTCGACGCCGGAGCCGACGACTACCTCACCAAGCCGTTCGCGTTCGACGAGCTGCTGGCGCGCGTGCGGGCGCTGACCCGGCGCGAGCCCCTGCAGCGGCCGGCCCGGATCCAGGTCGGCGATCTCGTGCTGGATCCCGCCCGCCGATCGGTGCATCGGGCGGAAACCCCGATTCCGCTGTCGCCCAGGGAGTTCGCCCTGCTGCAGGAGCTGATGCGCCGGGCGGGAGAAACCCTGACCCGGACGTATCTCATCGAGCACGTCTGGGACTTCGCCTACGAGGGCGGATCCAACGTCGTGGACGTGTACGTGAGATACCTGCGCGACAAGGTGGACCGCCCGTTCGGCCGCGACACGATCCGCACCATGCGCGGCGCCGGTTACCTGCTCGACCCTGACGCCTGACCGGGCGGGCGCGGATCGACCGGGACTCCGCGGGCGAAGACCGCCCGGACGTGCCGCAGCGCGGCGAGGTCGAGCAGCGGATTTCCCTGCACGGCCAGGATGTCGGCGTCGAAGCCGGCCCTGAGGCGCCCCTTACGATCGCCGAGACCGCACGCCTCGGCCGCCGCCGAGGTGGCCAGGCGCAACGCCGTCGCGGCCTCGAGGCCGATCATCGAGGTCTGGATCAGCGCGTACGGGAGCACGTCGTGCGGTTTGGTCAGCCCGATGCCGCCGTCCGTGCCGATGACCATGCGCGCCCCGGCCCCGTACATCGCCCGGGTGTTGGCGACGATCCGTGGCATCCGCATCGCCACCACCGGCGGCGGCGCGGCCCCGGGCACCGGCGCAACACCGGCGGTGATGCCCACCGTCACGCCGCTGGCGGAGATGCGGCCGAGCAGGTCACCCGGCTCGTCCACCCCGTCGGCGCTCCAGAACGACACGTGCTCCATGCCGTCCACGCCGGCGTCGAGGGCCGCGCGGATGGCTCCGGTGCCGTGGGCGTGCGCGGTGACCGGCAGGCCGAGCCGATGCGCCTCGTCGACGATCACCGTCAGCTGCTCGGGCGTGAACTGGGCGACCTCCTGGCGGGTGCCCGGCGTCATGGTGCCGCCGCTGGCCATCACCTTGATCACGTCGACGCCGCGACCGGCACGTTCGCGTACCGCCGCCCGCAGCGCCCGGGGTTCCGGGTCGGCCGCGCCGCCGAGGAAATGGCAGTGCCCCGCCGGGGTGGTGACCGGTGGACCGGCCGCCACGATGGTGGGCAGGCCCGGGGCATCCCGCAGGCTCAGGGACAGGTAGCCGCGGTCGCCGAGGTCGCGAACCGTCGTGATCCCGGCGCGCAGGGCGGCGTGGCCGGCGGCGGTCATCGCGGCGAGCGCGGCGTTGTCGTCCCGGGCGGCCAGCGCGGCGACCGGGTCGGCGCTCGCGTCGAAGGCGAGGTGGACGTGCGGGTCGATCAGGCCGGGCAGCAGGGTCGTGCCGGGCAGGTCGACCACCTGTGCGCCGTGCGGCACGGTCCCCTGGTCGATCCTGAGGATGGCCGGGCCGTCCAGCACCACCACCGGCTCGCGGATCAGAGTCGCGGACACGCCGTCGAACAGCGCGGCGGCCCGGATCGCCGTCAACCGTGGCCGGTCGGACACCGATGCGCTCGCCATGCGCAGACAGTACGCCGCGCCGCGTGACCGTCCGGCTGAAACTTGCCCGGGTGCGTGAGGTTTACAGTGATCCGATGAGTGACCGGGAGTTCGTCGGTTCGATACCTGAGGTCTACGACCGGTGCCTCGGTCCGATGCTCTTCCGGCCGTACGCCGAAGACCTCGCCACCCGGCTGGCCGACCTGCCGATCCGGAAGGCGCTGGAGCTCGCCGCCGGCACGGGCATCGCCACCGCGGAGGTGGCACAGAGGGTTCCGGCCGGCACCCGGATCGTCGCCACCGACCTGCAGCAGGCCATGCTCGACGTCGCGGCGAAGCGCATCGACTCCGAGGATGTGGAGTTCCGGGCGGCCGACGCACAGGATCTGCCCTTCGCCGACGACAGCTTCGACGCGGTGTACTGCCAGTTCGGCGTGATGTTCCTGCCCGACAAGGACGGGGCCTACCGCGAGATGCATCGGGTCCTGGCACCCGGCGGCACGCTGGTGTTCAGCGTCTGGGACCGGATCGAGAGCACCCCGGCAGCGGCGGCGGTCGCCTCCGCACTGGCCCGGTACTTCCCGGACGATCCTCCGCGGTTCATGTCCCGGACCCCGCACGGATACCACGACCCGGCGACGATCCGCGACTCCGTCGAGGCCGCCGGGTTCACCGGGGTCAGCGTGGAGGCGGTGACGCTGCCGAGCGGGGCGCCGTCCGCCCGTGAGGTGGCCGTCGGCTTCTGCCAGGGCACACCCGTCCGTCACGAGATCACCGCGCGGGACGCGGACGGCCTGTCCGCGGTCACCGACGCGGTGTGCGAGGCCGTGGCGGAACGCTTCGGCGACGGTCCGGTCGATGCCACCATGGCGGCCTTCGTCGTCACCGCGCGCAAGCACGGCTGATACGACAGCCGGTGGGTGCGATCTTCGACGTGATCATTGCCGGATGCGGCCCGACCGGTGCGACGCTGGCCGCCGAGCTGCGGCTGCACGGCGTCCGGGTACTCGTCCTGGAGCAGGAGACCGAGCCCGTGTCGTTCGTCCGAATAGTCGGCCTGCACATCCGCAGTGTCGAGCTGATGGCGATGCGCGGCCTGCTCGAGCGCATTCTCGAACGGGGTAGAAGGCGTCCCGCCGGCGGCTTCTTCGCCGCCATCGACAAACCCGCGCCCGGCGGCCTGGATTCGGCGCACGCCTATCTGCTGGGCATCCCGCAGCCGGTCATCGTCGACCTGCTCGAGCAGCACGCGATCGCTCTGGGTGCGCACATCCGGCGCGGCGGTGCGGTGACCTGCCTCGAGCAGGACGAGGACGGTGTGACCGTCGAGCTGGCCGGCGGCGAGCAGCTGCGTTCGCGCTATCTCGTCGGCTGTGACGGCGCGCGAAGTACGGTACGCAAACTGCTCGGCGTCGGCTTCCCCGGCGAGCCCTCGCGGAACGAGACGCTGATGGGCGAGATGGAGGTAGGTGTGCCGCCGGAGGTGATCGCCGCCGGCGTGGCCGAGATCAGGAAGACCGTCAAGCAGTTCAGCCTCCAGCCCTTCGGCGGCGGGGCGTACCGCGTCGTCGTCCCCGTCGCAGGCGTCAGCGGTTCTGCGGCACCACCCACCCTGGAGGATTTCCGGCACCAGTTGCGCGCCGTCGCCGGCACCGACTTCGGGGTGCACTCACCGCGCTGGTTGTCCCGCTTCGGCGATGCCACGCGCCTGGCCGAGCGGTATCGGGTCGGACGGGTGCTGCTGGCCGGCGACGCGGCGCACATCCATCCGCCCATCGGCGGGCAGGGTCTCAACCTGGGCATCCAGGACGCGTTCAACCTCGGCTGGAAACTGGCGGCGCAGGTATGCGGCTGGGCGCCGGAAACACTGCTGGACACCTACCAGGCGGAACGTCATCCGGTCGCCGCGGACGTGCTGGACAACGCCCGTGCCCAGGCGGAGCTGCTGTCCCCCGGACCGGGCCCGCAGGCCGTGCGCAGGCTGCTCACCGAACTGATGGACTTCGAGGAGGTGAACCGCTACCTGATCGAGAAGATCACGGCGGTCGGCGTCCGCTACGACTTCGGGCCGGGCCCGGACCTGCTCGGCCGCCGCCTGCGCGACATCGACGTGCATCAGGGCCGCCTCTACGATCTGCTGCATCGCGGCCGTGGCCTGCTGCTGGACCGCACGGAACGGCTCAGCGCCGGCGGCTGGTCCGACCGGGTCGATCACCTCGCGGATCGGACCGCCGCGCTGGATGTTCCCGGCGTCCTGCTGCGTCCCGACGGCCATGTCGCCTGGATCGGCGACGATCAGCACGATCTGGACGATCAGCTCGCCCGCTGGTTCGGCGAGCCCGCCGGCTGAGCTCACCGGGACGGCCTGTGGTCAGGTCGTCCTGACCGGCAGGCAGTCCACGCCGAAGACGATCGAGGCGCGGCGGAACCTCACCTCGGCGGGGTCGATCGCCGGCCGCAGCAGCGGGAAGCGCCGGAGCAGGGCGGGCAACGCCGTGCGCAATTCCATCCGGGCCAGCTCGGCGCCGATGCAGCGGTGCACGCCGTGACCGAACGCCAGGTGCGAGCGGCCGGGCCCTCGGTCCGGATCGCACCGATCCGGGTCGTCGCCGAACAGCCGGTCACGGTTGGCGCCGCTGAGCGAGCACATCACCACATCACCGGCACGAATCGGCACGCCGGCGATCTGCAGGTCGCGCACCGCCACCCGGGGGAACGCCACCTGCACGACGGACAGGTAGCGCAGCAACTCCTCGACCGTCGCGTCCACGTCGTCGCCGGCACGCATCCGCGCGGCCATCGTGGCGTCAGTCATCAGCACCAGCGCGCCGAGCGCCAGCATGCTGGCCGACGTCTCCAGGCCACCGGTCAGCACCCCGTCGGCCAGGCCCGCCAGCTCGCGGTCGTCGATCTCGGCGCCATGGCTACGGACAAGCGCGCCGAGCAGCCCTTCGCCGGGGTCGCGTCGCTCCTTCGTGATCAGCTCTCGGAAGTACGCCAGCGAGTCGGCGACCGCGTCCAGCGAGGCACGCGCACCGCCGGCCAGGTCGAATCGATCGGTGCTCAACTGCTGAAAGTACGCGCGGTCCGCGACCGGCACGCCGAGCAGCTCACAGATGGTCAGAGCCGGGATCGGCAGCGCCCACTCCTGCCACAGATCGGCCGGCACGCCGGCGGCGCTCAACGCGTCCAGCCGGTCCTCGACGATGGCCTCGATCCGCGGCTGCAGCCGGGCCAGCCGGCGCATGGTGAACTCGGGTGTCAGCATCCGACGCAGCCGCGTGTGCACCGGCGGATCGGAGAACCCGAGACCGCCGGGATCGGCACCCGCGCCGATCCGGATCCGGCCGGCGAACTTGGCGAAGTCGTTGCTGAACCCCTCCAGGGCGCACAACACCTCACGAACCGGCTCATAGCCGGTGACCAGCCACACCCGGACCCCGAACGGCGCGGGCAGCCGGCTCACCGGTTCCCGCCCGCGGGTCTCGGCAAGCAGATCCACCGGGTCCAGACCATCACGGTGCAGCGGCCAGAGCACCTCGTCCGGCAGCGATGCGAGATCGCCGTACGGATTTCCGCCCGCCATCCGCGGCATGAGAAGCCCCAGCACCTGCGACCGCACCGCGGACACCAAGGAAGTCAACCCCGACCCGGCCACGCCAGCAGGATCACACGAGACGGCGGGCAGCCGCGGGACTTCGGCGTGCGATCACTCGAGGGCGGAGAGCGCGGTGTTCTGCTGAGCGTCCCGGGCGGCGATGTCCGCGGCGCTCTTCGGTGTCGGGGCCTGGGGATCGCGACCCCGGAGCGGGATCTCGACGATGAACAGCGCCAGGACGGGCACCGCGACGGCGAACCCGATGGCCCAGACGAAGACATCGGAGATCGCGGTGGCTATCGACTCCAGGAAACCCAGCCGTACGGGAGCGGGCAGCTGCTTGAGCGACGCCGGGTCGACCCGTCCGCCGCCACTGGTCAGCGTGGTTCCGGCGGCGCCGAGACGGGCACCGAGCTCGGCGGTGAGCTGGTGGTTGAAGACGGCGCCGAACAGCGACACGCCGAACGAACCGCCGATGGAGCGGAAGAAGGTGGCGGCGCTGCTGGACACGCCGAGGTCCTTCTGATCGACGCTGTTCTGGGCGATGAGCATGGTGGTCTGCATGAGGAAGCCCATGCCGACGCCGAGCACGGCGATGAACAGCCCGGTACGGGCGGGACTCGTGTGGACGTCCTGGCGGGACAACAGCACCATCGCGACGGCCATCACGACGCCCCCCAGCACCGGGAAGGCCTTGTACCTGCCGGTACGGGTGATGATCTGCCCGACGAACAGGGAGACGACCATCGCCGCGGCCATCATCGGCAGCAGGAGCAGGCCGGAGTTCGTGGCCGACGAGCCCTGCACGGTCTGCTGGTAGAGCGGCAGGAAGTTCAGCGCGCCGAACATGGCGAAGCCGAGCAGGAAGCCGACGCCGGAGATGAGGCTGAAGTTGCGGTTGCCGAACAACCCGAGCGGGATGATCGGCTCCGGCACGCGCCGCTCCACGGCGATGAACAGCGCCAGGCTCACGGCGGCCAGCACGGCGAGGCCGAGGATCTGCGCCGAGGCCCAGGCGTACTCGCTGCCACCCCAGGTGGTGATCAGCACCAGGGCGGTGATGGCCACGGTGAGCAGCCCGGCCCCCGGCCAGTCGATGCGGTGCGGGCTGCGCCGTCGTGGCAGGTGCAGCGTGGTGGCCAGCACCAGCAAGGCGAGGCCGCCGAGCGGCAGGTTGACGTAGAAGGCCCAGCGCCAGCTGAGGTGGTCGGTGATGAAGCCGCCGGCGAGCGGGCCCGCGATCATCGCCAGCGACATGACCGCCGCCATGATGCCCTGGTAGCGGCCGCGTTCGCGCGGCGGCACGAGGTCGCCGATGATCGCCATGACGTTGACGATGAGGCCACCGGCGCCGAGACCCTGGACGGCACGGAACGCGATGAGTTCGGTCATGCCATCGCCGGTGCCACCGAACGCCTCGGAGCCCGCGGCGCCGCACAGCGCCGAGCCGATCAGGAAGATGACGATCGAGGTGAGGAAGATGGCCTTGCGGCCGAACTGGTCGCCCATCTTGCCCCAGATCGGGGTGGAGACCGTCGTGCCCAGCACGTACGCGGTGACCACCCACGACAGGTGGGACAGGCCGCCGAGCTCACCGACGATCCGGGGCATCGCGGTGCCGACGATGAAGTTGTCGAGCATCGCCAGCATCATGGCCAGCATGAGCCCCGGCAGGACGACGAGAACCTCGCGCTGCATACCGGCCGGCTGCGTGCCGTCCGCGGACTCCACCCCGTCAGGCTAGTTCGCACGGCTCATACTGTCTCCCGATCACGACATACGCGGAGGAGCTGCCAGTGCCGCATGACCGCTTCGCGGACGTACCGCGCGTGTGGGAGAACCACCCACCTGAGACTCCCGAGTGGGATGGCCTGATCCACACGTTGATGAACCGCTTGGACCGCGACGCAACCCTTCGGTGGGCTGCCGACCGGTTGAGCGACCCGTCGGTCCGGATGCGGCAATTCGCCAGCGAGCTCGTCCTGATGATGAGCTTCAGCCGGAGCGCACCCGACCCGATGATGGCGGAGGCGCTCAGGCCGCGCCTCGGCGCGGAGGACGACCCGATCGCCCTCGGCCAGGTCATCAGCGCATTCGCGGAGTTCACCACCCCGTGGGACAGCGACGGTCCCGTGGACATGAGTGACGTCGTGCCGCACGCCCGCCACCGCGACCCCGGCATCCGTCGCCGTGTGGCCGGTGAACTGGATCGCGCCATCGGATCATCGAGCCGGTACTCCGCTGACCCGCCGGTGGCGCCCGACGTCGCGGATGACGTCGTCGCCGCGCTCCTCGATCTCGCCGAGGACCCCGACGCCACCGTCCGGGCGGCGGCGCTGCGTACGCTCGGCGACTCCGAGATCGGCCTTCCGCAGGTGCACGAGGCCCTGGCGGCGCACGTGGACGACGACCATCGCGACGCGCGTTTCCAGGCCGCAGCGGGTCTGGCGTTGCGCGGTGACCCGGCCGCCCTCGCTGCGCTCCGGCGGATGGCAGCAGACTCGGGGTACGAGACGAGCGAATGGTGGGCGTGCGACTTGGTGGAACGCCGGCTCAGGCTACGTGCGAACCGCTCAGCAGCCGGCTGAACCGCCAGGCGTCGGCGGCGCGCGGCAGGTTGTTGAACATCACGTACGCCGGCCCGGCGCCGACGGTCCCGGCGAGCTGCGCCAGCTCGGCATCCGTGTACACGTGACGGGCGCCGGTGATGCCGTGCAGCCGGTAGTACGCCAGCGGTGTCAGGCTGGGACGTACGAACGGGTCGGCCGCGTGGGTCACGTCCAACTCCTCGCACAGACCCCGCACCACCTCGTCCGGCCACGGGCCGCGCGGCTCCCACACCAACCGGACACCGGACGGCCGGCGCGCCTTGGACAGGAACTCGCGAAACCTGGCGATGGCGGCCTCGGTGGGCCGGAAGCTCGCCGGGCATTGGAGCAGGACCGCGGTCGCCTCCAGGATCGCCGCGCAGCTGAGCGTGGTTTCCCACGCGCGCTCGACGACGGGTGTCCACCGGAAACCGCCGGCCTCGGCGCGTTCCTCGGCGGTCAGCGGTGTGCGCAGGCGCCGGTACGTGGGGCTCTTCGCCTCGTGGGTGATCAGCTGCCACGCCTTGACGGTGAACTCGAACCCCGGTGGAACGCTTGCCCGCCACCGCCGCAGCGTCGCCTCGCGGGGCGGCTCGTAGAACGTCTGCTGCACCTCCAGCACCCGGAAGCGTTGCGCGTAGGCCGTCAGCGCCATCGCGGCCCCGCACAGCCCCACCTTCACCGGAGTCATGCGGTGGTGCATACCCTCGATCCCGACGGGTGTCACATCGATGGCGCCGAGCCCCCGGGGAGCCCCGGTACCATTCGACCGCTGAAGGCGGGAGGCGCGCATGGCTATCGACCCGGCAGGCGCGCTACCCGCACCGGGTGAGACCGTCGTGGTCACCGGCGAGGTCGGGGTCGGGAAGACCCACCTGATCCACCGGATGCGCCGCCGATGGAGCGGAGCCGCTTTCGAGACCGCCGGCACGGCCGCCAGTGCCGGGGAACCGTTCGCTGCGGCGGGCGCCCTGCTTCCGGGATGGTTCCCGGCCGATGGCGGGCCCGCGACGGTACGCGCCGGTGCCCGCCGCATCCTCGAGCTGGCCGGGGGACGGCCGTTGCTGCTCGTCGTCGACAACGCGCAGCACGTGGATGAGCAGTCCGCCGCGCTCTTGCGCCGCATCGCTCCGACCCAAGCCGCCTGGCTGCTCGCCTGTACGGATGGCGCCGAGCCGCCGACGCCCATGACGGTCCGGCGGCCCGTCCGGCACCTCCCGGTGTCCCCGCTGGGCCGGGAGCCGGCGAGGCGGCTGGTCGAGGACGTCCTGGGTGGACCGGTGGACGGGCTCACCGCGTACGAGATCTGGCGGAGCTCGGGCGGCAATCCGCGCTTGCTGATGCACCTGGTGGAGGAAGGGCGCACCGCCGGTGCGCTCGTGGAACGCGAGGGTGTGCGGCGCTGGATCGGCGCGCCGCCGTCCGGCCCGGGGCTGCGTGACCTGTTGCTCGCGGTCACCGGACAGCCGGCGCGGGAGGAGCTCGACGCGCTGGAATTTCTGGCCTGCGCCGAGGGCGCCCCGGTGTCCGTGCTCGCCGGGCTCGTCCCGCGGGCGGCCGTCGAGAGCTTGCAACGGCGCCGGCTGATCGAGCTCACCGGCGGTTCGGTGATCACCCTGCGCCGGCCGCTCTACGCACGGGCCGTGCGCGCGCCGCAGAGCACGCTCCGCCGCCGCCGCATCTACCAGCGGCTGGTGGCCGCCGCGGCGGCCGGGTCCGCGGTTCCCGGTGAACTGATGGTGGAATGGCGGGCGGCCGCGGGCGAGTGCCTGCCGACGGCCGAGTCGCGCGGCGCCGCATCCCGGGCACTCGAGAGCGGCGACGCGCGGGCGGCCGAGCGCCTGGCGCGGATGGCCGGTGATCTGCCGCTGCTGGGCCGGGCGCTGGTCGCGCAGGACCGGCCGGACGAGGCCGAGGAGGTGCTGCGGCGGACGGAGTGCCATGAGGTACGGGCGCTGAACCGGCTGTGGGGTCTCCGGCGGGTGGAGCCCGTCGCCGCCGGGGGCACCGCCGCCCAGGCCGCCGCCCTCTTCGTGCCCGGAGCGGGCGCCGCGCCGGCTGCCGACACCGCCGATCCGGTCCTGGCCGCCGCGGGCGTCGCGCTCGACACGTTCCGGCTCACTTTCGCAGGCTCGCCCGAGCGGGTCGCACGGGACCACGGCGGTTCCCCGCGCCTGTGGCCCTCGATGCGCGGCTCGGCGGCCGCCTGTCACGTCCATGCGCTCGTGCTGACGGGGCGCATCACCCGGGCGCGGGACACGGCACGGGCGTACTACGACGCCGCGGTCGCCGGCGGCGAGCCGGCCGAGGTCGCACCCCTGGCGTTGACGCGCGGCGTGTGCGAGTGGTGGGCGGGCAATCCCATGCGGGCGTTGCCCTTCCTGCGCGAGGCGGTGGCCCTGCTCGACGACCGGGTCCCGTTCCCGATCCAGGCCTACGCGCGCAGCGAGTACGCCGTCTGCCGGGCCGCGCTGGGCGACGGCGGTACGGCGTCCGCGTTGATCGCCGACCTGCGCGAACGGTTCCCGGCCGGCCCGGGACTCGACGGGCAACTGCGCATGACCGGACTGCAGGTGGTGGCGTTGACCGGCCGCTACGCCCACGCCGCCGAGCTGGCCACCACGCTCGCCACCGACATGCTCGCCGCCGGCCGTCTGACCGACGCGATGGAGGCGCTGTATCTCGCCTGCCGTCTGGGACCGTCCAAGGCACTCGCCCAGGAGCTCGCCACCGTGGTCTCCGCCTGCGACAGTCCACTCTTCCCGCTGCTGGCCCGGCACGCCGCCGCGTTGGCCGCCGCCGACCGCGAGGAACTCCTCGACTGCGCGGCCGCATTCGAGCGGCTGGGATATCTCGGACTGGCGGCCGAGGCATCCGCCGGCGTCCACCCGGGACAGGCTGAACGGCTCGTGGCCCGCTGCGACGGCTACCGCCCGGCCTGGATGCCGGGTGAGGTGGCTGCGGCCGCTCTGACCGGACGCGAGCGGGAGGTGTGCGAGCTGGCCGCGGCCGGCCTGCCGAACGCCGCGATCTCACAACGGCTGGGCATCTCGGTGCGGACCGTGGGAAACCATCTGCAGCGGGCGTACGAGAAACTGCACGTTGCCGGCCGCCGCGAACTGGGCCCCGCGCTGGGCCTCACTTGAGCGCGGCCAAGGCGCCGGCGAGGTCCTGGCGGGCCCGCACACCCAGCTTCGCGTACGCGCGGGCCAGATGATTGGTCACGGTACGCAGCGCGATCCCCATCCGCTCGGCGATCTGCTGGTTGTCGAGTCCCTCGGCGGCCAGTTCGCACGCCTCGAGTTCCCGTGCTCCCAGCCGCACCGACCGCTGCGTCGGGTGCAACCAGGGCGGCCGGAACCCGTCGCAGGCGAGGGTGAGCCGGGCCGCCCGGCGGCTCAGCTCGGCGGCCGCCCGGTCGTCGCCGGCGCGCTGCGCCAGCCGGGCCGCTGACGTCACGGCCTCCAGCGCGAACCCCAGATAGCCGCCGGCCGCGAACTGCTCGGCGACGGCCCGCAGCCCGTCCCCGTCGTCCTCGACGAGCGCCGTCGCGTGCGCGGCGAAAAGGCCGAGGAGGTCGCCGTCGCACCGGCCGGCCACCTCGGTGAGCCGCCGAGCGGCAGCCGGGTCCCCGGTCAGCCGGACCGCGAGGTAGTAGCCCTCGGCCGCACTGGTCAGCCGCCCCTCGCGCAGATTGCGGGCCGCCCGGCGCACCGATGCCCCCGCGGCGGCGGACAGCTCACCGGTCAGCGCGAGCACCCGGATCTCGCCGACGAGCAGGTGGTCACGCAACGGCGCGCCGGGCGGCAGGGCGGCCCGGGCCTCGGCCAGCACCCGGCCGGCCCGGGCGCGGTCGCCCAGGGCGGCCAGGCACACGGCGTACTCGCTGGAGACGTACGCCTGCACCGGGTACGGCACCCGGTCGTCGAGCAGCGCGGCCGCCTCCCCGAGGAAGGGCATAGCGCGTGCCGGATTGCCCGCCCACCATTCACAAACGCCTCGTTGCATCGCCAGCGGCGCGAGTTCGGCCGGCTCACCGCGCCCGGCCGCCGCGTCGTAGTAGTCGGCGGCGACGGTCCTGGCCGTGGTGAGCCGTCCGGTGAGCACCAGGGCGTGCACGTGGCACGCGCGCGCCGACCCCCGCATGGACGGCCACACCAGATCGTCGTGATGCTCCTCCACGATCCTTCCCGGACGGCCACTGAAGATCATCCGGTAGCCGCGGACGGCGGCGGCCGTGCTGGCCAGCAGCGGATCATCGGGCGGGGGCGCTGCCGGCGCCGTCCCGGCGACCGCCGTGGTGAACAGGGCGAGCGCCTCGCGGGCGAGCTCCAGCTCCGGCGGGTACGGCGATTCGAGCGCGGCGAGCGCATCCCCGGCCAGCCGTACGGCCTCGTCCGGCCGGCGCAGTCCCCACAGCAGGTTGACGATCCGCAGTGCCTGCAGCCGCGGCGGCAGTTGGTCGGCGAGCCGGCCGAACGCCGTCTCGGCCTCGGCCACCCGGCCGTCGACGACCAGCGCCTGAGCCACCACGGCGTCGCCCAGAGGCGTACCGACACCGCCGGCCAACCGCTGCGCCAGTGTCGCTTCGCCACGGGTCAGGGCGGCCTCCGCGGCCGCCAGCAGGCGGCGCGGCGCGACGGGAAGGCCGCCGCGGAGCCGCCAGTCCGCCAGCCGTACGTGGTCCACGCCCACTGCCCTCCCGGCGCCGACCAGTTCGCGCAGCGTCTCCGACATGCCGCCCGGCGTCATCCGTTCCAGCAGCAACGCCGTGTGCAGCGGTTGGCTCAGCCGCACGACCAGCTCACCGCCCTCCCGGTCGACCCGGATGACCTCCCGCTCCTCCAGGCGTTCCAGGGTGCGCTGGTCGGCGAGCCGCTCGAGGACGGCGACCGGCACCGATCCCGCCACGGCCAGGAACCGTACGGCCGCCGCCGGCACCTCGCCGACCAGTACGCGTACCGCGTCCCGCATCCCGTCCAGCGGCATCCGGCCGGTCCAGCGCCACGTGCCCGCCCGCTGGATCAGGGTGCCGGCAGCCGGTGCGGCCTCCAGCAGCACCCGCAGCAGCCGCGGGTTGCCCTGGGTGTGGCGCCACAGCTCGGCGACCGTCACCGAGTCGGCGCGCCCGCCGAGGATTGCCGTCACCGCGGCACCGACCTCGGCCGGGCTGAGCGGTGGAACGCGGTGGCGCCGCAGCACACCCCGGCGCAGCAGGGGTGCCACCGGTGCCGCGCCGGTGGCGTCGCTCGGGGCGGTGGCCAGCAGGCGCACCACCTGCGCGTCGGCGAGGTGCTCGACCATCCGCGCGATGCCGGGATCCAGCAGGTGCAGGTCGTCGACGCCGAGGACGACGGGCGTACGGCCCGCGGCCAGCCGGTGCAGTGCGCGCGTCGTCGCGGCGTACCGCTGTGATGCCGATCCGGCGGGCGGCACCGGGAGATCGCCGGGCCTCCGGACGAGGGCCCGGCCGGCGCACGCGTCGAGCACGAGCCGGGTGAGCCGGGTACGGCCGATCCCCGGCGGACCGGTCAGCAGGATTCCACCGGCCGATGCGGTGTCGGTCAGCACTGCCGCCAGCCGGCTGATCAGCGAGTCCGGCATCCGGGCAGCTCTCCTCTCCGCGCGCCGGCCAGCCTGCCTCGCCCGGCGCGTCGGCCGCAACCGGGGCCCGCGGAATTGAGCAGTGATTACTCAGGTGCTCCACCGGTGTGCCGCACCACCATGTTGACGCCCCTCAATCCCCTGGAAGGACCACACCGTGACTTCGCGTACGCCCGGACGAACCCGGGCAGGACTTCTGGTGACCGGCATCGTGGCCGGCGCCATGGTGGCGGCAGGCGTGCCGATCGCCCTGGCCGGCACGCACGAGCCGGCCGCCACCGGTACCGGGCGTCCCGGGCTCCTGACCACCCTCGACTGGGAGAACGCCGCCGACCGCACGCTGCCACCGACCGGCTGGCACAAGCAGTACTGCTGCGACAAATCGCTCAAAGTCGTCACCGGACCCGCCCGCGACGGCGAGCACGCCGCCCAGTTCACCCTGGACCGCGGCGACCCCGACGTCTCGAGCAGTACGCGCAGCGAGCTCAGCCAGCCCGATCAGCAGGCCGCGGGGCTGGAACGCTGGTACGGCTTCAGCATCGCGCTGGCGACGGACTGGTCGCCCGACCGGTCCTCCGAGATCGTCAGTCAGTGGCACCAGCAGAGCAACAACGGCTCCCCGCCGCTCGCGCTGCTGACCAACAACGGGCACTGGAAGATCGACTTCCGGGGTGAGATGATCGACCTCGGGGCGTACCGGACCGGCGGCTGGACCGACTGGGTGTTCCATGTCGCCTGGCGTACGGACACCTCCGGAGTCCTCGAAGTATGGCGCGACGGGGACCGGGTGGTCAGCCGCACCGGCCGGACACACGACGACAGCGCCCACTCGCCGTACTTCAAGTTCGGCATCTACAAGTGGGACTGGGACGGCCGGCCGAAACCGTCCGACACCAGCCACCGCAGCATGGTCTACGACGCCCTGCGGATCGGCGACCAGCGGGCGGGCTACGCCAGTGTCGCCCCCGGCGCGACGGTGCCGCAGACACCGGCCCCCACCGCGACCACTGCGGCGCCGCCGCCCGCCTCCGACGCCGGATACACCGTGGTGCCGGCGACCCAGAAGGTCATGCGCAACGCCACGAGCGTGGCCGGCACGCGTACGGCCACGCTGGCCGGCGCTCGCAACGAGTTCGTCTCGTTCCAGGTCGTCCTCGCCGGCGGCCAGGAGCGCGTGACGGTCGCCCCGGGCCGGCCGCTGACCGGCACGGGCGGCACCATCCCGAACGCGAACGTCACGCTGTACCGGGAGGACTACCTCACGACCCGGCAGGCGTCCGCCGGCGGCCGGGCCGTCGGGGCCTGGCCGGATGCGCTGATCCCCGCGGTCGACCGGCTCTACGGCCAGCGCCGCAACGCCTTCCCGGTCGACGTCCCGCGCGGGCAGAACCGGGTGGTCTTCGCCGACGTGCTCGTTCCCCGCGACCAGGCCGCCGGCGGGTACGACGGTTCGCTGACGGTCACCGGCAGCCGGGGCCGGGCCGAGGTGCCGATCCACCTCGACGTCCGCGGTTTCACCCTGCCGTCCACCTCGTCCCTGCGGTCGCTGTGGAGCATCGGCTGGTCCGCCGGCTGCGACGCGCTCTACGGCTCGTGCGACGCCTGGTCCAGCGCGGCGAACCTGCAGCGTGCCTGGCGCACGAACGCGGACTTCGCCCGGCTGGCGCTCGACGACCGGATGACGATCGCCAACGCGCAGTTCCAGCCACCGACCGCAGGCGCGCAGCGGGCCGCCTTCGACACGTACCTGCTGCCCCTGATCAAGGGCACGGCGAACACCCAGCTGCCGGGCGCCCGGCTGACCACCGTCGCCGTCGACACCCGGCACCTGCCGGACTGGAAGACGGTCGCGGAAGCCGGCAGCTTCGCCGGCCGGGCGGTGACCTACGACGCGCACAACTGCGACGAGCCGGGCGACCGGGCGGCCAAGTGGAGCGCCTGCCGGAACGCCGTCACCGGATACAAGAGGACCTGGCCCGGGCTGCCCAACGTGATGACCGCCGACCTCGCGGACGCCGACCGGTACGACCCCCAGCACGCGATCACGGACGTGATCACCCCCGTGGTCGATCACCTCGACGAGAGTTCCGGCGACCAGCCGGCCGCCTACCGCGCCTTCACGGCGAAGCCCGGCAAGGAGATGTGGCTCTACACCTCCTGCGACGTGTCCGGGTGCGGCGGGGCGAACGAGAGGGACGCCAAGTTCGCGCAGCCGTGGCTCGACTACACGATCGACACCCAGGCGGCCCAGAACCGGGCGATGGGCTGGCTCGCCTACCGCTACCGGGCGAGCGGGGAACTGTACTACTCCACGACCCAGCAGCTGGCCACGGCCT
This sequence comes from Actinoplanes sp. NPDC049681, assembly GCF_044465265.1. Lineage (NCBI taxonomy): Bacteria > Bacillati > Actinomycetota > Actinomycetes > Micromonosporales > Micromonosporaceae > Actinoplanes > Actinoplanes sp. NPDC049681. The sequence goes on from NZ_JBITLP010000009.1 coordinate 223,726, forward strand.
GGACCGACCAGTGGGGCTTCGGCGGCAACGGCGACGGCACGCTGTTCTACCCGGGTACGACGTCCCGGATCGGCGGCACCACGCCGATCCCACTGGAGTCACTGCGGATGAAGATGATCCGCAACGGATACCAGGACTACGAATACCTGAGGCTGGCGGACAAGGCGGGCCACGCCGCCGAGGCACGGTCCGTGGCGGGCACCCTCTACCCGTCGACGCACGCGGCCGCCCCGGCCGCCGCCGCGATCGACACCGCCCGCGCCAAGCTGGCCGCCCTGATCGGCGGATCGGCTCCGGCCCCGGCACTCACGTACGACCTGACGAGGGCCGGCTCCGCGATCACGCTCAAGGGCGCCGACAACACCATGACCGCCCGGCTGTCCCGCGACGACCGGAATCTGCACCTCACCGCCACGGTCACGGACGCAGCCGTGCTCCCCTCCGGGGCCGGGCGCGACGGTGAGGTCTGGAACGGCGACGGCATCGAACTCATGATCGACCGCAACACCACCCGGCCCGCCCTGGTGGACCCGGACGACTACCACCTGCTGGTCAGCGCGACCAACGCCCTGACCGACGAGCGGGGGTCGGCGGCCGGCTGGGACCGGAGCTGGAACGCCGGCGCCACGTCCCAGGTCAGCCGCACGAGCACCGGCTACACCGTTGAGCTGACCGTCCCGTGGTCCGCGATCGGGGGCGTGCCCCGTACCGGCTCCTCCTTCGGCCTCGACCTGGCGAACAACGACACGGACAGCGACCAGGCGGCCAAGCCCGTCTCGTACGACTGGGCAGGCCTGACCCGATTCGCGCAACCGGCGCTGTGGGGCACGGCCCGGGTGCGCTGAAGGACCGCGCCGCGGCCCCGTCCCGTCAGGGGCGGGGCCGTTGCCGTGCGCACGCTTTCCTCAGGTGGCTCGCCGCCCGTCCGATCGCTGATTCAGCAAGTCCCGCTGGACCCGGCCGTCGTCGCGAGCTCCCGGAGGAACACCGGCATGATCAAGGCAGTGATCCGCACCGTCTCCGGTGTGCGCGGGAACCCGTGGCGCCTGGTGGCCGGCGGACTGTGCCTGGTGTACCTGGTACCGGTGGTGCGCGTGATCATCGGGCGTGACGGCGGGACACCTCCGGAGCTGATCGTGGGTCCGTTCCTGCTCGGTTACACCGTCCTGGCGGCCGTGCTCGCGGGGTGCGCGGCCACGCGATCGGGCTTGGACCGGCGTACCCGCGCCGCATGGGGCCTCACCGCGGTGAGCTTCGCCATGCTGGGGGCCGCAACGGTCGGCTTTCAGGTGTCCGGCACCCGCTTCCCCTCCGTCGGCGATGCCGTCCGGCTGGCCTTCGTCCCGGTGATGCTGGCCGGGCTCCTGTTGTTCCCGCTGCGGGCACGGACCGCCCGGCAGGGCCGCAAGCTGCTGATGGACGTCGCCACCGTGCTGGCCGGCGGATTTGTCGTGATGTGGCAGTTCACGCTCGGGCCGGCGCTGGCCGCCCGCGGGGTGCCCGCACACGTGACCCTGGTCGCCGTGGCCTACCCGGTGGGCGATCTCGCGCTGGCCTTCGGCGCGGCTGTCGTCCTTCTCCGGGGCGCGTCCGCAACCCTCCGGCGCCCGCTGACGATGCTGGCCACCGCGATGGGCCTGTTCATCGTCGGGGACGCCTACCTCGGCTACTCCCGCAGCGCGCACGCGGTCCAGCACTATCAGTATTGGCAGTTCATCTGCTGGCTGACCGCGTACCTGCTGATGGCGCTGGCGGCGGTCGAGCAGTGCCACACCGCCGGCCGGCACCGGGTGGTCGCGACCGGACAGGGACGGTCCCCGTCGGTCGCCGCCATGCCGTACGCCGCGGTGGGCGTCAGCTACCTCATCATGATCCTGGTAGCCGTACGGCAGCCGCTGTACCCCTGGGGCGGTCTCGTTCTGGGCTCCATGATGATCACCGGGCTGGTGGTGCTGCGGCAGGTCGTCGCGCTGCGCGAGAACCACGCCCTGGCCACCAGCGACTCCATGACCGGCCTGGCGAACCGGGCCCGGCTGCGCGACGAGCTCGGCCTCGCCCTGGCCCGTTCGCAGCGCTCCGGCCACCCGGTCGCCGTCCTGCTCATCGACATGAACGGCTTCAAACAGATCAACGACACCCTGGGGCACGAGGCCGGCGACGAGCTGCTGTCCGCGTACGCCGCGCTGCTGCGCCGCTGCGTGCTCGGCTCGGACACGGTGAGCCGGCTGGGTGGCGACGAATTCGCGATCGCCCTCGGCGGCCCGGGCACCGAGGAGAAGGCTCACGCCGTCGCCGAACGCATCCTGTCCGAGATGCGGAACCCCGTGCTGGTGGCCGGCGTTCCGATGCAGCCGCAAGCCAGCATCGGCATCGCGATCAGTCTGCCCGGGACCGACACCGTCAACGGACTCCTGCACCGCGCCGATCTGGCGATGTACGAGGCCAAGCGGTCAGGTGCCAGCACCTGGCGGCAGTACGACGGCGAGACGGTGCAAGCCGCCTGACGCCACCGCCGAGGCGAAGTCATCCGGGCGGGTTCGCCAGCACCTTCTCCAGCGCGCGGGCGACAGTGGCGGACTCCCGGGCCGTCATGCGCGACGTGAAGTGGCGATGGATGCCCTCCAGATACACGGGGGCAGCCGCGCGGAGGCGGGCACGGCCGGGATCGGTGATCGCCGCGAAGGCGGATCGCCGGTCGTCCGGGTTCGCCTCGCGCGCGACCAGGCCGGCCGCCACGAGCTGGTCGACGACGCGGCTGACCCGGGTGCGGCTCACCACCGCCCGCTCCCCCAGCTCCCCCATGCTGAGCCGGCGACCGGGCGCCGAGTTGAGCTCCAGCAGGACGTCGTACCAGGTCAACGGCAGCCCACAGGTGGCCTGCAGCTCCCGGTCGAGCCGCGGGACCAAGGCGGTGTGCACGCGCAGCAACGCCGCCCAGGCGGCCACATCGGTGTCGCTCATCACGTGATCCTACGCCATTCTTGTGCGTGCGCACGCATCGGAGTAAGAATGTGCGTGCGCACGCATATGGAATCGAAGGAGAACCCGCCATGACCAAGCTGCTGCACATCTCCGCGTCGCCCCGCGGGCCGCGCTCCGAATCGCTCGCCATCGCCACCACGTTCCTCGGCACCGCGCGCGACACGGACCCCGGCCTGACGATCGAGGAGTACGACCTGTGGGACGGCACGCTGCCCGCGTTCGGGCCCGACGCCGCAGCCGCCAAGATGGCCGTCTTCGCCGGCGAACAACCGCAGGGCACGGCCGCCGGCGCGTGGAACGCCGCCATCGAGACGTTCCGCCGCTTCGACGCCGCCGACCGTTACCTGTTCAGCGTGCCGATGTGGAACGCCGGGATCCCGTACATCCTCAAGCAATTCATCGACGTCGTCAGCCAGCCCGGCATGGTGTTCGGCTTCGACCCCACCGCGGGATACACCGGACTCCTGAAGGGCAAGCGGGCCGCCGTCATCTACACCAGCGCCGTCTACGGTCCGGGCCGTGGCCCCGGCTTCGGCTCCGACTTCCAGGCGCCCTACCTCGAGGACTGGCTGCGCTGGGCGGGTGTCGACGACATCCGCACCATCCACTTCCGCCCCAACCTCGCCACCGCCGACGCCGAGGAGGGTCGCCGGCTGGCTCACGCCCAGGCACGAGATCTCGCCAAGGTCTTCTGAGGCACGAGCTCCGGTCTCGCCGTCGCGGCCGTTCTCGGGGTGGCCACGCCGGCCTCCGCCCGCGCCGACGGTTGCCGTGGTCAGCGTCCGCTTCCCCGACCTGGCGCTGCCGGCCGGCCACGGCCGGGACTCGCATCTGCGCATCAAGGCCGACCGCGTGGCGTCGCTCACGAATCCCCGGCTCATCCACCGGCTCACCGGCCTGCCCGGCGTCAGCCTCTTCGAGGCGGAGGGGTCGAGCAGCTGCACCGGCGACCCCGAGGTGCAGTTCCAGTGTGCCCACCGGGACTGGATGCCGCGGCCGGCACGGTGGGCGGCATCACCGCGACGTTCTTCGCGGACCGGGTCGCACCGGTCAGCGCCACCAGCACGGTCACCATCGCCGAGCCGGTCGAGCTCGGCGCGAGCATGAGCCCCGGCGACGTGCAATCGGGCAAGTCGTAGGTGGCCAAGCTCCGGCTCGCCAACAGCGGCACCACGGTGGTGCACGGAGTCTCACTCGCCGGCAGCACCGATTACGCGTTCCAGACGCCGGAACGGTTCAGCGATTGCCGGAACCGCGGGCGGCGTCGCGAGGGTCTGCACCCTCGAGGACGACCTCAAGCCGGGACGCCTCCACGAGACGGACATGGCGTTCCAGCATGGCCTGGCCGCCGGGCATCGCCTCGCCGATCCGCGGCAGCGGACCTAAGCTCGCGCTGAAGGACGTCAGCTGGCACCCCGAGCCGGTCGTCGTAGGACCGCCGCAGGCCGATTTCCATCCGCAGAACAACACCGCAAGGCTGAGGGTCACCGCTGCCGGCAAGCACCGCACCGACCTGGTCGCGCTCGGCGAAGCGGTGCACGGGCGCGCCGGCGAGAGGAGGAGGCGACCATCGGCGTCCGCAACAACGGGCCGTCCAGGCTGAACTGGGCGCACCGCAGCGGATCCCCCGCGTACGTGGTACTGACGATCCCTACCCGGGTGCGTTCCTCGTCGCGGCCGGTGCCGCCGGATTCCACCTGGCGCGTCACCGGCGCATCCGCTTCAAGGCCGACATCGTCGACGTCCGTGAGGTTACCGGTGGGTAGGATCGCGGCGTGTCGTTCTATCGCCAGGTGGCCGAGGATCGGTTCGAGGCAACGCCGCTCACCCGTGGACCGTGGGATGCCGCTTCCCAGCACGCCGGCCCGCCCGCCGCGCTGATCGGCCGGGCCGTCGAGCGCCGGCCGGGTGCGCGCGCCGACGCCCGGGTCGCCCGGCTCACCTTCGACATCGCCCGGCCCGTACCCATCGGACCGCTGACGATCAGCACACGGGTGGTGCGTGCAGGTCGCAGCGTGGAGGTGGTCGAGGCGGAGCTGACCCCGGACGGCGGGCCGGCAGCGATGCGCGCCACGGCGGTGCTCATCCGCACCGCCGAGCGGGCCGCGCCCGGCGTGCCCGGCGCCGCACCGCCGCCCGGCCCGGAATCCGCACCGGATCGGCCGTTCTTCCCGGTGCCCTACGACGAGGGCTACCACACGGCGATGGAGACCCGGTTCGCGGCGGGATCGTTCCTCGAGCCGGGGCCGGCGACGTGCTGGATGCGGATGCGGGTGCCGCTGGTGGACGGTGAGACGCCGAGCCCGCTGACGCGCGTCCTGGTCGCCGCCGACTCGGGTAACGGCGTCAGCAATGTGCTGGACTTCCGGACCCACCTGTTCGTCAATACCGACCTGGACGTGCATCTGCACCGCTACCCGGCCGGCGAGTGGGTCTGCCTGGACGCGCGTACCGTCATCGAGGCCGACGGCATCGGGCTCGCGGACAGCGCCCTGCACGACGAATCGGGCAGCCTCGGCCGGGCGGCCCAGAGCCTGTTCGTCGCCGCCCGGTAGCGCGCCCGGGAGATCGCGGCCACCCATTGACGAGCATGCACGTCTCTGACACTGTGGTCGAGTGGCTGATCCACCGATCCACTCGCCCATTGCGCGCAGCTCCGTCGTCGACGAACTGGTCGAGCGGCTGCGCGCCGACGTGCTCGCCCAGCGGTACGCCGCCGGCAGCCTGCTCCCGCCCGAACGGGAGTTGGCCGCGGGCTACGGGGTGACCCGTACGTCGCTCAAGCACGCCCTGGTCCGTCTCGTGGAGGCGGGCCTGCTGGAGACCCGCCACGGGATCGGCACCCGCGTCCGCGACTTCCGGCGTACCGCGGGCCCCGATCTGCTGCCCTTCCTGGTGTCGCTGGACGGGCCGAGCTGGCTGACCGAGGTGTTCGCCGTGCGCCGTGAGATCGGCTCGCTGATCGCGACCCACGCCGCCGAGCACGCGGGCGAGGCGGACCGCGAGCGGCTGGCCCGGCTCCGCGACGCGATCGCCGCCGCGCCGGGTCCGGGCCCGGCTCAGCGGGCCGAGGCCGAGGTTCATCGCGCTCTCGCCGCAGCCTCCGGCAACCGGGTGTACGAGCTGCTGGTCAACTCTCTGCTGCGGGCCTACGACGACGTACGGGAACTCTTCGCCGGCCCGTTCGCCGATGCCGCCGCTGCCGCGCGGCGGATCACCCCGCTGGTGGAGGCCGTCCGATCCGGAGACCCGGCAGCGGCACACGCCGCCGCCGACGCCTACTACCTCGTCACCGAACGACTCATGCTGGGAGGCGACGGTGTTCACGACGATGCGAGAAGTGATGACCGGGGCGGTACGGCTGAGCGGGGAGACCGCTGAGCGGCCCATCACGCTGAGCCTGCGCTTCACCGCACCGGGCGCCCTGCACCCCCTCGTCGACCTGCGGGCCGGGGCGACCGGCCGGGTACGGATAACCGGGTTCGCCGACGATCCCGCGGCGACCGGCAGCATGGAGATCGCTCCGTTGCGGGCCGGCCGGATCGGCTACCGGCTCGCCTTCACCGCGCTCGACGGAAGGCGGCTGCGGCTCGACGGCGGCAAGGCGGTGACCGTACGCCATCCGCTGATGAGCATGACCAGGCTGACCGCCCGGCTGCTGGACGCCGACGGGACCGTCGTGGGCGACGCCCGGCTGGTGTTCGACCTTCGCCGTGATCTCCTGCCGTTCCTGTCCAGCATGCGGCTGAGCCGCGGACGACGGCCCTGGCCGGCGGCGCCGGGCACCCGGGGCGCGCCGCTCCCCCGGCCGGACGACCTGCTGCCGTCCCGGTGGCGGGGTCAGCCCGGGCGGCTCGAGGTCTGGTACGCGACCGTCACCGACCCGAAGACCGGCACCGGCGTCTGGCTGCACCACGAGCTCGTGGCCCCGGCCGACGGCTCCCCCGCTCGGGCACACGGATGGGCCGCGGTCTTCCCGAGTGACGCCGCACCGGTCTGGGAACGCTTCGGCCCGGTCCCCTGGCCCGCCGAGCGCCCGGGCACCGGGTTCGACGCCGGCGGAATCACGGTCACCGCGCAGGAGCTGGCCGGCGCGGCCGGTGACCTGAGCTGGCGGCTGCGGGTCACCGGCGCCGGCGCACCGATGTTCACCTTCCCCCGCTGGGCCTGGCACCGCGAGCTGCTGCCGGCCGCCCAGATCCTCCCCGTGCCGACGGGACGGTTCACCGGGACGATCCAGGTAGGAGAGCGGGAGCTGGCTCTCGCCGACGCACCGGGGAACGTCGCCCGCATCTACGGCCACGGCAACGCCCGCCGGTGGGCCTGGCTGCACGCCGACCTCGGCGACGGCGACGTGTGCGAGGTGGTGGCGGCCGTCTCCACCCGGCCGGGACTCAACCGGCTGCCCGCCCTGCCGTTCGTCCGGCTGCGCGTCGGCGGCGCCGAGTACCCGGCCGGCGATCCATTGCTGGCGGCGCTGCGTTTCCGCGCCCGCCTGGGACGGCCGCACTGGACGGTCACCGGACGCGGCGGCAACCACCGGATCTCCGTAGCCGTGACCATGCCGCCCGAGCGCACCGTCGCCGTGCCGTACGCCGACCCGGACGGGGCTCCGGCGGTCTGCCACAACTGCGAGGTGGCCGACGCCGTCGTCCTGCTGGAACGGCGCCACCGCCGCGGCTGGCACGAGGAACGGCGCTGGAAGCTGACCGGGACCGCACACGCGGAGGTGGGCGAGCGTGACTGACCGCCTCGGCGCCCTGGCCGCTGCCCTGCTCGGGACCGACGCCGACGAGGGTCGCCGGATCGCCAGCCAGCTGACCCGGCTGGCGGCCGCCTTCCCCCGGCCCGTACGGCTCGGGCTCGGCGTCGCCGGTGGCGGGCTGGACCTGGCCGCCCGGATGCTGAGCGGCGAGTCGCTCGCCCGGCTCGACCCGTCCACCCGGGAGGCCGTCCTCACCGTTGTCAGCGGCCGGCCCGCTGGCCGGGCGCTGCTCGATGCGGTGAAGATGCCGCTGCTGCTGGCCGCGGCGGCGGGGCACCCCGAGCGTACGGCCCCGGCACCGGCCTCCCCACCGGCCCCCGAACCGGCGCTCACCTGCGTGGCCGTCGGCGATTGGCCCCGGCGCAGCCGTGCGGACGCCGTCGTGATCGGCTCCGGGGCCGGTGGCGCGATGGCGGCCCGTGAGCTGGCGCGGGCGGGACTGTCGGTGGTCGTCCTGGAGGAGGGCCGGCGGTTCACCGCGGCCGAGTTCCGCGAGCGGCCGCCGGCCGACCGTTTCGTGGACCTCTATCGCGACGGCGGCGCGACCTTCGCGCTCGGCAACCCGCCGGTGCTCCTGCCGCAGGGGCGCGGCGTCGGCGGCACGACGCTCGTCAACTCGGGCACCTGTTACCGCACACCGCAACGGGTTCTGCGGCGCTGGCGCGATGTGCACGGCGTCTCGCTGGCCGACCCGGCACGGTTCGCGCCGTTGCTGGACGAGGTCGAGGACACGCTGCGGGTGGCACCCCAGCCGCTGAACGGGCTGGGCCGCAACGGCGAGCTGGTGCTGGCCGGCGCCGCAGCGCTGGGCTGGAAGGCTGCGCCGATGCGCCGCAACGCCCCCGGGTGTGCCGGCTCCTGCCAGTGCGTCGTCGGCTGCCCGCGCAACGCCAAGAACGGCGTACACCTCAATGCCCTGCCACAGGCGTGCGCCGCCGGTGCGGTCGTGGTGACCGGCGCCCGGGTGGAGCGGATCGTCACGGCCCGCGGGCGCGCCGTCGGGGTGCGCTTCGGCGCACGGCTGATCGCCGCACCGCTCGTCGTGGCGGCGGCAGGGGCGGTGGAGACACCCCGATTGCTGGCCAGGTCGGGGCTGCACGGCCATCCCGGAGTCGGCCGCGGGCTCGCCGTGCACCCCGCCGTCAGTGTGGCCGGCCGTTTCAGCGAGCCGGTGACCGCCTGGCGGGGCGTCCTGCAGAGCGTCGGCGTCGAGCAGCTGCACGACGACGGCGTCCTCATCGAGGCCACCGCCGGTCCCCCGGGGCTGATGTCGTTCGTGCCACCCGGCATCGGAAGGGAGCTGCACGCCGAGCTCGCCTCCGCGGACCGGCTGGCGACCGTGGGGGCGATGATCGCCGACCGGCCCGGCGGCCGGGTCGGGGCCCGGCTGGTGCGCTACCGGCTGGCTGACGGCGACGCCGACCGGCTGCGGCTCGCCATCGTGGCCATCGGGGAGCTGCTGTTCGCCGCCGGCGCCGGCGTGGTCCTCACCGGACTCGGCCACCGCCCGTACGCGTACAGCCTCGCCGAGCTGCGCGACGCGGTCTCCACAGCCGATGCCCGGCAGCTGCACCTTGCGGCGTTCCACCCGACGGGCAGCGTGCGGATGGGCGCCGACCCCCAGCGGGCGCCGGTGGACCCGGACGGACGGCTGCGCGGCGTACGCGGGGTATGGGTGGCCGACGCGTCCGCACTGCCCGGCTGTCCGGAGGTGAATCCCCAGCTCAGCATCATGGCGATCGCCCTGGCCGTCGGCCGGGCGGCGGCAGCCGAGGCGCAGGGCTCACCTCGGTTGTCGTCGGGTGAGACGCGGCGGCAGGAACAGGCCCATGCCGGCCGCGCGCATGACGGCGGTGTCCCGGGTGCGGGCGCGGAACTTGACGCGGATCCGCTCGAGCACCGTGAGCAGCGCGAAGGCCGGTAGGTGCAGGCGGGCGGCGATGCGCTGCTGGGGCCAGCCGGCGAGCAGCATGCCGAGGATCGTCAGCTCCCGGTGGGTGAGGCCGTGCAGGTCGCCGGGGGGCGAGAGGAGCACGACCCCGCCGAGATGTCCGAGGGGCTGTTCCGGGCTGGCCAGGACGGTGGCCTTGAGATAGCCGCCGGAACGGCCGGCCGTGGTCACGAACGTGGCATGGATGTCGCGGGACTCCAGGCAGTCGACCGCCTCACGGACGACCGGCGAGCCCGGGGCCAGCAGCGGGTGGCCGGGCAGGCCGGGCAGTGGAGCGGTGTTGCCGGCGCGGGTGATGATGACGCCGGCGACCGCATCGGTGACCAGCGAGGCCAGGGCGGTCAGGGTGCGTAACGGGTCGACGGCGCGGGCGATCAGCGGGGCGAGCCCGGCGAGAACGCCGCAGGCGTCGTCGCCGAGAGGTGCGGTCTCTTCGGTGTGGGCGGAGAAGAGGCCGAGGTAGCGGCCGTCCGGGGTCACCAACGGGACGCCGATGCCGTTGCCGAAGCCGGCCGGTCGCAGGTACTCGACCCAGGCGGATATCTCGTCGGGCGGCACCGGAAGCTCGTGCAACTGCTGGGGCCGATATCGCTGGAGGATCCCGGCCAGTTCCAGGTCGTGGATCCGCGCAGGGGTGTCGAGATAACGCTCGACCTGGGCCGGGTAGCCGTAGCGGGCCAGCGACGGCACGGTCTGGCGTTCCGGGTCGAGCAGGTCCAGGTGAGCCGCATCGAAACGGACCAGCGGCTGCAGGATCTGCAGGAGCGTCCTGGCGCGTGCCACGAGAGGTGCCGGCCGGGCCCCGAGCGCCATGATGTCGGCGGCCAGCTCCGCGGGCGAGGGGCGATGTGCGTTCATGGCCTGGTCCTGTCCGATGGTCAGCCGAGTCCACAACCGGGTGTCAATCAGGCCTCATTAGGTTACTCCGACCGGAAGGTGCAAAAATGAGTAGCACCCACCGCCGCCGATGTCGTCTGGATGGTGAGACATGGTTGGGCTGCCTGCCTGCGCGCCGCAGGTGGCGGCTGAGATCGCCGGCATAGCGACCATCCCGGGCAGCATCGCCGACCGGGCCCAGGCACTGCTGGAACCATTGAAACGCATCGCTCCCTTCGACGGCGCGTTCATCACCCTGTTCGACGCCGAACACCGCCGGCATGTGCCGCTGGTTCGCCTGGGTTTCGACGCGGCGCGCGGGTATCTGGACAGTCCGGCCCTGGTCAGCGACCTGGAGCAGGTGGACCTGCACGGAAGTCACCGGCCGCTGCGGGTCAGCGACCTGGCGCCGATCCCGGACGAGCTGCCCCTGTGGGCCGAGTACCTGTATCCGGCCGGCTTTCGCGAAGGCCTCGGCAGCGGCCTGTACACCACAGACGGTCGCTTCCTCGGCCTGTTCACCATCAACACCGCGGATCCCCGGCCGGCCAGCGAGGCCACCTGCGCCCTGCTGCACATGGTCATGCCGCTGATCGCCGATGCGGTGGATCCGCTGCGCACCTTCGACGTCCTCGCCTCGGTGGTGACAGATGCGGTCGCCGGCGTGGTCGTCAGCCAGGACGGCGGCGCCACCGCGCTGCCCGGTCTACGCGGTCATGCCTTGCTGGCGCGCGGTGAGCCCGTACTGGCCGCCGCGGCCGCGCGGGTGGCCGACGGGCAGGTCCGGACCGCGTTCCTGTGCCGGCACGACGACGCGAGCGGGCAGGACCCACCGCTGCTGCGGGTCACCGCGTTCTCCTGTCCACCGCAGCCCGCGAGCCGCCTGCAGATGGTGGTGCTGCTGTCGCCACCACCGCCGTTGCACGGGCTGACGACGCGCGATTTGCAGATCCTCGGCCTGCTGATCGCGGGCGGCTCCCGGGCGCACATCGCGGCGACCCTGCACGTCCCGATCCGTACGATCGTCGCCGAGATCGAGCACATCCTGGTGAAACTGGACGCCTCCTCGAGGACCTTGGCCACGATGCGCGCCCAGCGTCAAGGCCTGTACATCCCGGCGGAACTCACGCGAGCCGGCGCCACGCCATGATCGCTCGTTCAGTCGAAGAGCCGCCCGAGAAGTGCTGACTGCCCGGCGGCGAGCACGTGCCGCTGGGCGAGCGGCGACCAGTAGCGCTCGCATGTCGCGCGCGATCGGTCCGCCCTGGTCAGGTTGTCGACAGATGCGTTCCTCCTGCCTGGTGGGCGCGCACTCTAAGGCATGGACCCGAGGTGGGGCGCACCGCATCGGCTGGTCGTGATCGACGGGCCGACGACGCACGCGGCGTGGGACATCCCGTTCGGCGACACCACCGTGGGCCGGGACAGTCCGGCCGGCCTCGTCACCGACGGCTCGGTCAGCCGCAGGCACATCCTGGTGACCCGGCACGGCGATCGGGTCGTGCTCCGGGATCTCGGCTCGACCAACGGCACGTGGGTGAACGACGACCGGCTGCGGGACCAGGCCCGGCCGCTGTTCCCCGGTGACACCGTGCAATTGGGCCACGTCCGGCTCCGGTACGACACACCGGCGCCGCAGCAGCCACAGCCCACACGGTTCGGCGACGTGCACGGACCGGTGAACACCGGCTCGGGCAACCAGTACGTGGCCGGGCGCGATCAGCACGTGGCCGGGCGCGACCTGCACATCGGCGACCGGATCACGCACACCAACGACTACGACGCCTCGGACGAGATGTTCCAGGGCAAGGGCTTCGGCCGCTTCCTGATGATCGTCGGCATGCTGCTCGCGCTCGGCGGATTCGCGCTGGTCGGTTACTTCTTCATGATCGCGTTCGGCTCCTCGATCGACGATCCGGTGGGACAGAACCCGATGGCGGCCGAGCTGGTGCCGGGGGTGCCCATCCTGCCGGTCGGCGCCGGCGCGTTCCTGCTCGGCGGCATCCTGGCGGGCATCGGCAGCGGCATGTCCAAGGCGGCCCGCAAACGTGAGGAACGGAGGGGCGGCGCATGAACACGTTCGGCAACGTCAACGGACCGGTCAATACCGGCTCGGGCAATCAGTTCGTCGCCGGCCGGGACCAGTACGTCGCGGGCCGGGACCAGACCATCGGCGGTGGCACGGCGGTGGAGCTGAACCGCCTCCGCGAGGCGCTGGACGAGCTCCGCCTGACCGGCGCGGAGCGCAAGGCGGCTGAGGCGCGGCTCGACGAGGCCGAGAAGGCGCTGCCGGACAAGGCCGCGGCGGCCTCGCATCTGCAGCGGTTCGTCGCCGGGCTGCGGGACGCCGGCGCCCTCGCCACCGCCGGAACCGCGCTGCTCACCTCGCTGCGCGCGCTCGGCGCGCTGGTCGGCCTGCCGCTGATCTGACGACCGCCGGTCGGCACCGCCGCCGGCGGACGCTCGACCGGCTGCGGCCGGAACTCGGATCCGGCCGCAGTCGTCACTCCCGGCCGGTGAGGCCGCGGACCACCGGGTGCACCTCGAACCGGGCGCAGCCGCCGGACCAGGGCACGGTCACCGAGCCGGTCTGCTTGGGCGGGCTGACCCGCAGCTCGGTCACCGGCTCGCAGGCGGTGCCGTCCTCGTTGGCGTTGAGGGTCTCGATCAGCGCCGTCGCGGTGTCGCCCTCGTGCAGCAGGTACGGCGAGATCTCGCCGCGCACACCACCGGCGTAGCCGCTCAGGGTCTGCCGCGCGGTCTGCGCCACGGTGCCGTCCGCGGCACGGCCCACGACGGTCGGGTAGCCCTTGATCCGGCAGGTCGCACCGGTGTTCCGGAAGTGCACCGCGGCGATGCTGTGCCCGGCGCCTCCGTCCGGAGCGTCGACCGTGATCTTCAGGCCGGAAGTCGTGCACGTGGGCGCGCCCGGGTCACCTCCGGTCGGCTTCGCCGGCGAGGTCTTCACCCCAGCGGGGGCCGATCCCTTGCGGGCCGGGGAGGCCGTGGACCCGCCCGCGGCCGCCGGAGCCGACGAGGAGGCCGTGGACCCCCCGGCAGCCGGCGGAGTCGACGAGGTGTCCTGACCGCACGCGGTGAGGGCGAGAAGCGCGGCGGTGCAGACGGCGGGGACGGCAAGCAAAGGACGCCAATTCATGGGATCGACCTTAGGAAGACAGCGGCCGCCTTCCATCCCCGCTTCGTGCCAGTCCGGTGAAGCCGGGGGTACGGGCCCGGCGCCCGTACCCCCTCTTCGTCAGCTCAGCGAGAACTTCTGGGCCGCCGAGCCGTTGCAGTCCCAGATCTGCAACCGGGTGCCGTTGCCGGTGGCGCCGTTGGGCGAGTCGAGGCATCGCCCGGACTGCGGGTTGCGCAGGGAACCGTCGGCCTGCTGCTGCCAGACCTGCCCGCCGACACCGTTGCAGTCCCAGAGCTCCACCTGGGTGCCGTTGGCCGTACCGTTGCCGTTGATGTCGAGGCAGCGGCCGAGCGTACGCAGTGAGCCGTTGGCGTTGTGGAACCAGTGCTGGTCCACCGCGTACGACTGGCAGTCCCACAGCTGCACGGCCGCACCGTTGCCGCCGGTGTCGTCGGCGGCGACGTCCACGCACTTGCCGGCGGGGCCGACCGTCGTGCCGCCGCCGTTGACGGCGAACTTCTGGGCCGCCGACCCGTTGCAGTCCCAGATCTGCAGCCGCGTGCCGTTGCCGGTGGCGCCGCTGGGCGAGTCGAGGCACCGGCCGGACTGCGGGTTGCGCAGCGAGCCGTCGGCCTGCTGCACCCACTTCTGGCCACCGACACCGTTGCAGTCGTAGAGCTCGACCTGCGTGCCGTTGGCCGTACCGTTGCCGTTGATGTCGAGGCAGCGGCCCAGTGTGCGCAGCGTGGTGTCGGCGAAGTGGGCCCAGTGCTGGTCCGACGCGTACGACTGGCAGTCCCACAACTGCACCGCGGCGAGATTCTGGCCGGTGTCGTCGGCGGCGACGTCGACGCACTTGCCGCCGGGGCCGGTGATCGTCCCCTTCGGGCCGTTGGGCACGTTGGTCTGTCCCGAGTAGCCCACGGACACGATGCTGGCCTGCACGGCGTTGTCGGCGGCGTCGGTCGGGTAACCGGAGGTCATCACGCCTTCGAAGAACGTACCCATGTTGCGGTTGCTGTTGTCACCGCCCGTGCCGAGGATGATCGACCCTTCCTGGTGCATCGGGATGTAGCCCCCGCGGTTGGGCAGGGCACCGTTCCACCAGGTGCTCAGGCCGCCGGACTGCGAGTTGCCGCCTTTGAGGGCGTACGTCGTCTGGCCGTTGTTCTTCAGAAGCGCCGTGACATAGGTGCTGTTGTTGCCGAGGTTCGCCGTGTTGGAGCCGTTGGCGCCCTGGAACATGCCGTTCTCCAGGTCCGCCTCCACCCACGGCCCGGACCCGGTGCACGGCGGGAAGTAGCAGGTCGTGGCGATGCTGACGGCGTCCATGTGCCCGTTGCCGGTGTCGGCGACCTGCGCCTCGGCATTGCCGTAGTCGAAGCAGCAGTCGGAGCCGACGTGCGTTCCACTGGCCACCATGTACATGCCCTCGGGGGCGCCGTTCTGGGCCACCCCGGAACCGACGTAGTGACGGTAACCGTGCTGGGGTGAGATCCAGATTCCGTACGCCTTGTGGCCGCCGGCCGTGATCGCGATCTCGCTCGCATCGGCGGGATAGTCGGCCGGCCCGGCGGTTCCGGCGGGCGACACGGTCAGATCGTTGTGCCGGGCACTCTGGTCGTAGATCTTCGTGATGCCGCACGTGGTGCCGTTGCAGAAGGCGTCGTGGTCACCGGCGTTGGCGTACCCGCCGGCGGCGAGCAGGCCGACGTCGTGGGTGGCGCGGTCGGAGGCGCGGGTGAGCTGATAGAGCGGTCCGGCGTACGCGGCGAACAACGCACGCACGGTGCTGTGGGCGGCGACGCAGGGCGTACCTGCCGCGCCGTAGATGTCACAGGGCAGGGACGTGGCGGCGGAGGCCGGGCCCGGCATGCCGAAGAGCGTGCCGAGGACGATGGCCAGCGCCGCGCCGATGGCGAGGAGCCGGGAGCGAGTTCTGCGCATGGGGATGCACTCCTGACGACCGTCTGCGCAGTGCCGGCATGGCAGACATTGACGGTGGTCGACCTTTTGAACGGGAAATTACGCTCGCTGGTCGATCCAGTCAATATGCGATTGCAAATGTTGCTTTTTGTTCGGTCCAGATTTCTGGGAAGTGGCGGCAACCCCGGCCCCCGAGGTGGCGTGTACCCAGGTGTGCAGGTCGCTCATGGGTCCGCTCGGCCGGCGGGCGCGGCGACCGGCACAGCGTTGGCGGATACCGGTGAAGCCAGCGCCGGATGTGCACTCTCCCTGACTCACGAAGAGGTTCTCTGATGCGTTTGCGTGCTCACTTGTTCGCCGTGGCCGCCGGTGCCGCCCTGTTCGGCCTGGCGGCGTGCGACGGCCAGGATGCCGTTGCCCCCCAGGCAGCCCCGGCGCCCTCGGCGTCCGTCGCCGCCGGCCCTGCCCCGAAGACCGGCACCTCGCCCATCGTCAGTACGGCCGGGAACGGCGGCAGTGCCCGTACCGCCGGAACCAGTGGTTGCCCGGTAAGCGCGACGACCCTGCAGCGGGCGGCGCACCTGTCCGACGGCTGGCGGATCAAAGCGTCCAGCATCCGCTGCGCGAAGGGCTGGGCCACCGCCGAGCCCCTCGCCCCCACCGCCGCACAGCAGGGCGACGGCGTCATCCTGTTCAAGTACACCGCCGCCACCCACACCTGGAAGAAGAAGGCCGAGGGCAGCTCACTCGACTGCGCGGCGCTCGGAGTGCCGGCCGGTGCGACCGCGACCCTGGGGGCCTGCGCGCACTCCGCGCCGAGCGACGACGGTTGCCCGGTGAGCGCCACCACCCTGCAGCGGGCGGCGCACCTGTCCGACGGCTGGCGGATCAAAGCGTCCAGCATCCGCTGCGCGAAGGGCTGGGCCACCGCCGAGCCCCTCGCCCCCACCGCCGCACAGCAGGGCGACGGCGTCATCCTGTTCAAGTACACCGCCGCCACCCACACCTGGAAGAAGAAGGCCGAGGGCAGCTCGATCGACTGCGCCACGTACGGCCTCTGTTCCCACCAGGATTGATCCGTCGTGGTGGCCCGCCCGGGCGGGCGGGCCACCCCTGCGGGTGCGGAGCTTCGGTACAGTGCCGCCGATGAAAAGATCTTGGGGGCGGGCCAGGCGTGGATGATGCGGTTGCTGCTGACTTCAGCGACTTCGTCCGTACGCGTACGCCGGCCCTGCTGCGCACCGCGTTCCTGCTCACCGGCGATCGGCACCTGGCGGAGGACCTGGTGCAGGACGCGCTGGCCCGCACGCACCGGGCGCTGCGCAAGCTGGCCGACGAGGGGCATTTCGAGGCGTACACCCGCACGGCGATGTACCACCTGCACATCAGCCGGTGGCGCCGCCGGCGGTTCGCCGAGTCACTGCCCGGCGAGCTGCAGGACGCGCCGCACCCCGCCGGCGACCACAGCGACCGCGTCGACCTGCAGATCAGCCTGCATCAGGCGCTGGCCCGGCTGACCCGCCGGCAACGCGCCGTCCTGGTGCTTCGTTACTTCGAGGACCGCACCGAGGCCGAGGCGGCCACCCTGCTGTCCTGCTCGATCGGCACCGTCAAGAGCCAGACCAGCAAGGCGCTGGCCCGTCTGCGCACCATCGCCCCTGACCTGCTCGAATCCTCGGCGACGAAGGGAGCAGCCCGATGAGCGACGACGACCTGCATCACCTTCGCCGGACCATGGCCGACCTCGCGGAGCACGGCGGCACCAGCGATCTGTACGAACGGACGCTGCGGACCTCCCGCCGGCTCGCCCGCCGCCGCGCCGTCGTATCGGGCACCGCCCTGGCCGCGGCGGTGCTCGCCATCGGCGTACCGATCGCCCTGGTGCATCGCCAGCAGCCCCCGGCGACCCCCGCCGCGCCCGCCCCGAGCCTCAGCACCGCGCCCAGCACGGCGAATCCCCTCCACCGGGCCACACCCCCGAGCAGGCCGGCCGCACCCAGGACCAGCACGACGACCCCGACGACACCCGCCACCCACAACCAGGCAACCAGCCGTCCGCCGTCGTCGTCCCCGGCGGTCACGGACGGCTGCCCGGTCAAGGCGCCCACCCTGCAGGAAGCGGCCCACCTCGACGCCGGCTGGCGGATCAAGGCGTCCAGCATCCGCTGCTCCCAGGGCTGGGCCACCTCCGAGCTCACCGCACCCACGCCCGAGCAGCAGGGCGACGGCCTCGTCCTGTTCAAGTACGACGCGACCACGAAGGCCTGGAAGAGGAAGGCCGAGGGCAGCTCGTTCTCCTGCTCCGAGTACGGCATCCCCAAGAACACCGGGTTCTGCACCGCCGAAGGCTGACTGATCACTTCTCCGCACGGCGGCTGTCCAGCGCTGGCATCCGAGGCGCACAATGCAGCCGTGGCGAGGCAGACGGTGGTCGGCAAGGTGGGAACCGTGAGCATCGGGATCCGCGGCGGCGACCTCCCCGGGGAGGTCCGGGTCGTGGTGGAAGGGATCGCGCACTACTACCTCGGGTACGCCGCGACCGCGCTGGCCGCCGGCACGGAGGTCCTCGTCATCAACAACCGTGGCGCACGTCAGGTCGACGTGGAGCCATGGCCGTCTGTGCCGCGGACGGTTTCGCCCGAGGCTTCCTAGAAGGGCTCTAACGTGTTCGGTTATCGGGTGCCCGCCCCCAACGAAGCACTTCTGATCAGCGGTCGGAAGCAGCGTGGGGCGGACGCGTTGCCGTTCAAGATCGTCACTGGGCACGGCGTCTTCGTCCCGCCCGTCATCTCCAAGGCCACCCGCCTCACCCTCGCCATGCAGGAGGCCGAGGTGATCGAGGACTGCTACACCAAGCAGGGCCTGACCCTCGCCGTGCAGGCCGTCATCGCGTTCAAGGTCGGCGACGACCACGAGTCCATCGCCGCCGCCGCGCGCCGCTTCCAGGGCGACCAGCGGCAGATGCCCACCCTGGTCGGCCGGATCTTCAGCGGCCACCTGCGCAGCATCATCGGCAGCATGACCGTCGAGGCGATCATCCGCGAGCAGCAGACCCTCGCCGACGCCATCGTCGACGCCAGCAAGACCGAGATGGCGCGGATCGGCCTCGCCGTCGACTCCCTGCAGATCAGCAGCATCGACGACAAGGGCGTCGGCTACATCCAGGCGCTCGCCGCCCCGCACCAGGCGAAGGTCAACCAGGACGCGGCGATCGCCCAGGCGGCGGCCGATCAGGCGAGCGCGATGGCACAACAGGAAAGCGCCCGGTTCCAGGCGGAGTACGCCCGGCAGACGGCCATCGCCCGAGCCCAGTACCAGGCGGAGATCGACCAGGCTCAGCAGACCGCCGCCCAGGCCGGCCCCCTGGCCGCCGCCCGGGCCCAGCAGGACGTGCTGGTCGAACGGTCGCTCGTCGCCCAGAAGAACGCCGAGCTACGCCAGGCCGAACTGATCGCCGAGGTGGTCCGCCCCGCTGAAGCAGAGGCCGCGCGGATCCGCACCCTGGCCCAGGCGGAGGCCGACGCCACCAAACTGTCCGCCGAGGCAGCGGCCGCGCAGGACCGGATCGCCCTGGACCAGATGGTGATCCAGCAGCTGCCGGAACTGCTCCGAGCCGCCGCCCAGGGCCTGCAAGGCGCCAACGTCACCGTGCTGGACGGCGCCGAAGGCCTGAACAGCGTGGTGGCGTCGCTCGCGGCACAGGGCACGGCGATGCTCGAGACGATCCGCGCGGGCCTGCGCGCGAACCCGCCCGGCACCGACGTGGCGCCGCTCAACGGCAACCGGGTCGAGACGCGCCAGAACGCCTGAGCGGTTCGCGGCATCCTCCCGACCCGGGCCCCGGCGGGGGATGCCGCACCGGCCGGCACGGTTCGTCAGCCAAGCTCGATTTCCACCAGAGGGCTTCCGTCGAGCCAGCTCCCCAGGCTCCCGGCGCCGTTCAGGGCCGCCACTATCTCACCGAGTACGCGTGCGCGTTCGCCGGGATCGGTCACCGGGCGCGCTCGTGCCGCAACGTCCATACCGTTCAGATGCAGCGTGAACGCCGGCTCGGCGAGCAGGTTGGCGTACCAGTCGCGGGAGCCCGGGCTTCCGGTCAGCCAGTAGCGTCCCGCGGCGCGGTAGCGCCACGTCTCGATCCGCCGCGGCTGCCCGCTCCGGCGTCCCGTCGTGGTGATCTCGATCGTCCGCTGCCGGTCCAGCGCTTGCCGTACGTCATCCGTCACCGTCACGCACCCATGCTCGTACCTGAAGTGGACTTCAGGTCAAGGTGCGTTCAGCCCGGCGGGAGAAGGTAGCGCAGCAGCACGCTCGTGCCGGCCGGGCTCGTACTGACGTGTACGCCGGCGCGCACTTCGCGCGCGAGCCACAATCCTCGGCCGGCTCCGGGACCCGCCCGCGGCTCCGTCGGGCCCGTCCCGCCCGCGATGCCCCGCCCGTGGTCGCTGATCCGGGCCAGCAGGGCGCCGCCGGTGCACCAGATCCGCTGCCGTCCGCTACCCCCGCCGTGACAGACCGCATTGCTCATCATCTCGCTCACGGCCAGCAGGAACCGGTAGCGGTGGAACTCATCGGCCAGGTGCACGCAGGTACAGGCGGATGGAGCTGCGTCAGGCCGGCGGCCCGCAGCTCACGCCGGATGTCGGGGTCGGCCGCCACGATGTCCATGTGCACTCCGACCCGGCGCGCGCGCCGTGTCACCGGCCACCATGTCGCACCGCACCGGTTCCTGCACCGCGACACCCTTCCGCTCACAGGTCAACCCGGACGAGCGTGGGCGCGCGTCGACGCCATGGGGATACCGCTGAAGCCTGCCAAGTCACTTCCGTCACCGCGCCTGACGGCCCGCCGCCGGTGTGATTTTTACCTTCTTGACGTCGCCCGATTCATGCCTAATCCTTCATAAGTTCGATTCGCCCGGTATGCCTGAAGCGCGCAGCCCGTCCCCCTCGCCGGCACCGCTAGGAGCCCCCCAGATGACCTATGCCCTCGACGACGCCACCATCGGTGACCTCTGCGCGGAGGCGCTCAGGGAACACGCGTCGGAGAACCGTTTCGTCGCCCTCGCCCTCGCCTCGCACGACCCGCTGGCGGACGTCGCGCGGACCGTCGAGCGGATCGTGTTCGAGGAGTCGTTCGCGCTGGACGAGGCCGCGATGCTCGCCGAGTACACCCCGTACGAGGAGCAGAGCTACTTCTTCCTGGTGCTCGACCGGGAGACCGGGCTGCCGGCGGGCGCCGCACGGGCCATCGAGGGCGGCGGCAAGACGCTGGATGATGCGCCCGGTCTGATCGGCGTGTCGCTGTCCGAGATCGTCGAGGCGCACGGCATGCACGACGGCGGCAAGATCTGGGACTACGCGACGCTCGCGGTGCTCCCCCGCTACCGCGCCGATCGCAACGGCCTCACCGTCAGCAGCATGCTCTACCGTACGTTCATCAACGCGGGTCACCGCTGGAACGTCCGGCACGTCGTCTGCATGCTCGACTCGGCCGCCTTCCGGAACCTCGACATGCTCGGTGTCCGGTTCGTGGCGATGGCCGGTTCCCCGCCCTTCGAGTACCTCGGCTCGCCCGCGAACCGCGCGCTGTACATCCCGTTCGAGGAGATCGCCCGCTCGATGGGCGACATGGCCGAGCTGCTCAGCCAGCCCGAGGTGCCGGACGCCAACGGCCGCCGCCGGCCCGGGGCCCGCCGCCTCACCCAGCGCATGGCCGCCCAGGTCTCCTCCGGCGACGGCCTCGACCCGCACATCGACATGCCGGGCTTCGAGCGGCGGCTGCACCCCCGCTCCTGACGCCGGGCCGGCTACGGGGCGAGCAGGCAGGCGACCGTACGCTGATTGCCGGGGCCCTCGTCGGCGACGCCGTGGGTGATGCCGGTGAAGCCGGGCCACCGCTGGGCGAGGGCCTGTTCGTGCCGGAGGAAGCGCACGATCGTCGCGTTGATCCGCTCGCCGGGGACCAGCAGGGGAATCCCCGGCGGGTACGGGGTGAGAAGCACCGCCGTCGTACGGCCGGTCAGGTCCTCCACCGGCACGTGTTCGACCCGCCCGGCGGCCATGGCGGTCCACGCGTCGCCCGGGAGCGTCACCTGCTCGACGGGCTCGGTGTAGATCGCCGCGGTCAGTTCGGCGAGGTCGGCGTCGCGGTACGTGGCATGCAGGGCATCGCAGAGGTCGCGCAGCCCGAGCCCGGCGTACCCGGGATAGGCCGCGGCGAAGGCCGGCATGAGCCGTTCGATCGCGGCGTTGCCGTCGTAGGCGCTCTTGAAGCGGTGCAGCTCGGCGACCAGGGAGTTCCAGCGGCCCTTGGTGATACCGATGGTGAAGAGCACGAGCAGCGAGTACAGGCCGGTCTTCTCCACCACGACGCCGTGCTCGGCGAGGTAGCGCGCCAGCACCACGCCCGGGATGCTCGGCGAGCCGGGTTCGCTGAATTCGCCGTGCACGGTGAGGCCCGGCATGGTGAGAGTGACCTTGATCGGGTCGAGCATGGTGAAACCGTCGTCGACCCGGTCGAAGCCGTGCCATGCGGCGTCGGCGGTCAGCTCCCATTCGGCGCGGTCGGGCAGTCCGGTCCGGGGCGGGGTGTCCGGTCCCCAGACGTCGAACCACCAGTCCTCGCGCTCCTGGCCGACGCGGATGATGGTGCGGCGGAACTCCATCGCCTCGGTGATGCTCTCCTCGACGAGGGCCGGGCCGCGTCTGCCGGCCATCATCTCGGCGGACACGTCGCAGCTGGCGATGATGGCGTACTGCGGGCTGGTCGAGGTGTGCATGCGGTACGCCTGGGCCAGGACCCGGCTGTCGAAGTGGCCGCCGGCGGTGTCCTGGACGAGGATCTGGGACGCCTGGGAAAGGCCGGCGAGAAGTTTGTGGGTGGACTGGGTGGAGTAGACCACGGTCCGCTCGGTGCGCTCGCGGTCGTTGGCGACGCCGTGCATCCCTTCGTACAGCTCGTGAAAACCGGCGTGCGGCAGCCAGGCCTCGTCGAAGTGCAGGGCGTCGACGACGCCGTCGAGGCTTCTCCGCAACTCGTCCGCGCGGTAGATGATGCCGTCGTAGGTGGACTGGGTCAGGGCCAGCAGGCGGATCCGTCTGCTCTTGTCGGCGATCAGCGGGCTTGCGTCGATCTTCGCCTGCAACGCGGCGGCGGTGAATTCGCTGCGCGGGATGGGTCCGATGATGCCGGCCTTGTTGCGGGTCGGCATCAGATAGATCGGTACGGCCCCGGTCAGCATGATGGCGTGCAGGACCGACTTGTGGCAGTTGCGGTCCACCGCGACGATGTCGCCCGGCCCGACCAGCGAGTTCCACACGATCTTGTTGGAGGTGGAGGTGCCGTTCGTGACGAAGTAGAGGTGGTCGGCGCGGAACGTCCTGGCGGCGAGGCGTTCGCTGTCGGCGATGGGGCCGGTGTGATCGAGCAGCTGCCCCAGCTCCTCGACGGCGTTGCACACGTCGGCACGCAGCAGGTTCTCGCCGAAGAAGTCGTGGAAGAGCGTGCCGACGGGGCTTTTCAGGAACGCGGTGCCGCCGGAGTGCCCGGGACAGTGCCAGGAGTAGGCGCCGTCGTTGGCGTAGCGCATCAGCGCCGCGAAGAAGGGCGGCGCCAGCTGGCCGAGATAGTGGCTGACCTCCCGCTGGATCTTGCGAGCCAGGAAGTCCGGAGTGTCCTCGTACGCGTTGACGACACCGTCGATCCGCGAGAGCACCGACTGCGGAATCCGTCGCGCCGTCAACTGCTCCCCGAACAGCAGGATCGGTACGCGGTCATTGTGCGCGCGGACGACCTGCACGAACTCGGCGGCCGCCCGGACGGCGGCCACGTCGGAGGGTTCCTCGGGCCCGTCGTGGGACCGGTGGACGGTGAGCTTCAGCGTGTAGAGAACAGCCGAGCTCGACCGGGCCACGTGCGCCAGCATCCCCAGCCGCTCGGTGCCGCGCCCTTCGTCACCGAACCGCCCGAGCTCCAGACCCGCGCGGACCAGGGCATCTTCCAGAAGTTCCAGTGGCCGTTGCGCCCCGGCGGGACCTCCCGCGGGCGTGACGATCGTGACCGGGAACGACAAGGTGAACGCCCTCTCGGCGGTAGCTGGCCCAGCGGGGCATCTGCATCGCCGTGAACCTAGCCAGGACGAGAGCGATCCGGGCGGGAACCCCGTACGGGTCCCCGAGCCGGGTGACATCCGCCGGGCGGCGGTGCCGAAGGAGCAGGCCCGCACCCTGGCGGGGGTGCGGGCCTGGTCTGCGGAGCGGTCAGGCCGTGACCCTGCCGTCCTCGTCCTCGCCCTCGGCGGCCTCGCCCTCGGGCACGTCACTCTCGCCGGTGAGCTCCTCGTGGCGGCCGCGGGCGGCCTTGCGGCCCGTGGTCACCATCCAGGGTCCGACGATCAGCAGAATCGCGCCGAGCACGGCCAGGCCGATCGGCACCCAGAGGCTGATCAGCTGGATCTGGCGCTTGGTCTCACCGGCCGACGCGACATTGTGCGACACCGTGTCGGGGGTGTACACGAAGTCGCCGTTGAGAAGTTCGGTCGGCGCACCCTTGTCCGGCACGAAGGTTTTGCGCTGTTGCTCGGACACCTTGATGAAGTTCCCGGTCACCGGCTCGACCCAAATGGTACGGGTGTTGCTGTACTTCACCTCGCCGCTCGTGGCCGTCTTGGCGAACGTGCCGATCAGCGACGCGATGCGGTCCTGCGAGATATTCACCGTGGTTTCCGGAATGACCTGCTCGAAGCGATAAACCTCAAGCCCGTCGATCTTTTCGGTGTCCTTGTACTGGATCGGCAGCGCCTTGCGCAGGTCCCGGTCGAAGTACTCGTAGTTCTTCCGCTCGGTGCCGAACGGGAACTTGTACAGCTGGCCGGTGTAGGAGACCGGATCAGGAACCTCCGGCGCGGCCACGTCGTTGAGCCGCTGGCCCTTCCAGTCGACGCCCGCGGCGGTGTCCCGGTCGAGGGCGATCAGCGCCTCGTACTGGCTGACCATCTCGTTTCTCTCGGTCCAGACGACCGTACCGAGGCCCCTCCAGACGACGGCCTCGCCCGCGAGGTCACCGGTCAGCTCCTTGTCGGTGGTGTCCGGCAGCGGGGAGATCTCGGTGGTGGACCGCAGCGTGCCGGTCTTGATTCCGACTTCCGGTGCGTCGCCGCCCTTGGTGTAAAGGAAATGGGCATTCTGCGCCTCGGCGACACTCGGCTGCAGGCAGTCCTGCTTCACCGTCGCCGTGCAGAGCTTAAGGTCGTACGGGAGCCGGGCGACCGACGGCGCGACGTAGAACGCGAGCCCCGCGGCGATTACCACGGCGAAAACGCCGATGCCGAACAGGACGACACCCAAGCGAGCTTTCATCGAACCTTCCCTTCAGCCGGCCGGCCGCTGTTCCGCATGGGGGCCGTCGCCGATAATTGCCGGGAGGTTACTCGCCAGTCACATAGTTACGGAACCCTTGGACGGCCCAATGTCTGCACCGATTTCGCCTGCCACGCTGCATCGCGTTCCCGCACTTGACGCGGTACGCGTCATCGGCGCGCTCGCGGTGGTGGGCCACCACGTCGGCTTCGCGACCGGTTTGAACACCGGCGGCGGACCGTGGAGCGGTTGGTTCGCCCGGATGGACTCCGGAGTGGCGGTGTTCTTCGTACTGTCCGGATTCCTGCTGTACCGGCCCTGGGCGCACGCTCAGGCCTCCGGCGAGCCGGGTCCGGGCACCGGCCGCTACCTGTGGCGGCGGGCCTTGCGGGTGCTTCCGGCGTACTGGGTGACGGTGGCCGTCTGCCTGCTGGTGCTGCCGCGCAACGACGACGCCACGGCCGGCGACTGGCTGCGGCACTTCACGCTGACCCAGATCTACGCACCCGACCATCTCCGGCACGGCCTGAGCCAGACCTGGAGCCTGGCCACCGAGGTGGCGTTCTACGCGGTGCTGCCGCTGCTGGCCGCGCTGCTGGTGAGCGGGCGCAAGCGGACCGGGCGGCCATGGGCGATCATCGCCGGCGGGTTCCTGATCACCGGCACGTGGGTGGGGCTGATCGGCGCCGGGGTGCTGTCCGGCAGCCTGCACACCATGTGGCTGCCGGCGTACGGCCTGTGGTTCGGCGGCGGCATGGCACTGGCCGCGGTGCACGTGGCTCTGCGGCACGGCCACCGGCCACGCTGGCGCTTCCTGGACGAGGTCGGAGCGGCGCCGCTGACCTGCTGGGTGGGCGCACTGGCGGTCTACGCGATCGCCACTACGCCGATCGCTGGCCCGCGGGACCTGGCCGAACCGACCGCGACCGAGTTCGGGCTCAAGCTGCTGCTTTACACCCTGCTGGCGATCCTGATCGTGGTGCCGCTGGCGTTCGGGCCGCACACCCGGACCAAGGAGATCTTCGGCGGCGGTACGGCCCGCTGGCTGGGCACCGTGTCGTACGGCCTGTTCCTGTGGCACCCGTTCGTGCTCGAGGAGCTGTACGCGCTGACCGGGCGGCCGGAGTTCACGGGGCCGCTGCTGTCCACGTACCTGATCACCGTGGGTGGCGGGCTGACGCTCGCCGCCCTCAGCTACTACCTGATCGAGAAGCCGGCTCAGCGCTTGAGCCACCGCTGGCCGAGACCGCCGCGGCCCAGCACCACGGAGAGCCACAGCATGACGGCCGAGCCGACCGCGGTCAGCTGAGGCAGCGCCGCGGTGTGCCCACCGAGGCGCACCGCGAGCAGGCCCGCCAGTGCGAAGAACCCGACCGGCAGCAGCCAGCCCGCCAGCAGCCCGAGCCGGCGCAGCCGCCGCCGGTCGTGGTGCACGAGGTACGGCTGCAGGATCCGTGCCATGAGGACGGCGGCCGCGCCGAGCAGGACCAGGCCGGCCGCCGCCACACCGCCCACGGACACCAGCGCGACACCGCCGAACACGAGCGGCAGCACCACCCGGCGGCGTCGCCGGCCGTAGGCGGGCACCGGGACGGGAGGGCCGCCCCCGTCCCGTCCGGCCAGGGCACCGGTCACCGCCACACCGGTGAGGAGCACGGCGCCGCCGATCATGGCGGCGCCGTAGACCCGGTCCGGTCCGAAGCGCAGCACCACCTCGCCGCTCGCGCCGGGCGGCACGAGCCAGGCCTGTTGCCAGCCGTCGACCACCACGGACGGCAGAACATGGCCGCCGATGCTGGCCCTCCAGCCGACGTTCGCGTTCTCGCGCAGTGCGATGACCCGCTGGTTCGGGTAGGCGTCCAGGTGCAGCCGGCGGGTCGTGGCGGCCCAGGCGTCGACCCGTACCGGAGTCTCAGGGCCCGTCCCGGCGGCCGCGTCGCCGAAGTCCCGCCAGGGCACGCCGCGCCGGTTGCTCACCGGGGTCATGACCAGGCTGCTGGGCGTGGCCAGCTTCGAGGCGGCGGCCACGATCCGGGTCTCGCCGGCGGCCACCGGCACCGGGTCCGCCGCTCCGGCGCCGCACACGTGAGCATCGACCTCGCGCAGTTGGAGAAGGTCACGGCGACTGGCGACGAGCGCCGTGGACCGGGCGACGCCGTCCACCACGACCTGCGGCCCGCTGCCGCAGCCAAGGTCGACCGTCGTGGTCTCCGGCGCCCGGGCCGGCGCGGGGTCCGGCAGCGCGGTGAACTCGCCGACCGCCACCGGTAGCTCGCGCTGCACGTTGCGGTACGGGTCGTAGGACGCCGCGCGCACCGTGTCGGCGATGAGCAGGGTCACCTCGTCGGTGGTCATCGGCGGATCGAACAGCAGCGTCCCGCCGTCGTCCAGGAAGCCGTTGCGGACGTCCCCGTCGCCGATCGCGGTGATCTGCCACGGCCGGGCCGCTGCCGTGTCGGCCCCGACCGTCAGCCGTACCCCGAAGATCTTCCTGCTCGACGGCCAGACCATCCGCAGCCACGGGTGCTTGTCGTCGTCGGCGGCGTACCAGGCGGTGCCCGGATCGCCGTCGGCGACCGCGCCCGGGCGGGCGGACGGCTCCAGCACGCCGATGCTGGACGCGGTGACGGTCGGGATGATCCCTTGGGCCACCGCCGCCCGGCCGCCGGCGTCGAGCAGCGCGTTGAGCGCCGAACCGGGTCGTGGGCGAGCCTTGACGGTGAGGTCGTAGCGCGCGGCGACGGGGACGGTCGCGGTCCGGTCGATCCGGGTGCCGTCCTCCGAGGCGCGGGCCAGGTCGCCGTTGCAGGCCGGGTGGCCGTCGTTCACGAAGTAGCAGGCGGGCACGGCCGGGGCGGCGGTGAAGACCATGCCGGGCGCCACGCCGGGTACCGGGCTGCGCGGCACCACGAGGGTCCGCTCGGCGCGCAGCCCGGGGATGGTCAGCTCCGTGATGCCGACGCCGCCGAAGCCCAGGCGTACGTCCTGGACCCGGTCGAATGCGACCCGGATCCGGTCGGAGCGCTGTGCGGCGCTCAACGGCACGGTCATCGTCGTGCCGGTGACGTCGAGGCTCACCGGTGGGTTCGGCCCGGAGGTCACGGTGATCCGGGTGGGTATCGAATCGGTGCCCAGGTCGAACGTCAGCCGCACCTCGCGGATCAGCTGGGCGTCCGGCAGGCGTACCTCGAACCACTGGTCGGTGGCGACCGTCCCGGGCGCCGAGCGCCACGAGGTGTCGGCGTCGCCGTCGAGCGCCGCGAACGGCTGGTACGCGGGCCGCGCCCCGGACAACGGTTGCGCCTCGGCGAACGAGCTGGAGGCCGTAACCGTCCGGATCCCCCGGTAGCCGACGACCGTCTCGTTGCCCTCGCTCCACGCCGGCAGGTAGTCGCGGGCCGGTGCGTCGAGCCGGCCCCGCTCGCCGGCCTGCATGGTGGCCGAGGCGCTGTCGTGGGACAGGCCGAAGGACACTTCCCTGCGGCGCAGCCCGTCGGTGAGCAGCACCGGCCCGGCGGCGGTTTCCTTGGTACGGTCCCCGGCCAGCACCGTGGGCCCGGCCGGCAGCACTCCGGCGGCCGCCGCGTCGAGCACCGACTCCGGGCCCCCCACCACCGTGGTGAGGTGGCCGGCGTCGTACGCCACCACCGGCGCGACGGCCTGCGTGACCTCCCAGACCTCCAGCGCCCGGATCCGCGGGTTGAGCCCGTTGTCGACGAAGATGCCGGGCAGGTGACCGCCGCCCACGTCCGGGCCGAATCCGGCGACCTGGCGCAGTCCCGGCGAGCGGGCCAGCGACTGCCGCACGATCGCCGGCTGGGTGGCGCCGGAGCGGCCGTAGTCCAGGTCCGAGCGCAGGAGCAGGTAGCGCACCCCGGAGCGGGCCAGGTACTGCGCCAGCCCGGCCGAGCCGGCGCCGCTGGTCAGGGTGTGGTCGATGGCGTCCAGCACCCGGATGGTCTCCGGCGGAGTGAGCGGGATCGAGCTGCGCACGCCCCACCGCTTGTCCAGCAGCGGCTGGGTGATCTCGTCACTCGGGCTGCCCCACAGGTAGCGCGGGAAGCGGCTACCCGGGACCACCAGCACGTGCTCCTGGTCGAGGTGCCGGTTGAGCCAGCCGGACGCCTCCCGCCAGTAGCCCGGCACGGTCCGGAAGCTGCCCTGCGCGGCCAGCCCGCCGCCGAGGGCGGGCGCCGCCACCCCGGCCACGCCGATCAGGGCCACGCCGGTCAGCGCGCCCGCGCGCCACCGGGCCGGGCCGACCCGCGGGCCGGTGGCCGTGCTGGCCGCCCGGGCGAACACCGTGAGGAGGTGGGCGAGACCGAGGATCAACGGGAGCCGGACGATCACATCGAACTTGTGCACGTTGCGTAGCGGTGCGCCGGCCCCGTCGAGGAACGCCCGCTGGGACTCGGCGAAGAGGCCGGGGACCGCGCCGACGTGCCCCAGGCCGACCAGGGCGAGGCCGACCAGCAGCCCGGTGATCAGGAACCACCGGTGCGGCATGCCGCGGCGGGCCAGCCCGGCGATGCCGAGGCCGGCCACCACCAGGGAGGCCACGACCAGTGGCCGCTCGGTGGCCAGCCGCCAGCCGGCCGTCCACGGCGGGCCGAACGAGCTGCTCAGGTACGCGTGCCAGTGCGACGCCCCGCGCAGCACCGACACCATGTCGGTGGGCGCCGTGGTCACCGCCCCGGTCTCGATGTAGTCCAGGAACGGCGGGCTGTACCGGCCCAGCAGGAGCAGCGGCACCACCCACCACGCGGTGGCGCAGCCGACCGCGACGCCCCAGGCGACGAGCGCCTTGATCCGCAGAGCGGGCGGGCGCAGCCCGAGCAGCCAGAGCGCGGCGAGCGGGAGCACGGCCATGACGGCGGTCGCGTTCACGCCCCCGGCGCACGCCACGACCAGGGCGGACAGGGCCACCGAGCGCAGCAGCGGTGCGCCCCGGGCCAGCCCGACGAGCGGGATCAGCACCCACGGCGCCAGCGCGCTGGGCCACGCCTCGACGGAGATCGGGCCGAGCTCCGTGATCATTCTGGGCGAGAGCGCGAAGGCGGCGCCGGCGATCAGCCGGGCCCACGGCGAGCCGATGCCGAGCCGCTCGGCCAGCTTCACCAGGCCGGTGCACGCGACCGTCATGACCACGGTCCACCAGAGCCGCTGGGTCACCCAGGCCGGGATCGCGAGCAGCTTGCCGACCAGGTAGAACGAGCCCATCGGCCAGAGGTAGCCGTACGCCTGGTTCTGCAGCTGCCCGAACGTGCCGGCCGGATCCCAGACGTGCAGCGCGCGGGCCAGCCACCCCGCCGGGTCGACCGTGAGGTCGACCTTGGTGTCGATCACGGTGAGCCCTGGATCTTGCAGGAAGGCCAGCGCGGTGAGGCCGAGGCAGACCGTGAGCAGGCGCATCCGCCAGACCGAACGAGGAACTCGACCACCCACTTCGGCCTGTTCGACTCGGTTAAGTGGGTGATGCATCGTCCTCCTGTTTCGCCATTGTGGCGTCCCCGGACCGCCCATAGTGTGACGCGGCCAACAATGTTACTCACCAGTAGAGGTGAATGTGAACATATCAGCCGCTACCGACCGGCACGTCATGTTCCTCAACTGGCGGGACACCCGCAATCCCCATGGTGGTGGTTCCGAGGTCTACGTGGAGAAGATCGCCGAGGAACTGATCCGCAGGGGGCACCGGGCGACCCTCTTCTGCGCGGCTCACAGCGAGGGCCCGGCCGAGGAGACGACGGCCGCGGGACTGCGCGTCCTGCGCCGCGGCGGCCGTCACACGGTCTACCTGCGTGCCGCGCTCGCCTACCTGCTCGGCATGGTCGGCCTCGGCCCGCTGAGCCGGCGCCGCGGCGGCCGGCCCGACGTCCTGGTCGACGTCGGTAACGGCCTGCCCTTCCTGTCCCCGTTGTGGTGCCGCCGTCCGGTCATCGCCCTCGTGCACCACGTGCACCGCGAGCAGTGGCCGGTCGTCCTGACGCCGCGGCTCGCCCGGATCGGCTGGTGGATCGAGTCATGGCTGGCGCCGCGGGTCTACCGGAGGTGCCGCTACGTCACCGTCTCCGCCGCGACCCGCGACGAGCTGGCCGTCCTCGGCATCGACCCGGAGCGCGTCACGATCGTTCACAACGGCACGCCGGAGATGGCCCCGGCCGCGCCGGTCGCCCGTACGCCGGAGCCGTCGCTCGTGGTGGTGGGCCGCCTCGTGCCGCACAAGCGGGTGGAGATGGCGCTGGACGCGGTGGCCGAACTGTGCTCGCAGTTCCCCGGCCTGAGCCTGGTGGTGGCCGGCCAGGGCTGGTGGGAGGACGAGCTGCGGGCGTACGCGAAGAATCTGGGCATCGCCGAGCGGGTGCGATTCGCCGGCTTCGTCAGCGACGAGGAGAAGCGCGTCCTGATGAGCGAGGCGTGGCTCGCGCTGACGCCCTCGCTCAAGGAGGGCTGGGGCCTCACCATCGTGGAGGCGGGCGCGGTGGGCACGCCGAACATCGCGTTCCGGGGCGCGGGCGGGGTGGAGGAATCGCTGGTCGACGGCCGTACCGGCCTGCTCGCCGAGGATCACGCCGACTTCATCGCGAAGGTGCGTGTGCTGCTCGCCGACGACGCGCTGCGCACCGAGATGGGCAGCGCGGCCCGGGCACACGCGGACCGGTTCACCTGGCCGTCGGCCGGGGAGAAGTTCGCCGCTCTGGTGGAGCTGCCGAGGGCGTCGGTCCCGGCGCCTCGCACGCCGGGACCGCGCGCTCACCTGGTGCCGTAGACGCCCGTCTGCAGGACGTCCCGGGTCACCTGTTCCTCGTTCACGCTGCCCGCCGTCGCCTTGGACGAGCCGGCGAGGCTGTTGACCAGGGCCGCCGTGCCGAGCGCGCCCAGACCGAGCGCCACGACCCCGGCCAGCAGCAGCGGAAGGGCTCTGCTCATCATGTGACTCCTCCTAGAAGCTTGTCGGCTCTGCGTGGGCGGGGACGCTACCACCTAGTAACTTCCCTGCGAAGAGGGTTCTCGTACAGGTCCAGGAACGGTCCGTCGTGAATCAGCCGGAGTCCGGCCAGGGCGGCATCCGGCACCGGGACACCCCCCGCGACCTGCTGCACCACCACCCAGCGCACCCCCAGCCGGGACAGCGGCGCACCGGAAGCCAGGGCCTGCCGGACCGCGGTGGCCCGGTGGTCCTCCCCGGCCACCACCAGATTCCCCACGACCAGCCGGTCGTCGGTCAGCACCTCGGCGTCGAGGTAGCGCGGCAGCGGATCCAGCACGGTCCGCCGACGATTCCAGGAGTAGGTGTGATAGGCGGCGAACGGCAGCGAGACCACCGCACCCGGGCGGTCGGCCACGATCCGGGCCACCGCCGCGAAGTCCGCCGGGTAGGGCACCGGCCGCAGCCGGCCCCCGGCGCCGTAGGCGAGATCGGGCTGCAACGCCACCGGCAGCAGCAGGACACCGGCCAGCACCACCCGCGCGGCGCTCTCCCGGCCGGCGCGATCCCGGGCGACGGTCGCGGCGCGTTCGGCGCCGAGGGCCGCCAGCAGGCAGAGCAGCAGAGCGTACGGGAGGATGAACTTGTGACCGTCCCGGAAGAGGCCTCCCGCGGGCACCACCGCGACCAGCCGCTCCAGGACCGCCCGGCCGCCCGGCAGCAGCACGAACGCGGCGACCAGGAAGCCGCCGCCGGCCAGCGCGAGCAGGCGCGCCGCGACGCCCGCCGGCCAGCGGTCCCGCAGCGGACGCCAGCCGGCCACCGCCAGCCCGACCAGCAGCAGCGTGCCGAGCGGGGCCAGCACCGACGCCCGGCTGGGCAGCGTGGTCTGCGCGTTCCAGATCCCGCCGGTGCCGGCCAGCGCACCGAGCGGACCGCTCCAGCCCTCACCGCGGGCCGCGAAGGCGGCGACGCCGGCCGGGTCGGTGCGGGCGTCGGCGTCGGTCAGCACGCCGGCGATCAGCCAGGGTGCGTTGAGCAGCGCCGTCCCGGCCACCGCCACGGCGCTCAGGACGGTACGGCGCGCGGCGAGCGCCGCGACGGCCGCCAGGGCGATCACCCCGCCGGTCGGGGTCACCGCCGCCAGCGCGGCGAATCCGAGCAGCGCGGGAAGGGCCCGGCGGTCACCCTCACGGATGCGCGGGGCGGCGGACACGATCCAGGGCAGGGCGGCGTACGCGAGCAGCAGTCCCCACTGCCCGAGCAGCAGCCGCTCGGCGAGGTACGGGGTCCACGCGTACGCCACTGCGGCGATCAGCCGGGTGCCGAGCCGCCCGGCCGGGACCAGACGGCCCGCGCCGAGCGCCGCAAGGAGCAGCACCGCGGCCAGCACCACCCGCTGCACCAGCCAGCCCGGCACCGCCTGGGTGACGAGCGAGACCAGCGCGTCCAGCGGCACCGCCCGCGGCAGCGTGGCCGACGGCGCGACGAGTTCCCAGCGCAGCGGCTGACGGGGCACGAACACCATGTCGTAGGAGAGGACGTAACCCGGCGCGGCCAGCGGCGCGAGCACCAGCACGGTGACCAGGAGCGCCGTCGTCGGAAGGGCGAGCCGTCGCAATGTCACGACCTAGTCTGATCCACGCGGCCACGACAGGAACCAGGACGGGCAGGAATGGCGAAAGGTAACGGGATCGGCACGGCGGGGCTCGCGGTCACCGCCGCGGGCGTGCTGGCCAACGCGCTGGCGTACGTCGTACCCGTGCTCGGGGCGCGCAAGCTCACCGCCGCCGATCTCAGCGCGCTGGCCACGCTGCTCGCCATGACCGCGATCGCCGGGGTGGCGAGCACCGGACTGCAGATCGCGGTGGCCGTACACCGGGCTCGCTCCGGTCCGGTGCCCACCACCCGGTCCGCGCTCTACACGGTGCTCGGGGCCGCCGGCGCACTGCTGCTCGCCATGCCGGTCGCGGTCACCGTGCTGCACCTTCCGGCCGCCGCGACGGCACTGGCCGCGGTCTCCACGGTAGGCGTGGTCGCCGCCGGCCGGTGGCTCGGCGAGATGCAGGGCGACCAGCGGTTCCTGCCGCTCGCGGCCGGCATCGCGGTGGTGGCCGGGGGGCGGTACGGCGGCGTCGTCCTGGGCCTGGCCGCCGGCGCCGGGCTGATCCCGTCGCTGCTCATCGGGGCGGCCACCGCGATCCTCGCCCTGCCGGTGCTCCACCTGCTCGCCCGCCGAACGGGCGTACCGAAGGAAGGCGAGCCGCTCCCCCTGCGTGCCGTGCTGACCGCCGGCGGAGCGACCCTCGCGATGCTCGTGGTCTCGTACGCCGACCTGCTGCTCGCCCGCCGCTTCCTGGCACCGGACGCCTCCGGGGCGTACGCGGTCGGCACGGTCCTCACCAAGGGTGCGCTGTGGGCACCGCAGGTGGTGACGATCCTGGCCCTGCCCCGGCTGGCCCAGGGCAACCGCCGCACGCTGCGCCTCGGCCTGCTGCTGGTCGGCGCGTGCGGCGCCGTGCTGGTGTCCGCCGCGGCCCTCGTCGGCGGCCTGGCGTTCCGGCTCGCCGGCGGCCCGGGCTACGTGGAACTCGGGCGGCACGCCTGGATCTTCGCGGCCACCGGCGCCTGCTACGGCGTGGTGTTCATGCTGGTCAACGCGCAGGTGGCGGCCGGGGCGAAGTGGCCGTCGGCGCCGCTGTGCGCAATCACCGCGGTGTTCGTGCTCGCGGCCTGGCTCGTGCTGCCGCACACCGTCGAGGGCATCGCGCTGGGTGCGCTGGGCGCCGCCGCGGCCGCCCTGATCGTGATGGGCGGGCTGGTGGCGCTCCGGGTCCGCACACCCGTTCCCGACGTGCGACCAGAGGATGAAAGTCTCTCGGTCGGCTGAGAATCGGACGGGGGGGCGGAAGTGCACTGGGTGGCGCGGCGAACGCTGGGATGCGTGCTGGCGGTGGCGCTGGCGGCAGCGACCCTGGCGGCGGCAGCTTCGCCGGGCTCACCGGACGACGGCGGCGGGATCGCCGCCGACGAGCTGACCGCGATGTTCCAACGGTACGGCGACACGTCGGGCACCTGGCTCGGCGCCGACCGGACGGCCTCGGTGCCGCTGCCCGACGGCCGGACCCTCTGGCTCTTCTCGGACACGTACCTCGGCAGCCCCGGCGCGGACGGCTCCCGGCCCCGTACCTCCGGGCTGATCCACAACTCGGCGATCGTGCAGACCGGCACGGAGCTCGGCCCGCTGCGCTCCGGCGGTACGCCCGAGCGGCGAGCGTCGCTGGTGCCCACCGAGCCGGACGACGAGTTCTCCTGGGTGGGCGACGCGGCGGTCACCGGCGGCACGGTCCAGGTGCTGGTGAACCGGTATCGGCGCACCGGCGCCGGCCCGCTGGACCACCGGCTGACCGGCACCGGGCTGGCCACCTTCGAGCTGCCCGGTCTGGCCCTCGGCACCGTGCGGGAGCTGCCGCTGGGCACCACGATCTCGTGGGGCTCCGAGGTGATGCCGGACGGCGAGTGGACATACGTCTACGGCACCGAGGCGGCCGGTGCCATGAAATTCGCGCACCTGGCCCGGGTGCACGGCACGGACCTCACGCACTCCTGGGAATTCTGGACCGGCTCCGCGTGGTCCACCACCGAGTCCGAGTCGGCGCGACTGCTCAGCGGCGTCGGCACGAACTTCGGCGTACGCCGGGTCGGCGGCTATTACGTCCTGGTCACCCACGAGAACAATCTGACCTTCAGCGCGGACTTCGTGGCGTACACCGCGACGTCGCCGACCGGCCCGTTCGGCGGTCCGCACTACCTGTTCAGCGCGCCCGAGGTCCGGGCCGGCCACATCGTCTACGACGCCGACCTGCACCTCGACCTCGCCCGCAAGGGCCGGCTGCTGATCTCCTACAACGTCAACGACCTGGACCTGGCGGTCACCTATGCCGACGCGAGCATCTACCGGCCGCGGTTCGTGGAGGTCGAGTGGCCGCCTTCCGGTTCCTCGGCCCGGCGCCCGCCGGCACCGCACGGCCTCACGGCCTCCGCCGACGGCGCCGGCACCGCCGGCCTGACCTGGCAGCCGGTGCGCGGCGACGGGATCACCTACCGGATCTACCGGCGCGACGTCACCGAGGCGCAGACGCATTTCGTACGCCTGCCCGGCGAAGGACCCGGCCCGGCGACGAGTTTCCGTTCGGACTTCCTGGTCAACGGGCACGAGTACGCGTTCGCCGTGACCGCCGTGGCCGGCCGCCGGGAGAGCCCGCTGTCCGCCACCGCGACGATGCGGGCCACCGTGCCACCTCCGGGCGCCCCGACCGGAGTACGCGCCGAGTCCGGACCGGACGGCCGGGTCACCGTGCACTGGCAGCCGATCCCGTACGTCCAGCTGTTCGAAGTGGTCGTGCGCGACCGCACCGCCGAACCGTCGTCGGCCGGCACGTACCCCGGCCTGAGCGCCACGATCGGCCCGCTGCGGAACGGCCACCGGTACGACATCACGGTGGTGGCCGTCGGCGGTGGCGGCCGCAGCAGGCCTTCTCAGCCCGTACAGATCACGCCCACCGTGGCCGTACCTCCGGCACCCGGCCGGCCCACCGCCGAGGCCGAGGCCG
This sequence comes from Actinoplanes sp. NPDC049681, assembly GCF_044465265.1. Lineage (NCBI taxonomy): Bacteria > Bacillati > Actinomycetota > Actinomycetes > Micromonosporales > Micromonosporaceae > Actinoplanes > Actinoplanes sp. NPDC049681. The sequence continues at coordinate 260,265 of NZ_JBITLP010000009.1, forward strand.
ACGGCTCGATCCAGCTGACCTGGCAGCAGGTCGCGCCGGACATCGGCTACCGGATCTATCGCCGCGACCTGACCCGGGACGAGACCCGGTGGGGGCCGCCGGGCCTGGCGATGGGCACCACCTTCGACACCGGCCCGCTGACCCCGGCCCACGAGTACGAGTTCGCGGTCGCCGCGGTCAACGACGGCGGGGAGAGCCCGTGGTCGCCGACGGTCACCGCGCGGGCGGATGTCGCCGCCGGGGACGAGGTGCCGGCGGGGCTGAAGGCGGAGGCCGGTCCGGGCTTCGGCAAGCTGACCTGGCAATCCACCGGCTCGGCCTGGTACTGGCTGTTCCGGCGCGACGTGACCGCGGGCGAGCGGCAGTTCGTCCGCGAGGAGGTGCCGGTCGAGGGCACCGAGGCGACGGTGCACAACCTGATCGACGGCCACACGTACGAGTTCCAGGTGGCCGCATTCCGCGACGGCGACACCGGTCCCCGGTCCAAGGCCGTCACGGTACGCCTCGCCGCGCCCATGCCCACCCTCATCGTGGCCCTCAGCGAGACAGCCGGCGCGGCCACCGTCACCTGGCAGGAGAACCGCAGCGGGCTGATGTACCGGATCCAGCTGCGGGATGCGACCGCCGGCGAGGACTGGCGCACCGACCCTTTCCCGGTGTACGGCAACCGTTTCGAGACGGCCAGGCTGACCAGCGGCCACCGGTACGAGTTCCGGATCGTGCTGCCGGACGAGTCGGTCTCGCCGGTCGCCGCGGCCCTAGTGTCGTAGGCATGGCCAACCCGCTCGAGCAGTTGACACTCGACCAGTTGCGCACCCGCACCAGCATCAAATGGACCGCTCACCCGGACGATGTGCTGCCGCTGTGGGTCGCCGAGATGGACGTCCCGCTCGCCCCCGCGGTGGCCGAGATCCTGCACCGGGCGATCGATGCGGGTGACACCGGCTACCCCGGCGGCCGTGCCTACGCCGACGCGCTGGCCGGCTTCGCGGCGGACCGCTGGGACTGGGACGGGATCGCGATCGAACGGACCGCCGTCGTGCCGGACGTGATGATGGGGATCGTGGAGACCTTACGGTTGATCACCGAACCCGGTGACGCCGTCGTCGTCTGCGCCCCGGTCTATCCACCGTTCTACGCCTTCGTCAGCCACGCCGGCCGCCGCGTGGTCGAGGCACCGCTGGGCCCTGACGGGCGGCTCGACCTCGATGCGCTCGCCGGGGCGTTCACCGCGGCCCGACGGCTTTCGCCCCGTGCGGTGCTGCTGTTGTGCAACCCGCACAATCCGACCGGCGCCGCGCATACCCGCGCCGAGTTGACCGCCGTTGCGGCGCTCGCGCGTCGGCACGGCGTACGGGTCGTCGCCGACGAGATCCACGCACCCCTGGTCCTGCCGGGCGCGCAGTTCGTCCCGTACCTGAGCGTGCCCGGAGCCGAGGACGCGTTCGCGCTGTTCTCCGCGTCGAAGGGGTGGAACCTGGCGGGCCTGAAGGCCGCTCTGCTGGTCGCCGGGCCCGCGGCCGCCGCCGACCTGGCCCGGCTGCCCGAAGAAGTCAGCCACGGACCGAGCCATCTCGGCGTCCTGGCCCACACCGCCGCCCTCAATCATGGTCGCGCTTGGCTCGATGCCCTCCTGCAGGGCCTCGACCAGAACCGCAGTCTCCTCGCGTCGCTGGTGTCCGAACATCTGCCGCTCGTCGACATGGTCCGCCCTGAGGCGACCTACCTCGCCTGGGTGGACTGCCGACGGCTGGGACTGCACTCGACCGGCGCACCGGACGCACCCGGTGTGGTGGGCGACCTGTCCGGGCCCGCGAAGATGTTTCTCGACGAGGCTCGAGTGGCGCTGAGTTCGGGCCACGTCTTCGGCACGGGCGGAGCCGGGTTCGTCCGGATCAACTTCGGGACGTCCTCCGCGATCCTGCGCGAAGCCGTGCAACGCATGGGCGCGGCTATTCGCAGTTGACCTTCGTACCGGCAGCGCCGACGGAACAGGTGTCGCCCGCCTCGGTGCCGTCGGGTCCACCGTCGGCCGCGTCGAGCTCGGTGTCGGACTCTCCGGAGACGATGTCACCGGTGCCCCGGATCTGGTCGTCACCGGCCTCACCGAAGAGTTTGTCGTTGCCCGCGCCTCCGGTCAGCCAGTCGTCGTCCGGGCCGCCCCGCAGGTCGTCATTCCCTTCGTCGCCCTCGACCACGTCCTTGCCGGCCTCGCCGTACACCTTGTCGTTGCCGGACTCCCCGTAGATGAAGTCGGCGCCGGCGCCGCCCCACACCATGTCGTTGCCGTCGCCGGCGTTGATGTAGTCGTCACCGGCCTGGCCGTAGATGGTGTTACCCAGTGAACCCTCGGCGCCGATCAGGTCATTGCCCGCACCGCCGCGGATGAGGTCCTTGCCGCCCCCGCCGTCGATGTAGTTCGACTGCTCGTTACCCGTCAGGGTGTCGTTGCCGAAGCCTCCCCACAGGTTCTCCACGTCGGTCGCGATGGTGTCCTTCTCGCCCCGCTCCCCGTCGTCCGCCTTTCCGTCCAGGTCGGCGTTCACGCCTCGTGTCCGGGTCCAGTAGATGGCGTGGTCACTGCCGGCACCACCTTGGAGAAGGTCGGCCCCGGTTCCACCGTCGAGCTCGTCGGCATCCGCACCACCGTTGAGCCGGTCGTTGCCCGAGCCGCCGTAGAGGTCGTCGTTGCCGCCCCCGCCGTACACCTTGTCGTTGCCGGCGCCACCGTCGAGCCGCGAGTCCCGGACACTGCCGCCCGTGATGGTGTCGTTCCCGCTGCCGCCGAGCCCGATCATCTCGAGGTTGGTCTTGTTGGTGATGACGTCGTTCTTGTCACCCGCATCGATGGTGACGAGCGTCGGCGTCGAGGGGGTCGTGCAAGCCACCTTCGTGGCGTCGTGGCCGTCCTTCCGGCAACCGTGACCGGGCTTGACGGCGACCTTGTCATCGATCGTGATCACTCTGCCCGAACGGGTCACCGTGACGGAGTTCGCCTTGCCGGAGGCTGCCGTGAAAGTCACCTTGGTGGTGCCCACCACCTTCGCCGTACCGGTAGCGGCCGCCTGCGCCGGCGCGCCCAGTCCGACCGCCGTCAGGGTGACGGTCAGTGCAGTGCCGACTCCAGCAGACCAGGAACGGTGCGACATTATCGGGCGACCTCCATGACACGAGCAGCGGTAATCCGGGCGGCCCGCATCGTAAAGCACGAATGCCACGGCTTGCTGCCCCTTGCAGGTCGCAAAGGTCAGACCGCTGGAGGCCCGCGGGTACTGGGGATTAGGACTCGGTCGCAACCGGGCGTTGCTATCCATAGGTGGTGAGCCGCCAGATTTCTCCGCGGTCGGTACCCACCACCGGTGTAGCGGGACTGTACCGCTGGTACCTCAGCGTGGGCGCCGTCGTACTCGTCGGGGGGTCGCTGTCTCCGCCGTCGGTGCGGGTGTGGGTGTACGTCGCTGTCGCGGCTTCGGTGATCGTGGCGATCGCGGCGGGGGTACGCCGATACCGGCCGGTCTGGCCCGCACCCTGGTGGTTGCTGGCGTTGTCGGTCGCCATGTCCCTGCTCGCCAATGTGGGCTGGGCGTTGGCGATGGACGAGAGCGGGGTGCCACGGTTTCCCTCCGCCGGCGATGCCTGCTACGCGGGCGCATTGGTGTTCCTGGCGGCCAGCGTCTACCGGTGGGTGCGACCCGCTCGCCAACGCAACGGGGCGGTGGATGCCGCCATCGCGGCAGTCGGCGGCGGCGCCGCGCTGTGGATCCTGGTGTTCGCGCCCCTGTTGTTCGACAGTCGCTTCTCCGGGCTTCGCCTGGGCAGCTACCTGTTCTACGTCGGCATGGACTTGCTGATCCTCGTCCTGAGCGTGCGCGTCGTGGTGATCTCCCGGGTACGCACCCCCGCCTACCGGTTGATGGTCACCTCGGCCGCACTACTCGTGCTGACCGACACCTGCTATCACGCACTGCTGATCGCCGGCGACGGCCGCGAGAAGTACACCGGGATCGGTTATCTGGGCTCCTACCTGCTCATCGGAGGTGCGGCGCTGCACCCGTCGATGGCGCGCAGCACCGGCAGCGTGCCGGGCAACCCGTCACCGGCGTCCCGGCGCCGGCTGGCGGCCTACGTGTCACTGACCGCCGGCATCAGCTTGCTGAGCATTGCCGGCCTCGTCACGGCAGTGCCTCGCGATCAGGTGACGCGGCTGGTCGTGCTCGAAGTCCTCGGCTCCGCGATGTCCGCGCTGCTGATCGTCCGGCTGTCCCAACTCGCCGCGCTGCTGAACCACCGTGCGCAGCTGGACCCGCTCACCGGCCTGGGCAACCGCGTCATGCTGCAGGAACGGCTGGACCGGCCCGGCCGGCGTTCCCACCTGCTGTGGCTGATCGACCTCGACGGCTTCCGCGACTTCAACGACACCTTCGGCCAGCAGGCCGGCGACGAAATCCTGGTCGAGACCGGCGAACGGATCCGCGCCGCCGTACCGAGCGATGCCACCGTGGTGCGCCTGGCGGCCGACGAGTTCGCCGTGTACGACGATGCCGACGAGGACGATCTCGGCCGGCGCGTCCTCGCCGCCGTGCACCGCCCCTACCGGTTGCGCGGGCTGGGCGCACGACGCTTCGCCGTCAGCATCGGCGCGGTTCGCGTACCGGCCGGGCAACCGGGCTCGCAGGCTCTGCGCGACGCGGACCTGGCGCGGCGCACTGCCCAAGCACGCGGTGGGGACCAGGTCGCGTTCTTCGACCCGGCCGTGCACGCAGAGCGCCTGGCCAACACCGAACTGGTGGCCCAGTTGCACCAGGCCGTGGAAGCGGGCGAACTCGGGGTGCACTACCAACCGATCGTCGAACTGGCCACCGGGGACGTGGTGGCTGCGGAAGCGCTGCTGCGCTGGACCCGTCCCGACGGAACCCGCATCCCTCCGGACCGTTTCATTCCGCTGGCCGAACAGAGCGGTGCCATCACCGCGATCGGCGACTGGGTTCTCCGCCAGGTCAGCACGGACCTTCGCCGGCTCTGGCGCGAGAACGGGGTCGCCGTCACCGTGAACGTCTCCGCGCATCAACTGCGCGACCCACTGTTCGCGACCCGGCTGCTGCACCTGCTGCACACCAGCGACGTACCCGGGCCGGCCTTGATCGTCGAGATCACCGAAACGGTCCTGGTCACTTCCATCACCGATGCCGCCACTGTCACCGCCCAACTGCAACAACTGCGCGAGAACGGGGTTCGTATCGCCGTCGACGACTTCGGCACCGGCTACTCCTCCCTGGCGTACCTGCGCGAACTGCCCGTCGACATCCTCAAGATGGACGGCTCCTTCACCGCACAGCAGATCGAGACCGGGGGCGTGCGCGAGCTCGCGTTCATCCGCGCGATCGTCGAACTCGGGCGCAGCCTCGAGCTCACCACGATCGCCGAGGCCGTCGAGACCCCCACCCAGGCCGAACGACTACGCGCCCTGCACTGCGATCTCGCCCAGGGATACCTCTTCGCCAGGCCCGCGCCGCTGGCCGACCTGTACGACTACCTACGCCGGCGCAGCACTGCCGGTACGAGTTCGCGGGCGAATCCCCTCGCGACCGTGACGCCTGCGCATGCACCACCCGCATCGCCGTGACGCGGATCGGTCGTCGAGTCAGCTCGGCATCTTGGCGGGCATGGTGATGTGGAAGGTGGTCCCCGGTCCGTCGTGCTCGGCGAGGACGGTCGTGCCGCACTGCGGCCGGCACCCGATCCATCTACCATTCGCAGCGCAGAGGATGAGGGGACGCACACCATGACGGCGGTACCAGACCAACGCGCCACCGCCGATCCGGCTGGTGCCGGGGGCGCAGCAGACGAGGACCTGCGGGCCCTGTTCGGGCAGTCCAGCGTCGCTTTCGCGTTGCTCACGGGGCCGGAGCACATGGTGGAGGCGGCGAACCCGGCCTTCTTCGCCGCCATCGGCGAGCAACGGGCACGCACCGGCGTCACGGTCGCCGAGCTGATGCCCGAACTGGCGGACCAGGGCTTCGTCGAGCTGCTGGATCAGGTCTACCGTACGGGCGAGTCCTTCACCGGCAGTGATGTACGCATCACAGTGGGCACCGGAGTGCACGCGCGGGAGGCATTCTTCGACTTCACGTACGAGCCTCGCCGGGACGCCGACGGCAGCGTGACGGCGATCCGGGTCATCGGCGTGGAGATCACCCAGGTCAAGCACGCCCAGCGGCTGATGGCCGAACACCGCGCCGTCCTCGAACAGATCGCCCGCCAGGCACCCCTGAGCGAAGTGCTCGACGGGATGGCCCGCTGTATCGAAAACGTGGCTCCCCAGGAGATGCTCGTCTCCATCCTGCTCGCCGAGTCCGACGGGCAGCACCTGCGTCACGGCGCCGCGCCGAGCTTGCCGGACTTCTACAACCAGGCCATCGACGGGATCGCCACCGGTGAGGGTGTCGGCTCCTGCGGCACGGCCGCCCACCGCAGGCAACCGGTCATCGTCAGCGACATCGCCGCCCACCCGTTCTGGACCGACTTCCGCGACCTGGCCGAGCGGGCCGGGCTCGCCGCTTGCTGGTCCGCGCCGATCCTGGCTCGCGACGGCACCCTGCTGGGCACCTTCGCCATCTACCACCGCACCCCGCGCGTCCCGCAGGAGAGCGATCTCGCGCTCACCCGCGTCTTCGCCGACACCGCGGCCCTGGCCATCGAGCGCCACCACATCGAGCAGGCGAAGACCGCCGCCGAGGCACGCGCCAAGGCAGCCCACGACGCCCTGGCCGAAGCGGTGGAAGCAGAACGGAAGCTGCGCGCCGATGCGGAACAGCGCGCCGTCGCAGCCGCGGAACTCGCTGCCCGGATGCGCGCCGCCGCGGCCGCGCAGGCCGCCACCCCGCGCCCCGCACACTGTCAGCTCGGCGGCAAGCAAGGGTGCACCGCACCGGCCGAACTCAAGGTCGCCGACTCGTGGGGCGACTCGGCGTGGGGCTGCACCGCCCACGCCGAGGAAGCCATCATCAACGTACGGTCGGTATTCATCGCCAGCGAAGAGCTCGGTGGCCTCGCCGCCTACGTGCACCGCTGACGGCGGAGGTGTCAGGGGCCCGGCCGGGCCTTCCGCCAACCAGCGCTGGAGGAAGGCCCCGGCCTCCGACGTCAGTGCATGCGGGCGCGGGCTGTCACTCGTAGCAGCCGGTTCGGTCGCTTTCCAGCTGCACGTCGGTGACCTTCTTCTTCTGGATGTTGATCCGGTAGTGCGCGCCGTCGCCCTTCACGGCGTCCACCAAGGCGTCGCCGCCGGTTCGCCGCGCATCGGGGGTTTCGTCGCCGTCAACGCGCCACGTGAGGTGCGGATACGCCCGGCGCACCGCGGCCAGCGTGCTGCCGGGCTTGATGCCCTCCGGCGTCTTCTGGTCGCCGAACGAGTCGAGGGCGCGCAGCCCGTACCTGCCGTTGAAGACCATCCAGACGTGCTCCGACTGGCCCTTCCAGTGCGCGCTCACGCAGCCGCCGGAACCGGCAGCGTCCTGGTCGGTGTTGACGACGATCAGGCCGGTCGCCTTGGCGGCACGCAGGCTCATGCCGATCTTCAGCGGTCCGATGTGGTCCGGGTGGATGGTCAGGTGGGCCGGATCGGTCATCTTGACCGGCTGGGACGTCGGCGACGCGCTCGACGACGCCCGGGGCGTGGGTGTGGCTGCCGGAGCATTGCCGGCCGATGCGGCCGGTGCGGCCGCGGACGAACCGGCACCGGCCGGTACCGCGGCGGCGTCCTCATGCCGGGTCGTGGTGCTGCTGCAGGCGGCAGCGAGGGCCACCAGCGTGGTAGCCCCGAAGACCTGGGCGAGACGATGCATCGAAGTGTTCCTTCCCCGTGAGATTCATGCGGCGCGATGCGCCTTCCCGCATTCACTTCTCGTGATGCGCGGGCAGGAATCAGCATGGCGGCTCCGCCGCCGCGGCAACTCACGGAAACGTGCCAACGCTGCTACCGCTGCGGCAGCACTGTGGACGGACCACGGCGTTCCGGAACGGAGATCAGGCGAGCTGGAACTCGCGGACGAGGTTTCGTAGCTGGGCCGCGAGCCGGGCCAGGTCGGTCGCCGCGCTCTGGGTCTCGCCGGCGCCGACGCTGGTCAGGGATGCCCCTTGGACGACCTCTTCGAGGCTGTTCGTGATGCCGTCGACGGCGGCCACGGCGCGCTCCACACTGGCGGAGATCTCGGCCGTCGCGCGGCTCTGGGCGTCCACGGCGTTGCCGATGACGTCCTGGGTGCCGTTGATGTCGCCGACGATGCGGGCGACCTCGGCGATGCCGTCGCGCATGGCCTGCGAGTCGCGCTGGATGGCGTCGATCTGCCGGGAGATGTCCTCGGTGGCCGCGGCGGTCTCCCGGGCCAGGTCCTTGACCTCACCGGCGACGACGGAGAAGCCCTTGCCGGACTCTCCGGCCCGGGCGGCCTCGATGGTGGCGTTGAGGGCGAGCAGGTTGGTCTGCTCGGCGATCGAGTTGATCAGCTTGACCACGTCGCCGATGGCGGCGCTCGAGGTGTGGAGACGCTGCGCGAGCTGCCCGGACGTCTCCGCCGCACCGGAGGCGTCGGCGGCGATCCGCCGCGCGTCGTCGGTGCGTGCGGCGATCTCGTCGATGGAGTCGCCGATGCTGTTGACGCTGGACGCGGCCGCGTTCACCGCCTCGTGGACCGTGCCGGCCGCGGTAGACAGGACCGACGTACGCTCCACCGTCGTCTCGGCGCCGTGGGTCATGCTGCCGCTCGTGGCGTGCATCTCCTCGGACGCGCTGGCGAGGGTGTCGGCCGCCTCGTCCAGCTCGGTGATGGCCGTACGCACGTTCTCGGTGGCCCGGCCCATCGCCAGAGACAGCTCGGTCAGCTCGTCCGACCCCGTGACGCGCGGCCGGACGGTGAGGTTCTTGTCGGCGATGGCGTTGGCCACGTGCAGGCAGTCCTTGAGGCGGCGGCTGGTGTGCCGGGCCAGGACGACGGCGGAGCCCAGCAGCAGCACGGCGGCGGCGATGCTGCCGGCGATGGTGAGCGTGCGGGCGGAACGCTGGGCGGCGTCGGCGTCGAGGCGGGCCTGGCGGGCCTCCGCGGAAATGGCCGCCTCGACCGGCTTCAGCGAGGCGCCGAGGGCGTCGGACGACTTCTGGAACTCGGGCAGCGCGGCACGGGCCCGGTCCTGGCCGGGGTCGGTGACACCGAGGTTGGCCAGGCTCACCAGCCGCTGGCTCAGCGTGATCAGCAGCTCGACCTTGTCGTCCAGGCCCGCAGCCGCCGCGCGTACCGGTGCGGGGGCGCTGTCGGCGTGCAGGGCGGCGATGCTGTCGCGCAGCGTCGCGGCGTCACCGCCGAGGCCGTCGAGCGCGGCGCGGCGCTGCTCAGCGGTGCGGGCGACCATGGATGCGAGCACGTCTCCGCGCAACACCGCCTGTGCGGCCGCGACAGCCCGGTCCGCCCGGACGGCGTCCGTGGCGCGTACCAGGCGCTCCTGGGCGCGCTGCTGCTGGGCGCCCGCGAGCAGACCGATCCCACCGACGGCCAGGACCAGCATCAGGCCGGCCGTTGCCAGCGTGACGATCTTGCGGCCCAGCGTCAGGCGCGGCACAACTCGGACCATGGTGACCTTCCGATGCAGTAGACGTCATACGGTTCGGCCGACTCCGGAAAAAGCTGAGCCGTGGCTCAGTCCCTCATCCCGCGCAGCCGCCGGCCGATGGGAGGAACAGACGTAGTCGAGGTCCCGGGAGAAGCTCATGCGCGCAGTCCGTGTCATGACGGCACTGGCCGTCGGCGCCGTGGTGATCATCGGCGGCGCGAGCTACTCGGTCGCGGCGCCGAACCGGCAGGGCGACGCGGCGGCCGCGGTCCCCGCCGACGTACGCAAGGCCGGCGTCCTCGTCGTCGCGGCGGAGATCGCCTACCCGCCGTTCGAGTTCTACGACGACCAGAAGCAGCCGCAGGGCGTCGACTACGATCTCGCCGTCGCCCTGACCGAGCGGCTGAACCTGCGTCTGGAGTTTCGCAACGTCGCCTGGGACGACATCATCCCCACCGTCGCCCAGCACAAAGCGGACGCCGTCATGTCCGGCATGACCGACAACGCCGAGCGGCAGCAGAAGCTCACCTACGTCGACTATCTCGTCGAGGGATCTCAGGTCGTCGTGGCGCAGGCGAACCCCGCCGGCATCGACGGCCTCGACGCGGTCTGCGGTCGCACGGTCGGCTTCCAGGCGGACACCACCCAATCCGACCTCGTGGCGTCGCAGGCCAAGTTGTGCACCGCCGCGGGACGCGCCGCCCCGCGGGTGCGGGCCGTCGGCTCGGGCGAGGCGTACCCGATGCTGAAGAAGGGCACCGTCGACGCCGTCGTCGACGGGTACACCAGCGCCGCCGCCCAGGTCAAGGCCGGCCAGGGCGCGTTCAAGCTCACCGGGGTCCAGCTCGAGGCCAGCCCCATGGGCATCGGCCTGGCCAAGGACCGGCCGGAACTGCGCCACGCCGTCCAGCTCGCCCTGCGCGAACTCATCGCCGACGGGACCTACACCAAGATCCTCGACAAGTGGGGCCTCGGGGCCGAGGCGCTGACCACCGCCGCCATCGACGGCGGGGTCTGACGGGCCGGCCCGCCGCTGCTACTGGCCGGCGGTCGACAGGCCGAACGCGATCAGGAAGCCGACCACGGTGACCAGGCCGATGAGCAGATGGGCGTTCTCGAAGGCCTCGGGAATCATCGTGTCGGCGACCATCGCCAGGATCGCGCCGCCGGCCAGCGCGGTGACCCCGGCCAGTACGGCAGCGGGCGCACCGCCGAGCAGCGTGTACCCGGCGATCGCGGCGAGCGCACTGATCAGGGCGATCGCCGTCCAGAGCCCGAAGACGTACCGGGGGCTGCGGCCGCCGTGGCGCATGCCGGCGGCGCTGGACAGGCCCTCGGGAACGTTGCTGATGAACACCGCCGCCACGGTCACCACGCCGACGGCGCCGCCGCCCAGCAGGCTCGTTCCGATCACGATCGACTCGGGAATGCCGTCGAGCAGGGCGCCCAGTGCGATGGCCGTGCCCGAGCCGGACTGTTGCTGCTCGGACGGCTGCTGATCGCCCGACCGTTTGCGGTGGCGCGCGCCTCGACGGGCCAGAACGACGTTGCATCCGGTGTAGGTCACGGCGCCGATGACGGCGCCGATCACCGTCGGGGTGAGCCCGGCACGGTCGTGGGCTTCGGAGATGAGTTCGAAGGCGACCGCCGAGAGCAGGACACCGGCTCCGAAGCCCATGACCGACGCCACGACATGCCGCGGCACGCGGGCCAGATATCCGATCGCCGCGCCGATGAGCAGGGCGGATCCGGCCAGCAGACCCCAGCCACCGGCTTGCAACCACTGTGGCATGGCATTTCCTCTCGACGGGGCTTACGGGACACGGAGGAGGTCGTGGTGCTGCCGGCCGCCCAGGGCGAGCCGGGCGGCGTCCTGTGCGGCCCGGAAGCTTTCCCGGCAGGCCTCGGCGTCGCGGTACACCCCCGGCGACTCGGCGACCATCGCGTCGTGCGCGCCGGTCAGGGTCCAGCGGAAATGCCCGTCGCCGGTGGCCGCGACCGTCATCACTCCGTCGCCGTCGCGCAGCTTGCGTACAGCCGGCAGCCAAGGCTGCCCGCAGCGGTCGCCGGGGCTCGCCGGGAGCGGCGCGACGGCGTGAGCGAGGACGTCGGCGCTCACGCCGGTACGGCGTACCAGATGCCAGCGGGTGGAGTCGGAGCCCGCCGCGCGAACGACCGCGATCATGGTCTACTCCTGTTCATCTCTGCTGCTCAGGCGATCCGGTACGGGGACCCGGCCTCGTCCGGGAACTCCAGGCCGTGGCTCGGCCGGTCGTCGGCCGGGACGAGTACGCCCCCTGACATAACCCTCCATGCACAAGACAAACGTTGCACATGGCAAAGATATTGGCCGGCAGAGGCCGCGGCCCCGCACATGCTCCGTGGCGTCTTGTGGCGCACCTTCGTGAGGGCGCAGAACTCAGCGGGCCGCCCGGCGCAGATAGGCGACCTGGCCGCCCTCGAGAACGTGCAGGAACTCCCAGCCTCGCGTCTCCAGCAGCTCGACCGCGGTGAAGACGACGTCCGCCCGGGCGAGGAGGCCGGCATGGCCGGCGCGGAAGCTGGCCGCGTCCCCACTCGTCAGGAAGATGTACCGGAAGGGAAAGGTGTCCGGGTTGGCGCGCCCGGAGAGCACATCCTCGGCGATGAACTCACGGGACGGCCGGGGAAGCGTCACGCCGGCACCAGATCGTCGATGACGTCGCCGGCGATCGCCGCAGCGGCTTCGCGCAGCTCGGCGTCGCCACCGGCGGCACCGGCGGCGGGAATCAGGTGGATGGTCACGTAGGCGTTCCCGGTACGTACGTCGACCTGGACGCCGCGAAGGTCCAGCGGCCGGGACACGAACGCCTCCTCACCGACCCCCGCCAGCGGCTCGGGCTTGACGAGGGCGGTGCTGACGGTCTGCCAGCCCGCGTCGGCGCCGGCCTGGTCGGCCCACACCGACAGCTTCGCGGTCACCGAGGTGGCGCTCCGGTCCTCCGGACCCCAGCGGCACTCGACGATCTTGCTGAAGTCGTCGGACCCGGTGGACCTGGTCTGAGTTCCCCTGCCGCCGACCTTGAGCTGCTGAGCAGCGGCGACGGTCAACTCCGGGCATTTCACTGCCGCGACGCTCCACTTGTGCGCGACCGGCGGCAGTGAACGGGACGCCACCGGGCCGGACGGCGTGGGGATCGTCGAGTCGATCGGCGACACGTCGGGGCTCGAGCATCCCGCGAGGGCGGCCACAGCGATCAGTCCCCACGCGATCGGGCGGCCTCTCATGCGTTGACCGCCTGGGGCCACTGACCGCGGGGAAGCCCCGTGTGGTCGCCGTACTCGTTGGCCAGCTCGTTGATCTGAGCCACCACTCCGGCCAGGCGGCTCGCCAGGCTGGCGAGGTAGTTGAGGATCAGCGCCACGGCCTGGCCGGTGCCCTCGGACGCGTGATTCGACGCTTGCAACGCGCCCGCCACGTCGGTCGCGGCGACCTCGGCCACGTCGGCGCCGACAGCGGTGAGCGTGGAGACGACGTCGGACACCTGAGTGGTCAGGTCGGCGACGAAGTCCACGTTGGCCTCCGCCACGCTGGACAACCAGGTGCTGGTGGCCGTGACCTTGCCGACCACGGCGTCGATCGCGTCGGCCTGATCCTGGACCCGGGTCTTGAAGGTCTCATGCGCCGGACCGCGCCAGCTGTCGATCTTGCCGGACGGGGTCAGGTCGGGGGCGATGTCGGAGAGCGGCGTCTTGATCTTGGTGCCCCAGTCCATGCCGACCTCGAAGAGCGAGAAGACCGGGATCGAGCCGTTCACCGCCTTCTGCACCGTGTCCAGGACCGAGTTCACCTTCTCCTGGACCTTGAGGATCACCGCCTTGACCTTCTCGCAGCCCTCCTGCAGGTCGTCGAAGAGCCAGTCGAAGGGCTTCTGCCAGAAGTGCCGGTTGTCCAGATAGTCGTTGACGCGCTGGATGAAGCCGTTGACCGCGTTGATCAGGCCGTTCCAGGCGTCCTGGATCTGCTGGATCCCCTGTTCCAGCACGGACACTCCGTCCCGGAAGGCCCCCAGCAGGGCGGGGGCGAAGGTCTGATCGGTACCGGTCGCGCCCGGAGGCAGCGGATTAGTCACCGTTTCTCCCGTTGCGTCAGGACTGCTTGGCGATGTCGTCGAAGTTCTGCGCCGTGTTCGCGTCGGTGTGGTCGTACCACTCGGCGTTGTTCTTCAACGCGACGGCCATGGCCTCGAACTGGACGGCACCCTGCTGGAACAGAGCGTTGAGCCAGTCGAACATCTTCTGGTAGCCGCCGTTGAGGTCGCTGGTGGTGGCGAGACCGACCGGCCCGTCCACGATGACCGAGAACGCACTCGGCTGAAGGCTCTGACCGGCGGCGAGCGAGACGACGGACAGCATCCGGTCCGCCAGGCCCTCCCACTTCTTGGCCTCTTCGTACAGACCCTCGGTCGCGACCTGAAGGTTCTCCTCGGAGAACCAGTTGTAATCGCCCATCATCTCTCCCCATGGTCAGCGAGCCGGCCCCGGACGGCGAGCAACGCCTCGCGAGCATCATCGGCGAGCGCAGCGGCGTCATCCGCGCGCAGCCCATGCTCGTTCACCGACGCACCGACGACGCGGAGACCCTCGACGTGCACCCGGAAAAGGCCACGCGGCCCGACCACCTGCCGGCGCTCGCCACTGTTCACGGCTCGCAGGAAACGACTCGACTCGGCCAGCGAGGCGGCGGCCCGGTCGATCTTCCGGCGCGCGGCCTCGGCCCGGCCGGCCTGGTCGTCGTACTCCGGCCCGGCATACTCCGGCTCCGGCTCGGCGTGGCTCACGGCCGGGCTCGGCGAGGGAAGCGGGCGGCCGTATCGAGCAAGCATGAGTTTCGCGATACCGGCCTTTTCGCGCGCGAGCTGCAATGCCTGCAGAACGGCCGGCGCCACCCCGTGCGCACCGACCTCCTCCCACCAGCCGTCGGTGATGCCGACCTGGACGACCGCACCGGTCAGATCCACCACGCAGTAGACCGTGCCCGAGGCATCCGAGCCCTCGATGGCGTCAAGACCGCGCACGGGTTCCCCCGGACGGGCATCGCGCATCTCGTCCTCGAGGTTGGTCACGAACCGGCTGGTGTCACCGATGCGATAGGCATCGAATTCCCGCGCCTCTAAATCCCTGGTCAGAACATCCCCCGATCTTCCAGCCCGGTCATGGTACCCAAGCTAGGCCGGATCGGTGACCCCGCGATGGTGCGCCAGCCGGCTCACCATCGTCATGTTCTTACTGATCACGCCGGTCACGCCGAGCCGTGCCGCGTGCGCGAGCTCGGCCTCGGAATCGACCGGCCACGCCAGCACCAGGTCGGTGGCTCGGCGAAGCTCGGCCACCACCGGGGCGCTCAGCAATCGCAGCCGGATCGAGACGCCGTCCACGCGTTCGCGGCGCATCCGTACACGCAGCCGGGCCAGTTGGAGCGCGCTGGCGGCGGACAGGATCCGCCGCACGTTCATCTGCGGCGGGAACGCCTCGAGCATCGCCCACTCTTTCGTACAGACCGCAACCGGTACGCCCGGACACCGCGCCTGCAACGTCTCGGCGACCCGATGCGCGACCGCACGGGAGCGACCCTTGAGATCCAGCAAGAGCCGCGGATCCCCGGCCGCGACCGTGAGGATCTCGTCGAGCTCCGGCACCGCGACCGTGCGCCGCCGGACGATGCCGCCCGACCTGTCCCAGAACAGGTGAGGCCCGAGCGCGCGGCTGTGCCGCATCTCGAGGGCGCCCCGGTAGAGGTGCACGTCCGCCTCGACGAGATCCGCCCCGGACGTCAACGCGGCCCGCAGCCCGGCGACGGTGTTGCCGGCCCGGTGAGCGACGGCGAGCATCCGGTGATCAGCCATGCTCGCAGGGTATCCACGGCCAGCCCGTGGAGTTACGTCCTCAGCCGGGTGAGGCGGACGAGGGCACTCGCGTAGTCGCCGCCGGGCAGCCGCACGGGCAGGCCCGGTCCGGCGAGCGTGGCCCCGCCGTACACGTCACCGGTGTCGTCGTCGCGGTAGGTGGCGGTGGGATCCAACCCGGCCAGCGGCAGCGACCGCAGCGGGGCAGCGAACTGCGCGCCCACCTGGAAAATGAAGACCACGACGCGGTCGCCGTGCAGATACTGCACAGCTGACACCGTCTCGCGCGGATCGCGCAGGCGGTACAGCTCGCCATGCTGCACGACGGGCCGGATGTCCTTGTACTGGGCGACGAGCCGGCGGGCGTTGGCGAGTTCGCCGGTGTCCCAGGTAGTCAGGTCGCCGCCGATTCCCAGGGTGCCGGTCATCGCCACGTGGAACCGGAACGGCAGCGGCACGACCCGCTCGGTCAGCGGGTTCGGGCTGTCGGTGACCCAGGCGACCATCGAGCGGGGCGCGTACAGCTGGGTGTGCCCGTGCTGGATGGTGAGCCGGTCGACGGCGTCGGTGTTGTCGCTGGTCCAGAACTGGTCGGTACGGGCCATGATGCCGAGGTCGACCCGTCCGCCGCCACCCGCGCAGGACTCGATGCGCAGCTGCGGGTGGGCGGCGCGGAGGCGGTCGACGACGGCGTACACGCCCCGGGCATGACCGGTCCATGCGTCCTGCGCGGCCTCGGTGATCGGGCGGTTGAAGTCCCACTTCAGCAACGCCGCCCCGGTGTCGCGGACCAGGCCGTCGAGCCACTGCCAGGCCCACTCGCGCACATCGGCGCGTCCGAAGTCGAGCACGAGCTGATTGCGCAGCTCCGTACGCCGATGACCCGGGGTGTGATGCACCCAGTCCGGGTGGGTGCGATAGAGGTCGCTGTCGGGGTTGGTCATCTCGGGCTCCACCCAGATGCCGAAGCCCATACCGAGACCGCGGATCTCCTCGGCGACGGGGCCGAGCCCGTCCCTGAAGCGGTGCGGGTTCGGTGTCCAGTCGCCCAGGCCGGCGCGGTCGCTGGTGCGCGCCCCGAACCAGCCGTCGTCGACCACGAACAGCTCGGCACCCAGGTCCGCGGCCAGCCTCGCCAGGGCGAGCTGACCTTCCTGGGTGACGTCGAAGGTCGTGGCCTCCCACGAGTTGTAGAGCACCGGCCGCAGCTCGCTCGCGTGCGGGACGACGTGGCCGCGCTGGTACGCATGCCAGCCCCGGCTCGCCGCCCCGAAGCCTCCGCCGGTGTAGAGGCCGGCGAAGACGGGGGTGGTGAACGCCTCCCCCGGGCCGAGCCGGTGGCGGACCCCCTCGTGCCCCGCACCGCCCAGGACCGCACAGCGGCCGGCGTGGCTGCGTGAGGCGGTGATGCGCCAGGAACCGCTGTGCGCCAGCGCCATCGACCAGACCTCACCGTGCTCTTCCCGGGCCGTGCCGTCGTCCACCATGACCCAGGGGTTCGCATGGTGTCCGGTGACGCCGCGGCGGCTGGTGAAGTGGGTCTCGGCCACGGGGAGGGCGGTGCGGTGCACCAGGCCCTCCGCCGACCACGCGCCGGTGACGTGGCTGATGCGGTAGTCGTCGCGCGGAGGCACACACCAGGCGCCGGCGTCGTACCGATGCAGGTCGATGATGCCGGCATCGCCGGTGTGGTGCAGGACCGCCCAGCGTTCGATGACGTCGGTGCCGGCCACCGGCCGGTAGTGCAGGTCGACGGCGAGTGGCTGACGGGTGTCGGTCAGCATGACGGTGAGCTGGTCCCCGTCGACGCGCTGGTCGACGACGGTCAGCTCGCAGTCGGCGGAGCCGTCGGGGAACCATCCGCCCAGCGCTGCGGCGCCGAACCGGCGCGAGCCCTGGGCCGGGTAGTCCTCCGCGGCCTCCCACGGCGCCTCGAAGGTGTCGGTGTGCGCCGAGGGCCGTGCGGGGAGGGCACGTGCCGCGGCCAGGTCCAGGCGCGATCCCCAGTGGACCGGCCGCAGGCTGCCGGCGGCGGCGTCGATGTGCAGGGCGTACGTGGTGCTCCGGGTATGGACCGCCACGGTGGCGCCGTCCCCGGACATCTCGATCGAGCTCAAGCGGAACCTCGCCAGACGACCGGCGTGGGCAGCAGGACTCCCCCCGCGTCGACATCGTCGCCGCGGAGCTGCCTGAGGACCAGGTCCGCGGCACGAGCGCCGAGGTCCGTCGCCGGCTGGTGGACGGTGGACAGATGGGGTTGGGTGCGCAGGGCCCAGGAGCTGTCGTCGAAGCCCACGATGCCGACATCCCGCGGTACGGCCAGTCCGGCGTCCCGCAACGCCTCCAGGGCGCCGGCCGCGAGGGCGTCGGAGCCGGCGAAGACCCCGTCGATGTCCGGGTCGCGTTCGAGCAGCACGCGCATCCCCTTGGTGCCCCACGAGTAGTCGTAGAGCGGCACCTCGGCGACCATCTCCGGGCGGAAGCGGCGGCCGAGCGCCTGCTGGAAGCCGGTGACGCGGTCGGCGCCGCTGTCCCGGTCGACGGCGGCGGCGATCATGCCGATGCGCCGGCGCCCGGTGGCCATGAGCCGCTCGGTGATCAGCCGGGCCGACCCGACGTTGTCGATGCCGACGAAGGGGATGCCGGGGTCGATGTCGCGGGGGTGGCCGACGTACGTGGCCGGGATGGCCAGCTGGGCCAGGACCCGGATGATCGGGTCGTGGGTACGCGCCGAGACGATGATCACGCCGTCGACGAACCCGCCGCTGAGGTAGCGGCTGACCCGCTCGGTGTCGCGCTCCGAGTCCACCACGAGGTTGACCATCTGGTAGTCCGCGTCCGACAACGCCGCGTTGGCCCCCAGCATGATCGCGCCGATGTTGGGGTCCTCGAGGAACAGCATGTGCGGCTCGAGGACGACGAACCCGACCGCCTGGGAACGCTGCCGGACCAAGTTGCGGGCGGCGGTGTTGGGCACGTAGCCGACCTGGGCGATGGCGGCCTCGATCGCGGCCCGGGCCTGCGGCGAGACGTACCCGCCGTTGATGACCCGGCTGACGGTGCCCCGCGAGACGCCGGCGGCGGCGGCCACGTCGTGCACGGTCGCACGGCGTGAGGAGGGGCGGGACAACGGCACGGCGTCACTTTATCGGCTGGCCTTGACCTCCACGAGATCCACATCTTAATGTGTGCACGTTCACACACGGCGTCCGGCAATATCCTTCGCTCGAATGTGTGCACGTACACACACCGGGAGGGAGCAGGAATGATCACAGCGGGCGCCATCACGCTCGGGTGTGACTACAACCCGGAACAGTGGCCGCCGCACGTGTGGCAAGAGGACGTCGAGCTCATGGCCGAGGCCGGGGTCGGCCTGGTGGCCATCAACATCTTCGGCTGGTCCGACGTCGAGCCCCGGGCCGGCGACTACGACTTCGAGCGCCTCGATACCGTCGTCGACCTGCTGCACTCCCGCGGGATCCGGATCAACCTGGGCACCGGTACGGCGTCGCCGCCGCCCTGGCTGACCACCCGCCACCCCGAGGTGCTCCCGGTCGCCGCCGACGGCACCACCCGCCACCCTGGCGGTCGCCAGGCGTGGTGCCCCAGCTCACCGGTGTTCCGGCGGTACGCCCTGGCCCTGGTCGAGCAGGTGGCCAAGCGCTACGCCCGCCACCCCGCCGTCGCCCTCTGGCACGTCTCCAACGAGCTCGGCTGCCACAACGCCCTGTGTTACTGCGACACGAGCGCCGCCGCGTTCCGCACCTGGCTGCAGCAGCGGCACGGCACCATCGATGCGCTGAACGCCGCGTGGGGCACCACGTTTTGGAGCCAGCGCTACGGCGACTGGGCCGAGATCCAGCCACCGCGCGCCGCGCTGTCGTTGCGCAACCCCGGACAGGTCCTCGACTTCCACCGGTTCAGCTCCGACGAACTGCTCGGCTGCTACCGCGCCGAGGCCGAGGTGATCCGGCGGCACAGCGCCATCCCCGTGACGACGAACTTCATGGTCACCGCCCACATCCGGAACCTGGACTACTGGCAATGGGCGCCGCACATGGACGTGGTGGCCAACGACCACTACCTGGACCACCGGCTCGGCGACCCCGTGGCCGAACTGTCGTTCGCCGCGGACCTGACCCGCGGACTGGCCGGCGGCCGGCCCTGGATGCTGATGGAACAGTCCACCAGCGCCGTCAACTGGCAGCCGTACAACGTGGCCAAGACCCCCGGGCAGATGGTGCGCAACTCCGTGACCCACGTGGCGCGCGGCGCGGACGCGATCTGCTTCTTCCAGTGGCGGGCGTCGCCGCAGGGCGCGGAGAAGTTCCATTCCGCACTCGTGCCGCACGCGGGCACCGACACGGCCGTCTGGCGCGAGGTTCTGCACCTCTCGGCCGTGCTGGGCCGCCTGGCGGAAGTGGCGGGCACCCGGGTCGTCGCGGACACGGCACTGGTGTTCAGCTGGCCGGCGTGGTGGTCCGCCGAGGGTGAGGGCCGCCCGTCGGAGGCCGTAGGCTATCTCGACCAGGTCCACGCCGTGCACCGCGAGCTGCGCCGCCTCGGGGTGACCGTGGACGTCGTCGCCCCTGGCGCCGACCTGAGCGGCTACCGCTTCGTCGTCGTACCGTGCCTCTACGCCGTCTCCGACGGGGATGCGCAGGCGTTGAACGACTACGTCGCCGCCGGCGGGCACGCCCTCGTCACCTTCTTCAGCGGGATCGCCGACGAGGCCGACCGGGTCCGCCTGGGTGGCTACCCGGGCGCGTTCCGCGACATGCTCGGCATCTCGGTCGAGGAGTTCTTCCCGCTGCTGCCCGGCGACACCCTCGAGCTCAGCTCCGGCGGCCGCGCCGGCGTGTGGGCCGAGCACCTGCACCTGCGCACGGCGACCGCGATCAGCACGTACACCGACGGCCCGCTCCCCGGCGTCCCTGCGGTGACGCGCAATGCGTTCGGCGAGGGCACCGGCTGGTACGTCGCCACCCAGCTCGAGCCGGCAGCTCTGCGCGACGTCCTGAGTCAGGCGCTCACCGCGGCCGGAGTGGCGCGTACCGGTCCGGAGAGCGACGGCAGCCTCGAAGTCGTGCGTCGCTGCGGCGGCGACCGCAGCTACCTGTTCGTCATCAATCACGGCACCGCCGAGGTCGAGGTTCCCGCCACGGGCCGCGACCTCGTCGAGGACCGGGACATCACCGGTTCCCTGCTCGTTCCCGCAGGTGCGGTCCGGGTCGTGAGGGAGGAACAACCGCGATGAGTACGTCCACAGCCGTCAACCGGCACACCCGCGCCGTCCTGTTCTTCGTCCTCCCCTTCGGCGTGCTGTTCGCCCTGTTCTACGTCATTCCGATCGTGTACGCCGTCATCCAGTCCCTCTACGTCGTCGAGCGCACCGGCACGTTCGGGCCGGCGCGAGAGGTGTTCGGCCGCTTCGCCCAGTACGAGCGCGTCTTCGCCGACGGTCCCTTCTGGTCCTCGGTCGGTCGGGTCCTGCTCTTCGGCGTGGTGCAGGTGCCGATCATGCTCGGCCTCGCCCTGCTGTTCGCCCTTCTGCTCGACTCCGGCCTGGTGCGCGGCCGCCGGCTCTTCCGGCTGGCGTTCTTCCTCCCGTACGCGGTGCCGGGCGTCGTAGCGGCGATCATGTGGGGTTACCTCTACTCCCCCAACCTGTCGCCGTTCACCGCGGTGACCCGCAACGTCGACCTGCTCTCCGCCGATCTGGTGCTGTGGGCGATGGCCAACGTCGTGACCTGGGTCTACGTCGGGTACAACATGCTGATCATCTATTCGGCGCTGCTGGCCGTCCCGACCGAGATCTACGAGGCGGCGAAGCTGGACGGCGCCGGCGCGATCCGCACCGCCGTGTCGATCAAGATCCCGCTGGTGATGCCGGCGCTCGTGCTGACCACCGTGTTCTCGATCATCGGCACCCTGCAGCTGCTCGCCGAGCCGCAGGTCTTCCGCAGCTTCAGCTCCGCCGTCTCCAGCACGTACACGCCGAACCTGACGGTCTACTCCACCTCGTCGATCCCCAACTTCAACCTCGCCGCCGCCTTCTCGGTCGTGCTGGCCCTGTCGATCTTCGTTCTGTCCTTCGCCTTCCTGAAGGTCACCCAGCGCCGGGAGATCCGATGAGCGTCATCTCCGCGGCACGCCGGCCGCTGCGCGAACCGGCCGCGCCGCCGAAGTCCCCGTCCGGCAGAGGCCTCGGTGGCCGGATCACCGGCATGCTCATCATGACGGTCGCCGCCGTGTACGTGCTCGTGCCGCTGTGGTGGTTGCTCGTGGGCGCCACCAAGAGCCAGGCGCAGCTCGTCGACGGTTCCCCGCTGTGGTTCGACGACTTCCGGCTCGCCGAGAACCTGCGGGCACTGTTCAGCTACCGCGACGGCATCTTCGTCCGCTGGCTCGGCAACAGCCTGGCCTACACCGGTGGCGCCGCGCTGCTGGGCACGCTCCTGAGCGGCATGTGCGGCTACGCCCTCGCGAAATACCGTTTCCGGGGCCGCGAGGTGCTGTTCAACGTCATCCTCGGCGGCGTCCTCGTGCCCGCCACCGCCTTGGCGCTGCCGCTGTTCCTCATGTTCAGCAAGATGCACGCCGCGAACACCTTCTGGTCGGTCTTCATCCCGAGTCTGGTCAATCCCTTCGGGGTCTACCTGGCCCGGATCTACGCCTCCGCGAGCGTTCCCGACGATCTGCTGGAGGCGGCCCGCATCGACGGGGCCGGCGAGGCGCGCACCTTCTTCACCGTGTCCGCACGGCTGATGGTCCCCGCCTTCATCACCATCTTCCTGTTCCATTTCGTGGCCATCTGGAACAACTTCCTGCTGCCGCTCATCATGCTGGGCGACGAGAAGCTGTTCCCGGTGACGCTCGGCCTCTACACCTGGAACTCCCAGGCCGACCAGAACCCCCAGCTGCGCGGGCTGGTCCTGATCGGAGCGCTCGTCTCGATCATTCCGATGATCATCATCTTCCTGCTTCTGCAGCGCTTCTGGCGAGGCGGTCTCGGCACCGGCTCGCTCAAGTGACACTCCCCCCGCCCTCAACAAGGAAGTGACCATGCGCACCACGATGCGAACGACAGCCGTCGTGCTCCTGTCGGCACTGGCCCTGTCGGGCTGCTCCGGCAGCGACGACCCGGCCTCCGGTTCCGCCGGGAAGGCGGCCTGTGCGCCGTCGGCCGGTAAAGTGGATCTCACCTTCACCTCCTGGGTCCCGGAGATCCAGTCGGTGGTCGACGTCTGGAACGCCAAGAACCCGAACATCCAGGTCAAGGTGCAGACCGGGCCCGCCGGCAACGCCGGCACCTACCAGAACTTCTTCAACCAGCTGAAGGCCGGCAATGCCCCGGACCTCGGCCAGGTCGAGTACGACGCGCTGCCCAGCTTCCGGGTCCAGGACGGCCTGACCGACCTCGGCGGCTGCGACATCGTCACCAAGGCACAGAGCCAGTTCGTGGACTGGACCTGGAACCAGGTGAGCTTCGGTGAGCAGGGGTCGGCGTACGGCATCCCGCAGGACGCCGGCCCGATGGCGATGTTCTACCGCAAGGATCTCTTCGAGGCGAACGACATCAAGGTGCCCACCACCTGGCAGGAGTACGCGGACGCCGCCACCAAGGTGAAGGCCGCCGGCGGGTTCATCACCAACTTCTCCCAGAGCGACATCAACCAGTTCGCCGGCTTCGCGTGGCAGGCGGGCGGTCACTGGTTCGCCAACGACGGCAACACCTGGTCGGTGAGCCTGACCGACCCGGCGACGACCAAGGTGGCCGGCTACTGGCAGGACCTGATCAACCGCAAGCTGGTCTCGTCCGTGCCGCCGTGGACGCCGGAGTGGAACAACGCCTACAACTCGAGCAAGGCGTGGACCTGGGTCTCCGCCGTCTGGGGTGCCAACTCCATCGCCACCGGCGCTCCGAAGACCGCGGGCAAGTGGGCCGTCGCCCCGATGCCGCAGTGGAACGCCGGCGACAAGGTGGCGGGCAACTGGGGCGGCTCCAGCACCGTCGTCTTCAAGGGCTCCAAGCACCCGTACGAGGCCGCGCAGTTCGCGCTCTGGCTCAACACGTCCGACGAGGCCCTCACCCTGCTCAACGAGAAGGCGAACCTCTACCCCGCCACCAGGACCGGCACCCAGCTGCCCGTACTGAAGAAGGGTGTCAAGTTCTACGGCGACCAGCCCATCTACGACCTGTTCGCCGAGGCCTCCGCCGAGGTGAAGCCGGACTTCACCTGGGGACCCACGATGACCAAGACGTACGCCGACGCCTCCGACGGCTTCAAGGCGGCGGTGTCGGGGCGGGGCACGCTGATGGACGCGCTGACGGCCGCCCAGCAGTCCACCGTGGCCACTCTCAAGTCGCAATCCATCCCGGTCAAGGAGTAGCGACCGGCGCCGTCGGATCCGACGGCACCACGACCAGCGCTGGGCTCTTTCCCCCCGCATCGGGCCCGCGCCGGAAATGATCCGGAGCCGGGCGGCTCGTGTCGGTGCGAACGAGCGCTGCCACGCCCGGCTCCGGATCCCCCGTACGTCACTCCGCTCAGTCGCGCCACCGGCCGCCCGGAGCGTCCGCCACCTCGTCGGGGCCCGGCCCGCACCTGAGGCCTCGGGCGGGCGCCGCACGTACGGCCGGCACCCGCCCGAACCGGATGTCAGGGCAGGTCGATCGGGCGCAGAACCCGGTCGATGCCGTGGGCGATCTGCTGGTTGCCCTTGTTGATGTCGTACTTGACGACGCGCGGGTCACGGTCGTTGCGGTCGGCGTCGATCAGCCTGATCCGCTTCCAGCAGGTGCCGTACACGTCCACGGTGACGGGAGCCCCCGCCGCCGTCGTCAGCCGCGCGCCGTCCGACTTGAAGGCGGCCTTGCGGTCGACCGTGGCGCCCGGCACGACGTGGTAGAGCAGAACCGACTCGACCGTGTCGATGCCGAGCCCGGCGACCGCCGTGAACGCGCTCTTCTCGCTGGGGAGGGTCCTGCTGTGCTGGATGTCCGCCACCAGCCGTTGGAACGCGCGATCGTTCGGGATGAACGCGGTGAGCGCCGTCGAGCCGTCGGCCAGCACGCCGACCGGGCTGGCGGGCTTGGCGTCCAGCACGGCCAGCACCGCGGCGGTCAGGATGTCGTAGTCGCTGCCCTTGTGGTCGAAGCCGCTCTTGTCGGCGGTCAGGACCTCGGCGAGGGACTTGGTGCCCAGCGTCTGCGTCTTGCCGTTCGCCATGGCCGGCGCTGAGGTCAGGGCCGAGGCGAAGAGGGCGGCGGTCGTCACTGCTACGGCACGCTTACCGAGTCGGGTGAACCACATCTTCGTGCGTCCTTTCCGGTACGGGTGGTGGCGTCGGTGCCACTGCCCCGTACTTCGTCCGTGACCACCGCCTTGGATGCACACTCCCGCTGCGGCCGGCCGGCTCAGTAGGTCAGCGTGCCGCGCAGCAGGCTCTTGCCCGAGTGGGCCGCGTCGCCGTCGTGAGCCTCGTCCGAGACGTCCACCAGCCGGTAGCGGTTGAGGTCCGTGCCCGGCGGAACGGGCAGCACCACCTCGGGCCGCCCGGACAGGCTTCCCAGCGAGATCATTTTCTTCTGGTCGTCGGGATCGATGAGCCACACCTCGTGGAATCCGGTCGTCAGCGGAAGATGACGCACGTCCACCACCATCTCGCCGTCGCTCAGCACCCGCACCTTGCCCGACGCACCGGCCGGCGCCGAGGGTAACGGCGACAATGTCGCCCGGGCGGTGACGTCCGCGTCGGGCGAGCGGTCGAAGGCGCCCATCGCGACGGCCGTACCGGCGATCGCGACCACCGCGGCGGCCACGGCCGACACCAGCGGAGCCACCCATCGGGGCCGACGGCGGGCCGACCGGCGACCCATCGGCACGACGGCGGCCGGCCGCGGCCCGGCGACCGGCGCCATGGCGGCGATGTCGGACTGGATACCGGCCCACACGTGCTCGGGCGGCGGGGGCAGGGCCCGCAGGTCGCCGGCCTCCACGCCCAGCTCGGCGACGTGGTGCAGGGCCCGCAGCTCGTCCCGGCAACCGCCGCAGCCGGCCAGGTGAACGGACTCGTCAGGATCCGCCGCGTCCTCAGAGAGCGCGAGAAGGACCAGCCGATCGGGGTCCAGATGCTGCACCGTCCACCTCCCATCGACGTCGCAAGTTCGCCATCCCACGGCGAATGTGACTCTTCACGGTGCCCAGCGGCAACCCTGTCACGGCCGCGATCTGCGGATGCGTCAGGTCGTCGAAGAACGCCAGCTCCAGCGTGCGCCGCTGCTCACTCGGCAGCCGGTTCAGCTCGTCGGCGACCACCAGCCGGTCGACGACCCGCTCCGGGGTGTCGACCGGCGGTGCGGGCAACGGCTGCGACCGTACGGTGTCGCTGACCCGTTCCTCGCGGGCGGCCGACCGGATCCGGTCCACCGCCTTGCGCCGGGCGATGCCCAGGAGCCAGCCCAGCACCGAGCCGCGCTCCGGATCGAACGTCTCGCGTCCCATCCAGGCCGCCACGAACGTCGCCTGAGTGACGTCCTCGGCGTCGGCGCGATTGCCGAGCACCCGCTGGGCGAGCAGCAACACGGCGCCGCCGTACTGCTCGTAAGCCGTACGCAAAGCTCTTTCGTCGCCGTCGCGCAACTGCTCGGCGAGCTCATCCCCGGGACCCATCGACCTCCCTCCACCACGTCCTCCACACCCGGTACGCCCGCACAGGCCCGTTCGGATGCATCGACTCGTCTCGTGCGGGCGTGCATCCATCGGCGTGCGCCGGATCGAAGACCAAATCACCAAGCTCGATGCGACAGGGAGCTCTCATGCCCATCCTCACGCTACGACGCGCCGCCCGGGCCGGGCCCGGCTGATCGTGCGGCACACCGCGGCGAACCGATCTTCAAGAACCTGTCCGGTGATCGGCCCGACCTGAAGGAAGACACGGCGACCATCGTCCACGCCGTCGGCTCGGCCGAGAAGAAGTCGCTGGACGTGGTCGCGCAGACGATCGGCGGTCTGCATTCCGCACCCGGCGTCGTGCCCAGCGGCACCGGTGGCCTCGCCGACCCTGCCCTGGTACGCCCTCGGCACCGCCGGCCTCCTGGTGATTCTGGCCGGTGCGCTCCGGCTGCGCGGTGGTCGCGGGACCGCCACCGCCCGGCGTTGAGCGGCTTGTCCGAGGACGGCGCGCCCGGCGGACGGCGTTGTGCCGCCTTCCAGGCGATCGCATCCCGCTTGCGCGGCTCGTCGCCGAGGAAGCCTCGGGGGCGCGCCGTCGCCATCGTCGCGGGACGACGCTCGAGCTGCTGGTGGCCGCGTCGCCGCGTACCGCTCGCGGCTTACGCCGGATGTCGGTGCGTCCGCCGTCTCCGCCTTGGCCGGTGCACCCGCTCCCTCGGCTACGCCGCAGCCGTGGGCGTACCGGTGCGAGACGGTGCCCTGCCGACCGGGACAGCGACGGACCGGCCGCAGATCCTGATTATTCCGGCGTTGGACCTGACTGCCATGGTCGCGGCGGTCGGTGTCGACACGGCCACCGGTGAACTCGATGTGCCGTCCAGCATCGACCGGGTGGGCTGGTACGAGTTCGGGCCGGGAGTGACGGCCGACGCCGGCTCGATCGTCATCGCCGGTCACGTCGACAGCGCGGATCGGGGCAAGGGCGCGCTCTTCCGGCTGGGCGACCTCGCGCCGGGCGACGAGATCACCCTGACCGGCCGGGCCGGCGCCGGCCGGGTCTTCCAGGTCGTCGGCCGCGAACGGTACGCCAAGACGAGAATCCCCCTCGACCGCTACTTCGCCCGGGACGGCAGGCTCCGCCTCACCCTGATCACGTGTGGTGGCCCGTTCGACCGGCGTATCCGCCGCTACCGCGACAACGTCGTGGTGACCGCGGTGCCGCGATAGTGCTCTCACTCCAGTCCCCAATCCGTGCGTACCTCGCGAAGGTGCTCGCCGGGCACCGGGGGACGCCGTGCGGGCCGCAGCGGGGTTTCCGAGAATCGCGGCGCCGCCGACGGTTGCAGCACGCCGCCGCGCCGATCGAAGGTCTGTCTCGACACCAGGTGCGGGTGCCGGGCGGCTTCGGCGAGGGACAGGACCGGGGCGACGCAGGCCTCGGTCCCCTCGAAGACGGCGGCCCACTCCTGCCGGGTCCGGGTCGCGAAGGCGGCGGCGATGGCGGCGCGCAGTTCCGGCCACCGTGCCCGGTCGTGCTGCTCCGGCAGGTCGCCGCCGGGCGCGAGCAGGCGGATGAACTCGGCGTAGAACTGCGGTTCGAGCGCACCGACGGCGAGATAGCCGCCGTCCTTGGCCCGATAGACGTCGTAGAACGGCGCGCCGGTGTCCAGCAGGTTCACCCCGCGGTCGTCGCGCCAGCGGCCCTCGGCGATCAGTCCGTGCAGCAGGGTGGTGAGATGGACGACCCCGTCGGTGACAGCGGCGTCGACGACCTGACCACGGCCGCTGCGCAGCGCCGCGAGCACGCCGACCACCAGGTAGAGCGCGCCGCCACCGAAGTCCCCGAGCAGGTTCACCGGCACCTGCGGCGGCCCACCGGCCCGGCCCGTCGCGTGCAACGCACCGGTGATGGCCAGATAGGTGATGTCGTGGCCGGCGCTGGCGGCGAGGGGGCCGTCCTGTCCCCAGCCGGTCATCCGTCCGTAGACGAGGGCGGGGTTGCGGTCCAGCGCCGGCTCGGGGCCCACTCCCAGGCGCTCGGCCACACCGGGCCGGAAACCCTCGATGAGCACGGCGGCCCGCTCGACCAGGTCGAGCACGAGTTCGCGACCGTCGTCCCGCCGCAGGTCGGCCGTGATCGAGCGCTTTCCCCGGTTCAGCAGGTCGAGGCCCGGATCGCCGGCCAGCGGCGAGCCCGGGCCGGGCCGGTCCACCCGCACCACGTCGGCGCCCAGATCGGCCAGCAGCATCCCGGCGAACGGCGCCGGTCCGATCCCGCCGAGCTCGACGACCTTGAGGCCGCCCAGCGGTCCACCCTTGTCCGGCACCCTCTGCTCCTGATAGTCCGATATCGATACGATGATGCCCGGGAGGTCGCCTGCCATGTATCCGCCCGAGCCCTGGAACCTGCGCGGTCAGCTCTATCTGTCGCTCTTCGCCGTGCCCCGCTCGGCCCTGGCACCGTTGCCCGGCGGGCTCGCGACGACCGTGCGGCGGCTGCCGTTCGGCCGGCAGGCCCTCGTCGGCGCGGCATGGGTGCGCTACGAGCCGGGTGGCGTGCTGCACTACCAGGAATTGCTGTCGGCGGTGCTGGTGCGCGAGGGGTGGCGCCCGCGGGTATGCATCACCGAGATCTGGGTGGACAGCGCGGAGTCGCGCGACGGCGGGCGCGAACTCTGGGGCATTCCGAAGGACCTCGCCGAGCTGAGCGTGCGGACGGCGCCGGACGGCCGCACCGACGGAGTCGCCGGCGCGATCGGTTCGGCATCCTTCCGTGCGGGGGTGCGGCTGCCGGGGCGATGGCCGACGCCGATGCGCGTGGTGCAGGACCTGGGCGGCACCGTCAAGCGCACCACGGTACGGGGCCGGGCGGGCCTGCGGCTGCACCGGGCTGCCTGGCGGGCCGAGCCGGGCGGGCCGCTGGGCTACCTTGCCGGTCGGCGGCCGCTGCTCACGCTGGCGCTGACCGATTTCCGGCTGACATTCGGCGTGAAGCCGTCCACCCCCGCGGGGCGCCCCTGATTCCTTCATCGGCCGGAAGCCGTCCTGCGGGCGGTCCGTACGCCGGCACGGAAGTCGTCCGGCTGCAAGCGGGCCGTCCGGCGCCGGTACTCACGGGCGTTGCCGGGCCAGTTGGTGACGACGCGCCCGCTCGCCGTCCGGTACCAGCTGCGGCAGGCGGTCCAGACGCTGCCGGCCAGGCGGGCCTGGAGTTCCTCGTCGTAGGCCGCCGCGACATCCGGCCGGACGTCCAGCGGGCCGTTCCCGCGCGCGATCCGGGAGACCGCCTGGACGATGTAACGGGCCTGCGCCTCGTGGAAGAGGATGACCGAAGTGTTTCCGGTATTGGTGTTGGGGCCGTAGACCAGGAACATGTTGGGGAACCCGGGAACGGTCATGCCGAGGTACGCGTGCGCGCCGTCGCGCCAGACGTCGTCGAGCAACGCACCGTCCCGCCCGGCCACGCGCATCGGCACGAGGAACTCCGTCGCCGTGAAACCCGTGCCGTAGACGATCACGTCGCAAGGATGATCGACGCCGTCCGCCGTACGCACGGAGTCCGGCGTCACCGCCACGATCGGTTCGGTCACGAGGTCGACGTCGGGGCGGGCCAGCGCGGGCAGCCACGAACTCGTGAACAGCACGCGTTTGCAGCCCATCGGCTCGACCGGCGTGATCCGAGCCCGCAGCCGGGGATCGCGGATCTGCCACCGGCGTTGGACCCGCGAGGCCGCGCGCAGCACGGCGCCTGCCACCGGGTTGCCGAGGACCGCGGCTCCGGTGAAGACGGTCATGGCATAGGTTCCGGCCCGCGACGCCCGCATGAGGAACGGAAATCGCCGGAACAGAGCCCGCCGTGTTCTCCCGTAGCGGCGGTCAGGCTTGGGAAGAGTCCACGGAGCGCTGCGCTGGAAGACGATGACGCCGCAGGCGGCCCCGGCGATGGCCGGGACGATCTGGATCGCGCTCGCGCCGGTGCCGATCACCGCCACCCGCTTGCCGTCGACTCGCAAGGCCGGATCCCACCGGGCGGTGTGGAGGGCGGGACCGCGAAATGACGCGGCCCCGGGAATGTCCGGGACCGCGGGACGTGACAGCTGCCCACAGGCGGGCACGACAACGTCCGCGATGATCTCCTCGCCTCCCGCCGTACGGAGCCGCCAGCATTGGCCGTCCTCGTCCCAGCCGGCATCGGTCACCTCGGTACCGAGGCGCACGAGGTGCCGGAGCCCGAGGTCGGTGACGCACCGGTCCAGGTAAGCCAGGATCTCCGCGTGCGACGGAAACCGTCGTGACCACTCAGGGTTGGGGGCGAACGAGTACGAGTACAGCGGGGCCGGGACGTCGCAGGCGCACCCGGGGTACCCGTTGTCGCGCCACACTCCCCCGATGCGGTCAGCTCGTTCCAGCAGCATCACGTTCGTGAAGCCGGCGCGGTGCAACGCCGCGGCGACCGCCACGCCGCCGAAGCCGCCACCGATGATCACCACCCGGGGCCGGGCCGTCATGGGCGCTGCGCCTGCGCATACAGCGCCTCGATGCGCTCCGCGTACGCCTGCAGGACCGGCCGTCGCCGCACCTTCATGGTCGCGGTCACCATGTCGCCGCCGGGCGTCCATGCGCCGTCGGTGAGGACGGTGAACGCCCGTACCTGTTCCGCCCGCGACAGGGTGCCGTTCGCCGCGTCGATGCCGGCGTCGATCACCTTCCGGAGCGCCTGGGGATCGGGAAGCGCGGACGCCTCCACCGCCTCGGGGTCCAGCACGAGGAGCGCGACCAGGTACGGACGGGCGTCGCCGGCGACCACGGCGTGGGCGACGAGCGGGCAGTGTGTCTTGATCGCCAACTCCACCCGCGCGGGCGCGACGTTCTCGCCACCCGAGGTGATCACAATTTCCTTCTTGCGATCGACGATGCTCACGTAGCCGTCGGCATCGACGATGGCGACGTCGCCGGTATGAAGCCAGCCGTCGGGGTCCACAGCCGCGCGGGTGTCCTCCGGGCGCCCGCGATATCCGCGCATCACCATGGCGCCGCGGACCAGGAGCTCGCCGTCCGGAGCGAGGCGGATCTCGACGCCCGGCAGCGGCCGCCCGACCGTTCCCGGACGGATGTCCCCCGGCGGGTTCATGGTCGCCATGCCGGACAGCTCCGACATGCCCCACGCCTCGCTGAGCGGGACGCCGAGGGCGTTGACGAACTCCACCATGGCCGGCGGCGCGGGGGCGGCGGCGGTGACGGCCAGCCGAACCCGGTCCAGTCCCAGGTGAGCACGGAGGCCGCTCAGCGCGCGCTGGTCCGCCACCCGGTAGGCCGCCGCCAGGTCGGCCGGCACCTCGCCCGAGCGCCGGGCCGCGGCGTATTGCAGAGCGACGTCGACCGCGTGCTGCAGGTGCGGGTCGGCCCCGAGCATGTGGCGTACGCCGGCGGCGAGCCGCTGCCAGATCTGCGGAACCGCACCGAACAACGTGGGACGGACGTCGCGCAGAGCGTCCAGGATGTCGCGCGGGTCGGCAAGGGTGGTCACCTCGGTACCGACCCAGCTGTGCAGGTAATGGTTGGCCCAGCGGTCGGCGATGTGCGCCGAGGGCAGGAAGGAGATCAGCCGGTCGCCGGCGCGCATGCCGAGCGCGGCCGCGCTGGACGTGGCCATGGCCGCCATGGCGGCGTGGGTGATCTCCACTGCCTTGGGCGCCCCGGTGGTGCCTGAGGTGTACACCAATGTCAGCAGGTCGCCGGGGGCGACGGCCCGGGCGGCGGCTTCCAGATCGAAGCCGGGTGCGCCCCGGCCGGCGACGTCGTCGAGGGTGAGGCTCCCGGCGGGGCCGTCGACGACGATGAGCCGCGACGGCCGGGCCGGGCCATCGGTCAGGAGGGCACTGAGCCGGCGCTCCGTCACGGCGAGGCGTGCGCCGGAGTCGTTCAGCAGGTGGGCGATCTGGGCAGGCGCGGCATTGTGATAGCAGGAGAACGGTACGGCGCCGAGATGCTGGGCCGCGGTGTCGACGAGGTGGAACTCGGGGCGGTTGGTCAGCAGCAAGGCGATCGGGTCGCCGCGGCGCACGCCCAGGGCCGCGAGCCCGGCCGCGATCCGGCGGACCTCGGCGGCGTAGCGGGCCCAGGTCAGGACCGTGCCGCCGCCCGCGGTACGCAACGCGACAGTGCTGGGCTGGCGCACCACGGTGGCCTGGAACGCCTCGCACATGGTGGTAGGGGTGGCAGTGCCACCCAGGGTGGCCGTCATGGTGCCGAACGTTAGCAACCTGTTGGCGGGTTGCCAATAGGCTTACCGCGAGGCTGTCATGACCGTCGGGAACACCGATTCCACGAGTGCCATCAGCGTCGTCGCGAGCAGCAGATGCACCTGCTCGCGGCTCAGCACATCGCGCCTGAGCCATTCCTTCGCGGTCGCGGAAGCGAGGCCGACGTAGGCGCGCGTCATGCCGCGCAACTGCTCCCGATGCTCGCTCACGTCGGCCAGCCCGACCGCCACCAGGATGCTGTCCGCCGCGACGTCTTCCGCCTCTGCCAGCACCCGCTCCACATCGGCGTCATGGGTCATGCCTCCGGCGGCCGCGGCGGCGAGCCACGACGTGCTGTGCCTGGACACCACGTCGAGGAACCAGGCCACGCTCGCGTCCACACGGGTACGCAGGTCGCCGGCCGGCAGCCGCTCGACGGCCACCTCGGGAATGGTCAGCATCGACCTGATGACCTCCAGGTAGAGGTCCTTCTTGGTGCCGAAGTAGTGGTTGATCAGCCCGCGGGCCACCCCGGCGGTACGGGCGATGTCGGTCGTCGACACCTCGGCGAACGGCCGCTCGGCGAACAGGCGCACCGCGCAGGCCAGGATCTGCCCTCGCCGGACGTCCGGTTCCAGCCGTCTGCGCGTCTGCGCCGTCTCCTCACCCACGCGCCGACCCTATCGTTCGCCTCCTTCACAGTCGGCGAAGGCGCAGGGCGGCGGGAGCCGCGGCGGGGACGGCGGGTTGGCGAGGAGGCACCGGCAGGAGGCGGGCGTACGGCATGCCGGGCTCCGGCCTCGGGTCGGGGTCGCCCGCATTGGGCCAGAACGAGACCGCGCGCTCGGCGAGCGCGGTGATGGTCAGCGACGGGTTGACGCCCGGGTTCGCGGCGACCGCGGACCCGTCGAGGACATGGAGCCCGGGATGACCGAACAACCGGTGGTAGGCGTCCACCACGCCGCTCGCCGGGTCACGGCCGATCGCGCAGCCGCCGATGAAGTGCCCGGTCACCGGCCGCCCGACGAGTTCGGTGACCGCGCCGAGCGGTACGCCGTTCACCTTCTCGGCCACCCGGCGCGCGACATCGTGCGCGGCGGGCACCCACGCCGGACTCGGCGCGCCGACCCCGGGACGACTGGCGAGCCTGCCCCGCCGCCGGAACAGGGTCAGGGAGTTGTCGAGCGGCTGCATGGCCAGTAGCACGATGGTCTGCTGCGACCAGCGCCGCGGCGACGTCAGCAGGCGCAGATCGCGCCACGACCGAGCCAGTTCCCGCAGGCCCGCCACCCAGCGCCGCCGCCCCCCGGTGTCGTCGACGAGCACGGTCGCCAGCAGCGCCAGCAGATTGCTGCCGGGCCCGTAGCGTACGGGTTCGACGTGGGTCACCGGGTCGGGGTGGATCGAGGATGTGATCGCGACGCCGCGGCTCATGTCCACGTCGCGCCGCCGGGAACGCGCGCCCAGGATCGACTCCGAGTTGGTGCGGCTGAGTTCGCCCAGTCGCGCAGAGATGTGCGGCAGGACGCCGCGTGCACGCATCCGGTGCAGGAGTCGCTGCGTACCGAGCGCCCCCGCCGCAAAGATCACTTGCTCCGCGGTGAAGCGGCGGCGGCGCACTCCGCCCGTGGCACGGGTGGTCACCGCGTACCCGCCGCCCGCCAGCGGCACGACGCCCACCGCGGTGGTCATCGGATGAACGACCGCGCCGGCCGCCTCGGCGAGGTGCAGGTAGTTCTTGACGATCGTGTTCTTGGCGCCCACGCGGCAGCCGGTCATGCAGGCGCCGCAGCTGGTGCAGGTCCGGCGCGCGGGTCCGGCCCCGCCGAAGAAGGGGTCCGGGACAGGGGTGCCGGGCACGTCGCCGAAGAGCACACCCACCGGCGTACGCCGGTACGTGTGCCCGGCGCCGAGATCGTCCGCGACGGCGCGCAGGGTCCGGTCCGCGGGTGTCTCGATCGGATTGGTCACCACCCCCAGCATCCTCGACGCCTGGTCGAAGGAGGGGGCGAGCTCATCCTTCCAATCGGTGATCGACGCCCACTGCGGGTCGGCGTAGAAGGCGTCCGGCGGCTCGTAGAGGGTGTTGGCGTAGCCGAGCGACCCGCCGCCCACCCCGGCACCCGACATCACCAGCACGTGGGGCAGCAGGGTCAGCCGCAGGATGCCGTAGCAGCCGAGAGCGGGAGCGAAGATGTAGTCGCGCAGCCGCCAGGAGGTCTTGGCGAAGTGTTCGTCAGCGAAGCGACGACCGGCCTCGAGCACGCCGACGCGATAGCCCTTCTCGGCGAGCCGCAGGGCCGCGACCCCGCCACCGAAGCCGGAGCCGATGATCAGGACGCCGTAGTCGTACGCCATGGGCTACCGTGGCACCCTGTTGTCAGGCTGTCAACAAGGGACCGGGCATGCTCGCTCATCATCGGCGCGGCAGCGGACCGCCGCTCGTGCTCATCCACGGCATCGGCAGCCGGTGGCAGGTGTGGGAGCCGGTCCTGGACGAGGCCAGCCGGCATCATGACGTGATCGCGCTCGACCTGCCCGGCTTCGGCGCCTCCCCCGCGTGGGAACCTCCGCCGCGCACCGCGTGCGCCGGATCGGTGGACCACCTGGCCGGCCTGGTCGCGGATTTCCTGGATGCGCTGGGTCTTGCGGCGCCCGAGGTGGCGGGCAGTTCCCTGGGCGGTGGCATCGCTCTCGAGCTGGGCCGGCGCGGCCGGGCGAGCGCCGTCACAGCCTTCGCACCGGTCGGCTTCTGGCGGCGGGCCGGGCGACGGTGGTGCCAGACGGTGGTCGGCGGCAGCCGCAGGTTGAGCGCCGCACTCGATCCGGTCCTGCCCCGCCTCGTGACGTTCCGGCCCGCACGGACGGCGCTGTGTTCGCCCTTCTACGGCCACCCGTCGCGACTGTCCGCGGCGGAATGCCTCGGCTCGGCTCGCGCCTTGGTCACCGCACCCGGCTTCGACACGGCGCGCCGGGCATTCGGTGCGTGGCACCACGAGATCGCCCACGACCCCGGGGCGCTGGCCGGCATCCCGGTGACCGTCGCCTGGGGTACGCGCGACCTGGTCCTCCCGTACCGCGGGCAGGCCGCACGGGCTCGCGCCGCCCTTCCGAGCGCTCGCCACGTGCTCCTCCCCGGCTGCGGGCACCTTCCGTTCCTCGACGATCCGCGGCGTTGCGCGGAGCTATTGACAGCTTGCCAATAGCCGGTGAAGGTAAACGCCATGTCCTCATGGCGCGAACCCGAGCATGACGACCTCGCCGAGCTGATCCGCGCGTTCTTCGCCAAGCAGGTGCTGCCGCATGCCGCGCGTCTTCTCGAGCAGGGCCACCCCGACCGCGAGCACTACCGCAAGGCCGGCGAGCTTGGCCTGCTCGGACTGTCCGTACCGGCGGCCTACGGCGGCGGAGACGGCGACTTCAGTCATGAGGCCGTCCTGCTGCACGAGCAGGCGTACTCCGGCGACACCAGCCTCGGCCTCGCGGTGCACAGCGGCATCGTCACCGGATATCTCGTCGCCTACGGCAGCGAGGAGCAGAAGCAGCGCTGGCTCCCCGGACTGTGCCGCGGCGACCTGCTCGGAGCGATCGCGATGACCGAACCGGACGCGGGCTCCGATCTCCAGGCCATGCGGACCAGCGCCCGGCGCGACGGCGACGCCTACGTGGTGAACGGCGCCAAGACCTTCATCAGCAACGGCGGACTCGCCGACCTCGTCATCCTCGCGGTCAAGACCGATCCGGCCGCCCGCGCCGCCGGGATCTCGCTGCTGGTCTGCGAGGTCGTCGGCGACCCGCCGGGCTTCCTGCGGGGACGGCTGCTGTCCAAGCTCGGCCTCAAGGACAACGACACCGCCGAACTCTTCTTCGACGACTTCCGGGTCCCGGCCGGCAACCTCCTCGGCGGCGCCGAGGGGCTGGGCTTCGCCCAGCTCATGCACCAGCTGCCCCAGGAACGCCTGGTGATCGGCGTCGGCGCGGTGGCGGTGATGGAACGCGCGCTCGCACTGACGACCGCGTACGCGAAAGAGCGCACCGCCTTCGGCAGACCGCTGATCGGTCACCAGAACACCCGCATGGTCCTCGCCGAGTGTGCGACCCGGACCAGGGTGAGTCGCGTCTTCCTCGACGACTGCATCGCGCGGCACCTGCGCGGCGAGCTGGACGCCGCCACCGCGGCGATGGCGAAGCACTGGCTCACCGAAGGACAGTGCGAGGTCGTCGACAGATGCCTGCAACTGTTCGGCGGTAACGGATACACCACCGACTACCCGATAGCGCGGATGTACGCCGATGCCCGCGCCCAGAAGATCTACGGCGGCACCAACGAGATCATGAAGGAGCTGATCGCCCGTGCCCTCTGACGGCCACGCGTACGTCTACGACGCCGTCCGCACCCCACGCGGACGCGGCCGCCGAACCGGCTCGCTGCACGCGACGAAGCCCATCTCCCTGGTGGTCGGCTTGATCGATGCACTCCGCGAACGGCAACCCGGCCTGGATACCGCCCGCCTCGACGACCTCGTCATGGGCATCGTGACGCCGATCGGGGAACAGGGCGGTGTTCTGCCCCGGGCGGCGGCACTGCTCGCGGGCCTGCCGGACCACGTCGCCGGCGTTCAGCTCAACCGCTTCTGCGCCTCCGGACTGGAGGCCGTCAACACCGCCGCGGCGCGCATCCGCTCCGGCTGGGACCACCTGCTGCTGGCCGGCGGCGTCGAATCGATGTCGCGGGTGCCGATGGGATCGGACGGCGGCGCGTGGGCCGATGACCCGGAGACCGCCCTGGCCACGTCGTTCGTTCCGCAGGGCATCAGCGCCGACCTGATCGCCACGCTGGAGGGCTTCAGCCGCACCGACGTCGACGGATGGGCGCAGGTGTCGCAGGAACGGGCCGCCAAAGCGTGGGCCGGCGGGCACTTCGCACGGTCCGTCATCCCCGTGCGCGACCGGAACGGCAGCGTCGTCCTCGAGGCTGACGAGCATCTGCGCCCGGAAACCACCCGAGCGACCCTCGCCGCCCTCAAGCCGTCCTTCGCGGATCTCGGCGAGGAAGGCGGCTTCGACGCCGTGGCGCTGCAGAAGTTCCACTGGCTCGAAGCCGTCGACCACGTCCACCATGCCGGGAACTCGTCCGGCATCGTGGACGGCGCATCGCTCGTCCTCATCGGCTCCGGCTCCGCCGGCGAGGACCTGGGCCTCACCCCCCGGGCCCGGATCATCGCCGCCGCGGTCAGCGGTGCCGACCCGACGCTGATGCTGACCGGTCCCATCCCGGCCACCCGCAAGGCGCTGGCCATCGCCGGGCTCACTCCGTCCGACATCGACCTCTACGAGATCAACGAAGCCTTCGCGGCCGTCGTGCTCAAGTACATCCGCGATCTGGAGCTCGATCCGGATCAGGTCAACGTCAACGGCGGGGCGATCGCCCTCGGCCACCCCCTCGGCGCCACCGGCGCGATGCTGCTCGGCACGGCCCTGGACGAACTCGAACGCCGCGACCGGCAGCGCGCCCTGATCACCCTCTGCATCGGCGGCGGCATGGGCGTCGCCACGATCATCGAACGGGTCTCCTGATGACAACGGTCGGCTACCAGCACGACGGCGACGGCATCGTCACCCTCACCTTCGACGACCCGCACCGGTCAACCAACATCATGAACCAGGCGTACGCCGAGTCGATGGGCGCCGCGCTGAACCGGCTCGAGTCGGAGCTGGACACCGTCACCGGGGTCATCGTCACGAGCGCGAAGGACACGTTCTTCGTCGGCGGTGATCTGTCCTCGATGATCACCGCCACGCCGGCGGACTCGCCCGCGCTCGACGCGCTGCTCACCCGGATCAAGGACGACCTGCGCAGGCTGGAGCGGCTGGGCCGGCCGGTGGTCGCGGCGATCAACGGCACCGCACTCGGCGGCGGGTTCGAGATCGCGCTGGCCTGCCATCACCGCATCGCCCTGGACGCGCCCGGATCCCGGATCGGACTCCCCGAGGTCACCCTGGGGCTGCTGCCGGGGGCGGGCGGCATCACCCGTACCGTACGGATGATGGGCCTGACGACGGCCCTGACCACCGTGCTGCTGACCGGTCGGCAATTCCGTCCGGCCGACGCCCTGGCCGCCGGACTCGTCGACACGGTCGCGGCCACCCCCGACGACATGCTCGCCCAGGCCCGCGAGTGGATAGCCGCGAACCCGGCCGCGGACCAGCCGTGGGATCGCCGCGGATACCGGATGCCCGGCGGCACGCCGTCCAGCCCTTCGCTGGCCGCGCAGCTCCCGTTACTGCCGGCCGGGCTGCGCAAACGGCTCAAAGGCAACCGGATGCCGGCACCCGAGGCCATCCTGGCCACGGCCGTGGAGGGGGCGCGGACCGACCTGGACACCGCCCTGCGCATCGAGACCCAATACCTGATCAGCGTTCTCACCGGTCAGATCGCCAAGAACATGATCGGTGCCTTCTTCGTCGACCGCAACGCGGTCGAGGGTGGCGCGAGCCGGCCGGCCGTCGACGTGCCCGCGGTGACCCGGGTCGCGGTGCTCGGCGCGGGCATGATGGGCGCCGGCATCGCCTACGCGTGTGCCAGGGCGGGCCTGGAGGTCGTCGTCAAGGACGTGACCGAGGAGGCGGCCGCGAAGGCGCTGGCACATGCGCAGATGCTGGCGGGCCGCCGCGGCGATGACCGGGCGGCGCAGATCTCGGCACGGATCACCACGACGGCCGACGTGGGGACGCTTGCGGGCTGCGACGCCGTCATCGAGGCGGTGTTCGAGGACCCCGGCTTGAAGCGTACGGTCTTCGCCGAGGTGGAACCGGTGCTCGCACCGGGAGCGCTACTCGCCTCCAACACCTCGACACTGCCGATATCCGGCCTGGCCGGCGGCGTCAGCCGGCCCGCTGATTTCCTCGGGATGCACTTCTTCTCCCCCGTCGACCGCATGCCGTTGCTGGAGATCGTGGTCGGCGAGCAGACCGGGGACGCCGCGGTGGCCCGGGCTTTCGACCTGGCCCGGCGCCTCGGGAAGACCCCGATCGTGGTCAACGACGGACGCGGCTTCTTCACCAGCCGGGTGATCGGCCGCTTCCTGGACGAGGCGATCGGCATGCTCGCCGAAGGCGTCCCGGCACCCTCGATCGAACAGGCGGCGCTGCAGGCCGGCTACCCGACCGGCCCGCTCGCGCTCGCCGACGAGGTCTCGCTGAGCCTGATCCGCCGGATCCGGCGCCAGTTCGAGTCGGCCCTGGGCCCTGACTTCGTCGCCCTGCCGGCCCACGCCGTCGTCGACGAGCTGCTGGACGGCCACGAGCGTCCGGGCCGAGCCGAGGGCCGCGGCTTCTACGACTACGAGAACGGGCGCCGCCGGCGGCTCTGGAGCGGCCTGGCAGCCATGCAGACGCCCGCGGGTCGCCAGCTTCCGCTGGCGGATCTGCAGCACCGGCTGCTGTTCGCCGAATCGCTCGACGCGCTGCGGTGCCTGGACGAAGGTGTGCTGCGCTCGGAAGCCGACGGCAACATCGGCTCACTGCTGGGCATCGGATTCCCCGCGTGGACGGGCGGAGTGCTGCGCTTCGTACGCCAGTTCCGCGGCGGCCCCGCAGGCTTCGCGGCCCGCGCGAGCGAGCTGGCGCACCTCTACGGCGACCGCTTCGCCCCACCGGCCGGCGCCGGGTGGACGTCCTGAGCGATGTCGTCCGCCTGCGGCAGCGGCGCGGACCGCTTCCGGTTCCGTTTGACGTCGTAGAGCCGCTTGTCGGCCACGGCCATCAGATCGGCGACCGTCGCGCCGTCCCGGGGCGCCGATGCGGTTCCCGCGCTCGCAGCGATCCGTTCACCGAGCGCGCGAACCAGCCTGGTCTTGACCCCCTCGACGTCGTCGACCCGGGAGAGCACGACAGCGAACTCGTCCCCGCCGAGGCGCACCACCAGATCATCCGCGCGCAGCACGGTACGCATGGCCGCCACCGACCAGCAGAGCAGGTCGTCACCGGCCGCGTGGCCCTGGGTGTCATTGAGCTGCTTGAAGCCGTCGAAATCCAGGCAGATGACCGCCGCCTCCGCTGCGGCCGAATCGGCGGCCCGGAACTCCAGGCCGCGCCGGTTCAGCGCTCCCGTCAACGGATCGAGGTGAGCGATGAGACGCAGTTCGGCACGTTGACGCGCCACCAGGCTGCCCTGCATCGCGCAGATGCTGATCGTACCGATCATGCCGGCCAGGCTGATGAACACGTAGCCCGGCCGGGTAGGGGCACCGACCGCGGCGACGACGAGATACGCAGCGCCGTTGAACACCTCCAACGGGATGAGCACCCGGGGCGGAGTGCTGATCGCGATGAAGATCATGACGGGGAAGAACCCGAACGCCGCGGGCGAGCCGGCACCGCCGTCCAGCATCGCGCCGATGGTGACGATGGCCGTACTGGTCATCGACAGGCCGACCATCAGTGCACGCCGCGTCGCCCGCCCCAGGCTGTGCACCCGGCGCACGAGGACCGCGATGCCCATCAGCACGCCGAAGCTCCACACAGCGAGGATGACCGGGTGGTGCGGCTGGTCGAGCGTGAAGAGGCAGTAGCCCGTGCCGATGGCGAAGTTGATCATCGTCAGCATGCCGGCCAGATGCATGTCGCGGCGGTACCGCGGCGCGTCCGGTGCGAACCTCGTCACAGGGGATCCGATCGGACGCCGGCCGAGCACGCTGAGCAGCACCGAAGATCGCTACCGTTTAGCACCGCGTCAAGGTGCGGCATCGGGCGGTGCGGCCACCGTGATCAAGGTGATGAGCTGGTGGCGGAGGTGGTCGTAGTCGTCCACCGCGCCGAGCAGGAGCTCGGACCGGCGCTCCTCGCGCCGAGCGGCGGCCAGCGCCGTCACGCCCTCGTCGTTGATCGCGACCAGGATGCGCCGGCGATCTCGCCGGTCGGCCGCGCGCTGCA
Source organism: Actinoplanes sp. NPDC049681 (assembly GCF_044465265.1). NCBI lineage: Bacteria > Bacillati > Actinomycetota > Actinomycetes > Micromonosporales > Micromonosporaceae > Actinoplanes > Actinoplanes sp. NPDC049681. The sequence continues at coordinate 301,608 of NZ_JBITLP010000009.1, forward strand.
CGTGACCCGTACGGTCCAGCCGCTCGATCGTGCGGCTCATCGTCTGGTCGGTTACCCGGCAGCGGCGGCGATCGGCGTGTACTCGTGGCGCGGCTTCGCCCGCCTCGACGAGATCGTGCGCATCCCGATGATCGAGTACCTCCTGCTCGCCGTACTGGTTCTTCTGATCTGGCCGTTCGCGCTGCTCGGGCGGCGACCGGCGCAACCCGCCGAGTCGGCACCGGAAGCGCTGAAACAGATGGCATAGTCCTTCCCACCTGGAGGAACGATGTTCCGGACAGCACTGGCCACCCTCACTCTCGCCTCATCGATGTTCGTCGCCCCGGCCCCGGCGCTCGCCGCCACCGCCGACGACAGCTCCGCGCCGGGGGCCTACGCCGTCGGCAGCACCGACGTCACCGTCAACGCCTCAGGCCGGTCGTTCACCGCGAAGGTCTGGTATCCGGCCACGACGGCCGGCGCCAACCAGCCCGTGGCCGCCGGCGACTTCGGGGTCATCGCCTTCGGGCACGGCTTCTTCCAGAGCGTCGGGAAATACACCTCGACCCTGTCCCACCTGGCCTCGTGGGGCTACATCGTGGCCGCACCCACGTCACAGGGCGGCCTGTCCCCCAGCCACTCGGCCTTCGCCGACGACCTCAACGCCACGCTGACCTGGTTCGTCGTCCAGGACACCACCACAGGTTCACGCTTCGCCGGCCACGTCGACCCCAAGGCCCTCGCCCTGTCCGGCCACTCGATGGGCGGTGGCGCCAGCATCCTGGCGGCGGCCCGCAACCCGAACGTACGCTCGGTCGCCAACCTGGCCGCAGCCGAGACGAATCCGTCCGCGGTGACGGCCGCCGCGACCGTACGGATCCCCGCCATGCTCGTGGCAGGCGACCACGACACGATCGCGCCGCCGGCCGACCACCAGATCCCCATCTACAACGCCAAACCGGCCCCGAAGCAGCTGCGCACCATCATCGGCGGCTACCACTGCGGATTCATGGACAGCACCAGCATCTTCTGCGACAGCGGGACCATCGACCGGGCCACGCAACTCAAGCTGACCCGCCGGCTGCTCACCGACTGGTTCCGCTACACGCTGTCCGGTGACACCTCCCGCTACGACGCGGTCTGGGGGGCCCAGGCCAAGGACGACCCGCAGGTTCGGTTCGAGGGCGTGAGCTGAGCGCTGCTGCTCGCCCGAGCCGAACCGAGCTCTACAGCCGGGTGCCGCCGGCCGTACCACGGCCGGCGGAGGGCAGCCAGCTCGCTATTGCCGTCGCCGTCCCACCGTCGTGAACATGAGATATGAGGAAATGGCGAAGCGGGAGTGGAGGAGGATTTCCCGGAGCGTTTTCAGTTCCTCCTCGGTGAAGCCGTCCTCGATGAGCTTGCTCTCGAGTTGGAAGGTGTTGCTCCGGTGGAGGACGCACGCTCCCGTCCCACCGGTCCAGGAGCTTGCGTGCGTGCTGGTCGTGACCTCGGACAGGCCGGCACGGCGCATCGCGGCATGTGTTCGAGCCGCCCAGCGGGGGTCGATGCCGACCTGCGGGCTTCCGCCCGGCAGAGTTCCAGGAACTTCCTGAATGCTCGGGAGCCAGTCTCATCAGGGCTGTCGAGGATGAGATCCAGATAGTTGGTCTCCCAGGTCCGAGACTGCCGGGCCGACCGAGGCCCACCCGGACGATCGGCCCATTTCCGCACGCCGCGGCACCGATCACGAAACGGGCCGGCAGGCCCACCAAGCGCGACAACCTTAGATGATCGTCGATATCCGACCACAGCGTCCAGGAGCGATCAACGCGAAGTCGGAGGCTTGGCTTTCTGCGGATAGATCGTCTCGTGACGGGCCAGCATGGCGACGAACTCGCCGATCTTCCGCTCGCGGGTCTGCGCTCGTTTGACGGCATTGAGCCGGTAGATGAGAGCGAACCGGTTGGTCTTGGTGAGTACGTCGAACATGGCCTGGGCAGCCGGTACGGCGGCGATGGCGGCGAGGAGGTCGGCCGGTGCCTCGGCTTCTGACGCAGGCGCGTAGGCCGTCGCCCACCGCCCGTCCGCTTTCGCGGCGTCTACCGCGGCGCGGCCCGGGGGCAGCATGCGTCCCTGCGCCTCCAACCGAGCCACGTTGGCGATGTTGCGTTGTGACCAGGCGCTGCGGGGTCTACGGGGCGTATACCGGATCCAGGAGATCTCGTGATCCCCTTTCCGGGTCTGCCCGTCGATCCAGCCGAAGCAGAGTGCCTCATCGACCGCCAGCTGCCAGGTCAGCGTGGTGACCGTGCCGCCCTTCTTGGTCAGGCCCAGCCAAACTCCGGGCGACGTGGCGTGGTGGGCCGACAACCACGCGCGCAGCGCCTCGGCGTCCGCGACGATCAACTCATCCAGCTCGGCGCTCGCCATGACGGCAGGCTAACCGACGGGATGCGCTGCTCGGGCCGGACATGGGTCGCTCCGTCACGGCAAGAACGAAATCCCGGCAACCGTCGTCCGGCCCGCCCAGTCGCGGTAGCGGGTCTCGGCGAGGATCGCGTCACCGCGCGGCACCAGCGTCCCCTCGCTCAGCTCGGCGCCGAAGTAGCGGGCGTGAGGGTCGGTGACGACCTCACGCGGATCGTGACGAGCGGCCAGCACTCTCCGGAGGAAATCGTCCATCCGGGACCGCTCGGGCCCGGCGACCTCGACGTGGGCGTTCAAGGGCGGCCCGGTCGCGATGCGGGCGACCGCCTCGGCCACGTCATCGCCCGCTATCGGCTGGAACCAGACCGGCGCGACCCGCACCGTACCGTCGACGGTGGCGGCATCGACAATGCTGCTCACGAACTCGAAGAACTGTGTCGCGTGCACGATCGAATACGGGACCGAAGCTCTCTCGATCAGATGCTCCTGAGCGACCTTCGCCCGGAAATAGCCGCTCTCGGGCAACCGGTCGGCCCCTACCACCGACAGCGCGACGTGGTGGGCGACGCCGGCCAGGGCTTCACCGGCGAGCAGATGACGGGTGGAGGTGTCGAAGAACCTCATCACCGCGTCGTCCTCGAACGACGGCGAGTTCGACACGTCTATCACCACTGACGCACCCTCCAGCGCGTCGGCGAGCCCGTCACCGGTGAGCGTGTCGACCCCCGTGTTCGGGGCTGCCGCCACCATTTCATGGCCCTGCGCCCCGAGTCTCGTCACGAGTCTCGAACCGATCAGGCCGGTTCCGCCGACTACGACGATTTTCATGACAGACCTTCCCGCCGCAATGGACGGAAGGCGGCACGGAGTTGCGCCGCGAACAGCTCCGGCTCTTCCCAGGCAGCGAAGTGGCCGCCGCGTTCGGCCTCGCCGAAATAGTCGAGAGTCGGGTAGGCCTTCTCGGCCCAGCTGCGCGGCGTACGCCAGATCTCGCCCGGGAACGTGCTGAAGCCGACCGGCACTCGGGGCGGCGGGAGCGGCGCGCTGCCCGCGGCGGGCGCGTCCGGCCCGTAAGCCTCCCAGTACGACCGGGCCGCGGATGCGCCGGTGCCGGTCAGCCAGTAGGCCGTGATGTTGTCGAGGATGTTGTCGCGGGTGAGGTTGCCCGAAGGCTGACCGTCGACGAACGCGCGGGCAATCTTGTAGTAGGCGTCGGTGTCGTGGTCGACCATCCAGGCGGCGAGCGCGGCCGGCGAGTCCAGCAGCGCGTACCCGATCGTCTGCGGCCGGGTGGACATCTCCACGAAGTAGCCGTTCCCGCTGGTCTGGAAGGTCTTGATGGCGGCGAGCGCCGCACGTTCCGGCTCCGCGTCGCTCGGCAGCGACGTCGGGTCGTTGAGCGCAGGTACGAGCAGGTTGGTGTGGATACCCGCCAGCCCATCGGGACCCAGACGTCCCATCGCGTCGGTGACACCGGCGCCGACGTCACCGCCCTGGGCCACATAGCGGTCATAGCCGAGTCGGCGCATGAGTTCCGACCATGCGCGCGCGGTCCGCACGAGATCCCACCCGAGCTCGGCCGGCTCACCCGAGAAGCCGTACCCGGGCAGCGACGGCAGCACGAGGTGGAACGCATCCTGGGCGGTGCCGCCGTGCGTGGTGGGATCGGTGAGCGGGCCGACCGAGTCGAGCATCTCGATGACCGAGCCCGGCCAGCCGTGGGTCATGATCAGCGGCAGCGCGTCCCGGTGGTGGGATCTGACGTGCACGAAGTGGATGTCCACCCCATCGATCTCGGTGATGAATTGCGGCAGTGCGTTGAGCCGGGATTCGACCCGCTGTCCGTCGTACTGAGTCGCCCAGTACTGGCGCAGCGCCTGCATCACTGCCAGTTGCACACCCTGAGACCGGTCGCTGGCGATCTCTCCGGTCGGCCAGCGCGTCGCCGCCAGACGACGCTGGAGATCGTCGAGCGCGTCTTTGGGAATCTGTACGGTGAACGGCCGGATGCGGCCGTCGGGCCGCCGCTCGCGTGTGGTCATGTCAGCACTTCCCCTCTTTCGCAACCCTGGCCCGCTCGATGAGGGGCTGGCGGAATTGTCGGAACTCTGCAACGGCGATACCTCACCCCGCCGGGATGATGTCCGGCGCGCCGGCGCACGCTTACATTCCCGGCCTGCCGGCTGATTCCCTGAAGCGCGGATCGTGACCGAATACGCGGTGACGGAATGGGAGGTTCCGAGCCGGCTCGCCGTACCAGGCCGCAGAGGGCCTCCCGTGGGAAATTGATGTTGCAGCACCTCAACCTGATGCCCGGAACCAATGTCGTCCCGCACGCTGGTGCACGACACCGCCGTGTACGAGCCGCGTGGCAGATCGGCCTGCTCGGTCCGTGCGACGAGCCGCAGTTCATGCAACGTTCACTCCCGCGCGACGTGGCGGTTCCGCGATCCAGCCGACACTGAGAGCAACAGACCGCTTGCTTGAGGTGATCGACATGATCTTCGCAGAGATCGCGGTACTGCTGCTCCTGGGCGGCACGACCTGGCTGGCTCAGAGCGCCCCCGCGTCCGGCGCCCGCCCCCTCAACCGCCGCCTCACCGCTACCGGGCTGGCGTTGTGCCTGATCGTCGGCCTGGCCCTCAGCGCGGCAGCGATCGTGACAGCACTGTGAGGTGAAGTTTCCCGAAGAAGTCGACGGGCGTTCGCTCAGCGCCTAGTCTTGGCGGCTCGGAGCATCCCCGGTAGTGGAAGGCGACACGATGACCGGTGCGACGGTCGACGTTGAAACCAGCCCCGACGGAAACCTCGTCATCCAGCCCCACGGTGTCCTGCACGCCGACGATGCGGTCGAGCTGCGTCGCATCCTCGTGCGGGCGGTCCGCCACATCCGCCCGCTGCGGCTGATCCTCGACCTGCGGGACCTGGACGACCTCGACCCGATCAACCTGGGCGCGCTCGTCGCGGCATGCGACCTCGGCGAGGACCTGAAGGTCGCGGTGTTCCTCGACAACTCGTCGACCGAGGTCGCCGGCCGGCTGAGCGCGGCCGGGGTGCCGCGCCAGCGCCTGCGGCATGTCCGGACCGACGCAGCGGCGTGACGAGTAGTCCCGCGCTCGTCAGCGAGTGTCATAGCGGTACACAACTGTTCCCCGGCCCTGCCCGAAGCCGAGGTTGACATTCATGCGGGCGAACCCTTCGACGTTCGCGGCCTGGTCGAGCCCGCCGACGTCCACCGGTTCCAAGGCGTGTGGCGCCCGGCGGGGCACGATGGGCTGGTTCACCCCGCAGGGCGTACCGATGACCCGGGACCGACTGGACCGACCCGCCGGCCCGGGCGGTGACCGCTGTCCTGGACGGCCGGGCTCAGCCGGACCGTGACCGCTTCGGCCGTCCGGCGATCGACGACGACCTCGCATCCTGCCGCCGGCCTGGTGCGTCCCGCCGACGCGCCGCTTCACGGCGACCGCTTCACCATGCCGTCGTTCGAGCCGACCGGCGCCGGCGCGCGGCCTCTACCCGAGCCGGGACTCCCGGTTGCTGTACATCGCGAACCGGGGCGAGGGCAGCGTGTCGGTGATCAGCTTCGCCACCCGTAGCGTGGTCAGGAAGTGGCGGTTACCCGGCCGCACCAGCCCCGACATGGATGGCGTCTCCGCCGACGGCAAGGTGCTGTGGCTCTCCGGCCGCTACAACGCCGAGGTGTACGCGATCGACACCGGCACCGGGCACCTGCTCGCGCGCATCAAAACCGGCCGGCAACCGTACGGCCTGTGCGTATGGCCCCAGCCGGGCCGCTACTCCCTCGGGCACACCGGCATCCTTCGGTGACCGACGCCGCGCCGGAGCTCTCCGTACCGCGCCGGCCCCGCCCATGACGGCCGCGGTCATGTCCGCCCTCTGCTACGGCATCGTCACCGCGCCGCAGGCCCGCGGCGCGGCGGACGGGCCGCTGACCGGTCTGCTGCGTTGGCCGCTGCCGGGCGGCGACCACAAGGCCGGCTGTCCAGCCCGGCGCCCGGCCACCCGGCGGCGGAACTATGTGCCGGACCGGGTGGCCGCTCACCGCCAGCGCCCACGAGATGAGCGAGTTGGAGTTCCACATGTCCGCCGGTGCGCTGCTCGTCGCCTCCCCAGGTGGCGCAGGGAAACTCCGGCACTATGCGAAGGAGCCGGTCCGCCTGATCCTGGTCCACGGCGGAGGCCCGGTCGGCCCGGGATGAGGGCTGCATTTGTCGACGCCTCAACGATGTGCTGCCGGCCCCGCTTGCGCCTGGTCGGCTGGAGGACTGGAGGGCGGGCGGGCTGGGGCCTTTCGACTCGCGCCGAGGCACAGGCCTGTCCGCCCGGACGATGCCGAGGACGCCGGATGATGTGCTCCGGGCCGCTCGGCGCGTTGCTTGATGCCCAGCAGCATCCGGCGTTCCATGACGAGACTGCCGGGCGTCATCACCAGGTCGTAGAGGAACCGACGGACCGGGCCGGCGCCGGAGATCCTGATCCGGTTCCGGCTGATGAGTCGCGTACCGCCGGCCTCCGGGCGGAGCGCGAAGATCCACACCCAGGCGCCGTCGGTAGAGCGGATGGCCAGGGTTCGCTCCCTGTCGCAGATCTCGACCCGCATGGCGGGCCCGGTCGCGCCCAGCGGCAGGACGTCGCCGACGGTGAGCTGCTGGAACTGCGGAAGGACCTCGTCGGCGCTGTGCATGTTCAGGCCGAACAGGTTCTCGATCCAGTCATAGGTGTACGCGCCGCCGCGGCCGCTGCCCATCTGCACCAGCCACGGCCAGACGGCCGCCGGCTGGGCACCGATGGTGATCGCGCGGGTGGAGATCAGCGGGGCGTCCGGCAGCAGGTCGTCGCCGGCCAGGGGCCCGGCCGCTTCCTCGGGGGTGGCGCCCCACGTGAGCATCCGGTGCCGGACCGGCGGTGAGCCGGCCACGGCCGCCGCCGTCAGGACGGCGGCGGCGAGCAGTGTCGGGGTTCTCATCGCGACAGCACCACTTTCAGCGCGCCCGAGTGTGCCGGGTCCGCGAAGACGTCGTACGCCGCCATGAACTCCTCGAGGCCGAACCGGTGCGTGACCATGTGCCCGAGGTCGAGTTGCCCGGCGACGAGCATGGCGAGCAGCTTCGGCGTCGACGACGTGTCGACCAGGCCGGTGGTGATCGTGACATCACGGATCCACAGGTCTTCCAGGTGCAACGTGGCCGGCTTGCCGTGCACGCCGATGTTCGCCACCCGGCCACCGGGCCGCACCAGCGTCGCGCACAGCTCGAAGGTCTGCGGCGTGCCGACGGCCTCCATCGCCACGTCCGCGCCGAGCCCGCCGGTCAGCGCCTGCACGACGGACATCGGGTCCTCCGCGCCGGCCACCACCGTCGTGTCGGCGCCGAACATCTTCGCCGCCTGCAGCCGGCTCTCCGCTTTGTCGACCACCACGATGTGGGCGGGCGAGAAGAGCCGCGCGGTCACCACGGCCGCCAGCCCGATCGGTCCGGCACCCACGATCACCACGGTGTCGCCCGGGCGCACCTGGCCGTTGAGGACGCCGACCTCGTACGAGGTGGGCAGGATGTCGGCGAGCAGCACGGCCGCCTCGTCGCTGACCTGCTCCGGCAGCTTGTACGTGGACAGGTCGGCGAACGGGATCCGTGCGTACTCCGCCTGGACGCCGTCGACGAGGTGGCCGAGGATCCAGCCGCCACCGCCACGGCACTGGCCGTACACGCCCTCCCGGCAGTAGCGGCAGATCCCGCAGGCGGAGATGCACGACGCCACTACCCGGTCTCCCGGTGTCAGTCCGGCGACGCCGCCGCCGACGTCGACGACCGTACCGACGGCCTCGTGTCCGAGCACCCGGCCGGAAGCCACCTCGGGCACGTCGCCACCCAGGATGTGCAGGTCCGTACCGCAGATGGTGACCGCGTCGACCCGGATGACCGCGTCACGCGGATCCTGGATTCGGGCATCGGGAATCTCCGTCCAGGACCGGACTCCCGGTCCGCCGTAGACAAGCCCTTTCATGACGGCTCCTTTCGCTGTCCTCGCCTCCACGCTCGTCCTGTCGCGGCCCGGTGAGTAGGGACGTCCGGCCCTACAAGGCGGGCCCTCCACGCGGCTACCAACGAGGAAAGAGAAGGGGTGCGACCGCGATGACCCGATACGTGTACGACTTCATCGAGGGCAACAAGGACCTCAAGGATCTGCTCGGCGGCAAGGGTGCCAACCTCGCCGAGATGACCAGGATGGGCCTGCCGGTGCCGCCGGGCTTCACCGTGACCACGGAGGCCTGCCGCGAATACCTGCGTACCGGCGCGATGCCCGCCGGCTTGCTGTCGGACGTGGAAGATCATCTTCGGCTCATGCAGGCCAGGATCGAGAAGACGTTCGGTGACTCGCGCGATCCGCTGCTGGTGTCGGTTCGCTCGGGCGCGAAGTTCTCGATGCCCGGGATGATGGAGACGATTCTGGACATCGGCCTCAACGACGTGACTGTCGCCGGCCTCGCCCGGCAGAGCGGCGATGAGCGCTTCGCCTGGGACTCGTACCGGCGGCTCATCCAGATGTTCGGCAGGACGGTCTTCGACGTGCCCGCCGACGCCTTCGAGACGGAACTGGCCGCTGCCCGGGCCACCGCCGGCGTCGCCACGGACGCCGAGCTGAGCACGGCCCAGCTGCAAGACCTGGTGTACGCGTACAAGAAGATCTTTCAGGAACACACCGGCCGCGCCTTCCCGCAGGCCGTGCATGAACAGCTGTTCCTGGCCATCGGTTCGGTGTTCCGCTCGTGGAACGCCGAACGCGCCGTGCTCTACCGCCGCCAGGAGCGCATCCCTCAGAATCTCGGCACTGCCGTGAACGTCATGGCCATGGTCTTCGGCAACCGGGGCGACAGCTCCGGCACCGGTGTGGCCTTCACCCGCGACCCGGCCACCGGCCGCCGCGGCGTCTACGGCGACTACCTGCGCAACGCCCAGGGCGAGGATGTGGTCGCCGGCATCCGCAACACCGTGAGCCTCACCGAGCTGGCCACCATCGACCCGGTGAGCTACCGGCAGTTGATGTCCGTCATGCAGCGCCTCGAACAGCGCTACCGCGACCTGTGCGACATCGAATTCACCATCGAGAACGGTACGTTGTGGATGCTGCAGACCCGCGTCGGCAAACGAACCCCTGCCGCGGCCTTCGTCATCGCCGCGCAACTGGTCGACGAGGGGACCATCAGTCTCGACGAGGCGCTGCAGCGGGTCTCCGGCGCGCAACTCGCCCAGCTGATGTTCCCCAGCTTCGACACCGACGCCGCTCCCCCGCCGCTCACCGTCGGCGTACCCGCATCTCCGGGCGCAGCCGTCGGCGCGATCGTCTTCGACTCCACCGCGGCGGCCGCGGCCACCGGGCCGGTCATCCTGGTACGCCGCGAGACCAACCCCGACGACCTGCCCGGCATGATCGCCTCCCAGGGCATCCTCACCTCGCGCGGTGGCAAGACCTCGCACGCCGCCGTGGTGGCACGCGGCATGGGCAAGACCTGTGTCTGCGGCGCCGAGGACCTTCGCATCGACGGTGACTCCGTCACGGTGGCCGGCCGCACCCTGCACGCTGGGGACGTCATCTCGATCGACGGCATGACCGGCAAGATCTATCCCGGTGCGGTACCCGTCCGCCCCTCGCCCGTCGTGCGGTACTTCGAGGGCGAGCTGTCCGCAAACGGTGACCCCCTGCTGACGGCGGTGGAACGATTGATGATCCACGCCGGTCACCGCGCCCGGCTCGCGGTGCACGCCAACGCCGACACGGCCACCGACGCCGCCCGCGCCCGCCGCTTCGGTGCGACCGGCGTCGGCCTGTGCCGCACCGAGCACATGTTCCTGGGCGACCGTCGGCAGCTGGTCGAAAGGCTGATCCTGGCGGACACCGACTCCGAGCGCGACGAAGCGCTGGCGGCGCTGCTTCCCCTGCAACGCAAGGACTTCGAGGACCTGCTCGCCGCCATGGACGGCCTGCCGGTGACGATCCGGCTGATCGACCCGCCGCTGCACGAGTTCCTACCGCCGCTGGAGGAGCTCACCGCACGGGTGGCCCGGGCCGAGGCGCTAGGCGAGGACCCCGGCCGTGACGGCAGCCTTCTCGCGGCGGTGCGCCGGATGCACGAACAGAACCCCATGCTGGGCCTGCGCGGCGTACGCCTCGGTCTGGTCGTACCCGGCTTGTTCGCCATGCAGGTCCGGGCGATCGCGCAGGCCGCGGCCGCGCGGGTCGCCGACGGCGGCGACCCGCGACCGGAGATCATGGTTCCGCTGGTCGGCGCGGTCCAGGAATTGGAGACGGTACGCGGCGAAGCCGAGTCCGTCCTGGCCGGCGTGCCCGGCGCGCCGCCGATCCGGATCGGCACCATGATCGAGGTGCCGCGCGCGGCCTTAACCGCCGGGCAGATCGCGAGCGCGGCCGAGTTCTTCTCCTTCGGCACCAACGACCTGACCCAGATGACGTGGGGATTCTCCCGCGACGACGTGGAAGGCGCGTTCTTCTGCCGCTACCTGGCACTCGGCATCTTCGCCGCATCGCCGTTCGAGACCATCGACGCCGACGGCGTGGGCGAGCTCGTCCGCATCGCCGTCGACCGCGGCCGCGCCGCCCGGCCCGGCCTCACCGTGGGCGTCTGCGGCGAACACGGCGGCGACCCCGCCTCGGTGCGGTTCTTCCACGACGCCGGCCTCGACTACGTGTCCTGCTCGCCGTTCCGCGTACCCGTAGCCCGGCTCGAGGCCGGACGTGCCGCCTGCCGGGCAGGCGGTTCCGACAGCCGATAGGAGGCGTCATGGTCACCACGGTTACTCCGGTGCGCCGAGGCGACCGGGAGATCGGTGCCTACATCGACGGCCGGTTCGTGCCGGCCGTGGATGCCACCGCCGTCGCGCTGGCCGCCTTGGCGACCGCCGCGGTGGCGAGCGCGGGCGTGTCGATCGGCCTGGCCGTGCGCCGGCGCCCGGCGATCGGCGCGGTGACCATGGGTCCGGGCGGCTGGATCAGCCTCAAGCACACCACCCGCCCGCCCCTGCGAGCTGCGCGTCCCTGGTGGGCTCGGCTGCTTCGCGCTCATCGGCTCGTCGAGGAGCACTGAGGGCCCGCGCGGCCGGGACCTCCGGCCCTGCTCGGCCGGCGCCGGCGCAGGAAGGCTGGAGGCAGACGAAGGAGGGCCCATGGTCACCACAGCCCACGATGCCTGGCACGGCTTCCGCGGCACCGGCTGGCGTAAGACGATCGACGTCAGCGGGTTCATCCACGACAACATCGAGCCGTACGCCGGTGGGGCGGAGTTCCTGACCGGTCCGACGCACCGCACCGGGCGGATCTGGCGGCAGCTGCAGCGGATGTTCGTGGAAGAGCGCCGCCGGGGCATCTACGACGTGGACACCCACACGCCGTCCACGATCACCTCGCACGAGCCCGGCTACGTCGACCGGGATCACGAGCTGATCGTCGGACTGCAGACCAGCGCTCCGCTGCGCCGGGCCGTCATGCCCAACGGGGGGCTGCGGATGGTGCAGGCCGGGCTTGCGGCGTACGGGTACAGCCTCGACCCGGCCGTCAAGGCGATCTTCAGCCGGTACCGCAAGACCCACAACGACGGCGTTTTCGACGCCTACCCCGCCGACGTGAAGGCCGCGCGACGCTCGCACATCATCACCGGTCTGCCCGACGCCTACGGCCGCGGCCGGATCATCGGGGACTACCGGAGGGTCGCCCTCTACGGCGTGGACCGGCTCATCGCCGAACGGCAGGAGCACAGGGCGGAACTGGACGAGCAGCTGTCGTCCGAGGAGGTCATCCGCGACCGCGAGGAACTGGCCGAGCAGATCCGCGCGCTGCAGGAGCTCCGGTTCATGGCCGGCCGCTACGGCCACGACATCTCCGGTCCCGCCGCCACCGGGCGCGAGGCGATCCAATGGCTGTACTTCGCCTACCTGGGCGCCACCAAGGAACAGAACGGCGCCGCGATGTCGCTGGGCCGTACCTCCTCCTTCATCGACATCTACCTGCAGCGTGATCTGGCCGAGGGCCGGCTCACCGAACGGCAGGCCCAGGAGCTCGTCGACGACTTCGTGATCAAACTGCGGATCATCCGGTTCCTGCGCACCCCGGAGTACGACCAGCTGTTCTCCGGCGACCCGACCTGGGTCACCGAGGCCCTCGGCGGCATCGGCTGCGACGGCCGCCCGCTCGTCACCCGCACCAGCTTCCGGTATCTGCAGACCCTCTACAACCTCGGCCCCGCACCCGAACCCAACCTCACCGTGCTCTGGTCACCGGCACTGCCGGAGGGCTTCAAGCGGTTCTGCGCGCAGGTGTCGATCGACACCAGCTCGATCCAGTACGAGAACGACGAGCTCATCCGCCCCGCCTACAGCGACGACACCGCGATCGCGTGCTGCGTCTCGGCGATGCGTGTCGGCAAGGACATGCAGTTCTTCGGCGCCCGCGCGAACCTCGCCAAGGCTGTGCTGTACGCGATCAACGGCGGCCGCGACGAGATGACCGGCGAACAGGTGGCTCCTGAGGCCGCGCCCGTCACCGCCGATGTCCTGGACTACGACGAGGTGATGGCCGCCTACGACCGCATGCTGGACTGGCTCGCCGAGACGTACGTGGACGCACTCAACGTCATCCACTACATGCACGACAAGTACGCGTACGAACGCCTCGAGATGGCGCTGCACGACTACCCGGTGCACCGGTTCCTCGCCACCGGCATCGCCGGGCTGTCCGTCGCCGCGGACAGTCTCAGCGCCATCAAGTACGCCCAGGTCAAGGCGCTGCGGGACGAGACCGGCCTGGTCGTCGACTACAGCGTCGACGGCGAGTTCCCGACCTACGGCAACAACGACGACCGCGCCGACGCCATCGCCGTCGACCTGGTCGAGCGGTTCATGACCAAGATCCGGCGGCAGCCCGCCTACCGCGGCGCCGAGCCGAGCCTGTCCGTCCTGACCATCACCTCGAACGTCGTCTACGGCGCGCACACCGGCAACACCCCCGACGGCCGGCGCGCCGGCGAGCCGTTCGCACCCGGCGCCAACCCGATGAACGGCCGCGACAAGCACGGTATGGTCGCCGCCGCGCTCTCCGTCGCCAAGCTGCCCTACCGGTCCGCCCGCGACGGGATCTCGCTCACCATCACCGTCACCCCCGACGGCCTCGGCCACTCCCGCGACGAGCGCATCGTCAACCTCGCCGGGGTCCTCGACGGGTACACCGACGGCGGCGGCTTCCACATGAACGTCAACGTGCTCGACCGCGAAACGCTCGAGGATGCCATGGCGCACCCCGAGAAGTACCCACAGCTGACCATCCGGGTGTCCGGGTACGCGGTGAACTTCGTCAAACTGACCGCCGAACAGCAGCGCGACGTGCTGTCGCGGACTTTCCACGGGTCGCTGTGATGACCACCCTCACCGCGGCGGCCCCGCCGGTGACCGGCTCCCTCCACTCCTTCGACATCTCCACCGGAGTGGACGGGCCGGGCACCCGCTTCGTCGCATTCCTCGCCGGCTGCCCGCTGCGCTGCCAGTACTGCCACAGCCCCGACACCTGGTACCGGCGCAACGGCCGGCCCACCACCGCCGACGAGCTGCTCACCGAGATCCGCCGCTACGAGCGGTTCCTCAAGGTCGCCGGCGGCGGGGTGACGATCAGCGGCGGCGAACCGCTGCAACAACCCGGCTTCACCCGCGAGGTGCTGCGCGGATGCAAGAAGATGCGCCTGCACACCGCCGTGGACACCAGCGGCTTTCTGGGTGACCAGGCCGACGACGCCCTGCTCGAGGCGACCGACCTGGTGCTGCTCGATATCAAGGCCGGCGATCCCGCCACGTACCGGCGGGTCACCCGTACCGGACGACTGGAACCGACCGTACGCTTCGCGCACCGCGTCGCCGACCGGGGCATCGCCATCTGGGTGCGGTTCGTGCTCGTACCCGGCCTCACCGACGACCCGGCCGGCGTCGACGCGGTCGCCTCGATCGCGGCGGCCATACCCACCGTCGCCCGCGTCGAGGTTCTGCCTTTCCACCGCCTCGGCGCGCCCAAGTACGCCGTCCTCGGCATTCCGTTCCCGCTCACCGGCACGCCGGCACCCGACGCGGCGCTGGTGGAACGAGTTCGCACACAGTTCCGCGGGCACGGGCTGACCGTGTACTGATCGGTCCACCGAGGGAGGGGGCACCGTGGGCACAACCACAGCGGCGGCGGGTCGCGGACTCACCACCGCGGAGGCAGTGGCACGGCTGGGGTCGGAGGGACCCAACACAGTGGCCGCGCCGGCCCCCCGCCGCCTCGCCGCCCGCGTCGGACGGCAACTCGCCGACCCTTTGATCGCCCTCCTGCTCGTCGCGGCGGTGATCACCAGTCTGCTCGGTGATCTTGCGGACACCGCGGTCATCGTCCTGGTCGTCACCGTCAACACGCTGATCGGCGTGGTCCAGGAGGTGCGCGCGGACGCGGCGATAGCGGCGCTCGACCGTCTCGCCGCCCCGACAGCCCGCGTGGTCCGGGACGGCAGAGACATGATCCTGCCCGCCGCCGATCTGGTCCGCGATGACCTCGTACGCCTCGAGGCAGGCGATGTCGTCCCGGCCGATGTACGGCTCACCGAGGCGCAGCGCGCGACCTTCGACGAATCCGCACTGACCGGTGAGTCCGTACCGGTGTCCCGGGTCGTCGACGACGAGGCCGCCTCCGGGACGGTGCTGACTACCGGACGCGCCGCCGGGATCGTCGTCCGTACCGGCGCGGCGGGCGCGCTGGGCCGGATCACCGCTCTGGTCGCCGGCACCAAGCCCGGGCCGACCCCCCTGCAGCGGCGCATCGCCGGGCTCGGTCGCATCCTCGGCATGACCGCGATCGCGGTCTCCGCCGTCGTCTTCGCTCTAGGAGTCCTCGCGGGCCAGCCGCTCGCCCGGATGGCCCTCACCGCCGTCAGCCTCGTCGTGGCCGCCGTACCCGAAAGCCTGCCCGCCGTGGTGACCCTCGCCCTGGCGCTCGGAGCCCGGCGGATGGCCCGGACGAGGGCGATCCCGCGCCGCCTGCACGCGGTCGAGACCCTCGGCTCCGTCACCGTCATCGCGTCCGACAAGACCGGCACGCTGACGCAGAACCGGATGGCGGTCCAGCAAGCCGTCACCGCGGACGGCACCTTCTACACCGTCACCGGTACGGGCTACGCACCGGACGGCGAGATCTGTCCGGTGGACCGGCCGGCCGCGCTGCGACTGCTGGCCCGCGCGGGCGCGTTGTGCAACGACGCGGATCTCGTCGCTCCCGATCATGAGCACACCGAATGGACCGCGGCGGGAGATCCCATGGAGGCCGCTTTGGTCGCCTTCGCCGCACGCTGCGGCGTGGACATCGCCGCAGAACGAGCCGCGATGCCCCGGATCGCCGAAGACCCCTTCGACCAAGCCACTCGCCGGATGACCACCGTGCATCGGCAACCCGACGGCACGTTCCTCGTCGTCCGCAAGGGCGCGCCGGAGAGCGTTCTGGACCCCGGGAGCGATTCTGCGTTGCTCGCCGCCGCTGCGGTCCTGGCGGCCGACGGACTCCGCGTACTGGCCGTTGCGACCGCCGTCACCACCTCACCGGCAGACCCGGGGGCGTTGCCACCCCTGCGAACCGCCGGCCTGTTCGGCATCGGCGACCCGCTCCGTGCGGACGCCCGGGACACTGCCGCGGCGTTCGAGACCGCCGGTATTCGCCTGCTGCTCATCACCGGCGATCATCCTGCCACCGCCGGCGCCATCGGCGGCCGGCTCGGCATTCTCGGCCCCGGCGACCGCGTCGCCACCAGCCCGTCGAGCGCCGGCGACATCGCGCAGGCCCGGGTGTTCGCCCGCGTTCAGCCGGAACAGAAACTCGACGTCATCGCCGGCCTGCAGCGGCGGGGTGAGGTGGTCGCGGCCGTCGGGGACGGGGTGAACGACGCGCCCATGCTGCGCCGCGCCGATATCGGCGTCGCCATGGGCGGCGGCACCGAGGTCGCCCGGCAAGCTGCCGAGCTCGTGCTCGTCGACGACACGCTGGCCACCGTGGCGGACGCGATCGGCGAGGGCCGCCGCATCTACGACAACATCCGCAGGTTCCTGCGGTACGCGCTGTCCGGCGGCATCGCCGAACTGCTGGTGATGCTCGCCGGGCCGCTGCTCGGGATGCCACTGGCCCTGTTGCCCGGCCAGCTGCTCTGGATCAATCTGCTCACCCACGGCGTGCCCGGCGTGGCGCTGGGCGCGGAACCGGCCGAGCAGGGCGTGCTGCGCCGCGGGCCCCGCTCGCCGCAGGAATCCGTGCTCGGCGACGGGCTGCTCGCCAGCGTGCTCGCCGGCGGCCTCTGCCTGGCGACCGTGGTCCTCGCCGCCGGTGTGGTCGCACACCAGGGTGGACGGCCGTGGCAGTCGGTGATGTTCGTCGTTCTCGGCCTTGCCCAGCTGGGCGTCGCCCTCGCCGTACGCGCCAAGGCCGGTCCCGGCACTCCGGGCAACCGTTCACTGATCGCAGCCGTCACGTTGTCCGCCATCCTGCAGGTGAGCGGCGTGCTGCTGCCGCCGCTGCAAACACTGCTCGGCACCGAGGCGCTCACCGTGCCGGAGTTGCTCATGTGCGCGGGCGTTGCGGCGATCCCGGGAGTGGCACTGCGCCTCGTGCACCGAAACCGCTTCACCACCTGACGCCGGGCGGACGATTCATTCCGGGTAGGACGCTTTCACCTCGAGCACCTCGAGAACCGACCGGATCACCCTGCGCGGCTGTGCCCTCGGGCGGCCTACCGGCGAAGCAGGGTCAGCTCCGGTCGGCGGCAGCGGCGGGCCGTGACTCCTGCGCCGGTCCGGGAGCCACCCGGTGCGCCGGGATCAGCAACACCGGGCATGCTGTCGGGTGCCGAAGCACAGGCCCGGGTGAGCCGTAGAGCAGTTCTACGAACCGCCCGCTGCGTCCCATGCCGGCAATCAGCAGCTGCGCGCGCCGAGACGCCCGCTCCAGCGTGTAGCCGAGTTCCACATCACGCACGAGCAGCCGCTCGACCTCGACGTCCGGGAACCGCGGGGCCCGGCTTTCGATCACTTCGGCGAGCCGCGCCTCGGCGTCGCGCCGCGCGGCGACCAGCGCCGCCGCGGTCGTCCCTCCGGCCGGTGCGGGGTCCGTGTACGTCCAGACGTGCAACGCGACCAGCCGGCATCCGCCGGCGGCGGCTTCCTCGAAGGCAGACCGGATGGTCAAGGTCGTGCAGGTCTGCCCGGACACAGCCAGGAGGATCGGACCGCTGCGGGGGACAGACCCCCGATGCACCAGTAACGGGCAAGACCCGTGGTGCGCTAGGTAGGCGGTCGTGGACCCCCAGCTCGGCTGGGCGAGCAGGCCGTCCCGGTGGCCCACCACTACGAGCCGGGCGCGCTCGGAGCGGGCCACCAGCACCTGGGCGGCGCTGCCGTCGGCGAGCTCCGTGGCGACCTCGAGGCCGGGGATCCGCAGGGCGGCCCGGCGCGCCGCCAGGTCCAGAAGGTGCAGTCCGTCGTCCGGGGTGGGCACCACACCGCGAACCCGGAACGCGCCTGAGTAGTGGCCAGGCCCGACGTGGACGATGAGCAACGGCGCGCGGTGGCGGGCGGCCTGGTCGGCGGCGAGGTCGACGATCTCCGGGTGAGAGCGCGACCCGTCGATGCCGGCCACCACGGGAAGGTCTCGTTTCCACGACTCGACGCTGTCCATACCCGCACCGTAGGCGCGCGCGGCACCCCGGCGTCACGGCCGGCGGACCGCCTCGTACGGGTCTTTCGGCATGTTTCGGCAACGCCCCGCCCAGCCGTCGCCTTCCTGGGCTCTACCGCCATGCAACTGCTGCACCATGCCGACTGCCGGTCTACATCGCCCGGACCGCACGGAGTCCGGGCGGTGGACGTGAAGCTGCGGCCTGCCGCCGGCGGGGCCGAGCCCGACCCGATGCTGTGCACCCTTCATGCCGCTGATCTCTTCGTACCGCTGATGCGACGAAGGGCTGCTCCGACAACGCGGAGCAGCCCTTGTGGTCACGGCCGTCAGGACGGTGTCACCACCTTGATCCTGGCCGATGCCACGCCGGGCACAGTCCGCGCCAGGACCTCGGCCACCGCGCGCTCGGTGTCGTCGGTGAAGGTGCCTTCGACCGTGGCCACGCCGCCGTCCACGACCGCGGTCCACCGGTGTTCCCCGTCGGCGTACTCGTCGAGGCGGTGCTGGACGTCCTTGGCCAGCACCTCGTCGCTGCGAACCATCGCGCGCAGAATGTCGCGGCGACTGATGATGCCCACGACCTTGCGGCCGTCGAGGACCGGCATGCTCCGCACGTCATGCCGCAGCATGCCCTCGGCCACGTCGGCGACGTCGGTGTCGGGCGTGGTGACCAGCGGGTACGGCGACATGACCTCGACGACCATGCCCGGTCGGTACGCCGGGTCGGTGTCGGCATGCCGGCGCATGTGGGCGGTGGGGTCGGAGGGCACCCGGTGCCACAGCAGGTCGCTCTCGCTGACCATGCCGACGAGCAGGTCGTCGGCGTCGAGCACCGGCAGGGCGGTCACCGCTTTGGCGGCCATGAGCTCCGCGGCGCTCTCGACCGATGCGTTCTGCCGGACCGCGTGGACCGGGCTGCTCATGATGTCCTTGGCGCGCAAGGTGTCACCTCCGGGTGGCATCTGCTGGGTGAGATGCGGTAGGTCATGGTCAGCCTCCCGCTTTTGCTTTCGCCTCCAGCCTTTCGCTGAGCGGGTGGCCGGGGCAGGGCCGAAGGGCCTGTGACGCCGGGCCGCTCCTGCGCCATCCATCGCCGCAACACCGGCAAGGCACGGTCGGGCCGTTCGGCCCGTGTGCCGTTCCCGGCTCGGGAGCAGGATGGACCTCAGCCGCACAGAAGGGGGCCTGGATCATGATGTACTACGGAAGCGGTATGGGCGCCGGAGGCTGGATCCTCATGCTTCTCACCGTGGCGTTGCTCCTCACGTTGCTGGTCGTCGTGGTCGTGCGTCCGCTGGTCAGCCGCGACACTGTGCCTCCCGCAGTGGGCGGCTCGGTGGACGACGCCGAGAAGGTGCTGGCCGACCGGCTGGCCCGCGGTGACATCACCACCGACGAGTACGAGCAGCGCCTCCACGTCCTGCGGGCCTCACGCCGATAGCGGCCCTGTCCCCGCCCGTGGTGCTGCTGGAAACGGCCCTCTGGCCGTCGATCGGCAAGATGCCGGACCTGCAGCAGTTCCTCGCCACCTATCCGGAAGCGATGCGCAAGCTGTTCAACCTGGACGACTTCGGTACGGGTACCGGTTTCGTCAATGCCGAGCTGTCCAGCGCCCTGGTTCCGGTGCCCTTCCTGACGTACGCGATCGGCCGCGGCGCCCGTTCGGCTCCCCTGGCGCTGGCCGTCGGTGCGGTCACCGGACGCCGCGGCATGGCGATCGGCGTCGCGGCGGCGGGAGCGGTCGCCGCGTACCTGCTGTACGTGGCCGGTGAGCTCGTCGCCTCGGTCGAACCATGGCAGCCGCTGTCACCGTTCTCGCAGGCGTTGAGCGACGGGCCGGTCGGGGCGGGGTTCCGGGCGGCGTACCTGCTGATGCCTACGGTGGCAGCCGTCGTCGTGGCGGCGGCAATGCCGTTGTTCGCACGCCGCGACATCGCTGTGGCCCACTGAGTTCCGCGATGACGGGGACGGCTGTGCGCACGGTTCCGCTGCCGTTTCGCGGCGGAACCGTGCCACTTCCTGCTACCGGACGAGCTTGGCACGCATGCGTGACGACCGGGACGGGCGGCCGATCCGGCGCAGGCGGCTGGATGATTCGTACAGCCGACGCATCGCACCGCGATGCCGGGCCGTATCCGCGCGCGCCTTGACCAGGGTCCGGGCCAGAATCAGCGCCGTTACGGCGACCACCTGGCCGCCGAGCACAACGCGATTGACGTCGATCGCGGGATGCCAGGACACCTTTCCTGCGCTCAGCACGAACACCCCCAAGGGCTTCGCCGACATCCCGAGCCCCCCACCCGTGCCCCCGTTGGGCTGCCCGTCCGGCGCCGGTCCCGTGCCGCTGCCTCCGCCGGCGCCGCCACCGACCTTGGCGACCGGTAGCACGATGGTCTGGCCCTGGGTGATCGGGGCACCGAACACCTTGCCGACCGTGGCGTTGTCCACCACCTCCCGAAGCATGTCGAGCAGTCGGGCGTCCTGGGTGGGCGCAACCGTCATGGCACTCAGCTCCTTCCTCGAAGGCGTCGTTCATGCGGACCCACCGGCGGGCGCTCCTCGAGCCCTGCGGCGGGAAAGGCGACGGCCGTCGGTGGACTCGCAGCCGCGGTCCCGTCACCACCTCCGCCACCCGAGGCTTTCACCCCGGTACCGGTGGGTTCACTCTCATCGTGCGCCCACCGGCGTGACGTCACCAGAGCCGAAGGACCTCAGCTGCGCGCCGGGTGGAAGCGCTGACCGGCTTCCGGAAGCAGGACCTTGTGCCCTGCTCCGGCCATCGACCGGGGTCGACGATCGGGGATGACGAAGGGGGAACCATGACGACCAGAGCAATCATCGTTGCCACCGACGGGACGGCGTCCGCCGAGGCAGCGGTACGGTGGGCGGCGCGCGAGGCGGATCGCCGCGATGCGCTGCTGCGGATCGTGTACGCGTACGACTGGGAATGGCGCGAGGCCCGCTTCGACTCCGGCAACCAGTACGTAGACATCGCCCGCCAGATGGCCGAGGCGGTGACGGCGACCGGCTTCGACCAGGCTCGTAAGGTCGCCCCCGACGTGCGGATCGAGATGGACACGCTCATGGGCCACGCGGCCGCCCAGCTGCTCGCCGCCGCCGAGAGAGCCGAACTCATGGTCGTGGGCAACCGCGGCCGCGGCGGCTTCGCCAGCCTGCTGCTCGGCTCGGTGAGCCAGCGCGTCGCCGTCCACGCCCCGTGCCCGGTGGTGGTCGTCCGCGGCCGCGACGACATCACCAGCGGTCCGGTCGCGGTCGGTGTCGACGACTCGGCGGCCGCCGATCACGTGGTCGGCACCGCCTTCGAGGCGGCCGCCGGACGCGGCGCCGCCCTCGCTGTCGTCCGTGCCTACCTGCCCGTCGTGCCACTGTGGCTGACAAGCAGCGTGCCGGCGACCGACGTCGCCGTCCCGGATCAGGACGCCAGCGAACGGGACCGACTCGACCAGCTCGTGGCTCCCTGGCAGGCGAAGTACCCCTCGGTCTCGGTCAGCACCATGCTCTCGCACGACAGCGCCGCCGCCACGCTGACCGGAATCTCCCATCGCGCCCAGTTGCTCGTGACCGGCAGCCACGGCCGCGGCGTCATGGCCGGCGCCGTCCTGGGATCGACCACCCTGCAGCTCCTGCACCACTCCGACTGCCCGGTCTACATCGCCCGCCCCCCGCAACGGCAGACGGTGTGAGCACCCGGCTCGTCGGCACCGAGCCGGATCCCGGCACTGCGCCGGCTTCGACCATCGGACCGCTCGCGAAGGGGGCGCCATCATGACTGCTCAGAAAATCATCGTCGGATACGACCGGTCGAGTGAGGCACGAGCCGCGGCCGCCTGGGCGCTCGACGAAGCGGCGCTGACCGGCGCATCGGTGCAATTCTTCTACGCGTACGAATGGCCGAGCTGGGCGCCCGCTGCCGCCGGCGTCCCTTCTCCGGCGGTGTGGCCCGACGGTGAAACGGAACGCGCGATCGACGAATCCCTGCACGAGGTGGTCGCCTCCGCCGCGATCAGCCACCCGCAGGTACAGACCGAGATCTCCTCCCTGCAGGCGTCCGCCGCATTGAGCCTGGTCCAGCGGTCCGCTCACGCCGGACTGGTCGTCGTGGGCAGCCGGGGTCACAGCGCGGTGGCCAACCTCCTGGGATCGGTCGGCGTGGCGGTCAGTGCGCACGCGCACTGCCCGGTGGTCGTGGTACGCGGGGAGGCGGCGGCCGGCGGCGACATCGTCGTGGGTGTCAACGACTCCCACGCCGCCCAGCTCGCTCTGGGCTTCGCCGTGGAGCAGGCCGCCTCCCGCGGCGCCACCCTGAGGGTCTTGCGGGCACGCCCGCCGTTGACGGGCCTCTGGGTCGAGAGCCCGGAGGAGGTCCAGGCGTCGCTCAACGTGCTGCGCCGGTCGCTGGACGAGCTGCTGGCGCCCTGGCGGGACAAGTTCCCGCAGCTCACGATGCGATCCGAAGTGGTAACGGAGCACCCGGCGGCCGCACTGACCCGGGCCGGTAGCGATGCCCGGCTGGTGGTCGTGGGCTGCCGCGGTCGTGGCGCGCTACGGGGCATGGTCCTCGGATCCGTCAGCCAGCACCTGCTCCACCATGCCGCGTGCAACGTGGCCATCGTGCACGAGCGACACGAGGCATAATGCGAGGCGTATGCATCGGGGCTCAGCGCCACGGTGCGTACGCCGTCTGCGCGAGCCCCGGGGTCGAGCTAGAACGGTCGGGCCGACGCCCGAAGCCGGGACCTATCGGCGGATGGGTAGCACCATCTCGGCCGACGCATGCTCACAGTTTGCTCGGGACAGTCGCTGAGGTCGGCCGTCACGAGAGCTGTACCGAGGTAAAACGGTGCACCGCGCACATCGGCGACGACGAGCACGGACATGCGCTGCAGGACGGCAGTGCGGCATCGACGCACCAGCGCCTCGTACGAGCCGCGCAGGGACGCAAGTCCGGCAGGGTCGGGAGATGAGGCCCGGCTGCTCATGAGCCGGGCAGCGCATCGTCGGTTATGCCGACATCGCGGAAGGAGGGCCACCGTGGCGGGACGAATTCCCGGCGACGCCCTGTCTGCGGCCGAGCGCACCGACCCGATGCACCGAATGGTCTTCACCCCGGGTGGCCCTGGTCGACTGACCGGCTCCTCCCTCTACGTACGGAAGAGGCCTGCAGCGGCGGAGCGAGGATCACGGCAGCCGCGAACGCGATCGTCCGGCCTCCGACCCGCGACGGGCGAACGAGGGCCGTTCGACCCTGGGCACTTCAGGCGGACGAGACGAAGGTGGAGGACAGGAGGGAGGCGGTCATGAAAGCACTGGTGGTTTACGAATCCATGTACGGCAACACCGAGAGGGTGGCACTGGCGATCGCTGACGGACTGCGGGACGGCTACGAGGTCACCGTCGCGGACGTCGCCACGATGCCACGAGCGTTCGGCGTCGATCTGATCGTCGCCGGCGGGCCGACCCACGCCTTCGGAATGACCCGCCCGTCGACGCGGGAACAGGCGCGTCAGCAGGGCGAAGTACGGCCCGGTGCGGTCGATGCCGGCCTACGCGAGTGGTTGGCCTGCGCCGCGGCGCTGGGCGGCGTGGCGGCGGCCGCCTTCGACACCAAAATCAACAAGCCGTTCCTGCCGGGGTCCGCGGCCCGTAGGGCGCAGAAGCAGCTCCGCCGGCTGGGGTGCCGCATCGTGCGGCCCGCGCAGAGTTTCGTGGTCACCGGGACGGCCGGGCCGCTAGCGCCGGACGAGGAACGGCGGGCCCGCCGGTGGGGCGCCGAGCTCGCGGCCGCCGCCCTCCCACTCCACAGCGTGTGAGCTCGTTCGCAGCAGGAACGTCCAGACGATCAGGGCCGGCGTGCGGCACCAGTCCTGCCGGGTGATCGACGGCCGTCGCCGTCACCGATCACCACGACCGGGCAATGGGAGCAACGGATCTGGAAACGCAGGACCGCCACGCCGAGCGCATCTTCCTTGCGAGGAAGCACCGCCAGCGCGCATCGCCGGCTGGCCGCGCAGAGCACGATCACCGGATCGCCCGTACGGCGGGTCTCGAAGGTCGAAGCGACCGCCGGATACTTGTCGGACGGGGTCACCCGTCCGACAGCGAGGACCAGGACCTCCGAACCCCGGCGCCCGGCCTCCACGAAGGCGTACCGCAGCGCCGCGTCCGGCGGCACAGTTTCGTCACCGTGAGCCGGGCTGCCAGGTCGGATACGTCATGGTGCAGAGGACTTTCGGCCCTGATCAGGGCCAGCCCGATCCCTCACCGTGGAAAGGGAAGGCAGGAGGTCTCCGTCATGACCGCATCGTCCGAGCGACCGGCGCGAAGCCGGGCCGCCGAGGCACTCGAGGCGGCGGCGCGCGCGTCGCTGCACGCTCCTTCCGTTTTCAACACCCAGCCGTGGCGGTGGCGCCTCAGCCGGGACCGGCTCGAGCTGTACGCCGACCTCAGCCGGTCCCTCACCGCGACCGACCCCGGCCGCCGGCTGCTCATGCTCAGCTGCGGTGCCGCGCTGCACCATGCCCGGGTGGCCCTGGCAGCGGCGGGCTGGACCCCGCACGTGATCCGCCTGCCCGAGGGTGGCGATGCCGACCTGCTTGCGCTGATCACGCTCACGGGTACGGCGACGGCCGAGCCGGACGCCGAGCGCATGGCCGCCGCGATCCCCCGCCGTCGCACCGACCGTCGGTCGTTCGGCGAGCAGCCCGTCGCCGAGGACACACTGACCAGGCTGCGCCGGACGGTCGAGGCCGAGGGCGCGTACCTGCACGTCGTGCGCCGTGATCAGATGCCGATGCTGGCCACTTCCACCGGCCGGGCCGCCGACGCGGAGCTGCGCGACCCGGCGTACCGGGAAGAGCTGTGGCGATGGACCCACCGCCCGGAGGACAGCGGTGACGGGGTGCCGGCCAGCACGGCGGTGCAGCGGGCGCCCCGGCGTGTGCCGGTGCGCGACTACGCGCCGGACGGCACTGCAGGGCTCGCTCCCGGTGAAGGCTTCGATCTCGGCGCTGCGTACGTCGTGCTCTTCGGACTCTCCGAACGTCCGGAAGACCTCCTCCGCGGCGGCGAGGCGCTGTCCGCTCTGCTGCTGACAGCCACGGCCGAGGGCCTGGCCACCGCGCCGCTGAGCGACACCATCGAGGTGGAGTGGCCGCGGCGCCTGCTCACCGACCTGCTGGCGGGCGTCGGCGAGCCGTACGTGGTGATCCGTCTGGGTCACCTCGACTCCGCCGACGAGCTGCCGCCGGCCCCGCGGCGCCCGGCCGCCGAGGTGATCGAGATCTGCGACGAGTGACCGCGGCGCCCGGCCGGCCACCGGCGCCCCGGTCGAGGTGCGGCTCCGCGGCCCCTGCCCGGTTCGCCCTCGACCACCGTGCCGATGCGGACGGCGTCGCGGCCGCGAGGCCACCGCCGGGCCGGGTCGCTGGTGCGTGGACGGTGGCATGGTGCCTCCTCGACCCCGTCGACGACTCCGCTTTCACGTCGTCGCGCCGCCGGGCGGGATTTCCGGCAGGTCGGGTAACGGATGCCTTTCCGCATCCCGCTCAGCCAGGCCGTGCATGGCCCGCCGGTACTGACGGCGGGTGATCTGGTGGTCGATGAGTTGGCCGGCCAGGACTCCTTCGAGGGTTCGGGGCCGGGGTGCGGTCGTCGCGGCCTCGTCCACCGTCCTGACGGAATCCGCACTCTCGTTCACCAAGCCGCGGAGGGAAAGCCAGGCCGAGGCCACGATGAGCGCCGCCAAGAGCGCGACCAGAAAGACCACGCCGAGCATTCGGACCACCTCCTCTCATCGCCCATGTTCAATGCCCGGCCGGGTCGGCGGCATGGCCTAAAGTCCCTCGTCATCGGGCACAGATGCTCTGCCCGCGAGCGGGCGGCAAGCGCACAACGAGACATGGCGAGTTCGACCGCGACGGCTATCTCGACCTGGTCGCCGTGCTGACCTCCAGCAACGACCTCTACCTGGACCCCGGTAACGGCAGCACCGTGCTACCGCGGCTCCGGGTGCAACCGGCTTCTCCGGTCGTGCGCGGGCGGCAGATGCGACGAAGAAGCGCCCAGACGACGTGGGAAGTCACACCTGCACCAGCACCTCGGACAACTGGCGACGCGAGGTGACCGGCGTCGGACGGCCGTACCCGATGCGGACGACCATTTGGGCCCACAAGCCCTCGGTGCCGGCGGTGAGCCGCCGGCGGATCGCCGGCACCTCCACCGGCTGGCTGACCGGTGTGGTGGCCAGGTTCTGCCACGTCGCGGCGAGCAGCACCCGCTGCAGCGCCTGGCCAGCGGTCACCCAGTCATGGCGGTGGTCGCCCGTCGTCGCAAGCACCAGGATCGTCGGGTACGGCTCGAACACGGCCGTCTCCGGCGGCAGCGCCGGAAGCAGCCCGAAGTCGCGGCTGGGCACGGTCTCCAGGGCCTCCCACGGTCCGATCGCCGTACGGGGTACCCCGTCGCGCCGGGCCGGCCGCGTCCACCGCGTCGTCTCGGCCCGGTAGCCGCCCCGGGTCCGGAGAGCATGGTCCGCCGCGCGGGAGAGCGCGACGATTGCGTCTCTCGTGGCGGCGTCCGCGACGAGGAGCACGGCGCCTTCCCGGCGCGCGGCATCCCGCAGGTGCTCCATGACGGCCGCCGGCACGGCGGAACGGGCGAACGGCCGCCGGTTGGTGTGCCGATGGGCTATGGCCTCGGCCAGTGCTTCCACCGCCGGACCGGCTGGTGCCGGGCGGTCGATGTTCACCCGGGCCACGAGGTCCGGATCGCCGGAGTGGGGAAACAGGACCGGCCGGGAGAGGAAGCCCGCGCGCCGGATCGCCAGGCGCAGGGTGAACACGGCGGCGCCGACGCTGATGAGCATCTCCCTGCCGGCCGGGTCCAGCACGTCCAGCCTGCGGCGGCGGTCGGCGTACACGTCCACGCCGCCGTTGGTGACCCGGAAGAGCCACGGCTGGCTGTTGTGCAGCGACGGCGCCGCCGTGGCGGCTCGTACGCATTCCTGTAGAGCGGTCGGCGAGAGGGTCGGCGACGAGGTCATCGGTCAGGTCCCTTCAGGCGGCAACGTCGAGGTAGATGCGGCCGGGCAGCTCGCCGACGCGGTAACCGACGACGACGTCGAGCCCGAGCGCGACGGAGACATGGCCCTCGAAGTCACCGGCGACGGCGTACCCCTTGAGCACCGGAAGGCCGGTGGGGTGAACAGTCGATACCGTCGCGGTGCCGTCGTCGCGGTGTGCCTGGGCAGGGGTGAGCACCATCAGCAGGTACCGCCGGCCGGGCATGCGGATCGGCTGGTCGGAGGGGTCGGCGCGGACCTCCGGCACGTAGCGGACGGAGTAGCCCGGAAGGGCGCCCTGGATGTCGAGGACGATCCGGTCGAAGCCCTCCTGCGAATGGGCCGCGTATCGGATCGAGGAGACGACCGGGACCGGGGGTACGGGTGGATCGTGCCGCACGGCGACCGGCCCTGAGGTCCAGCTGGACTGCGGGGACGCCGCGGGCGCACCGCTGCGGTCCGGCGTGGGCGTCCGGGTCAGTGACCGGGTGATCACCGGCCGGGGCGCGGAGGCCGAGCCGGTCGACTGAGGTGTACTACCGCTGTTACCGGCGCATCCTCCCAGGAGGACCGCGGCCCCGGCGAGGGCGGCGAGCATGCGCCCGAACATCCGTTTCATCGGAGCCTCCCTGCGTCCGGAAATGGCCTTGTCCCTGGTCGAGCATGTCCCCCAGGGACCGGCCGGGACCAGAGCCGCCCGGCCCATGCCCGCGGGCCTGCCGGACTCCCGACGCGTGGGAAACCCGAAACTCGGGTCCTTCGACCCCTTGCAGGTGATCACTCAGTCACACAGAGTGGAGCACCGGAAGGAGCTGCCGATGCCAGGGTTCAGAACCGCGGTCGTGCCCGACCTCGACGTCGACATCCTCGTGCGCGGCTCGGTGACCACCGAGGACATCGCGTACGTGCACCATGCCCTCGCCACGGCGCCGCTGACGGCCGCCGGAGGCGATCACGTCCGGGTGAAGCTCGCCGCGTATCGCGGGTCCGACCGGGAAACCGTCGCCATCGCCCAGATCAACGTGGAGCTGTCCGGCCGGATGGTGCGCAGTCAGACGGCAGCCGGCACGAGCGCCGACGCGGTCGGTCAGGCGGTGGCGGCGCTCGTGCCGCGCGTCCGCCGCCTGCACCGTCGCTTGACGGGCAGCGAAGCCGGTCCACCGTCCTTCGCGGGCGAACCATGGGACCTGCGGCCGGCGCGGGTGATCCCGCCCGTGATCAAGGTCGGTGGAAGGGTACGGCGGGTCGCCCGGTACAAGAGCTGTCCGCCGGCGGTGCAGGACTTCGGCGCTGCCGCGCTCACCATGGACCTGCGCCACTACGACTTCCACCTGTTCGTGGACGAGTCGAGCGGCCAGGACACCGTCGCCACGCGTGCCGGTGCCGCCGGATACCGGCTCGCCGCCGACCGCCCGGAGTTGCTGGGCGCTGCGCCCGCCGGCGTACCGGTCGCCGGCGGGCCATCGCGCCTGCCCGGCCTCACCCTTCCCGAAGCTGCCCGGGCGCTGGACGCCTCACCGGCGCCGTTCCTGGCCTTCACCGGAATCGGTTCGGGCCGGGCGGCCGTGCTCTATCAGCGCTTCGACGGACATCTGGGATTGCTCACCCCACTGTGGTGAGCCGCTCACCGTTGGCGCGGGCGGCCCCTGCCCCGGGCGGCGCCGGATGCGGCGCAGGCAGGAACGCAGCTTCTGCTGCATGAGGTCGGTGGCTTCCTGCAGCCCGCTGCCCACCGCGTGCACGTGCACCGGGACGCCGTTGACGTCGACGTGGGCGTCGACCCGTTCGCCGCGGTCGCGCTCACTGCGATGCAGACGTCACCGTCGACGTCGCGGACAACGCCGTCCAGCCGAGCCCGGTCGCGATCCGGTGCACGAACGGCCGGAAGCCCACCCCTTGAACGGTTCCGCATAACCGCATGCGCCAGGCGGTGTGCCGGCGACAGGTGTCCAGCTTCGTCATGCCGGACTCACCAGGTCACGTGGCGGAGCTGCCCGCTCCGTGGCCGAGATCGCACCTGGGCTGATTCCCTGCCGCTTACCAGGCCAAGTACGGCATCTCACCGTCGGCGACGTTACGGGCAGCGCTCAACTGACGACCGTCGACCGTGAGGCAGGCGACCGGGTGACAGCTGACGCCGGCAACGCCGGGTCCGCACGAGCGGGCCCGGCGTTGCCCTCGCCCCTCAGGAGGACAGCACTCGCGCCTCCCTGATCCGGCGGTGCCGTCGATACAGCTCGTCCACCCCCCACACCAGCAGCGGAAACGGGGCCAGGAAGACCAGGTGCGCGGGGCCGAGGGCGGCCGTGCCGAACAGGGCCTGCAACGGCGGCAGGTAGATGACGGCCGCGGCGAACAGCAGTTCGAACGCGATACCTCCCAGCAGTAGGCGGTTGCTGAAGACGCCGATCGAACGCAGTGAGGCCCGGTCGGTGCGCGCCGCGAACGCCGTACCGATCTGGCAGGCGACGATCCCGGCGAAGGTCATGGTGGTGGCTACCCGGAGGGCCTCGTGCAGCGGGCTGCCCGCGCCGGTCGCCGCCCCTGGGTGCCAGCCGGCCCGCCACAGCGACCAGAAGAACCCGGCCATGACCAGCGCGGCCGACGTGACCCCGAGCAGCCCCCAGGCGCGCAGCAGTAGGGACCTGTCGATGACACCGACCTTTGCTGAACGCGGCGGACGGCTCATCAGGCCGGGTTCCGCCGGTTCGCGCCCCAGCGCCAGCGCCGGCAGTGTTTCAGTGCCGAGGTCGATGGCGAGGATCTGCAATACGGTCAAGGGCAGCGGGATCGCCCCGCCCGACAGGGCGAAGATCAGGAACGGCACGACCTCGGGTACGGCGTGAGCGAAGATGTAGAGCACGAACTTGCGAACGTTGTCGTAGACGCGCCGCCCGGCGTGCACGGCACGGACGATCGTGGCGAAGTTGTCATCGGTGAGGACCATCGTGGCGGCCTCACGGGCGACGTCGGTGCCGGAGCAGCCCATCGCCACGCCGATGTCGGCGTGCCGCAGGGCGGGGGCGTCGTTGACCCCGTCCCCGGTCATCGCCACGATCCGGCCCGTCGCCCGCAGCGCCTCGCAGATGCGCAGCTTGCCCTCAGGCGTCGAGCGCGCAAAGACGATCTCCTCGTCCCTCGTGAGCAACCTGTCGAGGTCGATGTCGCCCATCGCCTCCAGCTCGGACCCCGTGACGACCCGCCCGCCGGCGGCGATACCCGCCTGACGGGCGATCTCGGCCGCCGTCGGCCCGTAGTCGCCCGTGATGACGTGGACGCGGATCCCGGCCCGGTGCGCGTCGGCGACCGCCCCGGCAACCCCCGGGCGCAGCGGATCCGCGAGGGCGAGCAGTCCCAGCAGCGTCATGTCCGCCTCGGCTCTGTCCCGCGGCTGCGCGGCGTGGCCGTTACCGGCGAAGCCACAGGCGACAGCCAGCACCCGGAGACCCGCGTGGGCGTAACGGTCGACGGCGGCCTGCAGCTCGGCGCGTACCGCGGCGGTGAGTTCCACCTTGCGGCCCTGCGGGTCGACGACCCGGTGGCACAGCGGCAGCAGAGACTCCACGGCACCCTTGGTGTGCACCCGCGCCCCATCGACCGTGGACATTCGCTTGAGGCGGCTGTCAAAGGCGTACAGCAGAGTCCGCTCGGCGTCACGCTCGGCGGCGTGCACCGGCACCGACAGCCGGTCCGCGAAGCGGAGCAGCGCCAGCTCCATCGGGTCTCCGGTGTCGTGCGGCGCCCCGTCGCCCGCCATTCGTGCGGTCGTGCAGCGGGCGGCCACGCCGGCGAGCTCCCGGGCTCGTCCGTCGCCCGACGCGGCGGCGGCTTCGAGTTCCGTGCCGTACAGCCACACGCGGGCCACCTGCATGCGGTTCTCCGTCAGGGTGCCCGTCTTGTCCGTGCAGATGACCGATGTGGAGCCGAGGGTCTCCACGGCGGACAACCGCTTGACCACCGCGCCGGCCCGGGCCAGTTCCCGCACCCCGACGGCCAGGGCGAGCGTGATCGTCGGCAGCAGGCCCTCGGGCACGTTGGCCACGATGAGCCCGATGGCGAAACTGATGGCGGCGGCCCAGCTCAGCCCGGCGACGACGCCGATCGGCAGGAACGCCACCCCGGCGGCGACGGCCACACCCGCGATGATCCAGGTCGCCCGGCGGACCTGACGCTCGAGCGGGCTGGGCTCGCTACGGCCGCGTTGCGAGAGCGCGGCGATACGGCCGATCTCAGTGTGCATACCGGTACGGGCGACGACCGCCCGCCCTTCGCCGGCCGTGCACACCGTCCCGCTGAACACCAGCTCCCGAGCCTCCAGCAAGGGGCCGGCCACCACCTGTGCATCCGCCGAGCGCGTCGCCGGCACCGATTCGCCGTTGAGCGCCGACAAGTCCACCGACAGCGAGCCCTCCACCAAGCGGCCGTCGGCGCAGATCCGGTCACCCTCCTCGACGACCATGACGTCGCCCGGGACCAGCTCCCGGGCCGGTACGTCGCACAGCACCCCGTCGCGCAGCACCCGCGCGGAGACGGGCAGGTACGCCGCCAACGCCTCGACCGCCCGTTCGGCCTGCATTTCCTGAACGAACGCGAAGGCGGCGTTCAGCAGAATCACGGCGACCACGGCAACCGCCAGGGCAGGCGTCCCGCCAACCCAAGCGAGGACCGCAGCCACCATGAGAAGGACGGCGAGCGGTTGGGTGAATTGCGCCAGCAGCTCACGCGGCCACCGCCGGCCGCCGCGACGGGACAGCTCGTTGGGGCCGTAAACGGTGAGCCGGCGGGCGGCTTCCCTGGTGCCCAGCCCGGCGGGACCGGTGCGCAGATCCCGGAAGAGTTCGACCGGAGGCCGCCGTTCGTCGATTGCAACAGGTTCCGTGGTCGTCTGCGTCATGGTTTCAGGCTTCTGCGCGGTCGCGGGCACGGACAGGGCCGACCGGCCCGGGCCGGGCGGTCCAACGGCAGGATGCGCCCGGCACCTGTCCGCTCCCGTACGCCGGTCAGCGCGCGATGGTGGCCGCGCCGCCGCCGAACGTCGTTACTGCTTACGTGGCATCACATGGGGCACGACCAGGACCGGTCGGTCGGCGTGGTGCAGCGTGGCCATCGCCACGGAACCGAGGAGGATCTCCGCGATCGCCGAACGGCCCCGCGAGCCCACCGCGACGACGGCCGCCGCCCGCGTGCGGGCATACGCACTTAATACCTCGGCTGTGGACCGGCCGGTGCGCGGTAGCATGCCGCTGCGCGGTAGCACCGTCACGGCGGTGCGGCTGGCTTCGGCCCCGTGCCCGGCACCATCCTCCACGGCCACCGGGATGATCTCCCGCCCCGCAAAGAGGGACTCTGCGACGGCGAGGGCAGACGAAGCGCCGCTGGATCCGTCCCAACCGGTGACGACCGGGCCGGCGGCCAGGGCCGCGAACTCGCCGGCCAGGAGCGGGTGCGGCACCACCAGCACGGGCCGCCGGCTGTAATGCACGACCATGTCGGAGACACTGCCCAGCAGCGCCTTAGTACCGCCGAGCCCTCGCGAACCCACGACGATGACCTGCGCATCGAGCTTCTCTGCCAGTTCGGCGACCTGCACTCCGTCACCGCCGTAGCTACGTGCAGTCAGGGCTTCCGCCTCCCAGCCAGCGGCGCGCGCGAGGGTGACGCCGATGCCGGCGATACGCTCGGCCTCCCTGGCGCCTTCCTGCTCGACCGCCTCGACGAAGCGGTCGAGCCCCGCCGTGCCCGACCAGAGGCGCCGCCGAAGGACATCGCTGGCGAACGGAGGCGTCCACAGGTGAACGATGCTCGCATGGGCGCCGGGGAACAACCGTGCGACGGCGTCGATGGCGGCGGTCGACGCCGGAGAGGCGTCGAAGCCGACGGTCACTCGGAGTGCGGTTCTGGTCATGATGGCAACCTTCCGGCTTGTCAGGCGACACCGAAGGGCATCCCGCGGTCGGATCCGACGAATATGCTGTCGTCGACGTCGTAGGTAAGTTCGTCCGTCACGTCGACCACTCCGGGAACCTGACCCGCCAGCGACACGATCCGCTGCGCGGCCGCCCGGACGTGCACTCGACCGCGTAGCGTCACCACACCGTCCCTGGTCTCCACGCGGACCGTCGCGCCCGGGGCACCCAGAACGTGCGGCAGGACCTCGTCGGTCACGTCACGGCGGATGTCCGAGTCGCTGCAGAGATGGATTTTGAGCAGATCGCTGCGGGTGACGATGCCGATCAACCGGCCCAGGTCGTCCTCGACCGGCAGGCGCTTGACCTTGACATCGTGCATCCGACGGGCCGCGGCCGCGACGGACTGGGAGGGCAGGATCGTGACCACCGGCGCAGTCATCACATTCTCGACGGTACGGCCCGCTGCCTTGGCGTCCTCCGCCCGGCGGCGCCGGCTGAACCGGAACCACGGTCGCACGGTCCCGGGGGCCTCGACCTTGTGCAGCAGGTCGGCCTCCGAGACGATGCCGACGACCCGCTGGGACCGATCAACGACCGGCACGGCGCTGATGCGCCGGCCGACCAGCAGGTCCACGACCGTCCGGTACGGCGTCCCCACCTCAACAGCGACGACGTCCCTGGTCATCACGTCGTCCACCCGCCACAGCTTCATGGCCGCACCTCCGTCTCCTTCCTCTTCGACGCTACGGGCGGCGGGACCGGACCAGCAGAGTCGTGCGACCCCCTGGCAGCGGGACCGGCTGCCCTACCTCGCGACCTCCGGGCCGGCCGACGATGACTGAAGCCGGTACAAGGAGGCGCGCTATGGCACGCAGCGACATCGTCGTGGGTACCGATGGAACGCCCGCAGGGCAGGCGGCGGTCCGGTGGGGCGCAGCGGAGGCCGCCCGGCGCGGCGTTCTGCTGCGCGTCGTCCACTGCTTCGACTAGGACTACGACGCCCCGCGGCAGGCAGGCGACAGCCACTCGCCCGACGCCGTGGTCTCGGCCGCACTGCAGCAGGCCCGCGCCGCCTCCCCCGGCATCTCGCTCGAGGCTGACTCGCTGATCGGTGACGCGGCCTCGCACCTGATCGAGCTCTCCGGCACCGTCGGTCTCGTCGTGGTCGGCAGCCGGGCACGCGGACGGCGCACCGGCCTGCAGCGGGATGCGGTGGGCCGGCGAGTCGCCCTGCACGCCGCGGGCCCGGTCGTGGTCGTGCGAGGGCGCACAGATGCGCGCGGCGGGCCGGTCGCCGCTGGAGTGGACTCCTCGCCGCGCGGCGAGACGGTCCTGCAGCAGGCGTACGAGACGGCCGACGCGCTGGGATGCGGTCTGCGTGTGGTGCACAGCTACAGCTCGGCCATGCTGCCATGGGCCGGTACCGCTCCGCCCACCCTCGGCGAGATCGGCCTGCTGGAGGAGGCAGAACGAGAGCGGCTGTACGCGCTGCTGGCACCCTGGCAGGACGAGTATCCTCAGGTCGACTCCACACTGGGCCTGTCGCACCGGAACGCCGCGAGCGCCTTGACCGCTGCGTCGCAGCTGGCTCGGCTGCTCATAGTTGGCCGCCACGGGCACGGCGCGATCGCGAGCGCGCTTCTGGGTTCGACCACCTTGTCCCTGCTGCGTCACGCGGACTGCCCGGTGCTCGTGGTGCATACCCGCGTTGTGGGCTGCTGGGACAGTGGCCCTACGGCCCTGCCAGGTGTCCGGCTGCAAGGGGACGTGTGGCCCTGCCGGCGGCGGTGCCTGAAGCGGTCTGGTGGAGGCGACTGTTGCAGGAGGTGTCATGAACCGCTATCCGCTGCGGGTCGAGGCACGCCGTGACGAGCCGCTGAGCCGGTGGCTGTGGCTCGTCAAATGGCTGCTTCTGATTCCGCATTCCCTCATCCTGGCCGTCCTCTGGGTGGGCTTCGCCGTGCTCACCGTCGTCGCGTACCTCGCTGTCCTGATCACCGGCAGGTATCCGCACGCGATCCAGGCGTACAACGTCGGCGTGCTGCGCTGGACGTGGCGCGTGGGCTACTACGGCTACCAGGCGCTCGGCACTGACCGGTACCCGCCGTTCACGCTGGCCGACGTACCCGACTATCCGGCTCGCCTGCGGGTCGACGAACCCGCACGGCCGCAGCGCTGGCTGCCGCTGGTCGCGTGGCTCTTCGCGATTCCACACCTTGCGCTCGTCGGAGCCCTCACCGGCGCCGCGACCCTGGTGTTCGACAGTGACACCGTCGGCGCCGACGTGCCGATCGGTGTGGTCAGCGCCGGCGTCCTCATCGCCGGGATCGGCTTGCTGTTCGCCGGCCGTTACCCGCGTGGCCTGTACGACCTGCTCGTCGGCATAGCCCGCTGGAGTCTGCGGGTGATCGCGTATCTTGCGCTGCTCACGCCGTACCCACCGTTCCGGCTGGATCAGGGCGAGCGGGAGCCGGACGACGCCCCGGACGACCCGCCGATTGGCGCGCCGGCCCGCCGGAACGTTCCCGAGGGTTCGGTCGCCGCGCCGGTGACCGCCCTGGTGGCCGGCGTGATCCTGTTACTGCCGGCGGTGGGCGCGGGCATGGCTGGGGGCGCCCTGCTGGCCTTCGACCGTGCCCGCGACCGCGCCGGGTATGTGACTAGCCCGCTCTGGCAGCTCAGCACCGCGACCGCCGCGGTAACCAGCGAGGACATCACCATCGAGAACGCCGACGTCTGGACTCGGTCCCTCGCCGACGTGGGTGGCATGCGGATCATCGCCGACAGCGCGAGCGGCGAGGCGGTGTTCGTCGGGATCGGCCGCCGCGCGGATGTGGACCGGTGGCTGGCCGGGACGGCCCGTGATCGGATCAGCGACGTGACGGGCCGGACGGTCAGCTACCGGCGCGAGGCCGGCGCGGTACGAGCGGTGCCGGCACCCGGAGCCCAGGACTTCTGGCTGGCGTCGGTCACCGGCACGTCGGGCGCGGAGGTCACGTGGCGCGTCGTCGACGGCGACTTCGCGGTGGTGCTGGCCAACGCCGACGGCTCCACCGGCGTCTCCGCCGATGTGCGAGCCGCGGTGCAGGTGCCCGACCTCACCGGACTCGGCGCCGGGCTGCTCATCACCGGGCTCGTTCTCGGCGTCCTGGCGGTCCTGCTGATCGTCGTCGGCGGCACCGCGCTGGGCCGTCGGCACACCGGACCGCCGATGCCTCCCGCGCCGCCGGGCGGCACTTCGCCACCGCCGTACGGGACGGATCGGCCGACGGTGACGACCTCGACCTGATCGCGGTGCATTCGAGCGCGCCGAGGCGTACGCCTCGGCGCGCTCGCGCAGTTGAATATGACCGCTAAGAGCGACATGTACCAATCTCTTTACGTTCCGCGCACCGTGGCCCCTCCCGGAGCCGAACCCCTGTCGCCCGGCATCGGGCTGGGGCTAGCCTGAGCCAATGGCCGAAGGACTCCAGCACGAGGACCGGCTCTCCCCTCCGTCGCTCGGACTCAGCCCGCTCTCGCGCGTGCGGCTCGACGAGCTTCTGCAGGAGATGCTCGACCGCGTCGGTGACGTCATGGCCAGCCGGGAACGGCTGCGCTCCCTGCTGGACGCGGTGGTCGGCATCGGCAGCGACCTTGATCTGCGCAGCACGCTACAACGCATCGTCGAAGCCGCGTGCGCCCTCGTGGGTGCCCGCTACGGCGCGCTGGGCGTGATCGGCGCCGACCGTACCGACCTCGTCGACTTCATCACCC
Source organism: Actinoplanes sp. NPDC049681 (assembly GCF_044465265.1). NCBI lineage: Bacteria > Bacillati > Actinomycetota > Actinomycetes > Micromonosporales > Micromonosporaceae > Actinoplanes > Actinoplanes sp. NPDC049681. Next base: position 338,502 of record NZ_JBITLP010000009.1, read on the forward strand.
ACGGCATGGACCCGGCGGTCCACGCCAGGATCGGGGACCTGCCACGCGGCCGCGGCGTGCTCGGCCTGCTCATCACCGATCCGCGTCCGGTACGCCTACCGGACATCCGCAAGCACCCGGACTCGTACGGTTTCCCGCCGCATCACCCGCCCATGCACAGCTTCCTCGGCGTCCCGGTCCGCACCCGCGGCCAGATCTTCGGCAATCTCTACCTCTCCGAGAAGCAGGGGGCCGCCGAGTTCGGTGACGACGACGAGGAGATCGTGGTCGCGCTGGCAGCGGCCGCGGGCGTGGCGATCGACAACGCCCGCCTGTACGCCCTGGCGAGACGACGGGAACGCTGGCTCGCCGCCAGCGCCGAGATCACCGGCGTGCTGCTCGGCCAGGTACACCGCACCGAGGCGCTCCGGCTGATCGCGCGCCGGGCCCGCGAGGTCGCCGGCGCAGAGCTGGTCCTGGTCATGCTCTACGACGAGGACGAAGCCCATTACACCATCGAGGTCGCCGACGGCGCCGATCCCTCGTGCGTGGATCTCGTCGGGAAGATCATTCCGGTCGACGACGCGGCGGCTGCCGAGTTCGGGCGCGAGAAGTACCGGACTCTGGAGAATCTGCGTACGGTCACCGACTGGCCCGCCGCCGTGCCCGACGGTCCGGCGATGGCCGTTCCGCTGGCCGGCCCGGACACTCTGCACGGTGTCCTCATCGTGACCCAGCCCGCAGGGCAGCCACCGACCGACGAGGACGCGGTGCAGCTGTCGACCTTCGCCGGGCAGGCGGCACTGGCGCTCGAACGGGCCCGGGCGCAGGAGGAACGCCAGCAGCTCGTCCTGCTGGAGGATCGGGAACGCATCGCGCGGGATCTGCACGACGTGGTCATCCAACGGCTGTTCGCCACCGGCATGCACCTGCAGGGCGCCGTGCACCAGGCGGTCAAGCCGGAAGTGGCCACCCGCATCAGCACAGCCGTCGACGAACTCGACGCCACCATCCGGGACATCCGCCGCTCGATCTTCGAACTGCGTGCCCCGACCGGTCCGTCGCTGCGCACCGACCTGCACGACGCCCTGGAGGCCGCCACCCACGGGCTGGGGTTCCGGCCGATCCTGGAGACGTCCGGGCCGATCGACAGCGCGATCCCCGACGACATCCAGCCGCAGCTGATGGCCGTGCTCCGCGAGGCGTTGTCGAACATCGCCCGGCATGCCCGGGCAAGCACGGCGCGGATCTCCCTGCGCGCCACCGGCGATGAAGCCGTGCTCAGCGTCGAGGACGACGGGGTCGGCTTCGACCCGGCACGGGCTCGCAGCGGTCTGGTGAACATGGCCGAACGGGCGCACGACCTCGGCGGCGGGTTTCAGGTGCAGGCCCGCTCCGACGGCAGCGGAACGGTCCTGACGTGGCGGGTCCCCATCACGGACTGAAACAGGACTTTGGACCCTGAGCGGTCGATGCTGGTAGGCGGCACGGTGGGAGGTGACCGGACGGCACAGATTCCGCCGTGACGGCGGGACGTACGACGTCACCACCAAGAGGAAGCAGACGACCGCCATGGGCACCTCGATCGCGGCCGGCATCGGCGGAGCCGGCGGATGGCAGGCGTTGGCGTGGGCCGTCGAGCACGCCGAATTGACAGGTGCCCGGCTCGTGCTTCTGCACATCTGCCCGCCCGGCTCACCTCTGGAACGGATGACCGGCAAACCGGTGATCGCCCAGGTGGAGGTCGTCGATCCGCCGCTGGCCCGGGCCGTGGCGAAGGCGCGGGCACGCCTCGGCGGCCAGCGCGTCGCGCTGCGGATCCGCAGCGGCGACCCGGCGGTCCAGATGGCCGAGGCGTCGGCCGGGGTGCGCCTGCTGGTGATCGGCGCCGGCGATCAGGGCCGAACGGTACACCGCACTCTGCGGCACGCACACTGTCCCGTCGTTGTCGTCAGGCCGCAGATGCGGCCGGCCTCCGCCTCGCCGCTGGCCGGACACGTGGTGGTGGGTCTGGACGGATCGTCGGCCGCTCGGACCGCCATGGAGTTCGCCTTCGGCTACGCCGCCGAGCGCGGCTTCCCATTGGCCGCCGTGCACGTCTCCGACGTGAGCCGGGACGACTACTTCTACGACGACGTGACGTTGTCAACCAATTTCGCCACCGAGCCGCACGCCCTGGAGCTGCTGGCCGCGGAGACCGAACCGTGGACTCTGAAAGACCCTGCGGTCGCTGTACGGCGCGCCGTCCTGCACGGATCCGTAGCCGGTGCGCTCATCCGGGCCGGCGCGGGGGCCCGGCTGCTGGTGGTCGGCGACAAGCACCGCGGAGTCGTCAGTCGCGTCCGGACCGGCGACGTGCCCCTGACCGTGGCGGCTCAGGCGCCCTGCCCGGTCGCCGTCGTCCCGGTCAACCAGCGCGAAGGAGAACCGCTGTGAACGGCTACGGCGAACCGCACCGCGCCGGGACGTCGCCGACGTTCTGCTGCACTGAACGGCAGCCGTTCCTCCGGCGGATCAGCGCGGCGGCGAGTCATCCGGCAGGCCAGGCAACGGGTGCAGGTCGGCGTCGCGCTCGGCGAGCCGGTGCATGGCATTGCGGTACTGCTGCCCGGTGATCTCGTGGTCAATCACCTGCCGCACCAGGACGCCTTCGAGCGTTTCCGGCACCGTCATCGACATTGGTGGATCATCGCGGTCCTCCGCCAGGTTGCGCGTCCAGTCCTTGATCCCCAACCACGTCGATGTCACCACCAACGCAGTCATGACCGTCATGACCACCATAATCAGCATCGTCGCCCCCTGCCTCACCGTCCATCCTCGACGCGCGACCGATGCGGGACACGGGCCAGAGGTCCCGACGCTGCGAGGCCACGGGGCCGGACCGGCGAAAGCCATTCCGCCAGTCCTCCGCGGGGATAGGTCGGCACGACGACCAACGTCCCGGGCGCACGGGCACATCCGCCCTACCCCGGCTTCACGCCTGGGACGTCAATGGGAGTGCCGCAGTGAAACGGCCTGACGAAAGGAGCAGCCATGAGTGCCACGTACCTCATCGTCGCCGGGGTCGACGGTTCCGAAGGAGGCCGGCGCGCCCTGGATTGGGCAGCCACCGAGGCAGCAGGGCGAGGCGGCGCCGTCCAGGCCGTCATCGCCTGGTCCTGGGACGGCATGGAGTACGGCCCGATTGCTGCCACGAGCCCGCAGGAAGCTGCCGCGCACGCCCGCGAGGTTCTCGACCGTGAAATCAAGGCACTGGTCGCACGGTTCGGCTCCCGCGTGCCCGTGGCCGGCGAGGTCATCGAGGGAAGTCCGGCCGATGTCCTGTCGGCCGCGGGTCGCACGGCGGACCTGCTGGTGCTGGGCAGCCACGGGCACAGCCGCATCCGGCACACCGTGCTCGGGTCGGTCAGCGAAGGATGTATCCGCAAGGCCGCATGTCCCGTCGTGGTGATCCCCGTTCCGGCGGACCGGGTGCAACCGGCGTCCGAACCGGCTGTCCGCCAGTGACCTGCACCGCCCGACGCATGCCGGGGCGGGCCGGTGAGGTACCGGCCCGTCGCGGATTCCGGCGTCACTCGCCGGCCGTGATCTCGATCTCACGGGCGGACGGCGCCGGCGCGGTCAGCGGCACGACCACCTCCAGGATCCCTTTGCGATACGTGGCCTTGATTCCCGCCTCATCGGCGGCCTCCATGACGACGCGGCTAGCACGTCGTCCTATCCGCCCTGCTCCTGCCTCAGCAGACCAGCACCGCAGCGCCGTTGACCCGGTCCGCGGCAAGATCAGCCAGGGCCTGCGCGGCCCCGGCCATCGGATAGGCGGTGGTCGCGACGGCCAGGTGATGCGTGGCGGCGAAGGCCAGCAGATCCTGGCCGTCCATACGGGTGTTGGAGGTGACGCTGCGCAGCGTGCGCTCCTGGAAGAGCTCGCGGTCGTAATGCAAGGGCGGAATCTCGGTGAGATAGATCCCGGCGACCGCCAGCGTACCGCCACGATCGAGGGCTCGCAGTGCCACCGGCACCAGTTCGCCGACCGGTGCGAACAGAATGGCGGCATCGAGAGGTTCCGGTGGGGCGTCGTCCGCGGCACCAGCGGAGGTCGCGCCCAGCTCGAGCGCCAGCTTCTGCGCCGACGTGGAACGCGTGAGCACGTGGACCCGCGCCCCCTGCGCCATCGCGATCTGAGCCGTCAGGTGTGCCGACGCGCCGAAGCCGTAGATCCCCAGTCGGCCGCCCGCCGGAAGTTCGGCGCGCCGCAGCGCCCGGAAGCCGATGATGCCGGCGCACAGCAGCGGCGCCAGCTCCACGACCGGGTATCCGTCCGGCAGGACGTAAGCGAAGTCGGCGCGTACCGTCGTGCAGTCGGCATAGCCGCCGTCGGCGTCCCAGCCGGTGTAGCGCGACCGCGCGCACAGGTTCTCCGCGCCCGACCGGCAGTAGCGGCACTGCCCACACGTCTCACGCAGCCAGGCCACCCCGACGCGATCGCCCGGCCGGAAGCCGGTGACGCCGTCGCCGAGCTCGAGCACGTGCCCGACCACCTCGTGACCCGGCACGACCGAGGCACGGTGCACGGGCAGCTCACCGGCCGCCACGTGCAGATCCGTGCGGCACACGCCGCAGGCGTCCACCGCCACGAGCAGCTCGCCGGGACCCGGCCGCGGCACCGGCATCGGCACCCGCCGCACCGCCCTGGCGAGATCGGGACCCGGCTCACGCACCTGCCAGCCCAGCATGGAGGCCTCCCCACCGTCGACGTCAGCGTCCAGCATGGCCGTGCCGCCGGAGCACCGCCCAGGGCCGACCGGCCCGCTCAGCGCCGGCGTGCGACGGGGCCGTCGACTGCGACGCTGTGGCCACTGGACCCACCGTCGACCGATCGCGCCGAAGGTCCCGTCCTCAGCCGGCAGGCCGTTCCGCCTCGCTCGGCGCGGCGGGGTATGCGTACAGTTCGGCCAGGCGAACCCGCGCCGCTTTCAGCCGGTCGGCGAGCACCGCGTTGAAGCGCATCGCGAGCTCCCGTCCCAGCTCGCCGTCCTCGGCCATGAGCCCGCGCACCCGCGGAGCGTCGAACTCGATAGCGTGGCACTCGTCGGCGACCACAGCGCCCAGCGACCACCGGTACGGCGGCAGCATCCACGACCAGCCCACCGGCGCCGGCGCATCGACCCGCTCGATCACGATGTCACCGCGCCCGGGGACCGCGAAGTCGAGAGCGACCGCGCCGGCGGTGAGCAGCCAGAAGCTGTTCGCCGGGGCACCTTCGTGGAACAGGCGGACTCCCGGGTGACGCAGGACCGGCCGGCCCAGCGCGCCCAGTTTCCGCAACCACTCGGTGCGCAGGTCACCCGTGAACGGGTGCAGCGCAAGACGGTCGAAGACGGTCAGCGGAGTCATGCTGTTCCTCCAAGTGCTGTCGCCGCGACCGGACCGCCCGGTTGGCGACGCGGTCCGGGCGAGGAGACCGGTGCGGTCACGTTCAGCCGCGGCTGAGCTGGTCCATCTCCCGCCGGATGCGATCCTCCGCCGGGTGACTGGCGGCCGGCGCAATTGGTCGGTGTCGTTCATCGAGGTGACCCCGGGGGATGGAAGGTCGTCATCATCGTCCTCCCTCTGATCTCCTCGTCGCGACGAGGACAGCGGCGTCCGTGGCTTGATGCTGCCCGACGGTGCGGCCGGCGGACAGGGTCGTGAGGCCGGGGCCGCCGGGACGTGCTACCCGCCGGTTTCGATGGCCATCGGCCCTGCCACCTGCGGCAGCGGTGAGCGATGCTGAACTCGACGCCACCGGAGCTCCGGCACAGCAACCGGGCCGAGGAGATGAAGGGATGGCCTCAGCGCCACCAGACCCACCGTCGTCAGGACGGGACCTGGTCCGGCCGCTGAGCAGCCGTGGCCCCGGTGGCGCCTCGCCGGCGACGCATGCAATCCAGCCCGCGCCGAAGGCCATCCCGGCTGGTCGGTGGGGCGGCGCGGCCATGGCAGTCACGTTCGGCGTCGGGGAATTGGTCGGCACCGCCGTCAGTTGACGCTCAGCCTGCGCGGCCGTTCTCCGGCGGCGTGGCCCGGCCACCTGGCGATGCACGGGTGGACCGCACTACTGGGGTGCTCGGCGGCGACGCCACCGTGGGCGAGAAAGGCATCGTCACCTCGGCGTCCCCGCCGACGACGTTGTACCAAGACGCCCGGCGTTGAAGGGCGTGGCGGGTTGCGCTACGTCGTGGAGCAGACCTTCGCCGACGGCATCAGGTCAGACGCTGTTCAAGCACCTGGCCCGGCCACGGTCCGGATGGCCCTTCGACTTCGAAGCTGTCGGTCGCGGTGAATCCCTGCTGCTCGTAGTAGCGAACCAGGGCCCGGTCCGGAGCGGCATAGCAGTCGAGGCGAAGGAGCCTCACACCCGCAGCGCGAGCGATCGTGCGTGCGTGCTCGAGCAATCGGCCACCGATTCCGCGCCCGGCCCAAGCGCGGTCGGTCACTAACAGCTGGATGTAGAGTTCCGGCTCCACCGCAGGAGGCACGTAGCTCGGTGCCGGACCGAGGCCCAGCGCCCCGGCCACGATGCCCCCGCTGACAGCCACGTACAGGTTTCCGCCGGAGGCTAGGCCCGTGATCACGGCAACCCGCCGCGGGTCGGCTGAATACGGGTCGGTTCCCCATTGACGGGTACGGCCCCCGGCGACTAGCCATTCCACGGCGCCGTCCATCAGGGCTACGACCGCAGCAACGTCTTGCCTGAGTCCCGGACGGAGGGAGACACCCTCCCGCGCGTTATCCATGTCCAGTATCTTCCTGGCCGGTTCTACCCGCTTGACCGGCGGCGCGCGGGGCCATTCGCCAGCTGGTTTAGGTCTACCCGTCGGCGACCCGCCCCTCGCCCTGCTGCAGCAATTCCGCCGTCTCGCCGTGCGCTCGAACGCCGCCTCGACATCCACGACGGCGCCGTCAGCCTCGCCTGCGTCCTGATTTGCTCGGGTGTACGCCGAGGTGCTGCGCCGGGCGAGCACGCTGCTGGCGCAGGGCGAGACCGTCGTACTCGACGCCTCGTGGAACCGCGACCGCCACCGGCGGCCGCCCGCACGTTGCCCGGCTCTGCCACAGCCGTGCTCACCGAACTCCGTTGCGTGGCGGACCCGGCGACGGTGTCGACACGCTTGGCCCGGCGTACCAGCAGCGTCTCCGATGCCGACGAGGTGATCGCGGCGGCGAGGACGGCCCGGCTGCCGTTTCCCGGCTACCGCCCCTTGATCGGGACCTAAGTCCCGACGGGATCGGGCGCTCAGACCCGGGCGTAGCCGTGGCGAGCGGAGCATCGTCAGGTCAAGACATCAATTGGGGAGGACACCATGACAACCATCGGCCGCGGACCCGCGGTTCACCATCTCGAAAGCGTCGAGGCACCCGGCTCCATGCTCACCAAGACCGCCGCGCGGGCGTTGGCCGTGTTCCGCATCTCGCTCGGCTTCGTCTTCCTATGGGCGTTCCTCGACAAGACCTTCGGCTGGAACTACGCAACCCCGTCCGAACGCGCCTGGATCAACGGCGGCTCCCCCACCAAGGGCTTCCTGTCGTCGATCGACGTCGGTCCGTTCCAGGGCACCGCCCACTCGATCGCCGGCGACCCGTGGGCCGACCGGCTGTTCATGCTCGGCCTGCTCGGCATCGGTCTCGCCTTGATCCTGGGCATCGGCATGCGCATCGCCGCCGGGGCAGCGACGCTCATGATGGCGTTCATGTGGCTCGCCGAATTCCCGCTCGCTCAGCACACCAGCGCCGGCAAGCCCAGCGGCTCCACGAACCCGATCACCGACTACCACTTCATGTACGCGGCCGGCGCCATTGCGCTCGCGCTGACGTACGCCGGGCACACCTGGGGCCTGGGCCGCTGGTGGGCGGGGCTGCCCTTCGTGCAGCGCAACCGTTGGCTGATCTGATCCCCGGCCGGCGACCCGCCGAACGGGACACGTGCAGATCAGTCGGTACTCGTCATCCGCCCGGCCGGAGCCTCACGGCGCTACCTGGCCGGGCGGCTCACGGGCCGGTGGACAGCGAGGGAGGAACGCCATGCGAGCCGAGCCGCTGGAAATCAAGGAAGTGCCGACGCCCACCCCCGGCGCCGGTCAGCTGCTCGTCCGCATCGAGGCGAGCGGGCTGTGCCACACCGACATCCACGCCGCCCGCGGCGACGGGCCGGCCCGGCCCACTCCGCCGTTCCTGCCGGGACACGAGGGGGTCGGCATCGTGGAGCTCGTCGGCCCCGGTGTCACGGAGCACACCACCGGCGACCGCGTCGCGATCCCCTGGCTCGGGCACGCCTGCGGCACCTGCGATTACTGCGTCACGGGGTGGGAGACGCCGTGCGAGGCACAGCAGAACACCGGCTGCTCGGTCGACGGCGGGCACGCCGCGTTCGCCCTCGCCGACGCCCGCTATGTCGTGCGCGTACCCGAAGGCATCGACCCGGCCGAGGTCGCACCGCTGACCTGTGCCGGCGTCACCACGTACAGGGCGGTCAAGGTCGGTGGGGTCAGCCCGGGCGACCGCGTGGCGATCTTCGGGATCGGCGGTCTGGGACACCTCGCCCAGCAGTACGCCCAGATCTTCGGCGGCGAGACCATCGCCATCGATGTCACCGAGGAGAAGCTTGCTCTTGCCAAGCGGCTCGGGGCCGCCCACGTCGTCAACGCGGCCACCACGGACCCGGTCGCGGCGATCGAGGCGCTCGGCGGTGCCGACGTCGCCGTCGTGCTCGCCGCGAGCCCGCGGATCATAGAGCAGGCTCACGCGTCGCTGCGCCGCGGCGGCCGGCTGATCCTCGTGTCCTCGCCCAAGGGCAGCACGATGGCCCTGCCGATCTTCCAGACCGTCCTCAAGGGCATCCGCGCGGACTTCGCCGAGGTCTTCCGACTGCACGCCGCCGGACGGACGAGGGTCATGGTCGAGCCGCGCGCTCTGGACGACATCAACTCGGCGATGGAGGACGTCCTCGCGGCCGGAGTCCCGGCCCACCTCCTGTTGCTGCCTTGAGCCGATCCCCAGGGTCGACGCCGAGTCGCGCCCGCACCTGCAGGTCCCGGACGGCTGCGCTGTCCGGGACCTGCGGCGGTCCTGGGCCGTTCCGTGAGCGCTTTCCGGGCAGGCGCAGAATCTCATGGTCCGGGCTCGCCGGAATCCGCCGGTTCGTCGGCGTACGCGCACACCTCGGCCAGGCGTACCCGCATCGCTTGAGCCGGTCGGCGAGCACTCCGAGGAACCGCACCGACAGCTCCCGGCCGAGGTGTCGGCGTCAGGCGGCGCCGAACGCGATGCCGGTCCCGTGGATGTTGCTGTCGTCGTAGTCGTACTCGAGTTCGTCGACGACACCGACGACGCCGGCGATCTGGCGGGTGAGCCGCTTGGCGATGTCCGCACTCGACCACCGGTCGACGTGACCCTTGAGAGCGACCAGGCCGTCCTGCACCGTGACCTCGACCCGGGGGCCGCCGTCCGCGAGATAGATGTGCAGGATGCCCTCCTGCACGTCGCGGCGGATGTCGTCGTCCGGGCGCAGGTGAACCTTGAGCAGGTCGCCGCGGGAGACGATCCCCACCAGGCGGCCCAGGTCGTCGACCACGGGCAACCGCTTGACGCCTTCCCGGTCCATCTCGCGGGCTGCGGCGGCGATCGGGGTGCCCTTCAGCGCGGCCACCGCCGGGGAGCTCATGAGGTCCGCGGCGGTCCGCGCGTCGGCCTTGACGCGCTCGCCGCGACGGCGCCGGCCCTCGAACAGCCGGGGCTTCTCGTCGCCCGCGTACTCGATCTTTCGCAGGAGGTCGGCCTCCGACACCACGCCGGTGACCCGCCCGAAGTCGTCGACCACGGGTACGGCGCTGAGTCGGTGCCGGATGAGCAGGTCCACCACCGCCCGATAGGGCGTGTCCTCCGTGACCGTGACGACTGCCTGCGTCATGACGTCGTCCACATGCCAGTTCTTCATCACAACCTCCTTGTCGCGTCATGTCGAACGCTAGAAGGCACACCCGGCATCGGTCAGGGGCCGACGGTCCCGGACCAGCAGGCCCTGCGGCACGGCTGGGGACCGTCAGCGACGGCCACGCGGCGTGGTCCGGGGCACCACCAGAACCGGCCGGTACGCGTGGTGCAGCGTCGCCATGACCACGGAACCGAGCACGATCTCCTCGACCGCCGAACGGCCACGCGAGCCCACGACGACGACGGCCGCCCGCCGGGTGCGGGCGTACCCGCACAGCGCAGCGGCCGTCGACCGTGCGGATCCGGGCAGCAAGCCCTCCCGGTGGAGCACCGTGACGGCCCGGCCGCCGACCTGCGGCCCGTGCCCGGTCCCGTCCTCCACACCGACGGGGACGATCTCCCGCCCTGCGAACAGTTCTCCGGCGGCCACCAGGGCAGCGTGGGCGTCGGCGGAGCCGTCCCAGCCGGTCACGATCGGGCCGGCGGTCAGGGCTGCGGCCTCGTCGGCCAGCAGCGGTTGCGGTATCACCAGGACGGGCCGCCGGGCGTAGTGGACCACCATGTCGGACACGCTGCCGAGCAACGCCCGCGTGCCGCCCAGCCCTCGAGAGCCCACGAGCACGAGCTGGGCGTCGAGCTTCTCGGCCAGCTCGGCGAACTGAACTCCGTCGCCGCCGTAGCCGCGCTCGACCACCGGCTCGGCTTCCCAGCCCGCGGCACGCGCGAGGACGACACCGGCCCGCGCGATGCGTTCCGCCTCGCGAGCGCCTTCGCGCTCGACCGCCTCGACGAACGGGTCGACCCCGCCCGTTCCGGTCCAGAGCCGGTGCCGTAGCGCGTCACTGGCGAACGGTGGCGTCCACAGGTGGACGACGCTGGCATGCGCGCCGGGGAACAACGCCGCGCCGGCATCGATCGCGCCCATCGCCGAAGGGGAACCGTCGAAGCCGATCATCAATCGGGGTGCGTGTCCGGTCATGGTTCCAGCCTTCCGCGCGGCGCCGCCACGGCACAGGGCCGAAGGTCCGTCATGGCGTCACCCGCCGCTGGGCTGCCGGCTGACTGGGGTCGAACGGGACCTGCGGCTCTGCCCCCGGCGCGCCGCCGGCGCCGCCGGCCGGTGGCCGGGAGTACGTCCCGGCACAACGCCGGCGCGACGCAGGCGGCGGCGACGAGGGTCCGGTGGGGACAAGCTATGGAGCACCCCGGTCGTCGTGGTCCCACGACACGTCGTCGACGACCTCGGCTACGCCCGCGATCAGGCGCGTGAGGCGTGCCGCGATGTCTGCCGTGGACCACCTGTCGGTCCGGCCGCCGAGAGTCACGACGCCGTCGCGGACATCGACCGTCAGTTCGCCCGATGCCTGGGCACCGATCACGTCAACAATCGCGTCCATGACGTCACCGCGGATGTCGTCGTCCGGGCGCAGATGCACTTTTAGCAGATCACCGCGGGCGAGGATCCCGACCGGCCGTCCGAGATCGTTGATGACCGGCAGCCGCTTGACGCCTTCGCCATCCATCGCCCAGCCACTTGCCGGGCGTGAGGCTGCAGGACACCTCCCGACGTGACCTTCCCTCCGTCAAGCCTGCGGCGGCAGAGGCTCCAGTCCCTTTGCCGGGGGACCTGAGCAACCGCGGTCGCGGCGGCGGAACAACCCCGCTCCGGCGGGCGCATCCGACGGGCCGGACGAGGCCCACCCGGACGATCGGCCCATTTCCGCGCGCAGTGGTACCGATCACGGAACCGTCCTGGCAGGCTCACCCAAGCGCGACGACCTAGATGATCGTCGATATCCGCCCCCAGCGTCCAGGGACTTTCCATGAGCAGAAGACTCGTCAGGCGCACGCTTCCCGTTCTGGTCGCCGCCCCGCTCGTCGCCGGGACGGCGACGATCGCCGTGCTGCCCGCGGAAGCGGCCACTGTCGTGAACGCCACGATCCACGTTCCCGCCGACGTGCGGACGAACCCGTGTTCTCCCGGCGATGTCCTGAACCTCGACGGCGACATCCACATCGTCATCACCACGACCGCGAACGGCCGCACCGGATACCAGGTCAAGGACCACTTGAACGCCCACCTGAGCGGCGTCAGCATCACCACGGGCACGAAGTACCTCAGCAACGAGACCACCAACGGGTCATGGTCCACCGGCCCGGACCTGCCCGCGGTGCACCGCGACGTCTACTCGTTCCTGCTGATCAGCCAGGGCAAGACGCCCAACTACGAGCTGTCCGCGACAGTACGCGAGACGGTCGACGGATCGGGCGGGGCCGACGTGGCCGCCGAGCAGTGGTCGATGAGCTGCCGGGGACGAGGGTGAGGTGCCGATGACGACACCGGATCGCGGGACCACCCGCCGGGGACTGCTGCGGCGTACGGCCGCTGTGTCGCTGGCCGCGATCAGCTCCCGCGGCGTATACGAGCTGCTCGACGAGCTCGGCGGTGGACCGGCGCGGGCGGCGGCCGCCCCGCCGAGGCGGCGCCAGGAGCAGTACCTGGTCGACAACGTCGAGGTCATCCTGGACAACGGCGTCACCGTCGCGATCCCGCCGCTGTACAACGACGTCATCACCGCCAAGCTGACCAGCCGGACCGCGTGGACGGTGAGTGCGCTCAAGAACGCGAAGACGCGCGTCGAGAACGCGCTGGCCGCCGTGGAGAGCCCGTACTCGTCCAACGCCGCCGGGCTCACGATGGTCGTCGGGTGGGGACTGCCGTTCTTCCGGACGTTCGTACCCTCGCTGTGGCCCGCATATCTGCCGGCCATCCCCGGCACCGATCCTCGGCAGTACGCCGTCCTCGACGCGATCCGGTTCCCGAGCGACGACGCGAGCATGGTCCTGGAAGACAACCACGTCATGTTCAAGTTCCGTAGCGACTCCTCGAACATCGTCAGCGGGGCCGAGCGGGCACTGTTCGAGGACCAGAGCAGCAAGGCCTACATCGGCGACCTGTTCGACCTGACGAGCAAGCGCACCGGCTTCCTGGGCCGCGGCTTCGACAAGCCGAGCATCGGCCGTACCCTGGCACTCGCCGCCGGTGTCCCGGGCGCGAGCAGCATCCCCGACCGCGCCCAGCTCATGATGGGGTTCACCAGCACGCAGACACAGGCGCTGGCTCCGGACAACGTCCCCAGCTTCGAGACCCTGCCGAGGATCACCGACCAATGGCCCGGCGGATACTTCGCTGCCGGTTGCGCCATGCACCTGTCGCACCTGTACCTGGACATCGACACCTGGTACCGGAGCTTCGACTTCAGCACGCGGACGAAGCGGATGTTCTCGCCCCGTACGCCCGCGCAGGCCCCGGGGACGGTGACCGTGCCCAACGGCGCCGCCCAGGTGGCGAGCCTGGCGGACGTCAAGCAGGACGCCGCGAACCTGCACCAGAGCGGGCACAACTCGCTGTTGCAGCTCGCCACCCGGCTGGGCGCCGACGTCATCGACAACTACGGGCGTACCCGCACCAAGGGGACCGCGGTGCCGCTGCGCGAGGATTTCAACACGCTCGACGACCCGTTCTCGTGGGCACCGGGCGGCGTCGGTCCCGCCGACAAACCCGGGCTGCACTTCGTCGCCTTCGTACCGGGACATCACCTGTTCCACCGGGCCCGGCTCGCCATGGACGGCATGCTTCCCGACGGTACGGACCTGCGCCAGGCGCCCTACAACATCGCAGCGCGCGACAGCGGCATCAACGGCATGATGCGCGCCTCGCACCGGCAGAACTACGTGATCCCGCCGCGCCGCAACCGCTCGTTCCCCCTCGTCGAGCTCCTCACCTGACCACTGCGCCGCGGAGTGGCCTTTCCTGGCTGGGCGGCGCGAGCTCGACGAGGACGACTCCGGCGGTCGCGACGCTCCGCGGTCAGCCGCTGTGCTCGATCCCGGTCAGCAGTTCGGGCGTGTGGCGCTTGTCGGTGGCGTCCGCCGCGGCGGTCGACGCGATGTCGGCCGATGCCCGGCTCGCATCGGGCGGTACGACCAGCAGATCGAAGCGGTCGTGCCCGTACTCGCAGATGATGGTGACCAACCCCGCGGGCTGGGAGGTGAACCACCCCAGCCGCACCGCCCGGTGGCCGACGGCGGCCCGCCGTGGGTGGGGAAGGTCCCACTCGGCGGTGTTCAGCAGCACGTGCGTGGTCTCGCCCCGGAGCCCGGCCAGAGCCTCCACCAGCGAAGGGAGTTCCGCGACGACATCGGTCGATCGGGGCCACCAGGCCCCGTCGAGGACGGTGGTCCGGGAAGGATGCGGGTCCAGCCGCAGGCGTACGGCGTCATCGAGTGGTGGTGCGGCCGGGGCCACGCTGGTCGGAGTCATGACGATGCCTCTCTCTGGACGACATCCGCGCCATCGAGATCGAGCGCGACGTGCGCTCGTCGGGAAACGTCGAGAAGCCGGTGTCCCTTCACCGTACGCTCCCGGCGTCGAACACGCGTACAGTGATGTCGCGACCGATGGCTCCGCCGTCGGTGCCGGCTCCGGCCGGCGTGCGCTGACCCGGCGGTCGCCGGGCGCGCCCCCTCAAGGCCTCGGTGGACCTCGATCCGGCCCCTGTCATCGGGGCAGGCGGCGCCTGCGTTGGTCCCGGACGACGGGAACGCCATGGCATCGCTGATCACCCAGTCCGCACCGCCCGCCCCGACCGGCCGACCCCGAGCACGACTGGCGTCGGTCCGGCTCCACTACACGTTGCTCGACGGCACCTGGCGGCCGAGCGCGACGGATCTCAGCGCGGAGCTGCGGGTACTGGTTCCGGTCCTCGAGCAGGTCCGCGGACCGGTGACGCGGCTGCTGCTCGGCGCCGCGAACTGGGCGATCCGGCCCCACCACCTCTTCACGGCCGGCCGTGTCATCACCGTGGGTTACGTGGCCGGCCGATCGCCGGCGATGATCACCGTCATCTGCGCCGACGGCGGAACCTTCACCCTGCGGGTGGCACCGCCCGGGCCACCACCAGGTGAGCGGGAACCCGGTCCACTAGGCACGCGGGCAGGCCGATGATGGCAGCCTCGCCGGGTGTCGTACGCCCCATCAGCGGCCGGATCACGAACGAGGCCTTCTACCGAGCGGTCGTCGCGGCCGGGAAGGCACCGTCGGCGTACAACACACAGCCGTGGCGATGGCGCGTGAGCAACGGCGTTCTGGACCTGTTCGCGGACCACGCCCGGATGGTAGATCTCGGCGAGCCTGACCGGCGGCTCGCCACGATCGGCTGCGGCGCCGCCCTGCACCACGCGCGGCTCACCCTCGCCGCGCGGGGCTGGCGGGTGACGGTTACCCGCCGGCCCGACGACGCCGACCCGGACCACCTCGCGCGCCTGCACATCGACGGCGCCGCCCCGGTCAGCCCGGACACCGCCGACCTGGCCCGGGCCATCGCGCTGCGTCACACGGATCCGCGCCCGGTCACCGGTGACCCGATCGAGCCGGAGGATCTGGACACCATCAGGGCGGCGTTCGAGGCGCAGCATGTCCGCCTCGGCGTGCTCCGTCCGGACCAGGTGCTCGGCCTCACGGTGGCGACAGGCCGCGCCGACAACACTGAACCGGTCGACGCTCAATGGCATGCGGAGCTGGCACTGTGGACCGGCGGTGATCGGATCGCCGGTGCCGCCGACGGCTTGCCGCTGCCCATCGCGCACGGCGAGCACGACCGAGCCGCGACGTTCGCGGTCCTGCACGGCCCACGTGACCAGGACCTCGACTGGCTGCACGCCGGCGAGGCGCTGTCCGCCGGCTCCCTCGTCGCCACCGGCATGGGGGTGTCCGTTCTGCCTTTCAGCGCACCGATCGAGCACGCCGGCGCTCGGGAGCTGCTGCGACGGGCGATTCCCGAGTTCGGCTGCCCGTACTTGATGCTGCGTCTCGGTCGTCACGCGACCGCGACGGCCGCGCCGCGCAGCACGCGTCTGACGGCCGCTGAGACCATGAAGCGTCCGGGTCAGGACGCCGCGGTACCGGGACCGGCAGAGAGCTGACCATCCCTCAGCGGAGGGGCCGGGAGAGCTTGTTCATCATGGGGGCCACGCACCGGCCTGGATCCCCGTCCGGGTTCCGGCCTGTCCGCCGGCCTCGAGATCCCACCGGATCACCGGGTCCCCCACTGCCAGCATGCGAGCCTGTGGCTGATCCGGCGTGTCCGCATGGCCCCGGTCCGACGTGATTCGGCCTCACGATTTGTATAGGCGTAGTATCGGTGAGTAACTGGATACTCCGCCGGTCGCGGGGAGGCGGACTGCCCGGCTGGAGGCGTCGGCGTGGAGCCAGGCCCACTGTATGGACACCACCACGACGACCACGATGCATCGGTGACGACGGTGGTCGACTGCGACACCGGAATCATCGACCTCGCCGTGCACGGCCGCTGGAGGCTCCCGTTATGGCAGCAGGCGCACCAGGCAGTGTCCACATGCCTCGCCGGGTTTGCCGGTGGCATCGTGATCGACCTGCACCGCCTCGATGATCCACGCGCCGACAGCGTTCCACTGTGGCTGACCGCCCGCGCCCAGGGCGCCGCCTTGTACCCACCGGTGCCGGTGCTGGCGACTCTGCCTGCCACGACGGCGCTGGCAGCCCGACTGACCCGGCCCGGCGCCCGCCGCCGTCTCCCGGTGTCCGCCACCGTCGCGGACGCGCACGCCGCGCTCGCCGGGCAGGGCCCGCTCAGCGACCAACTGCGGCTACCGCTGCTGCCCGAGCCGGCCGCCGCCGTCACAGCCCGAGAGGCCGTCGCCGACGCCTGCCGGCGATGGCATCTCACGGCCCTGATCCACACCGCCCGTCTGGTGGTCTCCGAACTGATCGTCAACGCCACGGACCACGCCGGCACCCCGATCGACCTGATCATCTCCCGCCTCGGCAGCACCAACCGCGACGTCGGGCTGCATCTAGCCGTCTGCGACCGCGATCCTCGACTGCCGCAACGGCCCGTGTCCGGCAACACCGCACCCGCTGTACGAAGCGGCCTGGGACTACGCGTCGTGGAGGCCGCCTCCTCCACCTGGGGAGCACTGCCCGCCCGCAACGGCAAGATGGTGTGGGCCACCCTCCGGCCGCCACCACCCCACTGACCCGCTATCACCCCTCGTACGTGCGGCCATTTCCAGCCGCCCGGGGTAGCGTGGAGTGAACGCCGCCGGGAGGCGGAGGATCCCTTCGTTTCGGTGGGATGCCGGCGTCTGTGGTGCCGGGTCCGAACTCGTCACGGTGGCGCCGAGGCGGACACGAGGTCTCCCGATGACGGCAGGTGACCAGCATTCTCTGCGGAAGGCAGCACCGGGACCCGGTGTGGGATCTGGTCACTACCTACGGCCCCGCCAGCACCGGGTTGTGCTTGCTCTGTCCACTGGTGCCGCTTTCGGGGCCGCCGCGATGGCGGGCTGCCGGCGACGGAGCCCTTTCGCCGCTTCAACGGCCAGACTCCGGCGGCACGATAGGCTACCTACGGATCTGCTGCCTCGGCCTCGGCGGCACCCAAAGGAAAGGGTGCGGCTATGCGACGAATGGCGTCGAACAGGCGATCAGGCCGCAGGCCGGCCCTGGCGACTCTCGACGGTGAAACCGATGGATGAGCCGACTCGGGCCGTCCGCCGCCTGGTAGCCGCCTCCACGCAGCAGCAGAGGACGACCGGTGACTTCCTTCGCGACGTATGCCGCACGGCCGCGCAGGCCTTGTCGGCGTCGGGTGCCGGCATCAGCGTGATGACCGACGACGGCACCCGAGGGGTCTGCGCCGCGTCCGACCCGCTGAGCGAACGCGCCGAGGACCTGCAATTCGTCATGGGCGAGGGACCCTGCATCGACGCGTTCACGACACGCCGGCCGGTCCTAATCGCCGACCTCGGGGGCAGCGCGGTGCACCGCCGGTGGCCCAGTTATGCCTCGGCCGCCGTACAGGACGGTGTACGCGCCGTGTTCGCGTTCCCGTTGCAGGTCGGCGCCGCCCGCCTGGGCATTCTCGACGTGTTCCGGCAGCGGGCCGGGCCGCTGACCGACGAGGAGCTTCCGCTGGCACTAGCATTCGCGGACGTGACCGTGGAGGCGCTGCTCGACCGGCAACGCGGGGCCGAAGACGGCACCGTGACGCCCGGCAGGGAGGCCGCCGACGTGGGCAACCGTGCGGCGGTGTTCCAGGCCCAGGGCATGGTCATGATCCAGCTCAGCGTCAGCCTCGCTGAGGCGCTGTCCCGGATGCGCGCCTACGCCTATGCAGAGAACCGCCCTCTCGATGACGTGGCGCGCGACATCGTCACCCGCCGTCTGCGCCTCGAAAAGGACTCTTCATGACCGACCGCGACAGTGCACGGCAAGCCGGGAGGCAGGCATGACGACCGTATCCGCGGAGCGACTCGCGGCGATCTTCGTCGAGGCGGCCGACACTCTCGTCGACGACTTCGACCTCATCGAGTTCTTGCACATGCTCACCGAACGGGCCACCGACCTGGTCGGCGCCGCTGCCACCGGACTGGTCATGGCCGACCAGCGCGGGCGCCTGGAGTTCATGGCCGCCTCCGACGAGGACGCCAAGCTGCTCGAGCTGTTCCAGTTGCAGAACGAGGAAGGGCCCTGTCTGGAGGCGTTCACCGCCGGGCAGCCGGTCATCAACGTCGACCTCGCGGCGGCCGCCGGACGCTGGCCCCGCTTCGCACCTCGCGCGACCTCGGCCGGCTACCAGTCGGTGCACGCCTTCCCGATGCGGGTACGCCAGCAGGTGATCGGTGCGCTGAATGTCTTCGGCGGCACCAAAGGCGGGGACTTCACCGGCGCCGACGTACCGATCATGCAAGCCCTCACCGACATCGCGGCGATCGGGCTCCTGCAGGAACGTACGATCCGCCATGGCGAGATCCTGACCGAACAGCTCCAGGGCGCGCTCAACAGCCGGATCGTCATCGAACAGGCCAAGGGTGCGGTCGCTCAGGCGTGCGGCGTCTCCGTGGACGAGGCGTTCACCGCGATCCGCCGATTCGCCCGCAATCACAACCGCAAACTGACGGATGTCGCCCATGCTGTCACGGCGGAACCCGGCTTGGCCGCGCGGATCCTCTCCCCCTGATCGCGGACCTTCGTGTACGGGAGAAGACATCCGGCCGACGGCGGTCCACGTCGTCAGGACGCTGGTGGTTCCGCCCGCGCGGCCGGACGACGTCTCTCGCGTCGTCCGCGTAACGGGACCGCCCAGGGGTATCACCGCAACGTGGGGGATCAGCGTTCTGGGCGGTGGCTCGCGGATGCCTTCCGGCAGGTGCGGCACCGGGTCGGGTGGCTCGATCACCTGATCCGGGCCGGGGTCCGCTACGACCGGGCCGACGGCGGCCGGCTCGCCGCCGCGGTGACCTACTACGCGTTCTTCGCCACGTTCGCGCTGGGCTTGCTGGGCGTCGCCGTATTCGGCTTCGTCCTGGACGACCCGGCGGTGCTGCGTTCGGTCGAGCGGTACGTCGCGGAAGATCTGCCCCGCCTCGACGTGCAGGCGCTGCGCGACGCCCGCGGCACCATCGGCGTCATCGCGTTCATCGGTCTGCCGATCACCGGCTGGTTCTGGGTCGATGCATTGCGGTCGTCGATCCGCAGGATGTGGGAGCTGCCCGAGTATCCGGGCAACATCGTCGTCCGAGTGGTCGTGGACCTTCTGGTGCTCGCGGGACTGGGACTGCTGCTGGCGGCCTCGCTGGCGGTGGCCTCACTGACCACGGTCGTCGCGAATCGGTTGGTCGACGCGGCGGACACCGGCGTGGACCTGTCCCGATGGCTGCTCAGCGCGGTCGGATTCCTGGTAGCCGTCGGGATGAACGCCGTTCTCGCCGGCGGTGCCCTCACCGGGCTCCCCCGCATCCGGATGCCGTTGCGCCGCCTGCTCGGTCCGGCACTGCTGGTCGCCCTCGGCTTGGAGCTGCTCAAGACGCTCGGCCGCCTCTATGTGCTGCACACCGAGACCAACCCGACCTATCAGCTCGTCGCCGGATCGGTCGGACTCCTCGTCTTCCTGAACGCCATCAACCAAATGGTGCTGTTCGCTGCGGCGCTCACCGCGACGAGTACTGCCGGGAGCCCGTCCGACCTCGCGGACCGCGACCACGGTCCTCGAGCTGACTGACGGCGCCGACCCGGTAGGCGGTCAGGTCAGCGTGGCCCACACGACCTTCCCGCCGCGTGTCGGCATAGCCCCCCACGCGGCGGCGATCGTGTTCACCAGCAGCAGACCGCGACCGTGCAGCGATGCTGCGGGACCGGCCGACGCCGGTCGAGGCAGACGCGGGAACCCGGTGGCGCCGTCCTGCACCGCCACATGCAACCGGCGGGCCCGGCGGGACAGGGTGACGACGAAGTCGGTGCCGGCGTGTTCGACCGCGTTCGTAGCCAGCTCGGACGCTATCAGCGAGGTGTCGTGCACCAGATGGGGCAGGGCCCAGGCGCGACAAGCGTCTCTGACCAGGTCGCGGGCAAGGCGTACGCAATCCGGCCGCGGCGTCAGCCGCGCCTGCACCCGATCCGTCTGGGACACCAGCGCAGCGATGGCGAGGCGCGCCTCCGCCGTGCCGGTGAACAGCGGCGGTCGCGGTGCCTCGGCGACACGCAACCGCCCGCCCAACGTGCTCCTGCCGGGCAGGCAGAACACCAGGCTGACCGGCGGCACAGCGAGCCAGGCCCGGCGCCACGCCGCCATCCAGAACGGCATGCTGAGCCCGGACGGATCGTCGAGATGATGCAGATCGACGAGGACCCAGGCGGACGGGCCGGCCAGGCACAGCCGCAGGCAGGCGGAGATCTGGTTACCGAAGTGCGGCGACCAGCTCCCGTGGGCGGCCATCTCGACCACCGCCGTGGTCGCGTCGCCGGTGACGGCCACCGCTACACCGCGACCATCGGTCAGGGTGGTGAGGAGATAGGGGGGCTTCAGCGGAGCCACGCGGTCTTTGTCAGCGGCGTCGGTCATCGTGGACCGGCCACTACCGGCGTTCGCATGGTCCGGCGGAACGGGACGGTCATCCCCAAGCACAGCTGCTCCCGGGCGCTCTGTCAGTACGGGCGCACTGCCGAGGACCGGAGCAGCTGGCGAGGAGGAAGCCTCCCCACGTGACTCAACGATAGAGCAAGCGGCCGAAGATCGACGCTCACCAGAGGGTGGAACCTTCGGGCCGGGTCAGTGAGCGGGCACGACCGCAGGGTTGCCACCGACCGCGAACGGATGGCGGAGCCGGTCCATGGCCTCGCCTTGATCGTCGACGGCCGGGCGCTCCCGGACGGCCGCGGCGGTGCCGGGCGGCATAGGCGGCGCCACGAAAAGGGTCGCGTGGTCGTGATTCGGTGTCATTCACATTCCTCTGATGAATGGTGTCGCTGAGCGACAGGCGGTCCACGGTCGTCACGGCTTGCACACCCGCGTCACACGTGACCGGAGACGAAGCGCTTGACCCGTCCGCTCCTCCGGCGTGCCCGGCGGCGGACGGTGTCTGCGGAAATCGTGCGATCAGCATCCGGATCACCGGGCTGCGGACCGCGCCACGCCGGCCGAGGCCGGCGCGCCGATGGCGATCCATCGGACGTCGCCCACTGTACGCGCCGTCGAGAGCGATCGGCGTCAGGTGGGTGCCGACGGCCTGTCCCAGGGAAACCGTTGCACCGGTTTGCCCGGTTCGCAGCCGGGTAGGATAGCTCATCACAGCCAAGCCCTCGCGGCGACGCGGCCGTCCAGACTCCGCGGCCCTCGTCGTCAATTCACGGTTCGCCAGCCCGGCACCTCCGCTCCTGCCAGGCATTTCTTCTAGGAGTCGCGCCATGAGCGCACCTGTCAAGCAACGGCCGAAATCGTCCGGTAGCGATTTCGCCGCATTGAATCGTCAGATCATCGACGCCGGGCTGCTCGATCGGCGGCCGATCTACTACGCCGTACGCCTCATCGTCGTCACCGCGATGTTCGCCGGTGGCTGGATCGCTTTCGCCATGGTCGGCTCGTCATGGTGGACCCTGCTGGTCGCCGTTTTCCTGGGAGTCACGTTCGCCCAGGTCGGCCTGCTGGGCCACGACGTCGCTCATCGCCAGGTGTTCCGCACGAAGAAACCGAGCGCACTGGTGGGCCGGATCCTGGCCAACGCCGGTGTCGCGATGAGCTACGGCTGGTGGACGGACAAGCACACCCGCCACCACAACAACCCCAATCACGACGAGCTCGACCCGGACGTCCAGCCGGAGCTCCTGATCTGGGCCACCGAGTCCGCCTGGGGCCGGCGGGGCGTGAAGGGCTTCGTCAGCCGCCACCAGGCAGGGCTGTTCTTCCCCCTGCTGACGCTGCTCAGCATCGACCTCCGTGTCTCGAGCGTCAAAGCGCTGCTGCGGCCGGGCATGAAGCGTCGCGGCCTCGAGGCCGGCTTGCTGGCCCTCCATGGGATCGCGTACGTGTCCGCCCTGCTCGTGGTGCTGTCGCCGCTCCAGGCCCTGGCGTTCTTCCTCGTGCACCACGCGGTGTTCGGGGTGTACCTGGGCATGACGTTCGCCCCGAACCACAAGGGCATGCCGCATCCCGACGGGGGCGAGGACTACCTGCGCAAACAGGTGCTGACCTCGCGCAACGTCACCGGCGGCCGGGTGACCGACGTGCTCCTCGGCGGCCTGAACTACCAGATCGAGCACCACCTGTTCCCGGCGATGCCCACGCCGAACCTGTCCAAGGCGCAACCCATGGTCCGCGCGTACTGCACGCGGGTCGGGGTCCCCTACGAGGAGACGAGCCTGATCGATTCGTACCGCCAGGCGCTGCGCCATCTGCACGCCGTGGGGGCGCCGCTGCGCGAGGCGCGACCGCAGCGGGTTCTGTCGCCCCGCCGCTTCACCAGCCCATCCCGCTGAGTCTCTGTCAGCCACCGGCGCAGCCCGCGAGGATTTGCGGTCCGGCGGTCCGGCGGTCCGGCGGTCCGGCGGCCCGGCGGTCCGGCGGTCCGGCGGTTCTGCCACCGGCCCCGGACGAGGGACCCGGTGGCTGCGGGGCACCGGCAGGCCGTACGGTGACGGCAGAGCTCGATGACCACGTGCCTGTCGCTCCAGACCTCGGCGGCCTCTGATGTCCGACCGCCTGGAGTCCCATGATCAACGATCCTCGCGAACCAGCCGACCGCCGACCGCGCACCGAAACGGCCGGTGCCGGACCGGCAACGATCGACATCCCGCAGGCCACCGATTCCGTCCTGATCGATCTGATCTCCCAGGGCAGTGTCCCGGCCTTCGTCGCCCTCTTCGACCGGACATCGGAGGCGGTCCACACCGAGCTGACGGTCGAGCTGACGGGTACTAGCCGGACCGGTGAGATCTTCGCCGCCAGCTACGCCGAGGTGTGGTGGCTGGCGGGTCACCATCGCACGCTGGAAGCCGACGCCATCGGCTGGATCATCAGCATCGTACGGCGCCGGATCGCCGAGGCGTCTCGGGAGACCGTTCGGCCCGGTGCCCGTACCGTCCTGGAGGGCTTGCGGCCCAGCTATGCCGAGCTGGAGGTCGCGGCCCTCCTGAACCGGCCGGTCGACTGTTTACGACAACCCTGACCGCGTCTCGCCGATTCGCCGGCACCGATGGTCCTGCCTCGGCGAAACACCTGATCGTCGGTACTACCCGACCGGGATGAAGCGTAGAGTCAGCGGCGTCCGGCCTCGTCGG
The DNA here is from genome assembly GCF_044465265.1 of Actinoplanes sp. NPDC049681. Taxonomy (NCBI): domain Bacteria; kingdom Bacillati; phylum Actinomycetota; class Actinomycetes; order Micromonosporales; family Micromonosporaceae; genus Actinoplanes; species Actinoplanes sp. NPDC049681. The sequence continues at coordinate 362,107 of NZ_JBITLP010000009.1, forward strand.
AACATCGACGTCACTCCCGGGCACGCTGTTCGAGACCCCGGCAGCCCCCTGCGGCGACGCCGGCTGCGTCCAGCAGCGTTGAGCGGAATCAACTGCAGGGAATCGAATCGGCACGCGCCCAGCAGCCGGTCCGTGCACCGTACGCCGGAAAGCCACTCCCGAGCCAACCATTCCCGACCGGGCCCGCGCTCCGACGGCTCTGCGGTGCACGCCGACGTGCCGGTCGACCGTCCACACCTTTGAAGGAGGACCGTCATGACCGTGACATCCGCCTATCCTGTACGCGTCGACGCGCAGTTGGAACCGAACCTGTCCCGCTGGCTGTGGCTGGTGAAATGGGTCCTCACGATTCCGCACTACATCGTGCTGTTCTTCCTATGGGTCGCCTTCCTCGTGTCGTCCGTCATCGCGTTTTTCGCCATCCTGTTCACCGGCCGCTATCCGCGGGCGATCTTTGATTTCAACGTCGGCGTGCTCCGCTGGGGCTGGCGAGTAAGCTACTACGCCTACAGCGCCTTGGGCACCGACCGATATCCGCCGTTCACACTGGCCGAGGACCCCGATTATCCCGCCCACCTGTACGTGACCTACCCGGAGCGCCTCTCCCGGGGACTCGTCCTGGTGAAATGGTGGCTGCTCGTCCTGCCACACCTGGTCATCGTGGGAATCCTGGCCGGCGGAGGCGCGTGGTTCGCCGCGAACTCCGACACCCACGGGTACAGCTGGACCGCCGGCGGGCTCATCGGCCTGCTGGTGTTGATCGCAGCGGTCATCCTGACCGTCACCGGCACATATCCGCGCGGCCTCTACGACTTCATCCTCGGCCTCAACCGATGGGTCCTGCGGGTGGCCGCCTACACCGCGCTGATGACCGACGTCTACCCGCCGTTCCGCCTCGACGCCGGCGGGACCGATCCCGCGACCACCGTCATCGAGTCCATCGGGTAGCGCCGGGGCCCGAGCGCGCGCGACACGGCGGGCGTGTGCAATACCGGCCGGCCACCGGATCAGGTAGTTCAGCGCCATCCGGGCCTTCAGCGGCTTCGCTGACCGGCCACACTCCATCCGCCGTGAACGGCCAGGACGACGGTGGCGCCGTGCGGTCGGAAAACCCGCGCGGTGGGTGACCGGCGGCGGGGCTCTGCCGGTCCTCGGCGAGTTGTGTCGGCGAGCGCCGGGCGGACCTCGCCGACGCGTTGCGCGGACAGCGCCCGGTCGCCGGAGCCGGCCGGAGCGGTCATCCGCGCGGGGCGGGGCCGAGGTTCAGTGGGTCGTGCTCGCGGGGTCGTCGACGAGTAGCACCGCCACCGCGGCGGCATAGGAGGTGGCCCGGCCATGGTCGCAACGGGACAGCGGGCCGGGGCTGGCCCGGCACAGGTCCAGCACTGCCACCGGCGCCCCACCGACCAGTATCGGGAAGGCGAACATCGCCGCGACACCTCGGTGCCGCGCCTCGGCGGTGAATGCCGGCCACCGTACGGTCGCCCCCGAGTCTGCCAGGTTCTCGACCAGCACCGGCGTGCGTGAACGCACCGAGTCGAGGCACGGGCCCTGGTCCAGGCTGATCTGGAGGTCCTCGATCTGGTCGATCAACGACCCGTCGGTTCCCAGCACGAACCGCCGCGCCGCGCCGGGGAACACGGTCAACCCCACCCCGGACATGGCATCGAGCGAGGCGCGGCAGTGGCCGCAGACAGCGGTGATGCCACCCGCGGCTCGCAGAGTCGTCACCAGCTCGCCGGGCGTGTCCTGCCGCGGCGGCTCAGTACCGAATCGGCCGGTCACGACGCCCACCGCCATGGGCGGTCCACGGCGGGCACGGCGAAGACGGACAGAGAGCTCATCAGAGCCTCCGATCATGGGGAGTTCACGACACCCGTCCCGGTTCGGAGGCGATAGTCGGTAGGCCGGGTCGAATAGGACCAAGTCACCCGAACGAGTCCAACGCCTGCAACGCTACACCCGCTGAACTCGCCGGACCGGCAGCAGCCATGCCCGGGCCGGCCGAGCATCCTGCGAACGCGTCACGGCACCTGGCATCCCGGCTCGAGTAGCTTGGGAACATGGCGACTACGGTGCTACGCGTACGGCTCGTCGGCGGCGACCGTATGGACATCACGTACGACGAGCCCGATATCTCCGATGAGGATCAGCTGTTGGAACACGTGGTCTCGACCTTGGCACGAGATTCCGGAGCCTTGCGCACGGAACATGGCGGGCGACTCGTCGTGCTCTACGGCCGGGGTGTCGCTGCGATCGAGGTCGCGCCGCGCGGGGCCGTGGTCTGAAGGGGACCGTGGGCATCTGCGTCCAGCTCCGGGAACGGACCTCGTGCGGCGCGGTAGCCGGATCATCCGGCACGGTCCTGGTGGTGCGTCCGGGACCGGCGGCTGGTCGCCGCAACGCGATCTTGCGCCGGCAGGCGACAGATCGATACGACGGCCGTTCCGGTCAGATCACGGCGGCCCACACCACCTTGCCGTCGTGCGTCGGCACGGTGCCCCACGAGGCGGCTGTCGCGTGCACCAGCCGCAGTCCTCGTCCCCGTTCGCCGAGCGATGCCTGCGGGGCGATGAGCATCAGCTCACTCGCGTGCGGGAACCTTGCGACGCAGTCATGAATCGCCACGTGCAGTCTTGCGTTGCTGCGTGACACGGTCACGACGAAGTCGGTGCGAGCGTGTTCCACTGCGTTGGCCGCCAGCTCGGACGCGATCAGCCAGGTGTCATGCAGCAGCTTCTGCCGATCCCATGCACGACATGCCCGCGTGACGAGGGTGCGGGCGACCTTGACCGATGCCGGCCGGGGCTCCAGCCGGATCTGCAGACGATCCGCGCGAGACATTCGCCCGGCGGTCGCCGCTCGCGCCTCGGGCAGGGTGGTGTACGCGCGCGGTTGCGGTCCTTGGAGATATCGGAGGCGCCGACTCAACGCTGTTGCGGTGGGCAGGCAGAAAGTCACGTACACCGGCGCGGCTCCGAGCCGGGCCTGTCGCCACAGCGCCAACCAGAACGGAAGGCTCCCTCCGTGAGGATCCCCCAGATCGTGCAGGTCGACGATGATCGCAGCAGAGGGCCCGGCCAAGCACATATGCAAGGCGGCGGAGACTTGTTCACTCAGCTGTGGGGACCACCGACCGTAGACCGCGACCTCCACCACCACCATGCCGACGTCACCGGTGACCGCCACTCCCGTGCCAAGACGATCGGCGGCGGAGGTGAGCAGGTACGGGGACTCGAGCGGCTGCACTTGCGCGTGACGACCCGCCGCCGTCACCGTGAACCTTCCACCCGTACGAGGGTGTCACCCTGTCGCACAACGGATAGGTGTTGCGACGGGTCTAGGACGACCACAGCTGCTCCCCGGCACCTTGTCAGATTTGGTGCGCCACCGAGGACTGGGGCAGCGGGCCGGCGACAATCGCCATCTCCGGCACCGCCACGCTATATCAGGGTCGGCGGGTTCACTGGTCACCCTGAGAGGGATGGTTGAAGGGTCGCGGACGTGCATCACGTTTCGCCGGGCCCGGGGTCGTGCGCCCGCTTGGCGCTGCCAGGGCCCTGAACCGGCGATTCACTTCAGGGGTCGGCGGCAGCGATGCCGCTATCGCGATCGTGGCCGCGACATGCGATGGGGCGGCCGCCCGCCAGCGTGATCTGGTGACGGGCGCGCGGTGCAGATGCGCGTCCCCCACCGTCGTCGGTGCCCTAAACCAGCTTCCTGCCGTACCGATGTGCACGCCCTGGGGGGGCGTACTGTTGGTGGTGACACCGCCCTGGACCTCGGCGCTCCGCTCGGCACGCCAGGAGGCGGCCATGGAAGCTTTCCAGGTAGTGATCTCACCCGACATCGTCGACGTCCTGCGTCATGAGCACCGGCAGATCCGACAGCTGTGCACCGACGTACAAGAGGCGGGACCGGATCGGAAGAAGCGTTCCCTCATCGCCCTGCAACACGCCGTCCACCTGCACCAGCTCGGCGAGCTCAGTGTCGCTCACCCGGCCGCCCGCAACAGCAGCGCAGAAGGTGACGCCGTTGCCCTCACCTCTCAGGCCAACGGTGAACAAGTCGAACGTCTGCTCACCGAAATCGGCCACCTCGGCGCTACGCATCCCGACTTCGACGCCAGGTTCGAGGTCTTGGCAGACGCGCTGGCCGACCATGCCCTGCATCAAGAACGCGATGAATTTCCGCTCCTGCGCCGCTACGTGCCCACCCAACGGTTGCACATGATGGCCAGCGAAATGCATGACGTTCAGACCATGGCCCGCTGCTGATACCTGGCGCGTGCCAGCACAAGACCTGAAGCCGAGGCGTCGTCGCGGTCGGCCGCTGCGAGTGCCCCAAGTGGAGACGGAGGCCCTCATGCTCGTACTTCTGATCGTTCTTCTCGTGCTCTGGCTCATCCTGGCGATCGTGGGCTTTGCCATCAAGGGCCTGCTGTGGCTGGCGATCATCGGGATCGTCCTGTTCGTGGGAACCGCTGCGATCGGCATGGTTCGGCGTCGGGCACTGCGCCGCTGAGCCCTTGGCGCCCCTCGGCGTCGAACGGCCGCGATACCGGGCACCGGCGCCATCAAGCTCAGCAGCCCAACAGCCCGATCCCGGCGGTGGATCCGTGGCCTGCCAGACACACGGCGACGCCGATCTCAGTGCTTCTCGTCAACCGCTCGATCTACTTGCGCGGTGGGGTTCCGCGCCGGCTGCGGTGTGTCGGGTGGTGCCGTGTCCGCCGTGCCAGTCGAGGATCAGAAGGCAAGCGTCGTCGGGTAGAACGGGGCCGGCGACGTCGAGGACGAGGTCGGCGAGGACACGTACGACCTCTCTGGGGTGCAGTTCGCCCAGGGTCTGTAGCCGGGTGGACAGGTCCAGGGCGGCGGCGCCGCGCTCCAGCATGCCGTCGGTAAGCAGCACCAGGCGGTCACCGGGCCGCAATTCGATCTCCGCAACCTGATAGGGCTTGCGGCGCAGCACCCCGAACGGCCGATTGGCGGGCAGCGTCAACGGTTCGGTGGTTCCGTTGCGGATGAGCAGCGGGAGGGGATGTCCGGCGTTGACGAGGTGGAGGGTCCCCGTGGCCAGGTCGAGGCGGCCGAGGAGCCCCGTGGCAAAGGGGGATTGGGCGGCGGCGTTGTCGGTGAGCGCATCATCCGCTGCCTGAGCCTGTTCGAGCAAGGTCCCGCCGCGGCGGCGGGCGTTGCGCAGGGCGCCGACGCACAGGGTCGCGGTAAGCGCGCTGTGCACGCCGTGGCCCACCGCGTCGGTGATGCTCAGGTGCAGCAGATCCCGGGCCAGGCTGTAGTCGAAGGTGTCGCCGCCGATACTGGCCGCCGGTTCCAGCCATGCGGCCAGCGTGAACGAGTCAGCCTCGCAGGTGAACGACGAGGGTAGAAGCCGCCGCTGGATCTCCGCGGCCAGAGTGAACGGACTCGTCCGCTGGCCCCACTCGAACAGGTCGGTGTGCCGACGGTTGGCGATCACCACGAACGCCAACGTGTGCGCGGCCCGCGACACCCGCTGCAGGACGTCTTCGGTCGGTGCAATCGGCAGCGCGACCTCCAACAGCCCGATAGCCTCGCCGCGCTGGGTGACCGGTGCGCGCACTACGTGCTGCCCGTCGACGTCCTCGACCAGCACCCGCTGAGCGCGGAGGGCCTGCTCCTGAGAGCCGCCGTCGAAGGGCAGCACCACCGCAACGTCCTCGTCCTGCCGGCGGCCGCCGGCCACGGCACCGATCGGGACGTGAGCCAGACGTACCAGGGCACGGCCGCTCATGTCCGCCACCAGGAACGAGACCCACGACGCGTCGACGCTCAACCCGATGGTGCGCGTCACCGCCTGCGCAGCGTCGACCGGGGCGGCTTTCTCCACCGCGAGCAGCACGTCGTTGAGATCCGAGCCGCTCATGTCGTTCGTGGTCACGCTGCGGAGCCTAGACCCGCACGATGCTGGTGGAACTGCGCCAACCCCAGCCGCCGTAACTCTTCGATCGTCATCGCCGAGGTGACGCGGGAGCGGAAGGACACCGACCGTGGAGCTCAAGGATGCACGGCCAGCCCGGCGCGGACCTGGTTGCGGCCACTCCCCTTCGCTTCGTACAGATGCTTGTCCGCCGCGTTGATCGCGAAGTCGAGCGTGGTGACGTGATCGAGCAGAACGGCTCCGATCGATACCGTCACCTTGATCGTCCGGCCATCGGGCAGGTCGATCGGCCGGTCGCAGACCGCCAGCCGCAGGTTCTCGGCGATCAGGCTGAGCACGTCCGAACTGGGTATCCGGCGCAGCAGGGCACAGAACTCCTCGCCGCCCCACCTGCCCACGACATCGTCGCGCCGCACGTTCGCCGTCATGCGCCGGGTCACCTCGACGATCACCGCGTCCCCGGCGTCGTGGCCGTACCGATCGTTGATGCCCTTGAAATGGTCGATGTCGACCAGAAGGATGCCGGTGCCGATGTCGTCGGACCGGACGTCCTTCATGGCCTCGCCGAAGGCGCGCCGGTTCGCGGTTCCGGTGAGGGGATCGACCCGGGAAAGGTGGTCGGCCTCCGCGCGGGCCTGTTCCAGCGCCGCGGCTGCCCGGCGGACGTCGGCGAACAGCAGTCCCACCCGTCCCAGCAGAGCGAGGAAGCTGACTGCGGCCAGCCCCACCGCGAGCAGGTTGACTCGTGCTACCGCGGCGTAGAGGAACACGGCGAGGATCACGAGCGCGCATCCCGCCGGCGCCACGAACATGCGACGCCCGGTGACTTCGACTCGGGCCAGCTTCTCGCCGGAATGCCAGGCCGCACGCGCGAGCGCCACCCCGACCAGGGGCCAGCAGCCGTAGAGCACCCGGTCGGTCAGGTGCGACGACAGGTACGCGCCGTCGATCACCGTCGATGCGAGGAGGCCGGCGACAAGCCAGGCCCAGCTTCCCGAGAGCCGCCAGCCGTGCACGCCGAGGATGCTCGCGACGAATGCGAGGAGCAGCATGTCGCCGATGGGGTAGGCGAAGGCCGCGAAGACGGCGGCCGGGTTGTTGCCGACGTCCGGGTGCAGGCTCGAATCCAGGATCGTCGCGGCGTACAGGGCGCCCGCCGCCGCACCCACCACGATCCCGTCGAGCCACAGGTTGCGAGGCACGGCGGCGATCCGGCGACGCAGCAAACTCACCAGGCCGGCCCCGACCAGCGGATACCAGGACATCCAGAAGGCGTCCCCGGCACTCAACACCGGGTATGCGGCCAGGTCCTGCAACTCGAGGATCGAATAGACGTTGCCGGCAGCCCACGTGGCCAGCGCCGCGCTCATGCACGACCAGGCCAGGCGCTCCACAGGACTCATGACCGCCCTGGCGAGACACGACAGCGCGGCGACGACGATCGATGCCGTGTACACGTCGTACAACACGCCCGGGCGACCGAGCGCGACACGCGGCCCCAGAACCGCCGCCACCGCCGCCGTGAGCGCCAGGGCCGCGCCGACGAGAACGAACACCAGGCCGACCCGCCGAGCGCGGTCCGGCGTGCGCTCACCGGTCCGGCTTCGCACCATGGCTGCCACGGTCGGTATATCGGACAGAAACCCGCATACCTGAGGACGGTCATGGGCGGCGGCGCCGAGCTGCGGAAGCCCTGCCATGCCGGCCGCGACGCTGCGGCAGGCAACGGTGACGGGCCAGACTCTGCCGGGTCAGCCGCGCAGGGCCGATGCGAAGATCCTCGGCAGGGCGGACCAGCGCGGCGCGGCGGCGAAGCCGGTGAGCAGCCGGCCGGTGGTGGCCGCGGTTCGGTTGGTGACGAACCACGGCGGCTTCGGCGACAGCCCGAACTCGCCGTGCATGATCGAGCGGGGCGCCGGACGGAACGGACCCCGGATCACGCTGCGCTCCGGGCCGTCGAGCAGGACGGCGTTGTGCACGACACCGATCCCGCTCTGCACGTCGCCGATGGTGTGTCCCGGGTACGCCCCCCAGGTCGCCGTCGGGGTCAGATAGCCGACCCCGGTCCACGCGTTGACCGCGACCGTGCCGTACCGCAGATCCGCGATCGCTTGGTCGAACCGCGGACCGAGGGCGGCCATGGTGCGCGGATCGGCCACCACGTTCACTCCGAGGGTTCCGGTGAATGCCGTGTTCGCGGTGGCGACCGCCTCGGCCAGGAACGACGCGGCGTCGCCGGGCAACTCGAGCACGGCCAGGACCGGCGCGAAGTACTCGTCGGCCAGCGCGGGGCCGGGATCCGCCGGGTCCAGGCCCCCGATCAGCACCCGCTCCCCGATCCGCTGCGCGCCCGGGTACGCGGCGACGGCCCGGGCCACCCGGTCATCGCTGCCCGGGTAGTAGCAGGGCCGGTCCGGGGTCCTGGCCAGCGCGGCGTGCAACTCGGTCAGAAAACGGTCTTTCTGCGCCCAGTCCGAGCTGACCACCACGACCTGCGCCGCGATGCAGTTGTAGCCGCCGTTGTGCAGCCGCTGGGTGGCTACATGCTCGGCCTGGAAACGCAGGTCCGCGGGGCTCCAGGTGCCGGGCACCACGATGGTCGGGGACACTCCGCCCAGCTCGCTGGTGACCGGCTTCTCCAGCAGAGGCGTGCCGGCCTGCTTGCGGGCGGCGCCCTCCGGGCCGGTACCGAAGACGATCGCGTCGTGCGTGGCCGCGCTGCCCGTCAGGTGCACGTGCGCGGTACCCGGGTGGTGGACCAGGTACCCGCCGAGGTCCGCGCCTCCGGTCAGCACCCGGACCAGGCCGGCGTCGATCAGCGGCGCCAGTACCCGGCGGAACACGTCCAGCATTCCGTCGGCGAGGGGATTGAGTTTCAGGGCCACGACCCGGTTGTGCGCGTACAGCTCGTACAGCACGTCCAGGACCGGGATCGAGGTGACGTTCCCGGCGCCCAGCACCACACCGACGCCGCCGGTCTCGGTCGGCCGGCGCTGGCCGAGACCGGCCCCGGCGCGGACCGCGTTCTCCGTGACCCCGGGCGGCATCCACACCTCGGCGCTGAACCCGTTCAGCAGCAGCCGGTCGTAGAGGGTGTGCGGCAGGACCCGGACCGCGACCCGACCACCGGGCGCCCGGCCGAACGAATAGCCGTCGACCGGGCTGGCACCCCGCTCCAGGGCCCGCAGGCTCTCCGCGAGGGCGGCGGTGCCGGTCAGTACCGCGTACGGGCCGCTGATCCACTCCTCGCCGAGCAACGGGCTGTCCTCGGGCAGCCTCTTGTAGGCCGCCGCGGCGCGGACCCAGGCCTCCGCCTGCTGAGCCGTGGCCGCGTGCACCCGTTGCAGCAGTTCCCGGCGGCGGGCTACGTCGTACCCCGCCCACGTGTATTCGCCCCGGGCGAGATCGGCCACGGCGCGGTCGACGACCTGCGCCTGGTCGGCGGCGAGTGCTGAGTTCATCGGGTCACCTCCTGGATGAGATCGGCGGCCTTCTCCGCCGCCATGATGGTGGGCGCATTGGTGTTGCCGCGGGGCACGGACGGGAAGACCGACGCGTCGACGACCCGCAGTCCGGCCACCCCGTACACCCGCAGCTGCGGATCGACGACGGAGCCGATCGCGCAGGTGGAGGTGGGATGGTAAAGCGTCATGCCGACCCGCCTGACCCAGGCCAGGACGTCCGCGTCCGAGTCGGACGCCGGTACGTCGAACGCACCCGTGACGAGGCCGGCCACCGGGCGCTGCGCGGCGATCTCCCGGGCGATGCGCACCCCGGCGACGATCGACTCCCGGTCCTCCGGGGTGGTCAGGTAGTTGTGCAGGATCCGCGGCGCAGCGTCCGGCCGAGCCGACCGTAGCGTCACGTACCCGCGGCTGGTCGGCGCTACCACGGCGGGACCGAACGCGAACCCGTGCTCCCGGACCGGGCCGAGGCCCCCTTGATGGAACAGCACCGGGGCGGCGTGAAACTGCACGTCCGGCACGGTGGAGTCGGCGCGCGTACAGAAGAAGCCGCCGGCCTCACCGACGTTGGACGTCAGCGGTCCGCGCCCCTCGCGCTGCAACAGCTCGACGTTCCCCGGGGTGGCCGCGGTCAGCAGGGACTCCACGTCGGTGCGGAAGTTGAGCAGCGACATGACGTGGTCCTGCAGCCCTTCACCGACCGGGAGATCAGCCACGACGCCGATACCGAACGGGGCGAGCACCGCCGCGGGCCCGATCCCGGACAGCATGAGCAGCTTCGGGGACTCGTACGCCCCGGCGGAGACGATGACCTCACGCTCCGCCCGGACCGGCGCTACGGTGCCGTTGCGCTCGACGTCGACCGCCGCCGCCCGGCCGTCCTCGAACACCAGGCGGTGGGCACGGGCACCGGACAACACGGTCAGGTTCGGCCGCGCCATCGCGGGGTGCAGATACGCGACCGCGGCACTGCAGCGCAGGCCGGCCCGCTGGGTCAGCTGGTACGCACCGACACCCAGTTGCGCCTCGCCGTTGAAGTCCTCGTTGTGCTTGTACCCGGCCTGCACCGCCGCCTCGACGAACGCGGTGGCGAGCGGGTGGTGGGACCGGCCGTCCGAGACCGTCAGCGGTCCGCCCGCGCCGTGGAACCGGCTCTCGCCGCGCTGGTTGTCCTCGGACCGCCGGAAGTACGGCAGCACCTCCTCGTACGACCAGCCGGTCGCGCCACCGGCGGACCACCCGTCGTAATCCGCCCGGTTCCCCCGGATATAGATCATGGCGTTGATCGAGCTGCAGCCGCCGAGCATCCGGCCCCGGGGCAGATAGATCCGCCGACCGTCCAGGCCCGGCTCGGGTTCGGAGTCGAGTGCCCAGTCGAGGTCGGTCATGAACATCTGGCTGAAGGCGGCCGGAACATGGATCTCCTGGGCGGTGTCCGGACCGCCCGCCTCGATGAGCGCGACCCGGACGTCCGGGTCCGCTGACAGCCGAGCGGCCAGTACGCACCCCGCGGAGCCGGCTCCGACGATGACGTAGTCGTAGCTGTCCATCCGATTCCTCCCTCACCGGAGCGCTGCCGTCCCGGTGACCTGCATAGTCACCCGGTCCGCGGATCCGGGCCATAGGCGGCGGGCGGGACTTCGGACGCGGCTCTTGTGCAGCCGCACAACGGTGGTCCAGACTCCGACGATGACGACGGCCGTGCACGCAGACGGGTACGTGGCAGAGCTCGTCGACCGGCTGCTGAGCCGCGTGGACGCGCTCACCGACGAGCTGACCTCGCAGATCCTCAGCGGCGAGCACTCGTACGCCGAAAGCACCCGGATCAGCCACGATCAGCTGCGGACAGCCGTGCACGACAACCTGCAGACGATGCTGCTGGCGCTGCGCGGCGGCCCGACATCGCTCAGCGCCCCGCGCGCGGCCGGCCGGCTCAAAGCCGAGCAGGGCATCCCGCTCGCCGCCGTGCTGCACGCCTTCCGGCTCGGCGGCAGGTTCCTCTGGGACCGGCTGCTGAGCATCGCCCGCGACGAGGAGACTGCGACCCGGTTGCTGCACAAGGCGTCCGACGTGTGGGCGGTCATCGACGAGTATTCCGGCGCCGCGGCCGAGGCGTACCAGGCGGCCCTCGACGAACAGGCGGCCCGGGACGCGGACGTCCGGGGTCTCATGCTCACCACGTTGCTGGACGGCACCGCCGGCACGGCTACGGCGGCCTTGGAGATCATCCGAGTTCTGCACCTCGACCGCCAAGGTGCGTTTCTCGTCGTGTGCGCCGAGACCGGAGACGATGCCGAACCGCTACCGGCCGACGAATACGGAATGCGCCGGATCGGAGTGGACACTCAGTGGGTGGAGTACGGCGGGAACCGGATGGGCCTGCTCGCCCTGCCGCACGAACAGCTGGCGGGCGCGGTACGTGATCAGCTCTCGGCCGCCGCGGTCGCCCGCGTAGGGATCAGCCGGCCGTTCACCTCTCCTGTGGAGGTGCCAGGCGCGCGACGGCAGGCGGAGATCGCAGTTCGGTGCCTGCCGTCCGGCGTCCGCGGCGCCCACGTCTACGGCAGCGCACCGGTCGACATGCTCACCGCCGCTTGCCCCGACGTGGCCGCCGAGGCGGCCCACGCGATCCTCGGCCCGGTGCACGGCCTCCCGCCGGACGAGCGAATTCTCCTGCTGAGCACCCTGGACGCCTGGTTCGCCGCGGGCGGTTCCACGGCGGGGGCGGCCGAGCGGCTGCATTGCCACCGCAATACGGTCCTGTACCGGCTCAACCGCATCGCCGAACTGACCGGCCGGCACACCGCTCACGCGCAGGAGTGCGCCGAGCTCTACCTCGGCCTGCGCGCCGTCCGACTCGGTGCGGTGTGAGGGGTGGCGGGCGATGACTCCGCGGTGGTCCAGCGGGAGAGAAGCTCGGCCGCTTCGCGGGTACGGGCGTGCTCGGCACCCTGGATCTCACCCATCGCCGCCACGGTGGCCGTCAATTCCTCGACCGCCCCGGCCCGGTCCCCCTCCCGGTGGCGCAGTTCGGCGAGATGCTGCCGGACCCGCAAGGCGCGCGGGTGGGCGGGGCCGACGATGTCGTCGACGAGCTCCTTGAGGGCGGCCAACTCCGCTCTTCCTCGCACCGGATCGCCGGCCATCCCCCGCCAGTAGGCGAGGTTGGTGCGGAACGTGACCGTGGTCGGGTGCCTGCGGCCGAGTGCCCGCTCGGCGTCCTCGGCGGCGACAGCCAGTTCGTCGACTGCGAGATCGAGCCGGCCGGCCAGGCCCCGCCAGTACGCCAGGTTGTGCCGCGCGGCGAGCGTCTCGTGGTGCAGCGGGCCGAGAACGGCCGTGAACCCCTCCACGGCGGACTCGTACGTCGCGACGGCGCCGTGCGGGTCGCCGGTCTCGCCGATCCAGCGCCCCGAGTCGGACAGCGCCTGAAGCGTCTCCGGGTGCCGGGGCCCGAGCCGTTCGCACAGGTCCTCCGCCAGCTCGGCCAGTCCGGTGCGGGCGCCGGCCGGGTCGCCGGACAGGCCCCGGCACAGCGCGACGTAGCGCCGGGCATGCAGGGTCAGCCCGTGGTCGTCGCCGAGGACCGCGCCGGCAACCTCCGCGACGGACAGCATGTCGCGCAGGGCGTTCTGCGCGGCGCCGACTTCGAACTGCTGCCGGGCCTCGTGCAGGCGCACCTCCAGGGTGTCCGGATCGTGGGGACCCAGCAGCCGCTCGGCCTGCCGGCGCAGCGGCACCAGCAACTCGTACGCGCCCGTCGGATCACCGAGGTCACCGAGGGCCCGCGCCACCTGGGTCTGCAGGAACACCACGTCGCGGTGCCGCTCGCCGTGGCGGGAACGAGCCTGCCGCAGCAGGTCCTCGGCGGCGTCCCTGGCGGCGGCCGAGCGTCCGACGGCCGCCAGGTACTCGGCGACCCTGCGCAGCACGGGGTGCATACCCCCGTCGAACAGGTGGTCGCCGACCGCCCGGCGAACCGCCGCGACTCCGTCGTACACGGCGGCGGCGAGCGCGGGCTCGCCGTCGGCAGCGGCCCACGCCTCGTCGAGGGCGTCGGCGGCCGCGCGGGCCAGCTGCGGCACCACGGTGGGGGCGACGGCTTCCCGGACCGCCCGTTGCACGAGCGCATGCATCACCACGACGCCCTGATGGTGGTCGAGCAGGCTGAGCCGGTGCAGGGCGCGGAGCGCCAGCAGCGCGTCCCGCCGGCTTCCCCCGATCCACTCGCACGCCGCCGCGCTCATCAGTACCGGCTCGGGCGTACCGGTGGGGGCGAGGACCGCGGCAAGCTGCAGCATCGGCATGACGGTCCCCGGCGGCGCCAGAGCCGCGGCGCGGCCGGCGGCGAGCCGCCAGGTGGTGGCGACGGTACGGTCATGGCCGTCGGCCGGTGACGACGGCGGGAACAGGTCGGCGAGCCGTTCGCGATCGTCCTCGACGAGACGCCGGTATGCGGACACGTCCATGCCCGTGTCGATGAGGAAGGCGGCGGCCTGCGACAGTGCGAGCGGGAAGTGCCCGAGTGCCGCGGCCAGCGCGGCGAGTTCGGCGTCCGCCGGTTCGGGCGGGCCGACCACGGGGTCCAGCGACAGCCGGCTGCGCAGGTAGGCCACGGATTCGGCGGGGTCGAACATGCCGACGGGCACCACCCGCACCGACGGCCGGATCATCATCGCGTCTCGCCGGCGCGTGGTGACGATGGTGCGCCCCCGTTCCCCGGTCGGCCACAGTCCGTCCAGCTCGGCCGGGTCCTCGACGTCGTCGAGCACGATCAGCCATCGGCGGTCCGCTGCCCGCAGCCACGCCATCAGCAGATCGGCCTGGGTCTCCTCCTCGTGACCGTGGCCGTCCGTGCCGAAGGTGGACCCGTCCAGCGCCCCGTTCGCGATGGCTCGCCACACCCGGGCGTACGCGGTCAGGACGGACTGCCGCGAGGAGGCGGGCACCCAGGCGAACAGCCCGCCACCGGCGCGGGCACGGTGGAACGCCGCCGCTGCGAGTTGAGTCTTGCCGGCACCACCCGGTCCGGTCAGCAGCACCTGACGCACCGCTTGGTCCCGCAGTGCCTCGTCGATCTTGGTGGTCGGGGCCGGTCGTACGCGCAGCGATGCCGCGTCGCTCGGCGGCCGGCCCACCACCAGCGCAGGCACCGGTCCCGCGGGCGCGGGCGGCGACACCGGTGCCGCAGCAGCGGTGCGGTGCTCCCGCGCCGCACGCCACAGCCGGCGCCAGGCCTCGACCGGCCGGCCCGGTTCCCGGCCTGCGGCGACGCCTCCGGCCGCCGTCTCCATCGCCCGCACCAGCGCGGCGACCTGCTCGAAGTCGCGGGGCACCGAGCGGCCGTGCAACCACTCGCCGACACGGCGGGCGTTGACGGTGACGCGACGCCCGGACGGCAGGGGTGCCGAGGAGGCCCGGCGGGCGAGCATTTCGTCGGACAGCTCCGGCAGCCGCCGGCGCAGCTGCACGAGCGCGGCGGCGAAGGCCGTGCGGGGATCCATGGCGTCGTCATCAGGTCGTGGTGATCCGGATGCCATGCGCGACTCCTCGGCCCGGGGGTTCCCGCGATTGTAGAAGTCCGGGCGCCGGCGTCGGGGCCGCCTCCCGGACCGGGCCGCCCCGGGGACCGGTACGCGCCCGGCGGCGGGGCGCTGACCTGGGCGGATCCGTGGTGCGGCCGGACCGTCGCCCGCTGCCGGGACTGCTCACCGCCTACCGTCGGCCGTCCGGGACCGGGAGCGGTGCCCGTACGAGAGAAAGGTGGCCCCATGGCGCGCGCATTGCGGCGGAACGAACTCGACCGGTTGATCCGTTCCCATCGCAACCTCAAGATCTCGGCGGTGGCGACGCTGGTCCTGATCGTGCCGGTCATCGTCGCTCTCGCGGTTGCCGGGGTGCCGGTGGTCGCCGGCCCGGTCGTCGGCGTGGGGATCGGCATGCTGCTGCTGATCCCCCAGCGTCGCCTGCTCAAGGAGCTCGGGCTCACGAACGAGGAAGCCAAGCAGATTCTCGCGGCGGAACGGGTGCGCCGCGCCGACGGGCGCGGGCGGTCGCACACCTGACAGTCGAACCGGGCCGGCACGACCAGAGTGGAGCGACGCGACGGCCGACGAAGTCGGCGGCCGGGCCGTCGCCGCGACCGATCGGAGAATGATGCGTCACGTCAGGAACGAACGTTCCCGCAGCGCCAAGGCAGGGTGGGCCGCGTCGGCGGCAACGGCACTGCTCGCCGTGACGGCAGTGCCGTCCGTGGCTGCTGCCGCCGAACCCGCCCATCGTTACGTGGTCACGGTCAAGAGCAGCGGGGTGGTCGAACGGCTGCGGGATTCCGGCGTACGGGTGCGGCGTGTGCTGCGGCACTCGGTGCCCGGTTTCAGCGCCGACCTCACCCCGGCCGCCGCGGCCCGGCTGCGCCGCGATCCGGGCATCGCAGCCGTGACGATGGTGCACCCGGTGCATGCGACCGACACGCAGAGCGGGGCCACCTGGGGCATCGACCGGGTCGACCAGCGGGCCCTGCCGCTGAACGGGACGTATGCCTGGACCGGCGGTGGCGCCGGCGTCACCGTGTACGTCGTCGACACCGGCGTCAGCACCACGCACACCGAACTGGCCGGACGCAGCACCGCGGGCATCAGCACCGTAGACGACCCGTTCGGCACCACCGACTGCAACGGCCACGGCACGCACGTGGCCGCCACCGTCGCGGGCACCACGTACGGGGTCGCCAAGAAGGCCCGCATCATCGGCGTACGGGTGCTGGACTGCCAGGGCAACGGCACCGACGAATCGGTCGCCGCCGGCCTCGACTGGGTGATCGCCCACCACACCGGCGGCCCGGCCGTCGTCAATCTCAGCCTCGGCGGTGACCCCTCCGCGGTGCTCGACCAGGCGGTCACCGCAACGATCGCCGACGGCATCACCGTGGCCGCGGCGGCCGGCAACGACAGCGGGGACGCATGCCTGGTCAGTCCGGCCCGGGTGCCCGCCGCGCTCACGGTCGGCGCCACCACGCAGACCGACACGCTGGCCGGCTTCTCCAACCGTGGACCCTGCGTCGACGTCCTCGCGCCCGGCGACAGCATCACCTCGGCCGCGAACTGGTCGGACACGGCCACCACCACGATGTCCGGCACGTCCATGGCCACGCCGCACGTGGCCGGCGCGGCCGCACTGCTGCTGGGACGGGAACCGGCGCTGAGCCCGGCCACCGTCGCCGCCCGGCTCACGTCTCTCGCCACGCCCCGCGTGATCACCGGCGTGCCGGGGGACACCGCGAACCTTCTGCTCACCACGCTGACCACGGCGCTGCCGCTGACCGTACCCGGGTCCCTGCGGTTGCCGGACGCCCTCACCGGACGTTCCTACCGGATCGCCCTGCAGGCCACCGGAGGACTCGGGCCGTACACCTGGGGCCTCTCGGCGGGCGCGCCACCGCCCGGACTCACGCTGAGCTCCGCGGGTGTGCTGTCCGGTACGCCGTCGGCCGCCGGGTCGCCCGTCACCTTCTCCGTGCTCGTACGGGACAGTTCCGGCCGCAGCGCGACATCCGCAGTCACCGTCGCAGCCCGGTCCCCCGCGCTGCCGGCGCTGAACGAGTCGGTGCCGGTGGTACGCGCATCCGGCGGAGGGCAGCTGTCCAGCGACGCCGGCTCCCCCACGCTGAGCGCCGACGGCCGCTACGTCGCCTTCACCACCTCGGCACCGGTGGTCGCCGCCGACACCAACGGCAAGGCCGACGTGTACGTCACCGACCTGTCCACCGCCACGACGGCCCTCATCAGTCGCTTGCCGGCCGGCGCCGCCGGAGACGGAGAAAGCTGGGACGCGGACATCTCGGCGGACGGCCGCTGGATCGCGTTCACCTCGACCGCGCCGCTGTCGACGTCCGACACCAACGACACCGCGGACGTCTACCTGACCGACCGCACCACCGGCACCGTCAGGCTGATCAGCCGGCCGCCGGGCAGGAACGCGGCGGGCCACAGCGGTTCACCCTCGGTCAACAGCGACGGCGCCAAGGTCGGGTACGTGTCGTCCGAACCGGCACTGTGGAACGGCACCGGTTACGCCATCACCGACCAGGTCCTCGTCGCCGCCGTCGCCACCGGCACGCAGACCCTGGTCAGCGTCGACCGCTCCGGCGCACCCGGTGACGCCGCCAGCTCCGGCCCCGTGCTCTCCGGCGACGGGCGCTACGTCGGATTCACCTCCAGCGCCAGGGATCTGAGCGCCGCCACCGGCGCATCGCCGTCCTCGGCACACGCGTACCGCCGCGACCTGACCAGCGCGGGCACCCGCATGGTGTCAGCGTGGGCGGACGGCCGGGCCGACACGTGGAGCGAACTGCTCGACCTGTCCGCCGACGGCAGGTATGCGCTGTTCACCTCCTGGGATCACCTCACCGGCGACGTCGGCTCGTACACCACCCAGGCCTTCTGGCGCGACCTGACCACCGGCACCACGGCGGTGGCAAGCCGCGACCCGGGCGCCGCCGCCACGGCCGACCGGGTGGTGGCCGGCCGCCTGTCACGCGACGGGCTGCGGGCCCTGGTGGTCGTGGAGCGGCCTGACCCGGGCTTCGACCCCGCCAAGGACCGGCGCAGCGTCATCTCCGTGCCCGGGTTCTCCGGTACGACGGCCCGCCTGGGCGCCTGGTACGTACCGCTCCCGGACGACTTCACCGGCACGAGGCGTGCCTGGGACGGCGCGGTGCTCTCGCGCGACGGCACGTACGCCGCTGTCGCCACCACCGGCGGGTCGGCGGTGCCGGGCTACCAGGACGGACCGCTCGTGCCCCGGGTCACCCGGCTCCGGTGAGAACGGCCGGCGGTCAGCGTCGCTTGATGTCCTTGCACATCTGCTTCCAGACCTTGCGCTGTTCCGCCATGGCCATCGGATCGTTCTTGCGTTCCTGGTACGCCAGTTCCCGCTGGATCGACCGCCAGCTCTCGAGCCGGCGCAACGGTATCGTGCCCTGCGCGACCGCCTCCTCGACGGCGCATCCCCGGTCGCCGGCGTGGTTGCAGTCGCGGAACCGGCAGTGGTGGGCGGCCTCGAGGATGTCGGTGAACGTCTCGTCGACCGCCTCTTCGGAGGCCTGGAGATCCAGGGACCGGATGCCCGGCACATCGAGGAGGACACCACCGCCGGAGGTGAAGAAGAGCCGGCGTGTCGTGGTGGTGTGCCGGCCCTGCCCGCCCGCGCCGACCTCCCGTACGTTCTCGTTGCGGCCCTCGAGGGCGTTGAGCAGCGACGTCTTCCCGGCGCCGGACGCGCCGAGCATCGTCGTGGTCGTGCCGGGACCCAGGTACGAGCGCAGCTCGTCCAGGCCGAGACGCTGATAGGAGCTGGTCACGACGACGGGGACGCCCGGTGCCGCCTGGGTCGCGCGCTCCACGGCGGCAGCCGGGTCGGCGCACTCGTCGACCTTCGTGAGGACGAGGACCGGCGCGGCGCCGCTGTCCCAGGCCATCACCTGAAGGCGCTCGAGCGCCTTGAGGCTGGGGTCGCGATCGATCGCCAGAACGATCATGACGGTGTCGATGTTCGCGGCGAGGACCTGGGTGTCCCTGCCGTTGGGGTCCGGTCGCCGCAGGACGGTCCGCCGCGGCCCGACCTCCACGATCCGTCCGTCCTGGACGGCCACCCAGTCGCCGGCGACCGGGCGCAGGTTCAGGTCGCGGCGCAGGTCGAACGTCTCGAACACGGCCGGCCCGGCACCCGGGAACCACGCGAGTTCGACCGTCGGTCCATGGGCGATGACCACCCGGCCGGGTCGCCGGCCGTCGTCTGCCTCGACGAAGTCAAGGTTGTCGGCCGGCGACCAGCCGAGCCTGCCGAGCTCCTCCTGGACCGGGGAGGACGAGACCATGCGAGCGAACCCTTCGTCGGCGCGGCACCATCGAGGCCATCCTCGCATCCGGGCTACCGGACGCCGGGTTTCAGCGTGCCGTCATGTCCAGATCGTCGGCCTCGTCGATGTATCGAATGCCCGACAATACCGACGCCTGCGGCACCACGGTCACCACGCCTTCGGGAGCCGGCCCGTCCCTGTCCGCGCCGAACATGGCCAGGGCACCGGCGAGCCCCTCGATGGTCACCGGTACGTCCTGGTGCGTCGCCCACGAGTCGCGGTGCAGACGCAGCCGGTCGCTTCGCACCTGCTCACCCCGGACGACGTTGACCTGGATGCCGTCCTTGGTGAACCCGAGTTTCTTGCTGACCCCCAGCGACGGCAGGTTGTTCTGGCGGACCACGGACAGGACGTAGTCGGCGCCCAGCCCCTCGAACGCCAGGGCGAGCATGGCCGCGCGGGCCTCCGTACCGAATCCTCTGCCCTGGAATCGCCGGCCCAGCCAGGCGGTGACCAAGGCCTCCCGGCCGAGGGCGAAATCCTTCGCACCCAGGCTCTGGGTGCCCACCACGGTGCCGTCATGGACGACGACGAGGTAGAGGGTCCAGTCCTGAGGCGTCCAGGTCGCGGCAGCGTGCCACTGCCGTTGCAGCACTCGCCGGGCGACCACGTCCGGATCGCCGTCGGTCCACTGGGAGAAGAACGGCATGAACCCGGGCTCGTGCACACCCTCCGCCGCCCGGTCGGCCAGCGCATCCAGGTCCTGGTGGTCGGGCCAGCGCAGTTCCAGGCGGGGGGTGCGCAGGCGCAGACCGGACAGTGGCCAGTGATGAAGCATGGTGTTCCTCTCGAGAAGGGTCATGACTGCAGGGCGGGTTCGGCCGGGGCGGGTTCCTCGGTGCGCTCGAGGTCGAGATCGTCGGTGATCCGGCGCCGGAGCACCCAGACGAGGCCGCTGGTGAGGAGGCTGCCGGCGATGAGGAACACCATCAGGGGCAGTCCCTTCGACGGGGGCAGGAGAATCGCCGCCACGGCCGGGCCCAGCACGCTTCCGGACGACAGCATGGTCGAGAACAGGGCGTTGGCCCGGCCGCGCACCTCGTCACCGACGACGTCGTTGAGCAGCGCGCTCAGGACCGGAACGACCAGCACCTCGCCGACCGACATCAGCGTCACGCCGGCCGCCGCGAGGACGACGGCAGCCGTGCCGCGCTGGGTGCCCGCGACGAGGACCAGCAGCCAGCAGCCGGCGAAGAGCAAGCCGCTCAGCCCGACCAGAGTCGTGCGCCGCACCCGCTGCAACGCCGGCATGAGGGCGAACTGCGTGACGACCGCGACCACGATGTTGAGGGCGAAGGCGAACGAGAGGCCCCCCGCGCCCAGTGCGCCGCTGGCGGTGAGGTATCCGGGCAGACCCGAGCGGAACTGGCCGTAGCAGACCACCGAGGTCAGCAGCATGACCGCGAGGATCGCCAGCAGCCGCGGGTCCCGCAGAACCGACAGGTAGCTGCCGGGGCGACGCTCGGCGGGCCGGTCGGCGTCCGCCGTTCCCCGCGGCAGGAGCGCCGCCGTGACCAGCGCGGTCATGACGAAGGTGAGCCCGTCGGCCACGTACAGGGCGGAGAAGCGTTCGACCGCGGTGCCCAGGTGGGCGACGCTGACGAGGCCGCCGGCCACCACACCGACTCCGGTCATCCCGTTGAACACGGCGAAGTCCAGGGAGAAGACCAGGCTGCGCTGCGCTCCCTCGGTGACCGCCGCGTACATCGTGCGGAGTACGGTGCCGACGCCGCTGATGCCGATCCCGTAGACGACGGCCGCGGTGAGCGCGACGACCGGGGTGCCGGCGAGAGCGTACGCGGCGGTGCCGACACCGGCGATCGTCATGACGGTCGGCACGACGACGCGATACGGCATGCGGTCCAGCAACGCGCCCCAGACGAGTCCCCCGACAACGGCGGTGGCGGCCTGAACGGCCAGAGTCGCCGCCGGTACCCAGACCGGCAGGCCGCGGATGTCCCGCAGGTACACCCACAGGAAGGGCAGCACCAGGCCTCCGCCGAACGAGCTGACGGCGTTGGTCCACAGCAGCACCTTGGCCCGGCCCGGCAGCGCCGCGACCCGCGACCAGCTCGACCTCAGCACGACGGATCCCGCTCGGTCAGCGCGTCCAGCAGGGCGTCCAGCTCGGCTTCGGTGCCGAGCGACACCCGCAGGTACCCGGTGAATCCGAACCGTCCGGCATCGCGTACCAGGATCCCGTAGCGCTGCTCGAGTTCCCGCTCGAGGCAGGCGCCGTCACGGGTGACGGCGACGGCGACGAAATTGGTCACCGAGGGCAGGTACGCCCGTCCGCGGGCACAGAGCCGGTCGGCGAACCAGTCGCGACGTCGCTGCGTCTCTTCCCGTACGCCGGCGAGGTGTGCCTGATCCGCCAGCGCAGCCACCGCGGCGGCCTGCCCCGCACGGTTCGCCGAGAACGGCATGGTGCCCTGCGCCGAACGCAGCCGGCTGATCAGGTCCGGGGTCCCGAGCGCGTAGCCGATCCGCAGACCCGCCAGCGCGTACGCCTTCGAGAAGGTACGCAGCGCCAGCACCGGCGCCCCGCTGTCCAGGTAGTCCAGCGCGGACGGGGTACCCGCCGGGGCGAACTCCTGATATGCCTCATCCACGACGAGCGGTACGCCGGTTCGCCCGGCTGCCGCCACCAGCTCGTCCCAGTCGCCGGCGCTCAACGCCCCGCCGGTCGGGTTGTGCGGGTTGCACACATAGCCGACTCCGGCGTCGGCCAGGCCGGCCGTGAACGCCGCCACGTCGAGCCGTCCCCCGGCCAGGGCCACCGCACGGTGACCGCGCCCCACGGTGTCGAGGCAGATGCGGTATCCGGGAAAGGTGGCAGCGCTGACCAGGCCGGGCCGGTTCCGGTCCCCGATGACCAGCGTCGACAGCAGCACCAGTTCGTCGCTGCCGTTCGCGACGGCCACCTGACCGGGATCGAGCTTGTAGTGCGCGGCCAGCGCCTCGGTCAGACCGGTGCGGGCCGGGTCGGGGTAGACGTGCATCCGGTCGACGGCAGCGTGGGCAGCCGCCCGGGCGGCGGGGCTGGGGCCGATCGGGTTCTCGCTCAGGTGCAGCCTGATGCGGGCATCGGTCGGCGCGGCCGTCATACGTCCTCTCCCAGGAGCACGCCGAAGCAGTAGCTGCCGGGCTCGGCGGCGAGCGTCACGAACCGGTGCTCCGCGCCGGCCGGGATGTACAACGTGGCGGGCGAGGTGAGCTCGTGCTCGGTGCCGTCGAGGAGCACGGAGATCCGCGCCCCGCCCGGATTCGGGGACACCAGCAGGTAGATCTCGGGAACGGTGTGCCGGTGGGGGTCGGCGACCGGCTTGCCCACCTTGTCGCTGAGCTCCCCGCCGGCGATCTGCACCGGCACGCCACCGAACATGTCGGAGGTGAGGTAGAACGGCGCCGGCTGGTGGTGGCCGGCGACCGCGATCGGGATGGGCAGGTCGGTGCGGATCTGGGCGGAGGTCATGGGGGTCCCTTCAGGACAGCGGTCGGAGGTGCGTCGCCGGTCAGTCGGCGTCGAGGACGTAGAGCCACGAGTGCGGCGTACCGAACGGCGTGATCCGCCTGATCCGCAGGCCGGCGGCGGCGAACAACCTCTCGTACTCGTCCCGGGTGTGCAGCGGCACGCCCATCAGCGCGTGAGCGAGCTCGTATCCCGAGGAGAAGATGGGCAGTGCCGACTCGTCGCCGGCCGGCCGCAGCATGGTGTCGGCCAGCACGAAGGTCCGGGCCGCCGGGAACGCCTCCCGCATGCGCGGCAGCACCTGCGCACGGCTGGCCGGGTCGGCCAGCAGATCGTGCATGAGGAAGAAGCTCATCACCGTGTCGACGCCGGCCAGGGCGTCGCGGTGCTCCTGGCGCAGGAACACGTCCAGGACGTTGCACTGCATCGCCTGGACCCGGTCGGTGAGACCCGCCTGCCCGATGGTGCGCTCCGCCAGCTTCGTGGCGGGGCCGCTGATGTCGAGACCCAGACCGCGGGCCCCCGCCCGGTCGGCGAGGACGCGGCAGATCCTGGCGGAGACGCCGCTGCCCAGGTCCGCCAGCACGTCGAAGGTCAGATCAGCGAGGACCTCGTCGAGGATGGAGGCCATGAACGAGCCGTCGTTCTGCGCCGAACCCATGGCCACCATCGCCTCGTCACGATGGATGTCCACGCCGAAGCGGCGGTCGCGGGAGACGACGCCGGCCGCGCCGGCCAACAGCTCGTTGTAGCCGCCGACGGCCCAGGTGAAGTAGCCGCGCATGGCCGCCATCGCCGCACCGGCCTCGGTGAGGCGCACGGTCGTGGCGTCGCCGGTGAGGTAGCCGAATGTGGCGGCGGCGCGGAGCAGCTCACGCAGCATCCGTTCGTCCAATTGCAGCGCGGCGGCGAACGGTGCCACCGCCAGGTCTCCCTCGACGAGCCGGGCCCACGCGCCGAGGCGGTCCAGCGCGAAGACGACGTTGGCGGCGACGTAGCCGTTGAACGCCTGGTCCGCGTCCACGGGCACGGCGGCGGTGCCGTGCCAGTCCGCGGGTACGGCGGGCGTCGCCATGATCTGGTCGGTGGGGTGGGACAGTGTCATGCTGTGCTCCTCGCGGAAGTCGTGGCGGTGGCGGTGCGGTCGTGGCGACCTGCCGCCCGGTCGAGCAGGTCGGCGGTCAACTCGTCGACATCGATGTGATCGGCGAGCGCCTGGTGCAGAGCCACGACGAGTACCGCATGGTCACCGGCGGGGTGCAGTCCGACGTACAACAAGGGCGCATCCACCGGCTGGATGGCGGGGCGGTCCGGACCGCCGCCTGCGGCCGAGCGGCTCAGCGTCACCAGGGGCTCCGGCATGCGTACGGCCGTCCAGCGGTCCCCGTCGCGACGGAAGATCGTCCGCAGGGCCGGCCGGTCCGCCTGGACCTGGTGCAGGGCGCGCTCCAGCTCCGCCGTCTCCGGCGGCACGTCCAGCCGGACCGTCACCACCACGGTGTGCTCATCGGTGGTGCTGCCGGCCCGTACGGCGTCGTGGAAGACCAGGCGCTGTTCGCGGGCGGTCAGCGGCCGGACATGCTCGGCACCGCCGCTGCGGTCGGCGTCCGCTGCCGACACGCACGCCAGCAGCTGCGCCGAGGTGGTCACCGCGGCCATCCGGGGCAGGGCCGGAGCGTGGCCCAGGTGTGCTGCCACGGCCCGGCGCAGGTGCACGGCCTGCCACGGTCGAATGTCGACCGCCGACTCGGCACCGAACACGTCGGTCCATGCCGTTTCGACGGCCCGGTGTACGGGCACCGGCGCGTCGACGGCCGGCTCCCGCTCGAACGGGTAGCCGGGCAGGTGCACCCGCCTGCCGAAGGTGGGCAGGTCCACGTCCGCGCCCAGGCACCACGCCTCCGCCACGGCATTGGCCACGGAGGTCGGCGCGTCGGCGTGCGGGACGACCGCGACCACGACGTCCCAGACGTCGCCGGCCGCCGCGGTGAGCCCTTCGGGACTGATCTCCACCGACAGGACCTTTTCCCCGGCGGCGGAGGTCGCCTCCGGCGCCGCGTCGGCCGCAGCGGGCTGCGGGGCGGGTTCGCCACGCCACGCGAGCTGCACGGCTTGCCCGAAGTCCAGGTGCCCGTTCACCGCCGCCGCGGTGAGAGCGCCCACCCCGACTCCGGCCGCGCCGTCGGGGACGAGGCCCCACTCGCGCAGCTGCTCGGCGACCCCGTACCCGGTCGCCACCGTCATTGCCGCCGCCCGATCGCCGGAGCCGCCCTCCACAAGCAGGGCCTCTGCTTCGTCGACGCAGCGCCGGACGATGGCGAGGCGCTCACAGGCACCGGGGCCGAAGCCCGTTCCGGCGCCGAAGCTGAACACCAGCCGCGGTGGCCGGTCGGCCGGCGCGACCCCGCAGAACCATCCGGCATCGGCCGGGCCCGGCCGCGCCCCGGGTCCACCGCGCAGGGCGGAGATGATCCCGGCCCGGTCGGCGGCGCGGACCACGCAGCGGTGCGGGAAGGGTTCGCGGCCCCGCACCATCGTGGTGACCACATCATCGAGGGACAGCTGCGGGTGCGCCTCGAGGTGATCCGCCAGCCGCACCCGCAGTGCCGCCAGGGCGCTCGCGCTGCGGGCCGAGACCGGCACCAGCCAGCCGCCGGGTCGTTCCACCAAGGCGTTCATGCCAGTTCCCCCGCCGGTACGTACTGCTGAACGATGACGTGCGCATTCGTGCCGCCGACACCGAAGGAGCTGACTCCCGCCGTGCGCGGCCGGTCGTGCTCGGGCCACGCCCGGCCGGTGGGCAGCAGGGAGAACCGGTCGCCGTGCCTGCGCAGCTCACCGATCGGTTCCCCGACGTGCGGGGTCGCCGGAAGGAACCCGTGGCTGACCGCCAGAACGGTCTTGATCAGACCCGCCACGCCCGCGGCGGTGTTGGTGTGCCCGATGGACGCCTTCGCCGACCCGACCGCCACCGGTGGCCCCTCCTGGCCGAGGGCCTCGGTCAGGGCCGCGACCTCGATCGTGTCGCCGAGCCTGGTGCCGGTCCCGTGGCCCTCGACGTAGTCGATGTCCGTACCGTCCAGTCCGGCCGAGGCCAGCGCCTGCCGGATCACCCGGGCCTGGCCCTCGACGCCGGGCGCGGTGTACCCGACCTTCGCGCGTCCGTCGTTGTTGACGGCGCTGCCTCGGATGACCGCGTGGATGGGGTCACCGTCGCGTACGGCGTCGCCGAGGCGGCGCAGGAGCACCGCACCGGCGCCGTCCGCGCCCACCGTGCCGCTGGCCCGCTCGTCGAACGGACGGCAGAAGCCGTCCCGGGCGTAGAGGTGGCCGGGGACGTACAGGTAGCTGCCGTCATCCGGGTAGGCCACCGACACGCCGCCGGCGAGGGCGTAGTCGCTGGCCCCACGCCGCAGGCTCTCGCAGGCGAGGTGGACGGCGACCAGCGAGGTGGAGCACGCGGTGTCCAGCAGCAGGCTCTCCCCGAACAGGTCGAACCAGTACGAGAAGCGGCTCGGCATGAAGGTGGCGTCGCTGCCGACCACCTCGTCGGCGCGCGTCATCTCCTCGCGCACCGGCAGGCCCCGGTCCCCCGGCCAGCTGGCCCGGCCGGCGTAGAGGCTGGTGCGGGTGTGGATGTCGGACATCCGCAGGGCGGCGTTCTCCACCGCTCCCCACAGGCACTCGTACAGGATGCCGTGCTGCGGATCGACCGTCTTGAGCTGGTCGGCGTCGAAGCCGAACATCGCGGCGTCGAAGCCCGGGCCGTCGGCGAGCATGCCCCAGCGGGCGATCCGGCGGCGACCGTCGGGAAGCTCCTCGGCGACGGGCCGGTCGCCGTTGGGCAGGCAGTCCCGGCCCTCGACCAGGTTGCGCCAGAACGCCGCGAGATCGGGCGATCCGGCGAACCGGCAGGCCATGCCCACCACCGCGATGTCGTCGTCGGCATGGTCCCCGTTCGCGGCCATCTCGGTGATCGCCGCGGTAGCGGTCGGACGGTCACCGATCAGGAGCCGAGCCTGTGCGGCGACCGTGGTCGCACGGAACAGGTCGGCAATGGTCGGCGCCGTACCGGTGTGCCGCTGCAGCGCCGCCGAGAGCTTGACCACGAGCAGGGAGTGGCCACCGACCTCGAAGAAGTTGTCCTCGTCGCCGAAGGCCTGGCCACCGAGCACCTCGGCCCAGGCGGCCCGGACCCGCGCGGTGCCGCCGGTGTCAGCACCGCGGCGTCGCGGCCGGGGGCGCGCGGCGGGGCGGTCCGGCTGCTCCACCGGTTGCGGAAGGCGAGCGCGATCGATCTTGCCGTTGGGCTTCAGCGGTAGCCGGTCGACCGGCACGAGGTGTCGTGGCACGGCGAAGGCCGGTAGGCGACTGCGCAGATGCTCACGCAATCGGGGCAGCGCATCGGGTTGCGCCAGCACCGCGTAACCGACGATCTCCTTCTCGCCCCGCGCGTTCGTACGGCTCGTCACGAATGCCGATTCGACCGCCTCATGGCCCAGGACGGCGGCCTCCACCTCGCCGAGCTCGACGCGCTGACTGCGGATCTTCACCTGGTTGTCGTTGCGCCCGATGAACTCGAGCTCCCCGTCGACGGTCCAGCGGACACGGTCGCCGGTGCGGTACAGCCGGGCCCCCGGCCGCTGGTCGAACGGGTCCGCGACGAACTTCGCCGCGGTCCGGTCCGCGTCGTCGAGGTAGCCGTCCGCGACTCCCGCACCGCCGAGCACCAGCTCCCCGGGTACGCCGGGCGGCGTGGGCCGCAGGGTGCCCTCGAACACGACGTACGCGCTCGTGCCGGGCACCGGGCGGCCGATCGGCACGGTCCGGGCGTCCTCGGCCACCTCCTCGATCGGGTACCAGGTGGAGGTGAAGGAGTTCTCCGTGGGCCCGTAGCTGTGCAGCAGCGTGCCGGGACCGCACCAGCGCAACGCCCGGCGGATGTGCGGTACGGAGATGAGCTCACCACCGAAGTACACCCGGCGCAGGGACTGCAGCACATCGGGCGCGTCCTCGATGATGCGGTTGAGCAGAGGCGTGGTGACGAGCAGCGTGGTGACCCCGTGCCGGCGCAGGGCCGTGCGGAGTGCCCGGGGATCGAGGACGAGTTCCTTGTCCAGGACGACGAGGCGGGCTCCGTGCGCGAGCGCTCCCCAGATCTCGTACGTGGCGCCGTCGAAGTTGAGCGGGGACAGGTGGCTCAGGACGTCGTCGTCGCCGAGCGGGAGGAAGGCGGGGTGGCCCATCAGCCGGGCGACGCCCAGGTGCGGCAGCACGACGCCCTTCGGCCGCCCGGTCGACCCGGAGGTGTACAGCACGTTGAGTGCCGTGCTGCCGTCGATCCGCACGTCGGGCGCGCGGGGCGGCAGCGCTGACGCGGCGTCCATCACCTCGTCCAGGCCGTACACGGAGGTGGCGGTACCGCTGCACCGCCGCACGCAGTCCGGCGCCGCCACGAGAAGTGCCGGTGCGGCGTCGGCGAGCACCATCTCCAGTTGCGCGTCGGGGTAGGCGGGATCGAGCGGCAGGTACGCCGCGCCGGCCAGCGAACAGGCGAGCATGGCGACCACCGTGTCGATGCCCGGCGGCAGGAGGAGCGCGACGATGTCGCCGGGACGCACCGCCTTCCCCGTGAGCCAGTGGGCGACCGCACCGGCACGCTCGACGAGTTCGCCGTAGCTGAGCACCTCGTCGCCGTGCTGCACCGCCACCGAGCCGGGACGGCGGGCGGCGTGCGCCAGCACACGTTCCGGGACCAGCGTCGGGCCGGTCGCGGCGAGCGCGGGGCCGTGCCGGTGCCCTTGCGGCCGCCTGTCGGCCAGAGCGGCAAGCAGGTCCAGACAGCTGCTGCCCGGATCCGCCGCGGCGACGGTGAGCAGTTCGCGCAGCTGTTCGCCGAGCTCCCGGACGGTGCCGGCGGTGTACACCGCGGCGTCGTAGTCGATGCGCAGCAGAATCGAGCCGCCCGTTTCCACGACGGCCAGGGCGAGATCGTACTTGGCCGCCTCCAGTTCGTGCTCGACCATCAGCCACTCGGTGCGCTCGGCGGTCCACCGTTCCACGGTCCGACCGTGGTGGGCGAAGACGGCGCGCAGTTCACGCGCGGCCGGGCTGCCGGAGCGCAATGTGCCGGTGTCCACGTCGGAGTGCAGGAGCGAGTCGAGAACCTGCTCCCGTAGCTCGGCCAGCATGTCCCGGAAAGGGCGCCCGGGCAGCAGCCGGGTGCGGACCGGCAGGACCCGGGTGTAGAGGCCGACCTCGGTGTGCGTGGCCGGGTCGAGCCGTCCCGCGAAGGGCATGCCCAGCACGCCGTCGTCCTCGCCGCTCCAGGCGTGCAGCAGCAAGGCCCACAATGCCAGCGCCGTGACCGCGGGTGAGACCTGCTCGCGCTGCGCGAGGCCGGACAGGTCGCACCGGGCTGCGTCGTCGAGCGACCACTGCAGGTGGGCGGCGGGGCCCGGCCCTTCACCCCGGCGAACCAGATCGGGTACGGGAGCCAGCGGACCGCAGTCCCCGTCGAGCAGCGCCCGCCAGTACCGTACGTCGGCTTCGCCGGGCTGCGGGCGGGGTGCCGGCGGGGTGGCCGTCGGCTGCGGCGCGGTGCCGGTGGCCCGCGCACGGTAGAAGCCGATGAGGTCCTCCACCAGGACGCCGGAGGACCAGCCGTCGCTCACCAGGTGGTGCGCGGTCAGCACCAGGAGCGCGCCGTCGTCGAAGTGCAGCAGGTCGGCCCTGATCAGCGGCGCGGCCGTCAGGTCGAACGGCCGGGCGCCGGCGGCGGCCGCCCATTGCAGCGCTTCGCTCCTGCGGTACGGCCCCGGTCGGCGGTGCTCGCGCAGCGGTACGGGCACCGTCGTCGGGAACGACTGCCGAAGTTCGCCTCCCTCGGTGTCGAAGGCGCTGCGCAACTCCGCGTGCCGGCTGAGGAGGTCGCCGAGCGCCGCGTGCAACGCAGCCGTGTCGAGCGGCCCCCGGATCTCCAGGTCGATGGGGTTGTTGAATCTGCCGGACTCGGGTTCGCGTTGGACGGCCAGCCACATCTGTTGCTGCTCGGGGGTGGCCGGGCGCGCGGCCAGCGCCGGCCCCGTCGATGGTGTGGTCATCGCGGCGTTCCGCCGTCCGACGGCACCAGTTGCCGGACGGCGGGGGTCAGTTCGGCGACGCTCTGATGATCGAACACCAGCCGCAGCGGTAGCCGGACGCCGAGCACGGCGCTCAGCCGGCCCACCATCGCGATGGCGAGCAGGGAGTTCCCCCCGGCGGCGAAGAAGTTCTCATCGTCGGTGACCCCCTCCTGCCTGAGCGCGGTGCTCCACTCCCGGCGGATGGCGGCGGCGAGGTCGGTGTCGGAGAAGACGGGAGTGGTCATGGCGCTTGGTTCCCTCGGATCGATGCCGTCCCGCCGGCGGGCGTACCGGCCAGGTGGTCGGCGAGTCGGCGGGCGGTGGGGTGCAGGTAGAGCGCCCGGACGGTGGCGCCCGGGAATCCGCCGGCGCGCAGGGCCCCGGCCAGACGCGCGAGCAGCAGCGAGTTGCCGCCGGCGTCGAAGAAGTTGTCGTCGGGCCGCAGCGCGGAGCCCAGCAGCGAGCGGCAGACGCCCAGCAGCGCGTCCACCACGTCGTTCCCGGTCGGCGTGACGGGCGGTCCGGATGCCGGATCGACCGTACGGAGGTCCGGTTCCGGCAGGGCGCTCACGTCGAGCTTGCCGTTCACGGTCAACGGCAGGACCGGCAGAGCGGTGACCGTGGCCGGAACCATGTACTCGGGCAACGTCTCGGACGCCCGCCGCCGGATGGCAGCCACCGTGTCCGGGCCGGTGCCTGCGGCCAGCACCACGTACGCATCGAGCCGGGCCGCCTCGGCGATGCCGGAACGCAGCACCACGGCAGCCGCCACCACGGCCGGATCCTCCAGCAGCACGCCACGGATCTCGTCCGGTTCGATGCGATGCCCGCGCAGCTTCACCTGGCCGTCGATGCGGCCCAGATGCTCGAGCCGCCCGTCGGGCAGCAGCCGGCCCCGATCACCGCTGAGGTACCAGCGTTCGCCGGACTGCCGGTCCAGGACGAAGCGCTGAGCGGTCAACTGCGCCCGATGCAGGTAGCCGTCCGCGAGTCCGGCACCGGCCACGGCGATCTCGCCCACCACACCCGGGGGTACGAGCCGGCCGGCCGGGTCGACGACCCGCACCGCCCAACCCGGGATCGGCGCACCGACGCATCGGGAACCGGTCTCGGCGTGCTCACGGCCGAGCGTCTCCGCCGTGACGTGCACCGTCGTCTCCGTGATGCCGAACATGTTCACCAGCCGGCATCGCGACGGGGGATACCGGTCGAACCAGGGCAGGAGCGACCGGGTGTCGAGAGGCTCGCCGCCGAAGACCACCAGCCGCAGCGGCAGGGTGGGTCCGCCACGTCGTTCCAGCTCGAGCAGCCCGGCGAACGCCGAGGGCGTCTGGCTGAGCACCGTCACGGCCTCACGGGCCAGCAGCTCACGGAACTGCTCGGGTGAGCGGCACGTCCAGTACGGCACGACGACGAGGCGGCCGCCGCTCAGCAGGCAGCCCCAGATCTCCCAGACGGAGAAGTCGAACGCGGCCGAGTGGAACCATGACCAGGTGTCGTCGCGGCCGAGGCCGAAGTCGTCGCGTACGGCATCGATCAGGGCGACGACGTTGCGGTGCGGCACGACGACGCCCTTGGGACGCCCGGTCGAGCCGGACGTGTAGATCACGTACGCGGTGGCGGCGGAACCGGCCCCATCCGCGCCGGGGGGCTCCGGAGCGTCGTCGCGGCTGGACGTGGCAAGCACCTCCGGCCAGGGAATCAGCGTGCCGGCGGCCGGCAGTCGGGCGGCGCCCCGGCCGTCCACGACCACGTGGGTCAGTCCGGCGTCCTGGACGAGGAAGGACAGCCGCGCCTCGGGATATCCGGGGTCGAGCGGCACGTACGCGGCGCCGGCCTTGAGCACGGCAAGCAGGGCGACGGGCAGGTCGATGCCGCGATCCAGGCATACGCCGACCCGGTCGCCGGTCCGGACGCCGGCCGTCCTCAGCGCGGCGGCCGCCCGATCCGTAAGGGCGTCGAGCTCCCCGTACGTCATCCGGGCAGCGCCGTCGGTGAGCGCCACGGCGGCGGGATTCTGCGCGGCGACCTTCCGGAACCGCTCGTGCACCAGTTCGGGCGCGGCGTCGGCCGGCCGGCCCCCGAGGCGCAGGACCCGGTCGCGCCCCTCGGCGTCCAGCAGGGCCAGCTCGTCCACCGGGCCGTCCTGAACGCCTCCGGTGAGCACGTCCAGCGCGGTCGCGAACAGCCCGGCCAGCTCTTCGACCCACCAGCCGGGCACCTGGTCCGGTCCGTACCACCAGTCCGTACGCCATCGACCGTCTCCGGCCACGTCGACCTGGACCGTGATCGGGTGGACCGGCAGCGCGGATGCCCGTGCCGGGTTGCTGCCAGTGGTCAGGCAGAGGCCGACGGCGGGGTCGGCGGCCGCCCCGGCGACCTGCAGGGCCGCCTCGATGCGGCGGGAGGCGGCTTTGCGGTACTCGCCGACGGTGCCGTCGGCGGCGGGCATGCCGACCGGTACGGCGCGGATGCGGTCTGACTCACCGCCGTGACCGTCGAGCAGGACCATGGGCATGTCCCCGGCGCCGCAGCGGGTGAGGACGAGGGACAACGCCGCGAGCAGGTCGGCGGTCGCCGCGTCGCCGCGCGGGAGCGCCGGCGCCTTGACCGACATCGTGTGCCGCTGTGCCGGGGCGCCGGCCGGTGCGTCGCCGCGCGGCCATCCGCCCATGGCGCCTGCCGTGGCAGCCCGCGCCACAGGCTCACCCACTGTGCTGCCCTGCGGCCGCCAGTTCCTGCTCCACCAGGGCGAGGACGGCGTCCGCCCGGTCCACCAGGTACATGTGACCCCCGGGGAATTCCGCGGAGCGGTAGGCGCCGTCGGTCACATCGGACCACCGCGCGGTGTCGGCGGCCGAGACCAGGTCGTCGGCGGATCCGCGCAGCGACAGCACGGGCACGGTGAGGCGGGGTTCCGCCGCCGGCCGGTACCGCTCGTGCAGTGCCACATCGGCGCGAAGCACGGGCAACAGCAGCTCCTGCAGCTCCGGATTGTCGAGCGCCGGGTGGTGGTAGCCGGCGGTGCGGCGTACGGCGGCTACGAACTCCTCGTCCGGCAGGTGGGAGATCTGCGGGCGCGGGTCTCCGCCCGGTCCCGCCGCGCCGCTGACGACCAGGCTCAGGCCGGTGCGTCCGGCGGCGGCGAGAGCCCGCACCACCTCGTACGCGACGGACGCGCCGAAGCTGTGGCCGAACACCACCACGGCGCGATGCCCCGCCGTCTCCTGCTGGATCCGGGGAACGAGATCCGCCACCAGGGTCGCCATGTCGGTGTGCGGCTCCTCGGCGAACCGCTTCTCCCGGCCGGGCAGCTCGGCACCCCGTACGTCAAGGGCGGAGCGCACCCCGCGCCAGTCGTGGAAGAAGCCGGCACCGGCTCCGGCCGGTGCGAAGCAGATCAGGGGAACGGCAGTCATGGCGTCGCTCTCGTGTCGGCAGCCGGAGGGGGACAGTGGTAGCGATTGCCGGCCGCCAGCACGTCCTGCACCTGCACCATCGAGGTGTGCAGCTCCGCGGCCGTGCGTCCGGCGACCCACACGGTCTGTACGCGGCCGAGGGTGCCGGTCCGGTAGTCGACCGCCTCACCGGGCGCGACCCGGGTGTCTACGCGCCAGACGCCGTCGACGGCACGCAGCGCGGCAAGATCGGCGAGGCGCTCCAGGCGGGTCGCCGCCGGGGGTGGCTGGACCAGCATGGCGAGCGCGTACCCGGCCGGGGTGGGCAGCTGCTCGTCGGCGAGCTCGCCGACCGCGGCGCGCAGTGCCAGCCGCACCGGGTCCGGGCCGCCGACCCGGCCGAGGAGATTGGTCACGAAGCCGCCGAGCCGTCCGTTGACCTCGATGATCCGCGGCCCGTCCGGCGTCAGCTTGATCTCGGTGTGTGTCAGTCCGTGGGCGACACCGAGCGTGGTCAGGGCCGCCTCGGCGACGGCGAGGACGCGTTCCAGCAGGTCCGCCGGCAGTTGCGTCGGAGTGAGCAGGCCCGTCTCCCGGAACGGCCAGGTCAGCGGAAGCCGGTCCGTGACGGCGAAGTGCCGGTACTTGCCTGCGCCCAGGGCCACGCTCTCCACCGACACGTAGTCGCCCAGCCACTCCCCCGCGGGATGCACGCCGTCGAGCAGGCGCTCCTCGAGCTGCCAGGCGTACCCGGCGTCGAAGCCGAACGCGGCGCCGGTCATGGCCGGCATCGTGAGGTCGGCTTCGGCCACCCGGAGGGCGGCGTGCAGCGCGTCGAGGTCGTCCACCGGGGTGACATGGGTGCTCGCATTGCCCACGACCGGCTTGAGCACGGCCGGGAAGCCGACGTGCGCGACCGCCGCGGCGAGCGAGGCCGCGTCGTCGAAAGTGGCGCAGCGCAGTGTCTCGACGCCCGCTTCTGCCAGCCGTCGTCGCTGGACGTCCTTGCGCAGCAGCGCCTCGGCGGTCGCCGGTTCGTGGTACGGCAGACCCAGCAGCTGAGCCACCTCGGCGACCAGCGGCAGCAGATCGTCGCCGAAGGTGATGAGCCCGGTGACGCCGTGCCCGCCCAGGGCGACGGCCAGGCCAGCAGGGTCGAGCCCCGATCCGTCGACATGCCGGGCAAGCCCGCTGAGAGCCGCGACGTCGCCGGGCCCCCAGGGCCGGTCTCCGGCGTTGACGACCACCAGCTCGCACCAGCCGTGGGCGACGTCGAGCAGGTCGGCGAGGTTGGCCGATCCGGCCGACTCGAAGTACGCGACGACGTTCACGGGGTGGCTCCGCCTGCGGTGGCGGGCCGCGGCAAGCGGTAGCGGTTCTCGCCATCCTCGACGCCGGTGAAGACGAAGCCCGCTCGGGTCAGCACACGCTGCGACGGGACATGGTCGGGCTCCGTACCGGCCTGCAGCTCCGTCAGCCCCGGCCGGCTGAAGGCCCACTCCGCCAGGGCCCGCAGCGCCTCGGAGACCAGTCCGCGGCCGCGGAACTCCTCCACGATGCCGTAGCCGATCTCCGCGGCGCCCGCCTCGTCCGGGGCAGCGTGGAATCCGATGTCACCGATCACCTGACCGGTCTCCCGGTCGATGATCTGGTACATGCCGAATCCAGGGCGGTACCGGCCGGCGGCGAACGCCCGCACCAGGGCGCCACCCGCGATGAGGGTGCCCTCGAGCGGGTAACCGGCCGCCCAGCGCTGCCCGTCCGGCGTCTGCTTCTCGACCACCTGCGCGGCCTCGGTGGCCGACAGCTCGCGCAGCTGGACGCGGGTCGCCTCGATGGTGTCCGTCACGGCGTTTCCTCCCTGGTCATTCGATGGAAGACGGTGGTGCTGTGCTGCCACAGCAGCGGGAACATCGGGCTGGCCGCCATGCGTTCGAGGTCGCCGATGGACCGGCCGCGCAGGCTGTTGGGTTTGCCGTCGTCGCCGGGACCGTCGTCGGCGTGCGGCTGGCCCCCGAGCAGCGTCCACACCATGTTGAGGTGAACCTGCTTCCACTCGAGCACTCTCGCGTCGAAGCGGTGCAGCCCGACCATCACGTCGGCCAGCAGCAGTGGAGCCACCGCGCCGGTACAACGCGGCTCGGCGGCCGCGGACAGGTCGTCGAGCGTGAGACCGGCACGGGCCATGGCGGCCTCGAACGCCGTCCACACCGCCCGGCACGCCCGTCGCAGGTTGCGGGCGCCCGGCGAGTCCAGCCCGGTGGTGTTCGGGGGGAAGGCGGCCCGCATGGCCAGCAGGCTCAGCTGCGGCAGCGACTCACTGAGCTGGCGTATCGCCTGGACCGGCACCGCGGCCAGCGCGGTGGCGCGGTCGAGCAGGCGGCTGACCTGGACCGGCCGGTCGTCGTCGAGGGCGCCGGCCACGTCGCACAGGGCGTGGTGGATGCCGACCCAGCTGAACTCGGTGATCAGGTGCATCACCTGGAAGAAGCGGTGATCGGG
Organism: Actinoplanes sp. NPDC049681; assembly: GCF_044465265.1. Lineage (NCBI taxonomy): Bacteria > Bacillati > Actinomycetota > Actinomycetes > Micromonosporales > Micromonosporaceae > Actinoplanes > Actinoplanes sp. NPDC049681. The sequence continues at coordinate 397,908 of NZ_JBITLP010000009.1, forward strand.
GTGGTGCAGCTCCCCCTCCGGCACCAGTGCGGCCAGCGCGGTGGTGAGCCGGGTGTCCTCTTCGTAGTTGCTGCCGCGGTCGTACTCGTAGCGCAGCAGCGGGTCCGGCTGGGCGGGGTTGAGCACCCGGCGGGCCTCACCGGGACGACCGTCACGTGAGGTCGGCATGGCGCACCTCCGCAGTCGTCAGATCGGTCCCGATGCCCCAGAACAGGCGGTTGTCCAGGCAATCCTTGAGGTACGGCACACCGGCGGTATAGCCCGAACCGGAGGCATCGCCGAGCATGCGTGTGGCGAGACTGTGGTGCGTCGACTTCCACCGCTGGTGGGCGCGTTCCAGCCGGGCGAGCGCGGTGTCCAGGGCCGGCAGCATTTCCGGATTCGACCGGCGGATGTCCAGGTAGGCCCGGGTGATCGTGTCGCGCCCGTGACGCGCTTCCTCGAGAACCACCGGCACACTGCCGAAGGCGGGAGAGGACAGCCGTTCGCCGGGCGGCGTGCCGCATGTGAGCTCGAAGCGTTTGTAGTACTCGGATTGGATGGCGCTCGCTCCCTCGGTGAAGTCCCGGAAGTGCCGGAACGCCGACGGGTCCATGGTCGCCAGCAGCGTGAACAGCAGACCGGCCCGCTCCAGTGCCGTGGCCGCGTCCGCCAGGCAGCCCGCCGCCCCGGCGACGTCGGCTGCCCGCAGCCGGTGCAGAGCCTCGGCCGCCGAGCCGACGAGCCCGGTGAAGACCGTCTCGTAGCTCTGCAGGATGCGGATGAACATGTACTCGTCGTGGAGCACGTGGACCGGATGGACCGTCATCGCCAGCCGGGCTCGAACGAGCGGGACGCCGCTGCTCGGCAAGGCCGCAAGAATCTCGTCGGCTTGCTCCGGCTGCTCGGGGTTCCAGTCGCGGCGGGTGGGCGACGGGGTGCCGTGCCGGTAGAGGTGACCCAGGCCGTGCCGGATGCGCTTGCGCACCGTTCGCACCGAAGGACGGCCGTCCGGCAGCAGATCGTGGCGCCCGTGCAGCGCCTCGACCTCGAACCGCAGCACGTCGGCGACGAGCAGCCCGGCCAGCTCCATCGGGGACAGCACCGCTGCCGGCCCGGTGACCAGGTCACGCAGGACCGGAAGCGACAGGTACGTGTCGTAGCGGTACGTGCCGTCGTGCTTGTCCAGCAGGCAGTCGAGGAAGCGCGTCAGCAGGTCGTCCTGCGCCGCGAGGTCGCGCCGGGCGTCGACGAGCTGCTCTATGACCTGCGCGGAGAGGTGGTGCTTCCCGCTGCGCTGCACGTGGCGGGTGACGACCTCGTACGGAAACTGCGCGCTTCGCCGATCCGCATGGCCGTCGCGCCACGTCCGGAGCGCGCGCACAACATCGTCGGAGCCCGGGCCGGGCCGATTCATAGTGATCCCCGTGTCTACATAGCGTTTACCGTGGTGCAAGGTGTGCCGAAGGAAATCCTGTTTAGAGGGACGCCTAAAGAAATTCCTCTCGCGAGGTGGGGCGCCGCCCGGGAACTTTGTCATTCGCCGCCGTGCGGAACAACTCCTTGTGAACTTCAACACTGACGGCAACCAGACCGACCGTTCCGCGTCCTGGGTGGAAAGCAGCCACTCACGTCGGTGAATCGGTCAGGATCGAAACAGATGGACCGAATGCCGCCGCGATCGTCCCTCGCGGTATCCTCGATCCGTCAGTAAGACCGGACCTCGCAGCTCGGACGCACAATGCCCACCGCCACATCCGTGCGGCGAGGACGAGGGCGGCGAGGAGGAGGGCGGCGAGGCTGGACTGCGCCCGGCAGCTGCGCCGTGCAGATGGCCGCCATGACCGGCGCGACGACCGTACGGCTGTCCAACACGGACTCGCTCAGCGTGTGCGCACGCCAGTTGGCAAGCACGTGCGGCTCCACGCCGAATTGCCTGCGATGCATCCTCCGCTCTGGACGCCGGACGGCCTCGATGGCTGATGAGAGGCGTCCCGCGAACTGAGCCAACGTGGTCGACCAGGTGACGTACCTCGACCCGGCCTTCGCGGTGTTCAGGCGGCGCGTCGTCGAACTGGTGCCGCAGGCCGTCGGGCCGTCGGGCGGCGGGCCGCTGGGCGGCGGGCCGCTGGTGACCGCCGCCTCCGCCCCACGCGTGGCGCAACCGACCCCGGCGAGCCACCCCAGCTGGTCACCGGCCTGATGCCCGAAGGTGTCGTTGACCTGCTTGAACCGGTCCAGGCCGGCCAGGAACAGGGTCATCGGACCGCCGGTGCGCTGTGGCCCCGCGGCCCACACCACCCCGCCGCCGGCCGGGATGTGCCAGCATGGCGACTCATGCGGATCGTGAAGACAGCCGGCGCCCTCGCCATCTCCCTCTTGTTGGCCGCTACCCTGACCGCCTGCGGCGGGCAGAAGCGGTTCGCCATCACCAAACCCTGCGACGCCCTCACCGACGAGGAACTGATCGACCAGACGAACATGAAGATGACCAGGTACGACGGAAAGGTCATCGACCCCACGATCTCGGTCTGCGAGTGGAACCCGGCGAACGAGCCCGACTACGCGGTACGGCTACGTACCCAGGACTCGACGAAGCTGCTCGAGGTGGAGAGCACCATCAACGGCCGCGAGGAGCTGCCCAAGCTCGGTGAAGGCGGCTTTCAGGGCCTCAGCCTCGACGGTGCGGTACGGACCATCGAGTCCAGCTGGCACGGCCGCAGCTTCAGCGTCGAATGCCGCTTGAAGGCGGTCAACTGGAACCCTGACGGCTGTCTCAGGCTTGCCGAGCTCGTGCTGCGCCGGATGCCGGAGTAGGGCGAAGCGGCACGCCCCCGAGTACAGCGGGTGGGACATGAGCGGGTCCGGCGGACGTCCGGGGTTCCTCGCCGGTCCGCTGCGCGTCTCCGCGGGATGACCGTGAACGAGCCTCTCGGCGAATGGACCGACCTGTGAGTTCGGGCCGCTTCACATCAGGTGGACCTCGACGCTGAAGCTTGGTGCCAGGACGTTGTTGAGGTGGGCGGCATGTGCGCCGAGGTACTGCACTGCGCTACTCGGCGCTGCGGTCACCTGAAGCACGACGTAGTCCTCGGCCCCGTCCGTCTCGTCGCCGCAGATACAGCAGCGCAGGCGTTCAGTGACCGGTCCGGTCCAGTCGGCGCTCTCCACACTCAGCCCCACTTCTCGCTATCGATCTTGTCCCGCACGTACTTGTCGGTGGCGTCCTTGATCACGGTGGTCGGCTTCCCTGTCGGGTTGCTCATGTCGCGCACGACGACATCGTACGTGCCATTGCCGTTGTCCATGATCTTGACGATCTGGCCGTCGTCCTGGATGTACATCTCGCCGTTGTCCCAGACGTGGTCGACGTCCACGCCTCGCATGGCGGTGCGGTCGCCGCCGTGAACGTCACGGAAATTCGTGCCGCCGGAGCCGGTGTGGTCGGTGCGGGCCGGAGAGACGTGATCGTCACCCTGCGCGTTCATCATGAGGTCGCCGACGCCGGCGGCCAGCATCCCGCCACCGGCCACGACCCCCGCCGTCGACACCACGTTGATCGGCACGCCAACGATGGCGCCCACACCGGTCGCGTCGAGCACCGCCCCGCCGGCATCCGCGGTGCCGCTGACCAACATCAACCCGGCGCCGGCCGCCGCCAGCGCGACATCCCCAGGGTGGTGCGCCACCGCGTTACCGAAAGACGCCACGCCGTTGAGGGCGTGGGCGCCGGCGTTCTCGAGGCCCGCGCCGACATCGGAGAAGAAGTCACCCACCTTGCTCCAGAAGCCGGGCTTCTGAGGTGCCTTGTCTCGGGCATGCCCCACCGTCGCCGCCGCGGAGTCGCCATCTGCCTCGAGTCGCTGACGGGCCTGGTTCAGCACCTGCTGAGCCGACGTGCGGGTGGCCTCACCGGGATCCTGGAACGGATCAGTGCCGCCCGCTGCCCGGTATTGCTGATATCGGGTCTGGGCTTCGCTGGTCGTGGCCTGACCGGCGTTCCACTGCCGGATCGCCTCGTATGCCTGCGACTGAGCCCAGGTCAAGGTCTTGGCGTACGCCTCGATCGCCGACGCCGCGCTGTGGAAGCAGTCGCCCGCCTCGATCCACTTGCCCGGCTGCCCCTGGAACTTCTGCCGGAACGCGTCCGCGGCCGCGCCGCTCCAGCCGTCGCTCGTGTCGATGCGTTGCAGGCCCTTGCCCGCCAGCGTCAGTTCGTCGCCGCGCGAGCGCAGCGAGGCCGCGATGTCGAGGAGAGCGCCCGCGTCGCCCGGCACCAGTTGCCTGGGATCGTCCGTTTGTCCTAGCTCGGCCATCAGTGCGCCGCCGGATCGGGACCCGTGGTGCGCTGCAGGATGCCGTTGAGCCGGTCGGCTGCGGCCGTATCGGCTCTCCGATAGTCCTGGACGCTCTGCGAAAGTCGCTCGGCGACCTCCTGGCCGTCGACGGCGAGATGCTCGACGCCGATCTCCCAGCGCTCACAGAAGTCCCGGACGGCGGAGGCGAGACCGTCATGTCCGTATGCGGAAGACTCTCCCTGGAGAGTGTTGATCTTGGTGAGCGAGAGGTCTTCGAGCGTCATGTTGATACCCGCGGAGGCCTTCTCCAACGCAGGAAGATCAACCCGGAAACCGTCCGACATCGCGCCTCCGTTTCGCCCGGGACCCTCAGTCGCTTCGCTGGCGGGCTGCCAGGCAAGACGATCAGCCCCCGTCCGAGGCGGGCCACATCGGGTCGCTGACCGCACGATACCCCGGCCCTACCAAGTCGAGCCCGTCGAAGAACCCACGCCTCTTCCGTGCGCCACTTGACGCGGTAACGGGTCATCTTGCCCTTGGTTCTGCGGGTCTCGATGGAGGCCATCGCACTGTCTCCCCGTTGCGATGAAGGCCGCCGACCAGACAATCGCTGGTACGCCTTGTCTCAAGGGTCGGCCATGGCTAGCCGTACAACACCGTGCCGACAGACGCCGAGGGCGGCCGTACCAGCCGGCCGAGCCGCTCGCCTCGCCGCCGCCAACCGCCGAATCGCAAAGCCTCGGCTCTCCCACGTGAGCGGTGGTCGGACACCCGGTGGTGTCGGCTGTCGTGGTTATCCCCACTTCGAGACGCCGCCTAGTTCCACAGGGCTGCGGGAGACTCCGCGTCGGGGATGAGCACCGCCGCATGGCCGGTGCCGTCGGCGGGGACCGACCACACGTCGGCTGACTTCGGGCCGCGGCGCAGCGCGTACATGACGGTGGTGTCGTCGTACCAGGCCGCCTGGTCGTCGACGCTGCGGGTCTCGGCCAGGGCGGTCCGGGTCATGGTCGCCAGATCCAGGACGGACAACCGCCACCCGCGGGCCGGGTTTCCGCCGATCGCCTCCTTGTAGGCGATCAGCCGCCGGTTCGGCGACAGCGACGGGCACTCCACGTTCGCCGCCACGGTGCGCACGGTCCGGGCAGCCACGTCCCCGAACACCAGGTAGCGGCGCCCCGCGGTCGACATGGTGGCGTAGAAGTGCTGGTCGTCGACGAACGTCACGCCCCAGAAGTTCAGGTCGGCCGCCCGGTACGGCTTGCCGTCGCGCGTCACCGCGTACGTTTCGAGGGTGTCCACCGTCTCGCCGGTGGCGGTGTTGAGCATGCCCACCCGGGTGGAGAACCTGCCGCCGTTGTAGCTGTCACCGGTAACGAAGACGGTCCAGGTCAACACCTGCCCGCTGGGCGAGACCCGGGCCCGATTCGGCACGCCGACCAGCGGGTACGTGTCCTTCACCGTCAGGCGGGCGTCGAGCACCGCGAGCTGGTACGTGGCCAGCGATCCGTCGCGGCGCAGGCAGACCGCGGCGGCCGCGGCGGCGTAGAGCCGGTCACAGTCGAGCCCCGACACGGTCCGCGGACCGGCGGCGTTCCCGCGGGCCACGGTCGCGGCCCTGCCGTAGCTTCCGGCGGCCGTGCTGCGAAACAGCAGCCGGTTACCGGGGCTCGCGTCGACGCTGTTCGCCGCCACCGCGGGCACGGGATCCCGGCGACCGGCCATGATGACGTACGCCGCCGCCACCGCGAGCAACGCGAAGGACAGCGCCACGGCGAGCAGCAGTCGTGCCCGCGCCGTCATGCCGCTCGCCCGCCCCGCAGCAGCAGCACTGCCGAACCGCCCAGGGTGAGGGCGGCGGTGATCGCGGCGGCAACGACCGCTCCGGCGGCGTCCCACCACTGCCATGCGATCCCGAACAGCACCGACGACACCAGGTAGGCCAGCGACTGGCCGGTCTGGATCAGCGCGATCCCGGTGGTGCGCAGCGCGGCGGGGAGCACCGGCCCGGCCACGGCGATCAGCACGCCGTCGGTGGCCGCGTAGAACAGGCCGTACAGAACAAGAACCGTGACCAGCGCCGCCGGGCCGCCCCAGGAGGTCGTGAGAAGCAGGTAGACGACGAGCAGGGCGGCATAGCCGCCGAGGAAGACCCGGGTGCGGCCGAGGCGGTCGGCCAAGGCGCCGAGGGGCACCGCGAGCGACAGGTACGCGAGGCTGGTGCCGACCGCGAGCAGGGGGAACCACCCGGTGGCCAGGTTCTCCCGGCGCTGCAGCAGCAGGTAGACGAAGCCGTCGCCGATCGTGCTGAGCCCGAGGAGTACCGCACCGCCCAGCAGCAGCCGCACCGGGCGGTGCTCGAGCAGCGCGGCGGCTTGGCGCAGGCTGACCGTGGCCGACGGAGCGCCGGTATCGCGGTGGTCGCGGACGAACAGCACGAGAACGAGGACGCCGACGGCAGCGACGCAGCCGCTGACCACGAAGACGGCGTCGAACGCCTGGCCGGAGGCGGCCAGCACGGCGAGGGCGACGACCGGGCCGGCGAATGCACCCGCGCTGTCCATCGCCCGGTGCACGCCGAACGCCCGGCCCAGCGCCTCCGGCGGCGTGGCCAGTGTGATCAGGGCGTCCCGCGGCGCGGTGCGCAGTCCCTTGCCGGCCCGGTCGGCCACGATCGCGGTGCCAATCCCGGCCAGTGAGCCGCCGGCCACCAGCAGGCCGGCCTTCGCCAGGGCGGAGACGCCGTAGCCGAGGCCGGCGACGAGTTTGCGCCGCCGCACCCGGTCGGCGACGTAGCCGCCGACCAGGCGCAGCAGCGCGGTAGCCCCGGTGTACAGACCGTCGACCAGCCCGTACACCGCCGGGCCCAGTCCCAGCCCCGCCACGAGGTACAGCGGCAGAACAGCGCTCACCATCTCGCTGGACACGTCGGTGATCAGGCTGACCGTGCCCAGCGCGAGGACGGTGGCGGCGACCTTCCTGGCCTTCGTCCGAGTGCCCGCGGCCGGGTGGTCCACCGAGGCGAGATACACGGTCTGATCAGTTCCACACGTCGGTGATGGGCGAGACGCCGGCAGCGCCACCGAGTGGGCTCAGGCCGTACGCGGACTCGATGGTTCGCAGCACCGTGTAGTGCGTGATCTTGGACGAGTACGTGCCCGGCTTGACGTGGGCGCCCACGAACGTCGTGTAGATGTGGTTGAGCGAGAGTGAGTTGTCCTCGTCGAAGTTCACGATGAGCAGGCTGTTGTTCGCTTTCGCCCACTGCGCGTACGCGTCGAGGTTGGTGCGCAACCAGGTGTTGCCGGTGCTGATCGAGCAGTCGTGCATGTCATTGCACATGTTCGGGGTCACGAACGCCACCGTGGGCAGCGACGCGTAGTTGCTGCTGTCCGGGAAGCTGGCGTACGTGAGGTTGCTGGCGGCCGGCACGCTGCTGAAATCCACCCAGCTGTTGTGCTTGCGTTGATACCTGCCGCTGGAGCAGCCGGTGTAGCCGTCGGACGGCATGGACTCCGAATAGCCCTTGAACGTCAGCCCCGCGCCGATCAGCTGGGCACCGAGATTGTCGCCGCTGAACGTCTTGGGGCAGGCGTCGCTGGTGACGCCCTGCGTAGAGCCGGAGAACAGAGCGATGTAGTTGGGCTGGCTGGGGTGGGTGATCGCGTAGGACTGCGAGAAGCTCGCGCCCTGGGTGGCCAGGGACTTGAAGTAGGGGGCGCTGGAGGAGGTGATCTGCGAGTTCGACTTGTTCTCGAACATCACCAGGACGATGTGGTCGAAGCGGGGAACGCTCGTGGCGGCCTCAGCCGTGTGAGCTGCGGCGGTGAGCCCGGCACCGGCCAGAGCGAGGATCGCGGTAGCGACCGTGAGACGCCGAATGAACATGCCAGCATCGTGATCCGGCGGCCGGCAACCATGCAATATTGACACGAGTTAATATTCGGGATACGTCGATATTCCGGACGGCCAACAGCGTCATAACCACACCGAGGCCATCAAGGTCGCGCTGATCGAGCCGCGACTCATCCGCACCGGCTTCGGCGACGTCGCAGCGCACGCGCTCGCCGGGTCAGCGGCCCCGGCGGGTCCGTACGCCGGGTTGAACGCCGCCGCGGACCCCCGGGCGCGCTACGTCATCACGCCCGCCACCAAGATCCTCGTGCGGAGCCGGCGCCTGTTCGGGTCCCGCCTCTTCGACACCGACCTCCGGCAGCAGTTCCGCGCCGCTTGACAGCTCGGGACAGCACGCGTGTCGCGGTGGTGTGGCACGGCCGAAGGGGAGAATGGAGCCGTGAATTCGTCGCCGCCCGATCCCGGCACCGACCCGGCCACTGCCGCCGACCACCGCTATCTCCTCGACAATGCCCGGGCCGAGGCGGGCGAGCGATTCGTCGCGCTGGCCGAGTTGTTCGACGGCGTGACGCGCGGGCACTTCGACCGCCTGGGGATAGGACCGGGCTGGCGCTGCTGGGAGGTCGGGGCCGGGGGCCGCAGCATCCCCGAGGCGCTCGCCGCCACAGTCGGACCCACCGGGTACGTGCTGGCGAGCGACATCAATACGACGTGGCTGGACACGCAGGGACCCTACGAGGTATGCCGGCACGACCTCGCCGCGGATCCGCCGCCGGAGCCGGGCACATTCGACCTGGTACATGCGCGGCTCGTCCTCGTCCACGTGCCCGACCGGGCCCGAGCGCTGGCAACGCTGGTGGCGGCGCTGCGGCCCGGCGGTTGGCTGCTGCTGGAAGACGCCGACACCGAGCTGCAGCCGCTGGTGTGCCTCGACGAAAGTGGCCCGGCGCAGCAGCGTGCCAACCGGCTGCGGCGCGCCTTCAGACAGTTGATGGCGGAGCGGGGCGCTGACCTGCGCTACGGCCGTACGCTGCCGAGGACGTTGCGCGAGGCCGGCCTGGTCGACGTCGCCGCGGCCGGCAACTTTCCGATAGGCGGAACGGTGTGCAACCGCCTGGAGAGCGCGACGGTACGCCACGTCCGCGCCGAGCTGGTCGGCGCCGGGCTGGCCGACGACGCCGAGATCGACGCACACCTGGCCGCCGTCGCCGCCGGGGAGCTCGACCTCACCCTGGCACCGCTGATCTCAGCATGGGGACGCCGCCCGGGCTCGGCTCCCCTCGTTCGACGACCTTGACGCATCCGGGTTCCGCCGGGCGCTCGCAGACATCTCGGTTCACTCCACCGGCACGTCCGCGGCCGCGGCTCTGCGCCGCCGCAGCACATCGATCAGCATCGCGGACGACGCGAGGGCCAGGAACATCATGGGAATGGCGACTAGCAGCGACCCGCCGCGCCCGCGCAGGATGTCGTACCCGACCGACGGCAGCGCTCGCTCCTTCGCCTGGACCGGCTGCGCCGCCACCGGCTGTGCCATGCCGTTCTCGGCGGCGATGAGGGGAAGCGCTCCGGCGGCCCGCAGGACACCCGCGCCGGTATCCGCGAGGAACATCTTCTCGGTCATGCCGACGGAGCCCGGTTTCACCACCACCGACGACGACTCGTCACGGGAATCGATCACCTGTAGCAGCACCTTCGGGTGGCGCTTCGACGACCCGCGCACCGTCGCGACGACCACCAACCAGCGGTCACAGCCGGTGGCCTTGCGGACCGACACGCCCCCGCCGGCGTTCGAACCGAGGCTCAGCGTGACCGGCTGCCCTCTCTCGAAGTGGTCCAGCTGCCAGCCGTAGCAGACGTGCTGGGCCTGCGTCGCCCGGGCCAGCGCGGCCGCGGTGGCGTCGGCCGCCGCCTGCTCCGGCGGGCCGATCCGGTCCGGCGAGCCTGCGGACACCATGCCGCCGATGCAGAAGGCGAGCATCATGCCGCCGAGACCGACCGCGAGAAGGATGCCGAGCTTCCGCCCGCCCGGCCGCTGCTGGGGTTTACCGGTCCCACTGACCTGCGACATGTGCCAGATACCTCGGGTAGGCGGTGGTGGTCTTCTCGACCAGGATCAGGGAACCGTTCTGCCGGCGGAGGATGACGATGCTGTCGTCGGCGTATCGCAGATAGACGCCGTCGGCGTCGGCGACGCCGCGGCCGGGGCGCCACCGGTCGGTGATGGCTGCGGCGACCCGGGTCGGTGCCTGAGAAGACGTGTACGCGACAGCGTCGCGTCCGATGTCGTCGGCGGGCGACCGCGAGTACGCAGCGTCCACGTGCCGCCGGACGCTGAAGGCATCGGGCACTCCGTCCGACACCAGGAAGCCCACAGCCAGGACGGCGGAGAATGCCAAGGCTCCGACGGCTTGACGGACGCTGACGACTTCGCCGGCCGGACCGGAGTCCTCGCCGGCCCCGGTGGCCGCCTCGCGCCGACCCTGTGTACGCCACCGTTTGCGTACCAAATCCCTCACCTCTCGCCCCGCCGTGCCGCGCCGATCGTAGCCACCTCCATCAATGCCGGATATCGGGGTCGGTGCGGCGATCCGGTACCGTGCCGGACGGCCCGGAACGGCAGGCACGCATCGGCGAAGCGGAGAAAACGATGCCCATCAACCATGACGGCATCTGGCCGGAGGTCCGCCCCACCGCCGAGGGCAGAACCCACTCGGTCCAGTTCAGCCCCGACGGGCGCTACCTGATCAGTGGGCACTCCGGCGATCGGGAGCGGGTATGGGACCTTGCGTCGCGGACTCCCCTGTTCGAGTGGACCGACACCCACGAGCCGGTCTTCGGCCTCGAGCCGGCCACCGTCATCGACCTCGAGTACCTGCCCCTCGGGGGCACTCTCCTGCACTCCACCGACCTCCGGACCGGCCACACCCGGACGCGGGAATGGCCGTACGAGGACGGCTGGCCCGTGTCCGGCGTGGAGGGACGACTCGAGTTTCTGGTCACCACCTCCGACGGCGACAAGGCGATCGTCGATGCCGGCACCGGCGTCGTCCGGTGCGTGCTGTCGGGAGCGACCGACGAGGTCGGCCGGAGCGTGGCGTCGCGGGACGGACGTCTCTTGGCGACGCCCAGCTACAAGCTCAAGAATGACCCGATCCCCATCTGGAACGCGGAGGACGGCACCCGGCGCGGCGTGATCCCCTTCGGCGGCCGGAGCTCGACGGTGGTGTTCCTGCCGGGCGCACGGTGCGTCATCGCCGGCGACGGCACCACCCGGGTGTGGGACTTCGCCACCGAGGCGGTGGTCACCGAGCTCGACGGCGACGAGATCGCGCTGTCGGCGGACGGCACCCGGCTGGCCGTCACCGACGAGGAAGCGGACGTCGTCATCTACTCCACCGACACCTGGGAGCCGCTCGTCACGCTCGAGGACACCGGCTCGGCGTACGCGATGGCCTTCAGCCCCGACGGGTCACACGTCGCCACCGGCCACGACGACGACTCGATCATCCGGATGTGGGACAGCTACTCCGGCCGGCCCGCGTACGACCTGAGCGGAGTGACCCGAGAGGTGCATGCGCTCGCGTTCAGCACCGACGGGCAGCGGCTCACCACGGTCACCGACGACGAGGTGCGCATCTGGGACATCGGCGGCGAACGACCGGCACACCGGCTGCCGGCGCCCGGCGGGGCCGTCCACACCGTGGCGTACAGCCCGGACGGAAGCCTGCTCGCCGTCGCCGACGACGAGACCGTACGGTTCTGGGACTCCACGACCGCATCGCCCGCCGGCGCCCTGGAGCCGACCGGTTCTCCCGTACTGGCACTGGCGTTCGCGCCCAGCGGCGGAATGCTCGCGACCGCGTGCGAGGACGGCACCGTCCACCTGTGGGACGCCGGCCGCGAACACGTCGGTGTGCTGGACGGACTGGGCAGACCGGCCTGGTACGCGGCCTTCCACCTCGACGGCCGGCACCTGGTGGTCGCCGACGACGACACCGTCTGCCTGTGGGACACCGGCACCGGGAAGCTTGTGCTGCACCTCGCGGACATCGAGGACCGGGTGGATGCCGTCGCCATCGCACCGGACGGTCGCGGCTTCGCGATCGCCACCGACAGCAGCGACAGACTCTCCGTCTATCGAGCCGCCGGCACCGAACCGGCCACGCCGTACACGGACACTGTCAGCTCCCTCGCGTACTCCCCGGGAGGGGCCCTCGCCGTCGGCAGCGACGAGAACACCGTGCACATCCTCAAGGACCCCGGCTCGGGTGACTGGAACGGGTTCCTCGACGGTCACACCGGCCTGGTCCGGTCGCTGGCCTACTCCCCGGACGGCCGACTGCTCGCCGCAGGGTGTGACAACGGGGTCGTGCATCTGTGGGACACGGAATCCGAGCGGCGGCTCGCCCTGCTGATGGCGCTCGACGACGGCGGATCGGCGATCGTCCGCGCCGGGGGGCAGCGCATCGTCGACGGATCACCGAACGGCGAGTTCCATTTCTGGGGCGTGCGGTGAAGGTACCTCCTGCCATGTCTAACCGCTTCTACCACCGCCGGTGGGACGAGACTCGAGGCGATGAGTTCGACGGCTGGGGCCACTCGCTCTGGTACTTCGAGACCGACGACGAAGGACGGCCCGTTCGCCAGGTCGAGGTGTACGACACCGGCCGAGTCCTCCGATACGGACCCGGACACGACGAGGACCGATACGGATCGCTGGGCCGAGCCAGCCTCTACGACTCCGGCGAGGACTGGAGCACCTTCGAGATCACAAGCGTCGAGTTCGAACGGGTCTGGCGCTCGGACGAGGTGTGACAGCTCCGATCATCAGTACTTCTGCAGATCGAAAACGTGCTGGCGCACGTCGATAAGGCCTCACTCAGCCCGACCATCAGCGCGCTGTCCGCTCGATCCAGCCGTATTCCAGTGCCCGCACGACGGCGCCCCTACGACTGGTCGTCTGTGTTTGCGCAGCGCCGCCCCGACATGCTTCTCCACCGTCTTGGGAGAAAGGAACAACACAGCCGCCCCCTCCCGGTCGGTCCGGCCTGCGCCAGCAGCGTGAGAACTTCTCTCGCCCGGGAACTCAAAGCGACGGCATGGGGGCAACCGGCGGCGCGGCAACCGGCCGATCGATGCCGGCGGCGACCGGCCTGTCGGCGGCATAGGGGACGTCGGCTCGCACGACCGTCCCCACAGGCGGGGACCCGGTCCCCCGTGACGGCCCCGCCGCGGCGGCGAGCAGTTGCGACGATGAATTGGTCCCCAGATGCCGCGGACGAACGTCAGGGGTACAGGGTGTCGGCGTTGTCGACCCGATCGCTGCTCGGCAGACGATCAGCCGACCGAAGCCGCTCCTGGAAGTCGATGACGTGCTCGGCGCCCCCGACCGTACGGGGCGCGGTATGCATTTCTGCGCCGCGTAAGCGATCGATCGACGCCTTCGCCTCGCCTGGCTGCCTCGCCCGACCGCCGCCGTGAACAGCACGGCCACGACCCCAGCGCTCACGGCCGGCGCGGACCGCGTTGGACGGCAGGGTGTGACGCATCCACGGACGCTTTGGTGATCTTAGGGGCTGCGCGATGCTCCACCCGCGCAGAAACACCCAGGCTTGGAAGGCGGAACCCAGGACCCCTGAGGGTAATCTTTCGATTACCGTTGGTTACACACGGGCGGGATGGGAGAAAAGGCCTTCCCATTCTTCGTCGGAAGTTCCTGTTTCAGGCTCCCTTGTCGCGCCGAATCGGCACACTCCGGCGATCCGTTCTCGAAGGGCGGTTCCCCGCGAGTCTGACCGATTTTCCATGTGACTATAAACGACCACTGATACCCGTGGGGTGGCCGCCATTCACACGGCTTGTCGGCGTTCGCCGAGGGGCCACCGCCACGCACCTTTTCGGCTGGTTGACGTTACGTGACGATCCGCTAGATTTATTACCGGAAGCGGGTGACTCGCGCTTCTGATCCTGGATTGCGGGGAGTTCGTTGCATCTACAGACGAAGACGAAGCCAGGCTTCTCTGCTAGCCGGCAACACACAGGCTGACGGCACTTCGTTGCCAGGGTGGGGACCGTGTTCCCACCCTCAGCGAGGAACCGGACCGGCGGCACATTCCTGCAAGCTACGCGCGGCATTCGCCGCGGTTCTCGCACCCCAGCCATTCCCGCAAGCCCGAGTCGGACCCTGCGGCGTCGCCGCATGACGAGCACGAAAGGAGACGACGATGCGCGGTCGTAGCTGGACCTGATCAATCCACTGTTGAAACCGTGACCGGGTGCCCCCGGCAGGACGGAAGGAGACGACGATGCGCTCTCGTAGCTGGGTCTGATCAATCGAATGTTGACGTGTGGTACGGGTTGCTCAACGCCGACGATCGTTAGCAACCCAACACCACCTATCTCTGCGAGCCGACGGAAGGAAGCGCCGTGGGAGAGAGCCCAGCGCGGTACCGGGACGTTTTCGCGGTACGGGAGTACCGCCACCTCTTCGGTGCCAACGTGCTGTCGCTCATCGGCGACCAACTGACCGCTATCGCCCTGGCGTTCACGGTCTTCGAACGTTCCCACTCCTCCACGCTCGCCGCGATCACCTTCGCCGTCACCTACGCCACCTGGATCATCGGCGGTCCGGCGCTGTCGGTCCTGGCCGACCGGTTCCCCCGCCGGACGGTCATGCTGACCTGCGACCTTGCGCGTGCCGGGCTGGTGTTGTCGCTGGCCGTCCCCGGCATTCCGATCCCCGCACTGCTCGGGGTCGCCTTGCTGACCAACATGTTCCGACCGCCCTTCCAGGCCGCGCGCGCCTCCCTCATGCCGGATCTCCTGGACGGAGACCGGTACCCCGTGGCCAATGGGCTGGACAACATCGTGGGCGAGACCACCCAGGTCCTCGGATTCGCCGTGGGTGGCATCCTGGTCGCCGCGGCCTCCGCGCGCGGAGTATTGCTCGTCGACTCGGCCACGTTCGTCGCCTCCGCACTGTTGATCGCTACCGGTCTGCGCGGCACGGTGGCCTCGGCTCCCCCCGCCGAGGCACCGTCCACCTCGCGGCTGGCGGATATGGCAGCCGGGGCCCGCGTCGTGTTCTCCGACCGCAGGCTGCGGTCGTACCTCCTGCTGTTCTGGTTCTCCTGCCTGGTGTACGGCGCAGAGGGCGTCGCGGCGCCCCTGTCGAAGCAGTACGGCGGCGGCGCATTCACCGGCGGACTCATCCTCGCGGCGATGCCACTCGGCGTGGCGGTGGGCGGGGTGTTCCTCACTCGCGGGTGCCCGCCGGCGCTGCGGCAACGTCTGACGGTGCCACTGGCAGTGGTGTCCTGCGCCGCCCTGGTGCCGGTGGCGGCGCATCCGCCGCTGCCGGTGCTGCTCGCACTGCTGATCGCCAGCGGGCTCGCCGGCGCGTTCAGCATCCCGCTCAACGCAATCTTCGGCCGCGCCGTGCCGGCCGCCTACCGCGCCCGCGCCTTCGGCGTCGCGATGTCCGGGGTGTGCGCGGTTCAAGGCCTGGCGATGATCGGAGCCGGGGCGGCAGCCGAGCGACTGGCACCCACCACCGTGGTCGGTGGCGCCGGTCTACTGGCCACGCTGTCCGTCGTCGCGGTCGCGGCCCGGTGGCCCCGGCAGCCGACGGATCAGCACGCGCCCGCGCGACCGCTCCGCGTCGCCGCCCAGAGTTCTGCGGCTTGACGCAAGCGCGTCTGCCACGACGGCTGCCGAACACCACGGCGGCCACAACGAGCGCGAAGAACAGGACGCAGAACGCGCCTACCGTGACGGCGATCGGGTCACCCATGACGCGTACGGCGCTCCGACACACTTGCCAGGAACATACCGATCAGCGCGTCCAGCACGGCAACGACCGCCCCGAAGGTCTCCGTCAGCCCAGCGACCGCGGAGATCCCGAGCGCAACCGCGATCACTACTAGAGTGACGATCACCCCTGCGAACCGTAGCCACCCCAGCACGGACGCCGCCTTGGCTATGGTGTGTCCCCGGCTACCGCGCGCCAAAGCGACCAGGACGAGCAGCCACACCACCATCCCGACCGCAGCGCATGCGCCAACCAGGAGCAACGTCGCCGCGTCCGAGCCGGTCAGATTCCCTCGCCGATACCCGCTTGTGACCAGCAAGCCAATCGCGGCAAGGGCGCCCTCGACCAGAAACAGAAGGCCGGTCAGTGCCGCCAGGCCGATGCTGCTGCGCGGTCGAGCCGATGGGGTCGTCATGGGTATCAGGCCGTCGCCGCCGGCGGCCAGTGACCCTCATGGAAACCGCCGTTCTCCGCGAGCTTCTTCCGCAGTGTGGTGTTCGCGCCCGCACACACCGTCTTGAGCAGTTCTGCGCCGCCGATGATCGCTGCGGATGCGACCAGGGCAGCCCCAGCGGCGATGAAGGGCCCGGCCGGCATGCCGATCACCGTCGCGGTAGAACCCGACGCACCGATGATGCCGCCTACCAGCGCTGCGAGCGGCGAGCCAAGGGCGATCCAGGAGGTGATGATGCCCTTGGCCACATCGTTGAGCGCCGACGAAATCCCATCGGTGAGGGTCGCCTTCACTTTGTCGAGCGCCGCCTTCTGCAACGGCAGGGTCTGTCTGTACGCGTCCGCGGCGCGCGCCTTGCGCAGGAGAGCGTCACCCTCCTCGTACAGCCGCGCCGAAGCATCCACGCGATGATCCGACAATTTCGTCCCCGCTCAAGTGTCGTCAGCCGGCGCCCGGAAGCACTGATCGAGCACCAGACGGACTGTTCCAAGCATCGTCGCGAAGCGCAAGCCCGCCCGGGTGGCGCCAGGCACTCCCGAGATCTATCCCACTACCTCGACGAGCACTGTGCCTCGCGACGCCGGGGGCAGCCGCATCACCTCACCAGCCGGGAGCCTTAAGCAGGGCGTCCGGACACGTCAGGACACCTGACGTCATTGCGCCAGCCAACTGGCTTGGAGATGACGTACCGTCCGGGCACTAGCACGACGCTCGCGGAGGTGCGATCGAAGAATATCGATCATGGACATGCGTGGTGTCCGAGGACCGACACGCCCCAGGTAGACGCCCTGTGATCGCCAAACGCGTGATCAGCTGGTGTGGACACCTGCAGGGCGACCGCAGCCATCCGTCCGTGGCCCGACCGGGTATCTGACGGTCGTCACGCGAGCGCCGGTCCACGAAGGGAGCTGCTCCCTAGCTTTCGCCCGGTATGTCGAGGTTGACGCTCGAGTAGCTGTTGACGCCCTCCGCAACATTCATGTGCTTCCATTTACGGTCCGGTGACGGGCTGGTAACACGGGCAACGGCGGCTACCACCCTTGGGCCGCCCGTTCACACCCGGAAGAGGCGATGTCACCCATGCATCCACTCCGTCACCGCGCCCGGCCCTTACTCCTGACGGTCGTGACCGTTCCCGCCGTCCTCGCCCTGCTGGTGACCGGCACGACGCCGGCGCTGGCCAACGTACCGCTCACTCAGGTCAGCACCGATCCCTACACCGACACTCAGGCGCAGCACCAAAGTGAGGTGGAGCCGGACACCTACGCGTTCGGGACCACCATCGTCACGGCGTTCCAGGTCGGACGGGTTTCCGGCGGCGGCGCGTCCAACATCGGCTGGGCCCGCTCCGGCGACGGCGGCGCGACCTGGGCCCACGGCTACCTGCCCGGCATCACCACCAACGGCGGCGGCAGCTACGGACAGGCCAGCGACGCCTCGGTCGCCTACGACGCCCGGCACGACGTCTGGCTCATCTCCAGCCTCGGCATCAGCGGCTCCGCGGTGAACGTCCTCACCAGCCGCTCCACCGACGGCGGACTGACCTGGTCCAACCCGGTGACCACCGCCACCGGCTCGCTGGACAAGAACTGGATCGTGTGCGACAACACCGCCACCAGCCCCTACTACGGCAACTGCTACACCCAGTACGACATCACCAGCGCTGGTGACTCGATCCGGATGAAGACCTCCACCAACGGCGGCGCCACCTGGGGGGCCGCACTGGCTCCCGGGGGCAGACACGCCGGCCTGGGTGGCCAACCCGTCGTGCTGCCCAACGGGCACGTCATCGTCCCGTACCTGTCGACATCCGACACCATCCGTTCGTTCCGCAGCACCAACGGCGGCGCCTCCTGGAGCTCCACCGTGCAGGTCGCCACGATCAATCACCACGACGTGGCCGGCGGACTACGCGAAGAAGCCCTGCCCAGCGCGGAGGCCGACGCGGCGGGCACGGTCTACGTCAGCTGGGCCGACTGCCGCTTCCGAGCCGGCTGCAGCAGCAACGACATCGTGATCGCCAAGTCGACCAGCGAGACGACCTGGGCCGCGCCGATCCGTGTGCCGATCGACGCTGTCACCAGCACCGTGGACCACTTTGTGCCCGGCGTCGGAGTCGACCCGTCCCGCTCGGGTTCGTCCGCGCGGATCGGCGTGAGCTATTACTACTACCCCACCGCTTCGTGCACCGCATCGACCTGCCAGCTCGACGTCGGGTTCGTCTCGTCCACCAACGGCGGCACCTCGTGGAGCAGCGCCGTATCCGTGGCCGGTCCGATGAATCTGTCGTGGATTCCGGCCACCTCCCAGGGCCGCATGTTCGGCGACTACATCTCCACCTCCGTACTCGCCGGCGGCAACGCATACCCCGTTCTGCCGGTCGCCACCGCACCGACCGGCAGCACCCTGCACCTCGGTATGTCCGTACCGACGGGAGGTCTGACCGTCACGGGCGGGACCAACACTGCCACCGGTCATGCGATCGCCTCTTCCGCCGGGCAACACCGAACTGTTCGCGCCACCGCGCGGTAACGCTCCCCGACCCGGGCGGGCCAGGGCGAACCTGCGGGAGGCCGGCAACGGCCTCCCGCAGGGCCGTCCGGTGGGTCAGCAGGTTCCCAGCCGGGCAAGCCGGGTACGCCCGGTTCCGCCCGCGGTGAAGTACTGCTGGGCGGTCACCGCGCAGCTGCCGGCGGTGACACTCGGGCCGATGGTCACCGACGAGTAATCGCCGAAGCGGGTCCGGCCGGTTACAGCACCGTTGATCAGGACCGCTCCGGCGCCGATCAGGTTGGGCACGCCGCCGCCCGGGCCCACCGAGTCGACGGTGCCTGAGGCGGCGACGTCGCTCGCCGGATCGCGCCCCAGCCCGCAAATCACTGTGGTGCGCGTCGCCCTTCCGCTTGAACGGCGAGGTGCCGGCCAGTCGATGATGCGCTGCCCGCCCGCGGGTCTCCCCCTGCGAAACGGCGACCCCTCGGGGAGGGCGCCCACCGCCGTTCTACAGCTTCCAAGATGATCGAATACCTCGGGGGTGCGGCAATCCACACGAGACGCCCGTGCTTGGCTGATCTCCGGGTCACGAGCCCGAATCACGTCTCAACCCACACCTCCGGGAGAGCACCATGCGCCTCACGTTGAAGACCGCGCTGTCCGCGTTGGCGGTCACCGCCGGGCTGGCCGCGTCCGTCACGCCGGCGACGGCCGCCACGGCCGCACCCGCCTCACCGGGCGGATACGTGGCCACCATCCAGATGACGACCGACAACACCGGAGTCCCCAACGGCGAGGTGTTCCGCGTACAGCTCGTCGAGCGCCAGGACATCGAAGCGGCGTTCGACGTTTTGCGAGGCCGTAGCAACGCGCACATCAACGGCAAGATCGTGCGTACGCCCTCGCCGTACAACCCCGGCTACACCTGGCACCTCGATCCGGACGACGTCGCCTTCGCCGCTATCAGCATCGAGTTGTGCGACGGCCGGCCCTCCTTCCTGAGCGAGGACTGGTGGGGCTCCGAGCGGTTCTGCCCCTGGCACGGCAAGGTCGTGAAGATGGAGCGCGTGCGCCGCTGAATTGCACCTGCCGCGCATCGCCGCCGGTCCGCGGCGGCAGCCTCGCGACCCTGCCAGGGGTCACCGCCGTAGTCGGGCGGGCGGCCGCGGCCGCTCCCGGATCGCCGTATCCGGCGCGGCCACGCCACCGCATCTCAGGGAGATCCTCGCCCTGGCGGAGCCTAGCGGGGGGCACGGCGGTAATGGAGTCCGCGGCACACCATCCCGGGCTGCCCGGCCCGGGCAAGACAGGGATGGGCGCCGCAGGCTGGATCTGGGCCGCCCCACTGCCGGCACGATCCCGGCGATCCGCCTTGGAGGGTCGCCCGGGATGCAGACACCCAGTCGGCATCCCCCGGGTCTACGACGTCCGGCGCCGGCTCGACAACGACCCCGGCGAGGCCGCGGGCGGCGTCCCCCCGATCGACCTGTGCCACCGTAAGTACTACTGGAACCACCCGATGTGCTGGCTCGACGACGATCTCCTGGCGGTCTCGGGGCTCGGCGACGACGAGGACGAAATCACGCCGGGGATACGCATCTTCAATGTGGGCACCGGCAAAAAGCCCGTCCCGATCCCGGGCCCGCGGGGGCAGCTGGCCGGTTGTACGCGGCAGCGCCGGAGGGCCTGGAGCTGTGCGAGCCGGCCGGCGGCACCAGGACGGATGCCGTTCCCGGCTTCGTCCCGACCCACCACCACCCGACCGCAAGAGAACTGGTCGCTGTACGCAACGGGACCATGCTTCGCTTGCAAATGGGATGATCAGCGCCCGAGAGCAGTTCCTGGTACGGCGGGAACTGTTCCGCGGACCGGCTGCCGCCTAGTCTCGTGCGGTGCGCTTCTTGCCTGCGTCGACCCTGGTCATGATCTGCTCCCTGGCGCTGTCCGGTTGTGGCGACGACACCCCGCCCCCGCCGTCAACGGCGCCCGCCTCGGCCGGTGCGTCGCTCCCGTCAGCCTCCACGGCCGCGCCTTCCGCCGCCACGGCCTCCCCTGCCGTTTTGCCGACCCCGGCTCAGACCGCTGCGAAGCGGCCGCGAACTCTGCCTAGCCCCGGTAATCCGGACGGTGACGCCCCGGTTCCGGCCGAGGCGCGGGCGGTGGACACGGGCTCTCCGGACCGGATCGTGGGCAAGGGCACCCCGGCGAGTTGCACGTCGGCGGCCGTCGTCGCGGCGGTCGCCGCCGGTGGTGTGATCACGTTCGACTGCGGGCCCGAGCCGGTCACCATCATCATGCGGGCCACCGCCAAGGTCCGCAACGACCACGGCTCCGACGTCGTGCTCGACGGCGGCGGGCGGGTGACGCTCAGCGGCGGGGGCAGGCGGCGCATCCTCTACCAGAACACCTGCGACGAAGCGCAGCGCTTCACCACCTCGCACTGCCAGGACCAGGCCACGCCGCGGCTGACCGTGCAGAACTTGACCTTCGCCGACGGCAACGCAACCGGCGAGACCACCGAGGGCGGCGGCGGAGGGGCGATCTTCGTCCGCGGCGGCCGGCTGAAGGTGATCAACTCCCGCTTCACGGCCAACCGCTGCGACGGCACGGGCCCCGACCTCGGCGGCGCGGCGATCCGGGCGCTGTCGCAGTCGGGCAACCGGCCGGTGTACGTCGTGCACAGCACGTTCACCGGCGGCCGATGCGCCAACGGCGGCGCGCTGAGCAGCATCGGCGTCTCGTGGACCGTGCTGAACAGCGTGTTCACCGGCAACCGCGCGATCGGTCACGGTGCGAACCCGGCCAGGCCCGGCACACCCGGCGGCGGTTCCGGCGGCGCGCTCTACACCGACGGCAATGCATTCGCCGTCTCGATCCGGGGCACGGTGATCCGCGACAACCACGCGAACGAGGGCGGGGGCGCGATCTTCTTCGTCAGCAACGACCGCACCGGCACCCTCTCGATCCGCGAGTCCACGCTGCGGGGCAACAGCAGCGCGGGCTTCGAGACCGCGGGACAGCCGGGCATCTTCTTCCTCGGCGCCCGGCTGAGCCGCTGATGGCTATGGACAGCTACCGGTGCCGGTCGCTCGGATCACGGTGCTGGCAGCGTCGTCCGCGGTTAACAATGGGCGCTGGCCCGTATCTTGTCCTCGGCTTCTGCCGATCCTCGCGCTGATCGGCTCAGCAACGCTCGGTGGCTGCGGCTCGGCCGCAAACGACGCGGCGGACGGCTGCCGGCTCGCTCCCTGGGGATCAGCACTCCGACCACCCGCGCCGACACCGCGCGACCGGGGCAACCTCGCTGCGATCTACAGATCTTCCTGCTCACCGAGGCCGTCAGGCGCCATCGAGTGGGGCCGGCGTATGCGGACGCCAGCGGGCCTTCTCCGTGAACCTGACCGTGCCGGCGGCTGCGCCCGGTGCGGCCACTCCAACCCTTTCACCAGGTCACCGGTCAGCGGGCCGTCCCGGATGCTCAGCCTTACCGAACGAAGCCTCGCAGGGGCTAGTTGAGTCCGGTGGCGGCCCGAGCGGGTCGGTACCGGCAGCCCGGGTCGCGCTTCTCGGCGCGCGTCGGTGAAGAAGCCGGTCGAGGACTGCTTGCCCGCACGCCAGGCGGCACCGTCGGGCGCGGTAGGTCGCCGGGAGGACCCGCTCCGGCCTTCGACACGCCGGATCGCTACCGGATGGTGAGGTTAGGTGCGAACAGTCAGTGGCCATTGAATATGACTAATGATTGATAGCCAGGTCGATGTCCGCTAAAGCGAGTCGACAAAGGTATCGAATCGGGCGCCCGCTACCCTCTTGCACTCCTCACGGAGTGTCAAAACGCTGTACTGCCACGGTTAAATTCGCTTTCGATCTCACCGGTACGAGCGGGGGTACTTCCACGATGGACACGATCCAGTCGGCAACAGCCATGTACGAACGCGACCTCACCTGCCAGACCCTGGGCATCCGCCTCGAAGACCTCGGTCCAGGCCGGGCGCGGATGCGGATGCGGGTCACACCTTCGATGACCAACGGGTACGGCACCGTCCACGGCGGCTACCTGTTCCTGCTGGCCGATGCGGCATTCGCATACGCCAGCAACAGCCACGGCCCGGTGGCGGTGGCGCAGAGTGCACAGGTGACTTTCCTGCGCCCCGCCGCGGCGGGCGAGGACCTGGTCGCTGAGGCGCTCGAGCGGGGACGCGCCGGGCGCACCGGGGTGTACGACGTGACCGTGCGGGACACGGCCGGCGAGGTCGTCGCCGAGTTCCGAGGGCAGAGCACCATGCTGAGCGGGCGCCCCGTCGTGGCGCCGGCCCGGTGACCGCGGCCAGTGAGCTGAGAACCGCCATGGTGGTGGAATTGACGTTGCTCGGCCCGGTCGAGGCCCGCGCGGACGCGAGCCGGGTTCCGCTGGCCCCGTTGGAGCGCGGCGTTCTCGCCCTGCTGGCACTCGCCGAGGGCCGGGTGCTGTCCACTGAACGACTCATCGACGGTCTGTGGGCCGGCGGGCCGCCGGCGGCTCCACGGGCCCGCGTCCAGGGTCTCGTCTCGTCGCTGCGGCGCAAGATCGGCAGCGTGCTGATCACTCGGGATCCGGGATACCTGCTGGCGTTGCCGCCCGGTGCCTGCGACGTCGCCCGGTGCGAGATGCTGGCCCGGCGGGCGGCCTCGGCGGAGCCCGCCGAAGCGGCCGAGAAGCTGCGGGAGGCGCTCGCCCTGTGGCACGGCGAGCCGCTGGGCGGGGTGGCAGCCCCGGGCGTGCAGGCGGACCGGGCCCGGCTCGCCGAGCTGCGGGTGTCGCTCCTGGAGGACTGCTTCGCGGCGGAGCTGGCTTTGGGACGGCACACCGAGCTGGTCCGGGAGCTGGTAGCGGCGGTGGCGGCCGAGCCGATGCGGGAACGGCTCACCGGGCAGTTGATGACGGCGCTGTACCGGTCGAACCGGCGCGCGGAGGCGCTGGTGGCGTACCAGACGCTGCGGGAACGGCTGGCCGAGGAACTCGGCAGTGACCCGTGCGCGGAAGTTCGCGAGCTGCACGCGGCGATCCTTCGCGGCGAGCGGGCCGGCACGGTACGGCACGAGCCGGCCGCGCAGCGGCGCCCGGCTCAGGTGCCGGCCGGCGTCGGGTACTTCGCCGGGCGGGAGTCCGATCTGGCCGCGCTCACCGCGGCGCTGCCGGACCCGGACGCCGACCCGCGCGTCGTGCTGGTTTCCGGCGCCGGTGGGCTCGGTAAGACGGCGCTGACGGTGCGCTGGGCCCACAGCGTGGCGCACAGATTCCCGGACGGCCAGATCTTCGTGGATCTGCACGGCTCGGTGCCGAAGATGGCGCTGTCCCCGGACGCCGCCGTGGGCGCGGCGCTCCTCGCGCTCGGCGTGCCCGTGGCCGGGCTGCCCGCGGGCGTCGAGGAACGCGCTGCGCTCTTCCGGACCCGGCTGTACCACCGGCGGGTACTGCTCGTCGCCGACGACGCCGGCAGCGTCGCTCAGGTGCTGCCGCTCGTCCCGCCCACCTCCGGAAGCCTGCTGGTGGTGACCAGCCGCAGCCGGCTCACGGCGCTGGCCGCCCACCACGAGGTGCGCACGGTAGGCCTGCGACCGCTGCTCGGGGCCGCGGCCCGCGACCTGCTGGGCGAGATCGTCGGCAGGCAGCGGTTGTCCGAAGCGGGCGGGGCCGACCTGGTCGATCTCTGCGGCGGGTGGCCGCTGACGCTGCGCCAGGCGGGAGCCACGCTGGTGGCCCGATCCACCCAGTCGCTGTCCTCGTTCGCGGAGGAACTGCGCGATCGAGCCGACACCCTTTCGGTCGCCGATGACCCGAGAACCGTCCGGGCCGCGCTGACCCAGGCACGGACCGGCCTCGACCGGGCCGCCGGGCGGCTCTTCGACCAGCTCGGCGCACTGCCGGTGGGCTCGGTGAGCCTGGATCTGGCGGCGGCGGTCGCCGGGATCTCCGTGTCCCGGACGCGGCGGCTGCTGGACGAGATCATCTCGGTGAACCTGATGGTGGAGACCGGCCCCGACCGGTACGGCTGGTACGAGGTGGTCCGCCGCTACGCCCGCCGTTGCGGGGCAGCGCTGACCGATCGCGAGGTGGCCGAGGAACGGGCCGTGCGGTGGTACCTGAGCACGTTCGAGCGGCTCACGGCGCAGCCCACACCGGATCCCGGATTCGTCGCTGCGCAGGCCGGTGACCTGCCCGCCCTGGCCCGCTGGGTGACGCAGCGCGGCGATCCCCGGCTGACCACGGAATTCGTCGGTAAGGCGTACGCGGTGAGCCCCGCGGTCGGGGTCGAGGCGTGCGAGGCGGCCCTCGCGGCGGCACTCAGCCTGGGTGACGACCGGACGATCGGTGCGGCCCACACCCAGCTGGGCTCCGTTCTGCTCAGCGATCCGGCGCGGGCCGACGAGGCGGCCGAGCACCTGAGCCGGGCGGTGCGGCTGCTCGGCGCCGACCAGCGTGACCACCTGCGGATCGCCACGTTCGGGCTCGGCACGCTGATGGCCCGCCAGGGCCGGCCCGCCGAGGCGGGTTCACTGCTGGAGCGGACCTTGGACCTGCTCGACCCGGGCCGGGAACCGCTGGCGTCCACGGTCGCCCTGTTCGCCCACGCCGACCTGCTGGTGCGGGCCGGCTCGCCCGACCGCGGCCAGGAACGGTTCGCCCAGGCGCTGATCATGTGCGAGGCGGCGACCGGAACCCGGTTCAGCCGGGGCCGGCTGGTGTTGAACCCGCAGGTGGGTGCGCGGTTCCTCGCCTACCTGGGCGACTCGCTGGAGGCACCGCGGGTGAGCACGCGGGACCGGAGGCTGGCGCGGAGACTGTTCACAGGGGTACGGCGCTGACCCGGAAGTCCCGGGCGGTGGCGGTGACCGCGGCCGCCACCTCGGCCGACGTCCGCCCGCGGAACCGGAAGCGGCCGCCGACGTGCTCGTAGTAGGCGTCGGCGGCCGGCAGGACCTCGCCGGGCGCGAGCACCGCCTCGGCGTACGGGCCGGGGCGGCGCTGCAGCATCGAGCCCGCCTCGGCGATCCGGCACGGGCGCCGGGCCGGAGCCGGGGCGAGCAGCCAGCCGGTGACCTCGCCGCCCGGCTCCGCGAGCGAGCCCGGCCAGGGCGGGGGCGGCTGCCCCAGGCCGAGCCTGAAAGCCGCCTCCATCAGGTCGTATCCGTGCACCTCGCGCCACAGGAACGGGATCTCCGCGCCGCCCACCCGGGCGCCCGCCTCGAGGAAGGCGCAGTCGCCGGTCGCGCGGTCGACGAACAGCTCCAGGTGGAACACGGTGGGCCGGTCGGACAGGGCGGCCAGCGCGCGGGTCGCGTACCGGCCGACGGCCCGGATCAGGCCGGGATCGTCGTCCTCCACCGAGCCGAGCGGGACACCGGCGCGGAAGTCGAGGCAGGTGTTGAGGTATCGGGAGACTCGGTACGGCCCCAGCGCGGCGCCGTCGAAGTAGCCGTCGACGTGGTGGATCGGGCGGGGGTCGAACGCCTGGGCCAGCAACCGGGGCCGGCCGGTCAGGTCCAGCCGGCCCAGCTCTCGCGGCCCGTCCAGCCGCACCACGCCGGCGCTCGAACTGCCCGTACGCGGTTTGACGATCACCGGCCAGCCGTACCGGTCGCCGAAGGCGCGCACGGCCGCCGGTTCCCGCACGGTGGTGTACGCCGGCACGGCCAGGCCCGCGCCGGCCACCTGACCGAGCATCGTCGCCTTGTCCCGGTACGGGCGCACCTGCGCGGGCGTCCACCCCGCACATCCCCACTCCTGTCGCAGCTGCGCCGCAACCAGCAGGTCGTCCTCCTTGAGCGCGATGATCGCGGTCGGCGGCCCGAACTCGTGTGCCAGCTGCTTGACCCGGTCACGCACGGCCGGGAGGTCATCGGTGGCGTCGACCAGCAGCACCGCGGCGGCGTCCTGCGGTACCGCGGCAGCGCCCACCTCGGTGCTGACGTAGGTGACGGCGTGCGTGCGGTGGTCGATGTATCCGGCGTACTCGGCGTATCGGGCCCGCCAGCGGTGGACGACCACGACGTGCGGCCGGGCGGCCATCAGAGGTCCTCGGCGAGGTCGTAGAACGCCGGGCCGTCGAGGTAGCGCAACGTGCCGAAGTCGCGGTCGACGATCTCCTCGACCGGATGCATGAGGTTGACGATGAGCGGGGTGCTCAGGTCGTCGACGGTGCGCCGCAGCCGGCCGCCGGGCGACACGACGGGCCGGATGTCGTAGAGGCTCTCCAGCCCCTCGATGATCCCCATCATCGGGTACGACCTGAGCCGGGCCTCGCGGGTGGACACCGTCCACGCGCTGACCACGTGTTTTTTGATCCGGTAGTCCGTGCCGGCGCGCCGGGCGAACCGCTCGGGGCGCACGTACGCGTCGACGATCCACTCCAGCTGTCCTTCGCCGAGCGCGGGCTGGCAGAAGCCCGGCAGGTCCAGGCCGGCCATGCGGGCACCCACCTCCACCAAGCAGGGCCCCTGCGGGGTCGCCTTGATCTCCAGGTGGGCGGCGCCGAAGCGGATGCCGAGCGCGTCGAGCACCTGCAACGCGTACGGCACCAGGGCCTGCTGGACCGGGCCGTGCCGGGGCAGCAGCCGCACCCCGCAGGTGAGGTCGAGCACGCCGTTGGCGGTGAGCTTCTCGTACTTCCAGATGTCGGTGACGTGGTGCCGGCCGTCGCAGCTGACCGTGTCCACCACGAACTCACCGCCGGCGAGGTATTCCTGCGCGACGACCGCTTCGTTGCGCCGGGAGAAGATGTTCTCGCTGCCGAGGATCTTGCGGTACGCGGCGACCGACTCACGAGGCGTCGCGCAGAAGTGCACGCCGTCGCCCGCCGCGCTGCGGATCGGCTTCACCACCACCCTGCCCCCGTGGGCGTCGTGCCAGGCGGCCAGCTGTTCCGCGTCCTCGACGAGCAGCTGACGGGTGGCCCGCAGGCCGGCGGCCCGAAGCGTCTCGATCTGCACGTACTTGTCGCGGCGGGCGACGCTCAGCGCGGTGCCGTTGCCGGGCAGTCCGAGCTCCGCGCCGAGCAGGTCGGCGAACTCCACGCCGATCTCCCCGCCGGCGACCACCGCGACGGGGGCATGCCGGCGGATCGCCGCGAGCGTGGCTGCCAGGTCCCCGGTATGCACGATGTTCGCGGCGTACGGGGACAGGTCGAACGCACCCTGGTACACCAGCGGGGGTTGCGGTGTGCTCTGTACCCGGACCACCTGGTAGCCGGCCTGGTGGAACACCGGCGCGAGGCGTCGGGTCGGGGCGTACGCATCGACCATCACGACCGTTCGGGAAGCACTCATCGCCCCACCGTCGCCGCCGTGGCTGCAGATCCGCTACAGATCTGCTGCACGGCCCCGCTGCGGGATCGCATGGCGGATCCATAGTGGATCCGTAGCGGCGGCCGTCAGGCTGCGTCCCATGTTGCAGCGCATGTGCTGGATCTTCCCGGACCGAGAGTCGAGCCGGACCGCGGCGCAGTGGAACCGCGCGTTCTGGCGCACCTACCAGGAGGTGGCCGAGGAGCTGGGGATGAGCTGGGAGCGGACCGCGCCCGAGGCGGTCACCGTGGACGCCCTGGATCCCCAGCGCCCGCGGGTGTACGTGGACGGCGTCCCGGTCACGCCGCAGGACACCCTGTTCGTCACCTCGCCGTACACGCTGCCGTACCAGGCCGCGGACGCCTTCAACCAGTTCACCCTCTACGCCGTCCTGGAACAGGCCGGCTTCTACCTGCCGCACCCCACGTGGCTCGCGGCGCTGGGCAACGACAAGCTCGCCACCCTGCTCTTCCTCAAGGACTCCCCCGTCCCGCCGGTGCCGACCGTGCGCATCGGCTCGGGCCGCGACCTGCTCTACGACGAGTTCCTGCCCGCGGTGCGGAACCTGCCGTACCCGGCGATCGCCAAACCGGCCGGTTGGGCCGCCTCCCGCGGCATCAACATGGCCCATGACGACCACGACGTGCGCGGGCTGCTCAGCCTCGCGCAGGGCGGAGACACCACGCTGGTGTTCCAGCCGTACCTGGGCCGCGCCACCACCGACTACCGGATCCACATGGTCGACGGCCGGCCGCACACCACGCTGGTACGCATCCCCGGCGACGGCGCCCGGTACCCGCAGTACAGCACCGGTGCGCGGCTGCACTACGCCCCTCTGCCGGACGAGTTGGCCGCGGCGGCGGACTACTTCGCCAAGAAGCTGCCGATGCCCTACTTCTGCGTGGACTTCCTCCACGACGGTGAACGGTTCTGGTTGTCCGAGGTCGAGCCGGACGGCGCCATCATGTGCCCCGACCCGGGCGATGCGGAGGTGGTCCGGCAGAACCGGGCCATCGTCCGGGACCGGTTCCTGGCGTACCGCGACGGGCACGCGCGACTGCAGGGAGAGGACCTGTGACCACCGACTTCTTCTCCGCCGTCCCCCTCGCCGTGGACACCGCCCGCGACACCCTCGCCAAGCTGCGTTCCGTGCCGGCGCTGGCCGCCCGGTACGCCGACATCGTCGCCCTGGACAGTCTCGAGGACCTGGTGCACGTGCCGGTGATGCGCAAGGACGACCTGAACCTGGCGCTCGAGCACCTCAAACCCAAGGCGCAGCACGGAGCCACCTGGACGTTCCAGAGCGGCGGCAGCACTGGTTCACCCAAGCTCGGCTACGCCCCCACCGGCCTGTACATGGCCGAGGTGTACGAGCAGTGGAAGCCGCTCGGCCCGGACGACCTGTTCGTCAACGGCTGGGGCGCCGGCAAGCTGTGGGGCGCGCACTACCTGATGGCCGCCTACGCCGACCTGACCGGTTGCACCGGCATCGGACTGGGGGCCATCAACCGCAGCGAGTACGACTCCTGGCTCGAGTTCTTCGCCGCTCGCGGCGTCACCTCGATCGGCGGTACGCCCAGCGTCCTGCGCCCCATCATCGGACGGGCCCGGGAGATCGGGATCAAGCTGCCGGAGCTGCGCACCGTCCTCTGGCTCGGCGAGGGCTGGAACCCGGGCCTGGACGAGGATCTGCCGGTGGTGGCGCCCCGAGCGCGCCGCTGGGGGCTGTTCGGCAGCACCGAGACCTGGGTCGTCGGGACCAACACGCCGCACTGCACCGACGACACCTGGCACCCGCTGCCGTCACAGCTGGTGCACATCGGCGCCGACCAGCTCATCGACTTCACGTCGCTCAAGCCGCACGGCCTCAACCCGGTGCTGCGCTATCAGACCGGCGACGCCGGCGAATGGGTCAGCTGCACCTGCGGCGTGCCCGGGCGGGCGCTGCGGGTGCTGGGCCGCCGCGACGGCGAGGTGAAGTTCCGCGGGCTGCTGCTCAACGCCGACGCCCTGCTGCGCGAAGTCTCGGGCGTGCCCGGGGTGTCGCAGAGCCAGCTGCTGCTCACCGAGCATCCAGCCCGGGGCAGTACCTGTGAAGTGCTGGTGATCGCGGCCCGCGACGCGCCCGACGGGCTGGCCGGCCGGGTTCGCGAACACATCCTGACCTCTTCGTTCGGCGGGCCGAGCACCGCGTTTCACCGCGACCCCGAGGCCCTCGAGGTACGCGTCACCGATGCGCTGATCCACAACAAGCGCACCGGCAAGGTGTCCCCGCTGGTGCAGCGGCAGGCGACATGAGCGCACCGGTTCCCCTGGTCACCCACGAGCCGGTCCGCACGCTGGGACGCGAGTTCAACCTGCTCTGGCTCGGGCAGAGCATCAGCAACGTCGGCGACCGGATCAACGTGTTCGTGGTGCCGACCGTGATGATCCTGCTCCTGCACGCCTCGGCGTTCCAGGTGGGCCTGGTCGGCATGGCGCAGTACCTGGCGATCCCGCTGCTCAGCCTCGTCGCGGGCGTGCTGGTGGACCGCTGGGACCTGCGCCGCACGCTGATCTGGTGCGACGGGATCCGCGTCGCCGCGATCGCGGCGATCCCCGTGGCGTACGGGCTCGACGTGCTGTCGGTGCCGCTGGTCCTCGCGGTCGTCGCGCTGGCCAACGCGGCCTCGGTGTTCTTCAACATCGGCTACACCGCCACGATCTCAGCCATCGTGCCCGACGGCGAGCGGGTGCGGGCGTACGCACACCTGGAGGGCAGCCGCAGCGTCGCCGAGGTGGTGGGCCCGGCGGTGGCCAGCGGGCTGTACCGGCTGCTCGGGGTGGCGTCCCTGCTGGTGGACGCCGCCAGCTTCCTGTTCTCGGCGGCCATGGTGAGGACCATGCGGCCGTACACCGTGCGGCCCGCACGCCCCCAGCCGATGTGGGCACGCCTCGTCGCCGGGGTACGGCTCAACTGGCACGATCCGGTGCTGCGCGGCACCATCCTGGGCACCACGCTGCTCAACATGGGCGGTCCGATCTTCGTGACCGTGCTGCCGATCCTCGCGTACCGGGGGCTGCACCTGTCCGTGCCCACCCTCGGCACGGTCATGTCCGTGGCGGCGGTCGCCGCCGTCGCCGGGTCGTTGCTGGCCCAGCGCGTCAGCAACCGGATCGGCGCGGCCCGGCTGATGCCCTGGTCGGTGTTCCTGCACTGCCTGGTCGGCCTGGGCATCCTGGCCGCACCCGCGTTGCCCGGCGCGCTCGTGCTCGCGGTCACGCTCAGCTTCTACGGGCTCTTCATGGTCTGGTACAACGTCAGCACCGCCGCCGTCCGCCAGGCGCGGGTGCGCCCGGCCGACCAGGCCGTGTCGCACGCGGCGTTCCGTACGATCACCTGGGGTGTCATCCCGTTCGCGGCGCTGCTCGGCGGGGTGCTGGTCGAGCTGCTCACCCCGCACGTGGGGTTGCTCGACGCCGCGCGGATCACGATGGTCGGCGGCACCCTGATCGGGGTGCTGTTCGCCTGGATCCCGCTGGCGCCCACGCAGGCCCGGCTCGAACGGGAACGCGAGACGGCGGGTGCGGCATGAGCCGGGTCCTGCTCATCACCGGCTGCTCGTCCGGGATCGGCCTGGAGACCGCGATCCTGGCCGCCCGGGCCGGTTTCACGACGGTCGCCACGCTGCGCGACCCGGACCGCGCGGGTCCGCTGCGGCTGGCCGCCGACAAGGCCGGGGTGAAGCTCGATGTACGCCGCCTCGACGTCACCGACGAGGCCTCGATCGACACATGCCTGGCCGGGGTCGTCGACACCCACGGCCGGCTGGACGCGCTGGTCAACAACGCGGGGCTGGCGAACACGTTCGCCTGCGTCGAGACCGCCGGGATGGCCCCGTTCCGCGCCGGTCTGGAGGTGAACCTGTTCGGCGTGGTCGCCGTGACCCGGGCCGCGCTGCCGCACCTGCGGGCCACGGGCGGCCGGGTGGTCACCGTGGGCAGCACCCGCGGGCTGATCGGTCAGCCGTTCAACGAGGCGTACTCGGCGGCCAAGTTCGCCGTCGAAGGCTTCATGGAGAGCCTCGCACCGGTCGCGGCCACCCAGGGCGTCCGGGTCGTCATGATCGAACCCGGGCCGGTACTGGGTACCGCCTTCGGCGCCAACTCCGGCGTCACCCGCGAGTCGCTGCTCGCCGAGGCCGGCCCGTACGCCGACGCGCTGACCGACTACCTCGACTGGGTCGTACGCAGCGGCCATCCGGGCGCCCAGAGCGGCCGCGAGGTGGCAGAGGTGCTGCTAAGCGCGCTGACCGACGACGCACCGCCGTTCCGGATCATGACCAGCGCCTGGGGCGACCGGTACGTCCGCACCAAGCTGGCCGACCCGGACGGCGGCGCCGTCGGGGCGATGACCCGTTCCTGGCTGGCTCCCCACCTCCTGCGCCTGCACCTGGACACCATGCAGCGCAGCATCCGGATCGTCGCGGCGATCCGCGACGATCAGTGGGAGGAACCGACGCCGTGTGCCGGTTGGACCGTGGCCCAGCTGATCGATCACATGATCCGCGAGAACCGCGGGTTCGCCGCCGCCGCCCGCGGCGAACGGACCGGACCTGCGGATTGGCAGACGCCCGTCGGGGCGGACCGCCGCGCTGAGTACGCCGCCTCCGCCCGCGCCGCCATCGCCGCCTTCGCAGCGGACGGCGCGCTGAGCCGTACCGTCTGGCTGCCGCTGATCCGCGACGGCATCCACCTGCCGGCCCGGCAGGCGCTCGGATTCCACCTGCTCGACTACCTGGTGCACAGCTGGGACGTCGCGACCGCGATCGGGCGGCCGGTGGACGCCGGGAAGGACGAGGTGGCGACGGTCCAGGACATCGCCGAACGCGACGTGCCGGACGGGCCCCGCCGGCACCGGTCACAGGCGACGTTCGCTCCCGCGCGGCCGGTACCGGACAACGCGTCCCCGCTGCACCGGCTGCTCGCGTTCCTGGGACGCGATCCCGAGTGGAGCCCTCGATGAGCGCCCCCGCAACACTCGCCGACTTCCTGGCCGCCGCGCGCCTGCACGCGAACCGTCCGGCCATACGGGCCAACGGGGCGGAGCTGACCTACGCCGAACTCGCGGCGCGGGTCACCGCGTCCGCCGGCGCCCTCGGCGAGCGCCCCGGCATCGTTCTCGTCCCAGCACGCCACGATGCGGACACCGTGATCGCGCTGTTCGGTGCGTGGGCCGCGGGTGGCACCTACTGCCCCATCGACCCAGGCTTTCCCGAGGAGCGCCGGGCGGCCATGGCGCGGGCCGTGCGCGGTCACGCCGGTCCGGCGTACGTGTTGTTCACCTCCGGCTCCACCGGCGACCCGAAGCCGGTGGCCACCCCGCACCGGGCGATCGCCACGACGGTACGGGCCCTGCGCGAGCTGTTCGGCATCACCCCGGGCGACCGGGTGCTGCAGTTCGCGTCGCTCAACTGGGACACGTGCCTCGAGGAGATCCTGCCGGCGCTCACCGGCGGCGCCTGCCTGGTGTTCGACACCGACGCACACCGCGGGTCATTCCCCCGGTTCCTGCGGATGATCGAGCGCGAGGGGATCAGCGTGCTCGACCTGCCGACCGCGTTCTGGCACGAGCTCGTCGGGCACCTGCACGAGTCCCGCGAGGCGCTACCGGCGTCCGTACGGCTCGTGGTGATCGGCGGGGAGGCCGCCGCGCCGGGGAAGGTCGCGCAGTGGCAGGCGTTGCCGACGCGGCACGCGCGCCTGCTCAACACGTACGGATGCACCGAGACCACCTTGATCACCCACGCGCTGGAGCTGACCGCGGCGCTGGACCCGCGGGCGCCCGTGCCGATCGGCCGGGCCCTGCCGCACGTGGTGGAACACCTGGGCCACGACGGCGAGCTGCTGATCGGCGGCCCGGCCCTGGCCGACGGCTACCCGGGCCGGCCGGAGGCGACCGGCGAGCGGTTCGTCACCGTCGGGGGGCAGCGGTTCTTCCGCACCGGGGACCGGGTGACCCGCGGCGCCGACGGGGTCCTCACCCCCCGTGGCCGAGTGGACCACGAGGTGAAGATCCGCGGGATCCGCGTCGACCCCGCCGAGGTCGAGGCCCATCTCACCGGCCATCCGGCGGTGCACGCGGCCCTGGTCACCGGGGTCACGCTCGCCGGCCGGACCGCCCTCGCGGCATACGTCGTACCCCGCGCCGGAACGCCCGGCACCGAGCTGGCGGCCCGGATCGCCGAGCACCTGCGCGGCCGGGTCCCGGCCCACCTCGTCCCCAGTCACATCCACGTCGTGGCCCAGCTCGCCTACACGGCCAGCGGCAAGGTCGATCGACGCGCGAGCAAGGAGATGCTGCGATGAACGTCCACCAGGCGACCGTCCTGTTCCGGCGGGTGCTCGAGAACCCGGAGGTCACCGGTGAGTCCGACTTCTTCGATGCGGGCGGCGACTCGCTGCTGGCGACCCGGGTGCTCAGCGCCGTGGCCCGCGAGCACGGCGTCGAGCTCACGTTCGAGGACTTCCTGATGGCGTCCACGCCTGCGGCGCTGGCCACCACGGTAACGGGCGCGCCGCGATGAGGGCGGTGGTGATCGGCGCCGGGCTGGCCGGGCTGACCGCTGCCGCGGACCTGACCACGGCCGGAGTGCAGACCACCGTGCTGGAGGCGCGCGACCGGGTCGGCGGCCGCACCCACGGCATCGAGGTGGCGCCCGGGGCGTGGGCCGACGCCGGAGCGGCGTACCTGGGCGACCGGCACACCCAGCTGCACAAGCTGATGGCCGGGCTCGGACTGACAGCGACGCCGACCACGATGGGCGGGCGCAGCCGGTTCGCCCTCCGCGACGGCGAGGACACCCGCGCCGGCCGGTTCCCCCCGCTCAACGCCGTCGCCCTCGGCGAGCTGTTCGACCTGCTCCACGACCTGACCGCGAAGGTCCGGTCGGACGCCCCCTGGCGGACTCCCGACGCGGCCGCCCTGGACGCGGTCACCGCCGAGCAGTGGGCCGAGGTCAACCTGCGGCACCCGGACGCGCGGCTCTTCTTCCCCCTGTTCCTGGGCGAGATGATGGCGGCCGACCCGGCCCGCGTCTCCGTGCTGCACATGGCGACCTATCTGCGCTCAGGCGGCGGACTCCGCTATCTCAACGCGTTCGAGGGCGGCGCGCAGCAGGACCGGGTCCTCGGCGGCGCACACCGCATCGCCGAGCGGCTGGCCGAGCAGCTCGGCGCCCGCATCCGGCTGAACCGGCCTGTGCGCGCCATCCATCAGGACGGCGGCCGGGTGAGCGTGCACACCGACTCCGGCAGGACCTACCAGGTGGACGTGGTGGTCGTGGCGGTCCCGCCGCTGCTGGCCCAATCGATCGACTACCACCCGGGGCTGCCGGCGCCGCGCGCCACCGCGGCGACCGGGCGCGGTTGCGCGGTGAAGGTCCAGCTGGTCTATCGCACGCCCTACTGGCGCGAGCAGGGTCTGTCCGGCTGGTCGGTGAGCGCCACCGGGCCGCTGCTGTCGACCGTGGACGACTCACCGCCCGGCGGCCGAGCCGGCGTGCTGACCGGTTTCGTCACCGGCGCGGAGGCGTACCGGTTCGCTGCGCTGGACCCCGCGACACGCGAGGCCGAGGTGCTGCATCAGGTCAGCGAGTTGTTCCCCCGGCTGCCGCGGCCCACAGCCGTGCACGTCAACGACTGGGTGAACGAGCCCTACAGCAAGGGCTGCTACGCCGCCCTGTTCGGCCCCGGCGACTGGCTGCGGCTCGGGCCGCACCTGAGCACCCCGTACGGCCGCGTGCACTGGGCCGGTACGGAGACGAGCACCGAGTTCTTCGGCCTCATGGAAGGCGCCGTCCGCTCGGGACACCGGGTCGCCACCGAGATTCTGTCCGGCTACGAAACCGCAGGGGGAACGCCATGACCAGCCCCATCGCTCCGTTGAGCGTCCGGGAACAGTTCGCCACCGAGCCCGGCCTGGGCGCCGGCAACTTCCTCGACCACGCCGTCCGGGACAACCCTCACCGCTCCGTCCCGGTGATCTACACCCACGGGCTCGACCACCACGGCCGGGTCACGCTGCGCGGACACAGCCTGCTCGATCTGGTGCGGCTGCGCGACCGGTACGCCAAGTGGTACCGGGCCAACGGAGTCCGTACGGGTGACCCGGTGGGCATCGTCGTCGCCGAGGGGCTGGAGCCGCTGATCCACTACCTGGCCCTGACCGCACTCGGCGCCATCCCGGCGATGATCAACGATGCCTTGCGGCTCGACGTCCTCCTGCGCTATCTCGACCACGTGGGCGTGGTGGGCGTGGTGGCCGACGACACCACCCGGCTGGCGTCGGCGTACCGGGCGGACCCGGCGCGGCGGCCGCGCTTCCTCGCCCTCGCCGCCGAGATCCAAGCCTTCGACGATGCGGCGGCGACGCTGCCCGAGCCCTATCCGTACCGGCACGACCCCGACGACGTCTGCGCGCTCATCCACTCCTCGGGTACCACCGGCAGTCCGAAGGCGACGATTCTCGGGCATCGCAGCTTCTGGGACGGCAAACAGCCGCGCATGACGCGGTTCCCCGCCCAGCCGTACGACCGGCTGATGTCGTTGATGCCGCACACGCACGCCGGCGGGCTCAGCTACTTCCTCACCGCCGTGCTGCTCGGCCTCCCCACGGTGGTGATGAGCGACTGGCGCCGGGCCGTCGTCGAGCCGGTGATGGAGGAATTCCAGCCCACCATGCTGGCGTCCTTCCCGCGCACCTTCGTGGAGCTCGCCACCGGTGACCTGCCGGTCCGCGGCGCGGCGCGAGTGCACTCCTGGTTCAACACCGGCGACTCGGCGCACTACGGCCACATCCGGCGGCTGGTGACCCTGGGCGAACGGCCGGCCGGGCTGCTCAAGGCGTGGCTGCTGCCCGAGGACCGGCCCGAGGCCGCGGCGCTGCCGGGTTCGCAGTTCATCGACGGGCTCGGCTCCTCCGAGATGGGCATGGCCCTGTTCGGCGGCCTGACCACCCCGGAGACGCCGCGCAACGACCGGTGCGTCGGCAAACCGCAGGAAGCCGTCATCAAGGCCGCGGTACTCGATGAGGCCGGCGCCGAACTGCCCGACGGCACCGTCGGCCTGCTGGGCGTGATCACCCCGTCGCGCACCCCCGGGTATTGGAAGAACCCACGGCTCACCGAGAGCTTCGAGCTCAACGGTTTCTGGCTCACCGGCGACGTGGCCCGCCGCGACGCCGACGGCAACTACTACCACCTGGACCGGACGGTCGACGTCATCGACACCCTGGCCGGACCGGTCTACAGCCTGCCGGTCGAGGAGGTGCTGATCGCCGATTGCGCCGACCTGGTGCAGGACTGCTCGGTCGTCGGCGTGCCGGCCCCCGACGGCCGGGGGCAGCTGCCGATCGCGGTGGTCCGCCTGCAGGCCGGCGCCGCCGCGGCCACCGCCGAGCTGGTTCTGGAGAAGGCGAACAAGGAGCTGACCACAGCAGGACTCGCCACGCTCGCCGCAGTGGTGATCGCCGAAGGCCCGGCCGACTTCCCGCTCGGGCCCACCGGCAAGGTGCTCAAGCGGGAGCTGCGGACCCGGCACGCGGGCATGTTCGGATGATCGCCGGCGGGGCGGCCCGAGCCGCCCCGCCGTGCCCCGGTCACCGGGCCGATGCGCTCAGACCGCGGTCAATCGCCCCAGCTTGTGCGCGCCGTTTCTCCACGCGACACGAGAGTCGTGGGGGGAACCGGCAGCCTTGAGTGACTCGGTCCGTCCTCGGTGGCCGATGAGGTAGTCCGATGTCATGCTGAGACGGTGCCCATCGTGACCCATGCCTCTGGTGACGTGGACCAGGCCCGCGCCTTCCTGGGCAGATTTTACTATTCGAGTTCCGTGGATGTGCTCTCGTGGAAGCGCAGCTGGCAGAGTCGTTTCGAGGTTTCCCCGTCGGACGCTCTCACCCTCGGCGACCTGCAATTCGGCACGGATGTGAAGGTCCGGTTCGGGGAGCTCGGCGCATACCACGTCAGTCTGCCGATGATGGGCTCGCTGACCTGGCGGCAAGGTGGCAGTGCGCCACTCAAGGCCACGCCGAGGACCGCGGCGGTCTTTCAGCCCGTCGGTGACGCCCACCTCGAGAAGTGGGATGGCGACTGCCGGTTGCTGGCCGTGAAGATCGACCGCTCAGCGCTGGAGCACGAACTCGGCCGGATGCTCGACTCTGCGGTCCGCTCGCCGGTGACGCTCGCGCCGACGATCGACATCACCCGGGGACCGGGCGCCAGTTGGCTGCGCCTTGTTCGGCTGACGACCGCCGACGCCGGCCACCCTCAAGGGCTCATCCACCACCCGGTGGTCGGGGCCCGCCTGCGGGAAGCCTTGGTCGCGGGGCTGCTGGGCGCCGCGGATCACCCGTACCGGGACCGGCTGGAGCGCATGAACCCGGCAACGGCGGCTCCGCGCGCGATCCGGCGGGTCATCGAAGCCATGCAGGCGGACCCTGCCAAGCCGTTCACCGTCGCCGACCTCGCCGCCATCGCCCGCGTCAGCATTCGAGGACTGCAGCAGAGTTTCCGGCGGTAC
The DNA here is from genome assembly GCF_044465265.1 of Actinoplanes sp. NPDC049681. Classification (NCBI taxonomy): domain Bacteria; kingdom Bacillati; phylum Actinomycetota; class Actinomycetes; order Micromonosporales; family Micromonosporaceae; genus Actinoplanes; species Actinoplanes sp. NPDC049681. Next base: position 436,681 of record NZ_JBITLP010000009.1, read on the forward strand.
GTCGGGATGTCACCGATGACCTACCTGCGGCACGTACGCCTCGCCCGGGTCCATGAGCACCTGCGTCAATCCGATCCGGCGCTCCATACCGTCACCGAGACCGCCTACCGCTACGGCTTCACACACATGGGCCGCTTCGCCGCGGAATATCGCACCCGGTACGGGGTTTCTCCCCGCGAGACCTTGCGGAGGTAGACGCTCGCTCGCAGCCGGCAGTCGGTGCGCCAGGCATGTGTCGCCCGAATCCGGGTAAGCCGGCACGACGCTTTCCCCTGCTACCGGCGAGGAGTGCCGATGAACCACCGTCAGCAGCGCCGGCCAGAGATCGTCGTGGGGCTGGTGGCAACCCCGCCGGACCACCCGGCCCGCGTGGCTGCGCGGCTCACCGCCGAGCTGGCCGGCCGGCTGGCCGAGCGGGTGAACGCCGACGTGCAGTGGACGGTCCGCGAAGGCTGGGGTGACGTGGCGCCGCGCCGCGACGGCGGCGTCGGTGCGCTGCTCGACGATCTCGCCCGCCGGCGCGTCGACGACCGGTGGGACATCGCGATCTGCCTGACCGACCTGCCGCTGCACGCCGAGCGGGTGCCGCTGATCGCGCAGTCCTCCGCGCAGCGCCAGGTCGCGGTGGTATGTCTGCCCGCGCTGGGACTGCGCCAGCTGCAAGCCGTCCGAACAGCCGTTCCGGATCTCGTGGGCCGGCTGCTCACCGACGTTTCCGACGAGCGGGTGCCACCGGTCGGCTGGAAACCGGCCGAGCTGGCACGCCGGGTTACCGTCATCCGCCGGATGGTCGGTGAGGCTGACGCCGGGGAGCTGGGCTACGTTGCCTCGCCGTGGATCGGCCGGGCACGGCTGTTGACCGGGATGGTGCGGGCCAACCGCCCGGGGCGCGCCCTGCTGGGCCTGTCCAAGCTGCTGGTAGGCGCGTTCGGCACGGCCGCGATCGGACTCGCCAACTCCAGTATCTGGCAGCTGAGTGAGGGGCTCGACGCACTCCGGCTCAGCGTGATCATGCTGCTTGGACTGACCGCATTGGTGGCCTGGCTGATCGTCGCGCACGACCTCTGGGAAAAGCCGGACGAGCAGACACCGGTCGAGCTGGCCCGGCTGTTCAACGTCGGCACGATCCTTACCCTCACCCTGGCCACCGCCGTGTCCTACCTGGTGCTGCTGGCCGGAACGGTGCTCGCCGCGGCACTGCTGATCGACACATCCGTGCTGGAACAGAACGTGCAGGGGCCGGTCGACTTCACCGACTACCTGACCCTCGCCTGGCTCATCAGCTCGCTGGCCACCGTCGGCGGCGCCATCGGCTCCGGGCTGGAGGACGAGGACACGGTACGGGCCGCGGCTTACGGCTACCACCCCGAACCCGCCGGCTGGCGAGACGAGGAGGACACCCAGTCGCAGCGCGGGGAGCGGAGCCGGCAAGCAGGCGCGCCCGAGTCGTGACGGAACCACCGGCGTCGGTCTCGGGGAGGATCAACCCGGCCGTGACGCAGTTCCGGCGCGCCGAGCGCCGCGGTCACTGTCCCGGCCGCGATGCCGGCGGCCAGGGACAGAGACACGCGGCGGATCGACAGATGCCGCCCGGCGGACGCCGGCGTGACCGGACGACCGCCGTCGTGGGTCATGGCTTGAGGATGATCTTCTCGCAGTTGTCCTGCTTGTTCTTGAAGATGTCGAAGCCCTGCGGGGCCTCGTCGAGCGGCAGCCGATGCGTAATGATGCGGGTCGGGTCGATCTCGCCGCGTTCGATGCGTTCGAGCAGCGGGCGCATGTACCGCTGGACGTGGCACTGCCCGGTCCGCAGGGTCAGCGCCCGGTTCATCCAGGCGCCGGCGGGGAACTTGTCCATCAGCCCGCCGTACACGCCGATGACCGAGACCACGCCGCCGCTGCGGCAGGACAGGATTGCCTGGCGCAGCGCGTGGGGGCGTTCGGTCTCCGACCGTACGGCCTGCTTGATGCGGTCGTACGCGGCGATGTGCGCGCTGCCGTGGGTGGCCTCCATGCCGACGGCGTCGATGCACTTGTCCGGGCCGCGCCCACCGGTCAGTTCCAGCAGGGCGGACCGCACGTCGACCTCGTCGAAGTTCACCGGGGTGTGGCCGGCCTGTTCGGCCATCTGCAGCCGGTACGGCTCCTTGTCGATGGCGATGACCTTCGCGGCGCCGAGGACCCGGGCGCTGTCCATGGCGAACTGGCCGACCGGGCCGGCGCCCCACACCGCTACCACGTCGCTGGGCTGGATGTCGCACATCTCGGCACCCATATAGCCCGTGGGCAGGATGTCGGACAGGAACAGCACCTGCTCATCGGTCAGGTCGGACTCGATCTTCAGCGGGCCGACGTCGGCGAACGGCACCCGTGCGTACTGCGCCTGACCGCCCGCGAAGCCGCCGGTCAGGTGCGAATAGCCGAAGATCCCGGCGACCGGGTGACCGAACATCTTCTCCGCGATCCCGGCATTGGGGTTGGAGTTCTCGCAGCAGGAGTACAGCTCGGCCGCACACGCCGCGCAGGCGCCACAGGCGATCGGGAACGGCACGACCACCCGGTCGCCGACCCGCAGCTTGTCCGCGGACACTCCGGATCCGACCTCGATCACCTCGCCCATGAACTCGTGCCCCATGACGTCGCCGTCCTGCATCGTGGGCACATAGCCGTCGACCAGGTGCAGGTCCGAGCCGCAAATCGCGGTGGAGGTGATCCGTACGATGGCATCGCGGTTGTTCAGGATCTTCGGGTCCGGCACGTCACGGACCTCGACCTTGTTGCGGCCCGCCCAGGTGTTGGCCCTCACTGGTCGGCTCCCTTCTCGATCTCGGCGTCCGACAGCGGCTGAGCCGGACGCTGCGGGAACTCCTTGCGGGCCCGCTTTCCCCACGGGGCGCCGTCGGAGCGGACCACCTCGCCGGTCTCCAGCACCTGCTTGAGCCGGCGCAGGTCGTCGTCGAGCTGCTGGTGCGGTTCCTCACCGAAGTACTTGGCGACCGCCTTGCCGACCGCGCCGCCCGGGATCTCGTACACCAGGACCACGTGCACCTCGGTGCTTACACCGTCCGGGGCCGGCACGAACCGGACCCTGCCGGCGTTCGGCACGTCGGCGTGCCCGGTGGAACGCCACGCGATCTTCTCGCCGGGCGCCTCGTCGATGATCTCCGCGTCCCATTCGACATTGCCGCCGAACGGGGCGCCGGCGGACCAGTGGCTGGTCCGGTCACCGGTGGTGCGGACTTGCTCGAGATGCGCCATGAACGTCGGCAGGTTCTCCAGATCGCGCCAGAACGCGTAGACCTCCAGCGCAGGCTTGCGGATGGTTGTCGTGGCCGTCAGTTCCATAGATCCTCCTTTGCGTGCGCCCCGCACTGCCGGCAGGGGACGGATGTCTTTCGCTCGGGTGGCCTGCACGGCGGTCAGCAGGTCCAGCATCGTGATCCCGGCGACGGCGCAGGTGACACCGACGAGCCGCCGCCGGCGGCGTCCGCCACGGTGGGCGATGGCCATCCCAAGCGCGGTCAGGTCCAACGCGTCGCCCGCAACCCGGGTCCACGCCCAGACGTTCTTGCGCCGGCTGATCAGGAGCCCGGCCGCGTGTACCAGCTCCCGCGCTCCGACGAGTGGCACCACCGCCCGCGACGTCGGGGAGTCGTCCACCCCGCTGATCCTGCGCACCGTGTCCGGCGCCGCCAGCTGTGTCACGCCAAGACCGAGACTCATCCAGCCGAGCCGGCGCCCCCGCCGCTGCACCTCGTTCTCTTCGTCCTGCGATGACTGTCGGGTTGCCAGAGTCACCGGGCATCCTCCGTACCAGATCGATCGGATCCAGTTGAAAGTCCCCATTCACGCCGAACTGAGGCGTGGCGGATTTGAGTCGGCATACCCACCGGGACGCCACCTAACCCGCGAATCGACCGGTCCGCCGCGCCGGACCCGCTTGGACGCACTCCTGCTCGGCAGCGGGCGGTGCCCTCCGCGTTCGGGATCACCATCAGTCGGCAGTGACGGCTCGGAGCGGAGCGGGCATCCGCTGCCCTCCATCGCACCAGCCACTCCGACGGGTGTCGATTGGCAGATCTACCAATCGGGATCGAGGGTTTGCCCCCGTTCCGGGGGGGTACGCGGGTTCGACTTGACTTGTCCGGTCGTGAGGGGGGTGCTGGCTGTGACCGAGTTGCTGGCGGCAGACCTCAACCGGGTGACGCCGGCCAATGACGACCTGGCTGAGGACCTGGCTTTCATATGGGATCCGCTGAAACGGCTCGTTCCGTTCGCAGCGGGATGGCTCGGCACGCTCGACGCGAGATCATCGCGGTTACACCGCGGTCTGCTCCGCCGGCCACGATCGGTACAACCGCGCGTACATGGAATCGCAGGAGCTGACCGAGCTGAGGAAGAGGCTCGGCCTGCTGCAGGGACGCTGCCCATGCGCCTGCGGGAAGCGCCGCCGCACACGGCCGAGCTGCCGTGCTGGACTGAGCACTGGTGGCCGACTGGATTCCGCGAGGGCCTCGCCGTCCCGCTCGCCACTCCGGACGACCAACCACCCCACCTGCGCCGCCTGGGCTCACCGCGGTGGAGCTCCTGCCGGTGCACCACATCCTGACCAGCGGCGTCCTGCGCGAGCGAGGACTGACCAACTACTGGGGCTACGACCCGATCGGGCACCTCGTCCAGGGCGGCGCCCTCCCCCAGCACCTCGCCGGTGAGGGCGCGGATATTTCGCACCGCACTGCGGCTACTCCATCGCGGCACGGGCCGGCCGAAATTAGCCGCCGCGCTAGTGGGCGAAGACATGGCTGAGGGGCCGGGCACATCCGCACGTTCCGACGCACTCAAGTCAATACACCGACCAAGCGGCGTCCGACCTTCGTCGACTCTCAAGCTTCGATTCACTTCAACGCTCGCATAGTTGCGCGCCGACATGAGTCGCGGGACTGCCAGCCGCTCGGTCTCATTTCGCTGGCGGGTTCAATCATGAGCGGTCTCATCCGCGGACGGAGGTGCTCGCGGATCGTCCCGCCCACTTGTTTCGCGATCTGTTGGGCGCAAGCCTGTAGTCCGTCCTTCATGGCGCAGTTGGTGGCCGATGATGGTGGCCCACACCATCTTGCCAGCGTTGGTTGGTAGCGCTCCCCAAGCCGTGGCGGCGTGGTGCAGGACGCGCAACCCGAGGCCGGATTCGGTGATGTCACCCGGTTTCCTGCCGGACCGGCGCAGCCGCGGCAGACGAGGATCACCGTCGTAGACGGCTAGGTGCACGCCGCTCGGCAACCGGGTCACGGTCACGTCGAGGGTCGTGGCGGCGTGCTGGATCGCGTTGAGGACCAGCTCGGAGATCACGAGGCGGGCGGGTACCTCGAGCTCGGCCGGCTGCCAGCGGGTGCAGGCGTCGTTGACCAGCCGGCGCGCCCGGACGGCTTCTGCCAGTTCTGGCGCCAGGCGCAGTCTAAGCTGCGACCGGCCGGTCGTCGCGCCGTCGGTGATGAGGGCGGTGCGGGCTTGCGGCACGCTCGTGTAGATCGGAAGGTCCCTGCGCCGGCCACCCGAGCGGAGGGCACCGGCCAACGGTGCCTGGGTGGGTAGGCACGCCACCACCGGCACCGAGTCATGCATCCCCTCGCCCCACCGCCGGGCAGAACGCCACCCCGCGACACTGGCACCGCTGGGATCATTGAGGTCGTGCAGATCCATGATGATCGCCGCAGGATGCGCGGCGAGGCAGCCGCGCAGAACGCGAGAGCTGGCCTCGCGCAGCCGGCGATCCCACCGGCCGCTGACCGTCACCTCGACAATCGCGGTGTCCACGTCGGCAATGACCGTCACCGTTCGATCGTCATCGCTGAGGTGTCGCTGCAGCAGTATCGGTGACAGGCCAGAATCCATCGGTTCTTCCCCCCACGGCCGAGCCGCGGGGCAAGCACCACGGAGTGCTACGCCCTGGCGGACTGACCATTCGTGACGGAATACCACAGCGGCACCGTCGTAAACCCTCCTGTGGACACTCGGTTGGATGCGTCAACGGTCCTATGGAGTGCTGTGCTGGTCCTGTCGAGCAGGGGCTTGGGGATGGTTCGCGGTCGCGCAAGCGGGCTCGGGGCGGCGTCTAGCGCGACGGAGGGCTGGTACGAAGCATCAACCCGCGCCGGCATTGCCCTTGCCGACTACCGCTGGCCGGGACCGGGGAGCCAGGCCCGCTGACCGACGAGGCCCAACACGTACTGCACCGCTGGGTGAGCCGCCACCAGCGCCACCATGATCTGCTGCTGAGCAGCCCGATGCCGTAACGTCAGCAACTCCCGGACGCCCGCGGCGTCGCAGAACCTCACCCCGTCGAGATCCAGTTCGACCACCCGGACGGGGGCTTTCACCAGCCCCGCCACTTCGGCGCGGAACTGACTCACGACGCAGGCGTCCAGTTCACCGATTACCCGGATCAACAGCGTCCCGTCGCCCCGGTCGGTACAGGTCACCGAGAGCGGCCATGGTGTATAGCGTCCGATATCCGTGCTAGCCATGGTCGTGCTCCCGCCCACTCAGGTGACGGGTCGGTTCCCTCGACCATCCGGCGAGTCACTGCTGTATAGCTGTCGTGGACATTATGCCCCACTTCTCCCCTGGTCACTATCCCTCGGCGAGGCACAACCCGCCTCGGCGCTGGTCGAGTGAAATGCCCCACCGTATGCGAGAGGAACGATCCCGCCTTGCGCTGGTCCATTTCGGACGTCGGATCGGGCTCCACCTGAGCACATTCCGCCTCGCGATACCACTGCGGACTCGGCGCTAAGGGCCTTTCACCGTAGGGCGGCAGCTCGTGGTACCCCCTGCCTCGGTGAGATGCCGGCGGATGTGTTTCCGGATCTGAATTCGTCACGGCGGTACGAGGCGGGAACAGAGGTTCCTCTGCCATGACCGATGAACAGTTTTCTGCGCAGTCGTCTGAACCCGATGAAAGCGGCGGGCGAGGGGCGTCAGGCCAGGACCGGGTGTGGAGCATGGTCCGTATCTATGGCCCGGACCCGGCCGTCCTGTGCCGGGCCGGTACGGCGTTGCTGCCGGACATCGCCGGGCTCGGCCTGTCCGCCGGCCGTTTCGCCGGTGGCCCGCCGGTTGGGACCACGCCGCACACGCGGTTCAGCAGTGACCTGACCGGCTCCATGCTGGAGGCGGCGCAGTACACCCTTGATGAAGGAGCGTGCCGCGACGCCGCCGCGACCCGGGCTCCGGTGCTGGCCGCCGACCTGACCGGAGCTTTATGGACGCGGCGATGGCCCCGATTCACACCGGCTGCGCTGCGCGCCGGGATCAAGGCGGTGTGCGGCTTGCCGCTACACGCCGGCGCGGTCCGCCACGACGGCGCCGTCGACCTGCACCACCAGGCCCCGGGCAGGTTGGACGGATCGGTGGCGGAGAACTCGGCGCTGGCGTTTGCGGCCGCGGTCACCGAACTACTCACCCTGGAACGCCTCCACCTGGACTTCACCGAAGCATTCGCCGCCGGGCGCCAGGGCGACACCGTCCTCGACGTCGCCGCCGGTAAATCGGTCAGCGGACCGGCCGCCCTGGTCTCCGACACGACCGGGCTGCCCCCGGCCCGATGGTTCGACCGGGCCACGCTGGCGATGGTGCGGCGACAAGTCGCCGCCCTCAGCACCCACCACGGCCTGTCCGCCCATGGCACGCACCGATGGACGCTGGCGGTCCACGAGGATTTGATCAACGCCGTATGGCACGGCGGCGGCCATGGTCAGCTGCTGATGTGGCGCCGCGACGGCCGCCTCTGGTGCGAGATCAGCGACCACGGTCCCGGGCATCGGCCACACCGTCACGCCTGACTGCCGCCCCGACCCGCGAAGCCGGCGCCCAGACCGTCATGGCCTGTGGCTCATCGAACAGACCTGCACGAGCCTGGGAATCACCACCGACACCACCGGCAGTCGGCTCCTGCTCAGCTACCGACTCGAACGCCACCCGTCGGCGTGACCCAGGAAGCAACCGGCCCGGTCGCGGACCCCGTACCGTCAGACGGGCCCGTCGAGGTGATCCGCCGAGACCGTTCCACTTCTAAGGAAGCGGAACGAGGTGAAGGGTGACTACGAAGAAATCGATGCACCTACCGCAGCATCCCCAAGCGGTCAGCTTCTGACGAATTGATCCGTGGCACGGTTGCGCCGTGGCGTGCGTGAGACCCGCCGGCAATTGCAGGCAGATCGTGCCTATCGGGCCGATCCGCCCTACCGGTGCAGCAAGCGGGGACGTAGCTTCACCACGACCCTGGCACGGTACTCGACGCATGCCTCCGCGTCGATGACGCACCACGGGAGATGACGTGAAGGCCACGGAACAGGAGCATGTCCCGCACCCCGCGGGCACTCTGGCGCGTATCAGCCGCTGCCTTGCCGGCGGAGAGCACGGGTTCTGCCCTCAGCTGCTCGCAGTGCTGGCCGAGGCGACCGGCGCACCGTGGAGCACGACCTATCTCAGGCGGACTTCATCGACCTCGGCCGCCTGCGGGCCTTGTTCACGGCACAAATCGCGTTCGCGGAGATCGGTCGCCCGTTCGTAGGCCAGCTGCGCGCGTTCATCGGCTTTCTTGGGCGACGTTACGGGTGCGGGTGTACTGCCTGGGCACGGATTCAGTGACCACGCTCGGCGGGGGTGCGCCCACGCACGGCCAGGGCTGGCGCGGTGGGGTTGGAATCGGCGTGTGACCGTCGTCGTGGTCGAACAGCCGTCCGTACGGGTCCGGGATGGCGCCCCAACCCCAGATGGGCAGCGGACGGGGCGGCACGGTGCCGATCTCGTCGGCCGCATCGATCAGATCTGGACCGATTACGCACTGGTGGCGCCAGTCTTCGCCCAGGTCGAAGACGTATCCGAGCTCGTCACCCGGCTGGAGGAGCCGTTCCAGGGTCTCGGTGTCGGCGTCCAGTTCGCCGCCCGGTTCGACGTCGTCGAGGTAGCGCCATTCGGTGACGGTGCGGCCGTCGGGCAGGTGAAACTCGTGCAGGTGGCTGCGGTCCCAGCGGGCGAACGCGTCATCGATCGCTTCGGCGAAGGTATGGAAGGTGTGTCGCGGGGACACCGCGAACAGCCGGCCCGGCCGCGGCCACAGCTGCCCAGCCGCGCCACCACTGAGCAGGTCGACGCGCACTGACCACCACGGCGGAACCCGAACTCTGCCCATACGCCCGATTCTGCCCGCCGAACCGCCTGCCTGGGCGCACCTGGCGTGCGGCCGGCCGCCACCGGGCTGGGTGACATGCTCGCCGTTCAGGTTCTCGAGCACCGCCACTCTCGGCTTCGGAGGCGTCGAACAGCGTCACCGTGACAGCGATCCGAACGCCAAGAACGCACCGCGCAGAGCGACTACTCGCGCTACCTGCGGAACAACTTGAGAGATCACCGCTGGACGATGATCGGTATGCAATGAACCCGCACGAGGCCCACTCCTGCATCGGCCTTAACGTGCTGGCCGGCAACCACGCGCCATCGACAGATGGCGAACCCGCTGCCTTCCAACGGCGGAGCGACCCGCGGTCGGCTCCACGGCGCGCCGGCGCCACTCAGGCGGTTCCCGGCGGATCGGTCCGTGGGGGCACATCGGGCACCTCGAGGGGGTGACGCGTGGCGTCGCGGCTGGCGATGCTGGCCATGGCATGCCGGTATTGCGCTCCGGTGATCTCCCCCTTCACGAGCTGACGGCTCACGACGCCCTCCAGGGTCTGCGGGTCCTCCTCCGGTACGGCATCACGCGGCGCACCCTGGACTGCCGACCCACCAGCCACGTCGAGGACCGCCCGACGAAGCTTCGGCCGCACCGCGAGGACAACTACCGCGGTCAGGCACGCCAGCAGGAAGAAGGAGCACAACACGAGGATCACCTTCCGTTCCGGGCCCGGCGCTACGGCGGTCACATCCGCGATGTCCAGTGAACAATCCGGCGGTCGGTGCGGTTCTCATCCCGCACGGGTGGCATCGAGCCGGGCGGCGTCACGCGCTCATCCCCCGTGGATGGGGCTTCCTCGTCAGCAGCCTGTGACGCTGACGCCATGGTCGAACCGTGCTTGCAGGATCTGCGGGTCGAGGTCCGTGGACGGCCGAGCTTCTTTCGCAAAAGCTCCGGAGGTGCCCGGCGCGAACCCGATCGTGCACGTGCATGGTTGGCGCATCGCGCGACGACATCGGTCCCCGCCCTCCGCCGGGTACGGATGAAGCCCTTCCCGGGGGCATGCGCTGAGTATCCCGTCGCTGGCCCGGGCGCTTCTCGACCTGCCGGCTGCGCTCGTTGTCGAGCGGGTGGTCCTGGTCAGCATTTCGATGCGCGGACCAGTGTGCTTCAAAATCGTCAACGCGCTGCATCTGTTCGGCGAGCTCGTGCGTTTCCCTGCCTGGAGCCCGAGGGCGCGGCGCACGCCATGAACGTCAGCCGCCCCGGCGAAATAGCCCGGGTGATCGGTGCCTGGCCCGACCGCCGCGCGACCACCGACCCCATCAATTTCGAATGATCCGGTGCGTCGACGCCGGCACTGGCGTCACGACCACCGCCGCGGAAGGAGTCATCCATGCGATCTTGGCGCGAGCGTCGTCGACCGCGCGTCATTGTCCTGGTCTGGCTGCTATTCGGCATCATCGTCGGGCTGACCGCTTGCGGCGCCGGGGGCAGCGAGGCACCGTCAGGCCGGCCGTCGACGCACACCACGCAGCGGGATGCGGAACGTTCCGCCTCTGGCGAACCGCGCACTGCTACGACCGAACGGACCACCGAGGCGGCGGAGACCACCCGAGCGAGCACCGTCACGACACCGAAGCAGACGCGCACCACCGAATCCACCGCCTCGGCGCGAACCACGACCGCTCCACCGACCGTCACGGAACCCGCGCCGGCCCGCACCACGCAGACCACCGTGCCGGCCCGTACCACAAAAGCCACCGCATCGACCGGTACCACCACACCGGTCGAGCAGACGCCGACACCCACCGCTTCCGCGTCCGCTGTTGCCGCCACCGGCACCGCCGGGTGGCCGGGTCTGTTCGGCTGTTTCTTGTTGTTCGTCCTCATCGCAGCGCTGATGGTCGCCTGGGTGCTGGTCGCCCGTTCGCAGCGCAGATCGGGGTGGGACACCGAGGCCCGCGCACTGCAGTCGGAGACCCGCGAGATCACCGCCACCCGACTGCCTCCGGCATTACGCACGACCACCACGGGCCAACGGGCCCTGCTCTGGCCGCCGGTGCGAGCCGACCTCATCGACATACAGAACCGGTGGAGCGCGCTGGCCGAGCGGGCCTCAGGGGATGCCCGACGAAACTGGTCGCTGCGGGTGACCGCTCTGCTGCAGGAGCTGATCACCGCCGTCGACATCGAGAGCGAGGCGCTCAGTACCGGCCAGGACTGGACGCTGCTACGCGTACGGGTTGACCAGGCGGGCCGGACACTCGCCTCGGTTCTCGGCGGCCAACCAAAGCCCGAGCCACCACCGGCCGCGGAGCCGGGCCCGAGTGCCTTCCAGACCTGATGTCCTGATTCGCGGTTCGTCAGACCCGTCAGGCGCGAGACCAGGGACCACAGTGATGGAAAGTCATGAGCGTGCCCCTCCACGCCACCGGTGCAACCTACATCCGCTATTCCACAGCCGTCGCGGCCTCGCCCGTCAGCGCCAGGCGCCGGTCGGAAACACCGGGGCTCCTTCATGCCCATCAGCGCCCACCGACGCCACGCCCGCGACTCTCCACCGGTGCCGTTGCCACAGCGTCACGAACCGTGGTCTCGGCGCAGTGACGAGCCGATCGTCGGCGGCTACCGGCTGCTGTCTCGGATCGGCGCAGGCGGGACCGCCACGGTCTATCCGGCGACGCCAGTCGCGGGCGGTCCTCGGGGGCTCCCTATCGGGTCACCGCCTATCTGAAGGACTACAAATGCGGGGTGAGGCTGATGGGCCAGACGATGCCGATCGCCTCGCTACCGGCACGTCGCCAACCGTCACATCGCCTGCCGCGCGGGTGTTCGGCTACTGGGGCGAGCTGGGCGGGGCGCGGAATCGACCCGCACAGCGTCCCGGGGCCAGCGACAACGGACAGCACATCGACCTCGCCGCAGGTGGTGCACCTACCCCGCCAAGCCGCACGTGCGGGCCGCAAGGCGCAGCTGCTCTGCCTCAGGCCCCACAGCTGACCTGCACCGGGACTGCACGGTGAACGCTACGAGCCGAGCCGCCACTGTTGGTAGGTGCGGTTCCGGCACGTCCACTGGATGACGCTCGCGCCGTCCGCCGTGCTACCTCCGGCCACGGTCAGGCACTTCCCGCTGTGCCGTGCCACGGCCAGGTAATTGTTGCCGCCGACGTAGGGAAAGGACCACTGCTGGCTGGCGGTGCCATCGCAACGCTGCTGCACCGCCTGAGCTGCGTTCTCGCTGCTGGCATCGGCGATTGCCAGGCATTTTCCGCTGTGCCGCACCACCATGACGTAGTGGACGTCGTCGACCAGGTAGAACGACCACTGCTGGTCGTACGCCGTCTCGCTGCACGTCTGCTGGACCACGGGGGCGCCGTCGTCGGTGCTTGCATTCGCCACCGCCAAGCATTTCCCGCTGTTCGCCGAAGCCACCAGGAAGTAGTACGGCAGAACCCGGCGGTCGGTCCTGTCCCCCGGCCTGCTGGCGGCTTGGGCGGCCGAGGGCCAGGTGAGCACCGCTAGTACCGCACCGATCAGGGCAGAGATCCGCCGTCTTGTCAACCTCCGTGCATCCATACTTCCCCCTAGCAAGCATTGATGAATCTCAATAGAGCTCCAATCTGCCAGTGAGGCAAAACGTGGGAGTTAACTCCCGATAACGCTCTCGCTCCGCGGCGCGCATCGCCTCGATCGCGGCGACCATCAGGTGTTCCGGGGCTCTCCTGCGCGCAAAACCGGTCTTCGCCACTCGCACTCCTGATCAACGTGGTCCGCGTTGCCGTCGGGAATCGGCATACCGCCACCGCATGAGGGTCTCGGCGCGTTATGACTGACGGTTGACCGCACGGACCGACGGGAAGGCGGGTGCTCCGACGAATCCCGGGGCGCCCGTCTGCCCCGCGTACCGGTCAGGCCGGCAGGATCGCGCAGGTCGTGGTGGCGTGCGCGTACAACTTGCCGTCCGCGACGCCGGTCAGACGCGCCTCCGCCGTCGCGGTCGTCCGTCCCACGTGCACGGCGTGCGCCTGCGCCCGAAGCCGACCGGCCGTGAGCCCCCGGACCAGGTGGACGGTGAGGTGCACGGTCGTGTAGCCGCGCCCGGCGGGCAGCCGGCTGAGGACCGCGCTGCCCATCGCCGAGTCGAGCAGCGTCGTCAGGTAGCCGCCGTGCACGGTGCCCATCGGGTTGTGCACGAACTCTCCGGCGTCGCCCTCGAAGACCGCCGTTCCGGGTCCCACCTCGACGAGCTCGAAGCGCAAGGTGGCGGTGACCGGTGGTGGCGGCACCTCGCCGGCGATGATGGCCCGCAGGAACTCCTCGCCCGTGCGGGCGGTCGATGTCGTCGTCATGCCGCGGACGCTAGCCCGCTCTGCGCGACCGGAGTGGTACGGATTTCGTACTAGCATCGGTGGCGTGGCAGCCGGATACGGGCAGTTCTGTGCGGTCGCCCGCGCACTGGAGGTTCTCGGCGAGCGGTGGACGCTGCTCGTGGTACGCGAGTTGCTGCTCGGCGCCGGGCGGTTCTCCGAACTCCAGCGTGGTTTGCCACGCATCTCCCGTACGGTGCTCACCCAGCGGCTGCGCGAGCTGGAACGCGCCGGGCTCGTGCTGCGTGCGGCGGGCGCCGCCGGTCCGACGTACGCGCTCACCCCGGCCGGCGAGGCCTTGGCGCCGGTACTGCGGGAGCTGGGCGGTTGGGCGTACGCGTGGGACCGGCGCGGCCTGGGCCCGGACCACCTGGATCCCGAGACGCTGGTCTGGGACATGCGGCGCCGGCTGCACCCGGAACGGCTGCCCGCCTCGCTCACGGTGGTGCAGCTGACGTTCCGGGGCCGCGCCGACAAGCCGTATTACCTGCACGCCCGGCGACCGGACGTCACGCTGTGCACGGACAGCGGCGGCCATCCGGTGGCCCTGCAGGTGGAGGCGGACCTGGAGGCGCTGACCCGCTTCTGGCTCGGGGAGCGGCAGTGGGGTCAGCTCCTGCGTGCCGAGTCCGTCCGGCTGACCGGCCCGGCGCCCCTGCGCCGGGTGTTCCCCACCTGGTTCTCCGGGTACGCCCTGCGCCCGTGACCACCCGTCGTCGCCGACCCATGAGGCACCCGACGAATGGGCGGAGCGGCGTACGTTCAACCCAGCAGCACGATGCCCGGTCGCGCCTGCGCCGCCGTCACCCGGTCCGCCGCCGACAGGCGTCGGCTCCGACAACACCACCGCTCCGGGCGTGGCCGCCTGGGGCGGGAACAGGCCGCGGGTGCCGGTATGCAGCTGAAGCCATGGCATCTCGTGTGGTGCCGCCCGGGCGACGGTGATCTGGGCCGGGTCTCGCGGGCCCGCGGTCGACGGCGTAGAGCCGAGCGGCGGTGTGTGACGCGCTCCCGGGCAGCCGGCGCGCACGGTCGGCGGCAGGAGAGCACGCCAGACGAGGTGCTCGAAGGGACCGTCTCCGGGACGCCAGCACATCCAGTGCCCGTCCCTGAGGCCGCTCGACTGCACGATCTCAGGTCCGGTCACATGGTCGACGTCGGGATCTTGCGCGAGGGGAACTGGCCCGGCCACGCTCCCGGAGGGCGTGGCCGGTGCGATCGTCAGCGGGTGGTGCCGAACCGGTAGACGGTGGTCGAGCGGAAGACCTGCCCGGGACGGAGCACGGTCGACGGGAAGTTCGCGTGGTTCGGCGAGTCCGGGAAATGCTGTGTCTCGAGGGCAAGGCCGTCGCCCTGGCGGTAGGAGCGGCCGCTCGTGCCGTACAGGGTGCCGTCGAGGAAGTTGCCGCCGTAGAACTGGATGCCAGGCTCAGTGGTGTAGATGCTCAGCGTGCGGCCGCTGGCCTTGTCGGACAGGCGGGCGGCGAGTTCGAGGCTCGTGTACGTGGTGTCACGCCGGTCCAGCACCCAGTTGTGGTCGTAGCCGTGGCCGTACACGATCTGCGGGAAGTCGCTCCTGTTGCGGGCGCCGATCGCCGTCGGCCTGGTGAAGTCCATCGGCGTGCCGGCCACCGGGTCGATGGCGCCGGTGGGGATCAGCGTGGCGTCGACCGGCGTGTAACGGGAGGCCCTGAGCTGCAGCTCGTGGTCGTCGATCGTGCCCGTGCCCTCACCGCCGAGGTTCCAGTAGGCGTGGTTGGTGAGATTGACGATGGTCGCCTGGTCGGTGGTCGCCCGGTAGTCGATGCGGATGCCGCGATCGCGGGCGACCGTGTACGTCACCGTGGCGTGCAGCGTGCCCGGATAGTTCTCCTCACCGTCCGGGCTGACGTAGCTGAGCCGCAGTCCGACGCTGTCCCGGCCGGTGACCGGGGTTGCACTCCACACCCGCTTGTCGAAGCCGACGTCGCCGCCGTGCAGCGAGTTCGGCGGGTCGTTGATCGGTAGCTGGTACGTCCGGCCGTCCAGCGTGAATCGGCCGTTCGCAACGCGGTTGCCGTAGCGCCCGATCAGGGCGCCGAAGTAGGCCGGATTTCCCGATGTCACGTACCCGTCGAGGCCGGCGAAGCCCAGCGTGACGTTGTCGACGCGGCCGTGCCGCCCGGGCACCTCGACGGTCTGCAGGATTCCGCCGTAGGTGAGGATCCGCACCCTGATCCTGCCGTTGGTAAGGGTGTAGCGGTCGACGGCGCGGCCGCCGACACTGCCGTACGCCTCCCGGGTGATGGTCGGCCGGCCACCGGCCTGTGACGACGAGGCCCCGGCGAGGCCGAGACCGGCGCCGAGGAGCAGGACGACTCCGGCGCGGACAAGCGCTCTGATGGATGAACTCATATTGACTACGCTAGATGTGATCGTTAACACTACGCAAGTGAAGACGATGGTTCTCGGCACCCTGGCCCTGCTCGCCGCCTCAGCCCTGACCACGCCGCCCGAAGCCACCCGGGCAGCGGGCACCCGACCGTGCGACATCTACGCGACGGCGGGCACGCCGTGCGTCGCCGCACACAGCACCGCCCGCGCCCTCTTCGGCTCCTACAACGGCCCGCTTTACCAGGTACAGCGCGTTTCAGACGGCGCGACGTCAGCCATCGGGGTGCTGGCTCCCGGCGGGTACGCGAACGCCGCTGCGCAGGACTCGTTCTGCAGCGGCACGACCTGCGTCATCACCGTCGTCTACGACCAGTCCAGCCGGCACAACGATCTGACCGTGGCCCCCGCCGGCGGGGCGGGCGGCGCGGACAATCCCGCCCCGGCCGACGCGTTACCGGTCACAGTCGGCGGCCATCCGGTGTACGGCATCTCTTTCTCCGGCGTCATGGGCTACCGGGACAACGCCACCGACGGCGTCGCGACCGGTGCCCGGCCGGAGGGCATGTACATGGTCACCTCCGGCACCCACTACAACGACCGCTGTTGTTTCGACTACGGCAACGCCGAGACCAACAATCTCGACACCGGCAACGGGCACATGGACGCCATCTACTTCGGCACGCTGTGCTGGTTCTCCCCGTGCAACGGCAGCGGCCCCTGGGTCATGGCCGACCTCGAGAACGGCCTGTTCCAGTCGAACGCCGGGGGCAGCACCAACGGCTCGTACACCGGCGACCGGTCGCCGTACGTGACCGCCGTACTGAAGAACAACGGGACGAACTACTTCGCCGTGAAGGCCGGGAACGCCCAGTCCGGCGCGCTCGCCACCCGGTACGCCGGGCCGCTGCCGACCTCCCGTCCGGGCTACTCACCGATGCAGAAGGAGGGAGCGATCATCCTCGGGATCGGCGGCGACAACAGCAACGGCGCCATCGGCTCCTTCTTCGAAGGAGCCATGACCTCCGGCCTGCCCACCGACGCCGCCGAGGCCGCGGTGCAGGCCTCCGTCGTCGCCGCCGGATACGGCGGACCCAGCCCGGTCCCCGCGGGTACGCTGACCGCAGGCTCCACCCTCTCGCTGCGCGCGACGACTCCCGGCTACACCGACCGCTTCATCCGCCATCAGGCCGGCAACGCAGTGACGTCGATCATCACCTCGTCCAGCCCGGCACTGGACAAGGCCGACGGAAGCTGGATCGTCCGCCGCGGCCTCGCGGACCCGTCGTGCGTGTCGTTCGAGTCCCGTAACTATCCCGGTGATTTTCTGCGGCACTACAACTTCCGGGTCTACCGGCAGCCGATGGACGGCACGGCGATCTTCCGCGCCGACGCCACCTTCTGCCCGCGACCCGGCCGGAGCGGCACAGGCACCTCGTTGGCGTCCTACAACTACCCGACCCGATACCTGCGCCACTACGACAACACGCTCTTCATCGCCAGCAACGGCGGGCCCAATCCCTTCGACAATGCGGCGTCCTGGGCGGCCGACGTCAGCTGGACCGTCTCACCACCCTGGACGGCATGACCCGACTCGTATGAGCGGCAACATCCATTCCTCTCGGACAACGTGCCGGTCGGGATCCCCGCGGGCGAGCGGCTCCCGTGGCATGCCGGCCACGACACGGGAAAGCCTGCTCGACGGCGGCCAGCGCGGCGGACTGACTCGCGGGTGACGTCTCGCTCACTCACCTCGCCAGCACATCGGCCCGGCGCCTCGCCCCACCACCGCCGTCGCTGTGCACCGTACGGTCGACCCTTTGGGGTGGCCGCAGCGGGCGACGCTATCCGGTAGTCGCGCCGCACCCGCCGCAGAAGGCCGCGTCGGACGGCAGTTTGAACCCGCATTGCACGCAGAACCGCTGCGCCTCGGCCGCCGCGGCCAGCGGCGTTCCGCAGTGTCGGCAGTACCGGCCGCCGCCCGCGTCGTTTCCGCAGGTCTGGCAGCGGGCGGTCACCTCGTGGTCATGGGCGACGTTCGCGGTCCAGTCCGTCTCGTACACCTTCTCGCGCAGTTGCCGGACCTGCGCCTCGGCCTGCAGCCCGGCCACCTCCTGGTCAAGCTTCGGTGCGCACTTCGTGCAGAGGCCGCGGTCGGAGTTCCAGCAGATGCTGGCGCAGACCCACTCGCCGCAGCGGTGGCACTGGCTGAAGCTGGGCCGCATCTCCTCGACGGCAGCGGCGAGTGCCTTGTCCCGGGCGCTGCCACGAACCCCGTCGCTCATCCACATCGAGTCCCAGCCGAGCTGCGAGGCCTTGTTTCCCCATTCTCCGCCGACCAGGTCACCGCCGAGGCGCAGCAGCTTGCCGCCGAGTCCGGTGACCGAGTGCTTGAACGACGATTGGTGCCCGTTGCCGCACCGCTCGCAGAAGAACTCGAACTGGTAGCCGTCCCGGGTGGACCGGTCCTGGTAGTTGTCGGTGAAGTCCTGCATACGGTTCCTCTAGTGCTCGCGGGTGAAAGACCAGCTGCCGGCCGGTGCCGTACTGATCAGAGTGTCGCCGGTGCAGCGCCAGCTACCGACGGTGAGTTGCGGCGCGGACATGCCGGCGAAACTGCGGGCGAGCCGGCCGACGGCGAGATTGTGCATGGTGGTCTTGACGGGGGCGGTCACCGTGACATCGGCGGTGATCCCATCGATGCCGCCCACCTTGCTGACTTCCCACCGGCCGGTCGTCGCGCCGGCCGGGGGGAGCCGAAGCGCCCCGGTCGTCGAACCCCGGAAGATCAGGGTGCCGGACACCCGCCCGTGAAACCGCACCGGCGCCATCCCGTCGTAGACGACCCGGGCCGCGCCGGACGCTGCGATCGTCAGCTTCACGCCCGCGCCGCCGCTCTCAGTCAGGCCGCCCGCAGAGATGTCGTACCCGGTCGCCGTCCAGTTGCCGACCAGACAGGCCGTCCGGGGCTTTGCACAGGCCTCGGCCAGCGTCGAGCCGTGGAGCGCGACGCTCGCGGCCCGGTTGCCGGCGGATGCGCCGAGAAACGTGAGCCCGGACGCCATCGGTGGGAACGTCCGGGCCGCACCCGGGCAGGCGCAACTGCCGCGGGTGCAGAACGGGCCGCCGGTCAACGGCGCGTCCTTGCCGCCGCCGATGGAGATCCGCCCGGTCGTCCCGGCACTCGGCGTGATCGTGACGATCTCGGCGTCGACGTCGATCCGGCGGGCCGCAGCCGCGTACGCGGGGGCGGTCACCGTCAGGCTCTGGCCGTCGCCGAGCCGACCGTCCGGGAGAGCCGGCTGGTACGGCGGCAGGCTCGGCCCAGTGGATGTCCAGGCCCGGCCCGGGTAGCGGCCCTGGGCGAAGCCGCTCCCCCACGAGTCGACGAACCCCGCCGTGGGCGCGGCCGCTGCCCAGCCCGCCGGGGTGGCGTGCCCGACCAGCGCCGCGCCGATCGGGTCGATCAGGGTCCAGACCCGGGCGCCCGACTCGGCGAGATGGACGAAGAACCCGAGCCCGTCGTACGTACGGGCGGACAGCGGCTTGGCGGGGGTGTCCAGGTACTGCTGCCAGATCCCGCCGAGGCGGCCGCTGGACGGTCCGAGATCGGACATCGCCCAGGTCGGCGCGCCCTCGACGTACCAGGCGGGCATCGCGCTGTAGCTCAGGCCGAAACGATCGAACAGGTAGCAGTGCACGATCTCGTGCACCAGGAAGCTGTGCAGCTCGGCCGCGGTGTAGGCGCCCCCGATCGCCCGCGGGTTGAGGTGGATCGTGCAGCCGTCGACGCGGTCGCCGTTCCCGTCCTGGCACGGGACCGTGTACATCCGCGACGGGCCTTCGAGGTTCTTGGTGTTGATCGAGAGGAAGAGCCGGCCGGCGTTCCGCAGTGGACGGCTGAGCCGCGCGGTCAGGTCACCGAGAATGCCGGCGATCTGCGCCCGATAGGGGGCGGCCCCGGTGGAGTCGGCGGTCAGACACGGCAGGTTCGGGTTCGTGGCGGCGGTCGGCGCCTGACGGTAGGCGGCCGGCGCGTTGCGGTCTTTCGGTGCGCCCAAGGCGGTGCGCACGGCGGCGCGCTGCGCTGCGGACAGCTCGTTCCAGCGGGACAGCACCGACGAAACCGCGAGGCTCGCGGAGTCTATCGGCCCGGATGGTCCGGCCACGGCCGGAGCGCCGGGCACCGGCCCCACTGCCATCACGAAGGCGCTGAGCGCGGCCGGCAACGGTAGCCGCCCGTCGGGGCCAGGCGTGCCGGTCACGACATCCCACGCCGTCCGCGCCGCCGGCCCGACCCGCGACGGTACGCGTGCGGTCGTGCCGCCGTCCCCCGAGCACCCGGCCAGCATTGCGAGGACGAACAGGGCTATCGCGGCCCGCATGCGGTTCAAGGAAGCCTCACCTCCCGCCGACCTCCGGCGATTCGGGGGAAGACGCTACGGATATCGGCGGCGGCGTTGCCAGGCAGAACTGGCAGAAAACCTGGCGGAAGTTGCGAGTGGGCCCTACCGTGCAGCCTCGTGGATCTCGCCGAACGGCTCGTGGAACTCCGTACCGCCCGTGGGTTGTCCCAGGAGCAGCTCGCCGAGCGCAGCATGGTGGGCGTACGCACGATCGGTGACCTGGAACGCGGGACGACCCGCCGCCCGCAGCGCGAGACCGCGCGCGCCCTCGCCGACGCTTTGGAACTGACCGGCGCCGATCGGGCCGAACTGTTCCGGCTGGCCCGCAGTTCGCCGCCCGCGGTAACCCGGCGGGCGCCCAGGCGTACTGTCACCGGGTTGGCCGCCCCGGTCAGCTCACTGGTGGGCCGGGACGCCGATGCGACCGCCGTGGCCAGGCTGACCCGCGACCGGCGCGTACGGCTGGTGACCGTGACCGGACCGGGCGGGGTGGGCAAGAGCCGGCTGGTGCAGGACGTCGGGTGGCGGCTCGCAACCGGTGTGGACGGGGTCGCCGCGGTCGACCTCAGTCCGCTGTCGGCGGCCGATGACGTGCTGCCCGCGCTCGCCGCGGCGCTCGGCAGCCGTAACGCCGGGTGGAGCCCGGTGGACGCGGTCGCCGCGACGCTCGGTGACACCCGGTGGCTGCTGATACTGGACAGCTTCGAGCATGTGCTGGGTGCGGCTGCCGACCTGGCCGCGCTGTTGGTCCGGTGCCCACGTCTGACCGCGCTCGTCACCAGCCGTACCCCGCTGTCGCTGCGGGGTGAGCACCTCTGGCCGCTCGCTCCGCTGCCGGTGCCCGAGCCGGGGGACGCGGCCCCCGGGGCAAACCCGGCCGTCCGGCTGCTGGTGGAGCGGACCGCGGCGGTCCGGCCCGGCTTCGTGCTGACCGACCGTAACGCCGCCGATGTGGTCGCGCTCTGTCGCCGCCTGGACGGATTGCCGCTCGCCATCGAATTGGCCGCAGCCCAGCTCCGGACCCGGGAGCCAGGGCTGCTGCTGGACCGGCTCGACCTCGCAGGTCCGGTGGATCTGCCGGACCGGCAGCGCACGCTGCGCCGCGCGGTGGAGTGGAGCACCGAACGCCTCACCGCGGCCGACCGGCACGTGCTCGGCGTGCTCGCCGTGTTCGCCGGGGGCGCCGCGCCGAGCGCGGTCCGGGCGGTGACCGGCGGAGGGGCCGAGGACGCCTCGATCGCGGTGCTCGCCGCCTCCAGCCTGGTCGGGGTGGTGGACGCCGCCGGCGAGGCCCGCGTCACGATGCTGGACACCATCCGCGAGGTGGCGGCCGATCAGCTCACCGCGTCCGGGACAGAGCCGGCGGTCCGCCGGGCGCACGCGCGCTATTTCCTCCAGTTGCTGCCGGAGGTGCCGGACCGCGACCACGACAACCTACGGGTCGCGCTGAGCTGGGTGACCGAGCACGAACCGGAGGCGCTCACCGCGGAACTGGCGCGCGGGCTGACCGCGTATCACCTCGAGCGAGGGAGGTTTGCGCAGGCGTACCGGGTGCTCGGCGCATTGGCCGCCGCCGCACCGGGGGCCGAGGCGCAGGCGTGGGCCCTGCACGGTGCTGCGGTCGCCGCGAACGAGTCCGGTGCCCACGACGCCGCGCTGACCACCGCACAGCGCTGCGCCGAACTCTTCGCCGAACTCGGCAACCCGAGCGAGCAGGGCACCGCCCTCACCGTGGTCGGCAACGCGCAGAAGGCGCTCGGCCGGTACGCCGACGCCGAACGCAGCCACACCGCGAGCCTCGAATGGGCCCGCGCCGCCGGCGACCGGCGCCGGGAGACGATCGCGCTGAACAACCTCGGCACCCTGGCCCACGACCGCGGGGCCTACGAAGCGGCGATCGGGCACTACACGGCGAGCCTGGCGATCAAGCATGAGATCGGCGACGCGCGCGGGACCGCGGTAACGCTGCTCAACTTGGGCGGGGTGGAGAACGACCTCGGCCGGTACACCGCCGCAGTGGAGCACCTCACCGCGGCGGCCGCCTGGTTCCGGGACGCCGGTGCATCCGCACCGCGCGCGTTCGCCCAGGCCATGCTCGCCGAGGCGCTGCTCGGCACCGGCGACCTGGACGCCGCCGAGACGGTCGCCACCGAGGCGCTGGACCAGGCCCGTACGGTCGACTATCGCGCCGCGATCGGGCTGGCCACCGCACGGCTTGGCGACGTAGCGCTGGCTCGCGGTGACCACCCGCGCGCAGCGACGCTGCTGCTCGCCGCCCTGGACGACACGGTCGGCCCGCCCGAGCAAGCCCGTACGCTAGACCGCCTCGCCACCGCCGTGAAGCCCGCCGACCCGCAAGGGGCCGCCCGGTTCGCCGAGCGGGCGGAGACGCTACGACGCCAGCACGACCTCGCCTCGCCGCCGCCTGAGCGCTGAGCGACCACGGCGAAACGGAAGCCCCGAGCGGGTTGACCCGAATACTCGCGAATGGTGGATTCGCCGCTGTGGCGCCGCACGCGTGCGCCGCCATTCAGGCAAGCCGGTCCGGCATTGAGCAGGCTGCCGACGAGCCCGTCGCCCCGGCATCAGCCAGCCCAGCCCGGTGAAGGCCCACCGCTCCTCCGCTCTCCGAGCACAACGGGAAAGCCCTGGATCTGAGCGCAATCATTCGGACGTCTGCGGCGGTGACCTGCCGAGGGCGGTGAGGACGTCGATCAACGCCGCCAGAACCCGTCTGGGAGTGCCTCGACATCCGAGGCCGACCGTTCGAGAAGGTCGGCGATGGGTATGAGCGCGATGGAAGCCGGGTCCCCGGCGTCGGCTGTTCGGCGGATGACGTCGGCCTGTCGCCGGGCCCGCTGCGGGACCAGAACTGCGAACGCAGATCGGTCGTCGTCGTAGCCATAGGCATCGAGAAACAGATGAAGGCGGCGGCGCCGTTCGTCGAGATCGTGGCTGCGTAACGGCGTGCCGTCTCTCGTTGACGCGAGCGGCACCCACGGTATCGAGGAGAACGCTAGATCCCACTCCCGTGGCGACGGACCGGCGGTGTCCCAGTCGTAGAAGCCGACCAGGCGGTCGCCGTCCACGACCGCATTGTAGGGACCGGCGTCCTGGTGGCCGATGACCAGGCCGGGTCGCATCGTGCCGCCAATGAACCAGCGCTCGTGCGCGGGCGGGGTGAAGTCGGCGGTCAGGTCATGGAGACGTCGTAGCCAACGGCCGACGTGGGCCAGCATTGAATCGGCCGAGGCCCATTCGGGCCAGGGCTCTCGGTCACCGATGGTCTCTCCCCGCAGATAGGTGAGCATCTCGCGGCCCTGGTCGTCGATACCGAGCGCCCTCGGGGCACCGTCGAAGCCGGCGTCCTCCAGGTGCCGCAGCACCGCGTGCACCGCCGGCGTCCACGGCGAGGCCCGTTTGTGGACGACGTCACCGATCAGTACGGCGCCGGTGGTGTTGCCGCCGGGCAGGGTTACTTCGCGCATCCGTCGTGTGTATCGGTCTCCGAACGACATCGACACCGAATTCGGTGAGGCATGCGCCGTCCGTTGCATCGCGCAGATCAGCGGCTCGCAGTCGCTTTTCGCAGGTCCGCGGGTTGGCGCGGGCGATCTGCTGCCTCGTGCCATGGCACGCGTGTCGCGCATCAGTTGTCGGAGATCCGTCGCACATCAGCGCGTTCATGGCCGCATCCGCATGAGACGGCCGATCTTCAGGGCACCTGTCGGGTCATCTTGAACGGGGGGCGGGAAGGCGGAGCGCCCCGCCGGGCGAGTGACCGTGCGGATACCGCATGGTGTAAGCCGGTCGGGTCAGGCGTACGTGCAGACGCTGCCGTGTTCGAGGACCGACGCCGGGGTCACACCGGGCCACGGCTGCAGGGTCTCGTTGAGGTCCACGACATTCGTGGTACCTCCGGCGGGGAGGTAGTGCCCCGTGTCGAAGCCCCACGTCCGTGCGTGAACGCCCGCGCCGGCGTGGCGCCGCTCCAGCGGAATAGGTCCTTGCTGCTCATCGCACGCCCCCGAGATCCCTCGCATTTCGCCGACAAGGCACGGCGGAGCCTATAGCCATTACCGAGGCGGTTTCCGAAGGAATCTTCCGTCCTCTCTTTCCACGACGGAGCTCAAGTTGTCACTCATCCGACAAACGAAGGGCGACCGGGCGATTTCCGCATGCCGGCCCCCGCCAAGCATTTCACTGGTAGCCATCACCGCCCGCTCACCGGAGAGGACTAATGGGATGGCCACCTACAGCCAGTTCGTCAAGATAGCTCTGACACAGCAGGGTGATCCCTACGTGTTCGGCTCGGAGGCCGAGTTCGACGACCCGAACCCCGACAGCTTCGACTGCTCCGAGCTGGTGGAGTGGGCCGCCGCGCGCTGCGACGTCACGTTCGTCGACGGCGCCCAGAACCAGCGTGACGCCTGCCGGAAAGCCCACAAACTCATCTCGGTGGAACGCGCCTGCAAGACCAGAGGAGCATTGCTCTTCCGCATCGACGAGGGCCCGTCGAACGACCACGTCGCCATTTCTCTGGGAAACGGTAAGACCATTGAAGCGCGCGGCAGAAAGTACGGCGTGAACAAGTTCCCGGTCGAGCACCGGGGGTGGACGCACGGCGGGCTGGTTCCCGGATTGCACGCGGACAAGCATCACGAATTGCTGGAGCTCGGCTGTCTCGGCGAGGAGGTCCGCTGGGTGCAGCGCCGGTTGCAGATGCACGGATTCGATCCCGGACCTGCTGACGGTGTCTACGGGCGGCGCACCGACACGGCCGTACGGGATTTCCAGAAGAAGCACCACCTGGAGGTCGACGGCGTCGTGGGACCGATCACGCGCAGCGCGTTGTCGGCCGCGCCCGCCCAGCACCGGGAACCGGCCGCCGCTCTCACCTGAGGCGCGCCCGATACATCCCACATTGGGAAGTATTGTGACGGTCGCCGCGCCACGACGGCCGAACTCACGCAGCACGAAAGAGGACAGCATGTCGAACCAGCAGCCATCCGTCCTGGATCGGGACCTGGTGCAGGCCCTGACCGCAGCCGCACTGGCCGCGAGCGCGCCGGAAGAGCTGCCGATCCTCGACGAGACCGCCGAGGAGTACTTCGCCGACCCCGATGCTGTCCTCCACCCCCGCCGGCGCGATGAAGCTGTCGGCTTCGGCGTCGACCTCGCGCTGCTCGCTCCGTACACCCTCGCCATCGCGACACCCGTGGTGCAGTTCCTCTTCGAGACGGTCGCCAGCGAGGCGCAGAACGCCGCGAGACCGTTCGTGGCCCAGGCGGTGCGCCGGCTGCTACGCCGCCCCGCCGACGACGCCGGCGGAACCGGTGCGACGCCCCTGAATCCCCGACAGGCGAGACGGGTACGCGAGATCGCGTACGACCGCGCCCGGTACCTCGGCCTTCCGGAGGCCCAGTGCGTGCTCCTGGCCGACTCGGTCGCCGGCGCGATCCTGGTGTCCGAGTGAGCGACCTCGGCGAACCGGCCTCGACCGGCGACGGCCCCGGCAGACCACGTCCGGACGTGCTCGCCTGTCCCCCTTCCACCACGGCGCGGTTCCTCCTGCTCGTGGTGGCGACGGTGGCGGCCGGCCTGTTCGTCGGGGTGTTCGTGCACAACATGGTGGCGGGCGGCCGGTGGCAACGCGAGGTCGCAGCGTGCGCCCCCGGCCTGCTCGACCCCTCGCCCGGCATCGTCGCCTGGCAGGCCGACCTGGCCGACTGCACGGCCGGCGCCGAGCAGCGACGCGCGATGTTCGCGCTGGCGGGACTGGCCACCGCCGCGGCCGCCGCGTTCGTGATCTTCCGATGCTCGCCCCGCCACCTGGAACGCCGCCGCCGGTTGCGCCCGGCCGACGAGCGGTTCGCCACGGCGAGGCAACGCTTCGCCGAGCTGTCCCACGCCGCCGGGCTGCCCCGCCCACCGACGCTCATGACCGGCCCCGCGACGCAACGGGACGCCTTCAGTTACGGACTTCCGGGAAACCAGCGGGTTGTCATGCCGACGGCAGTGCTCCTCCGGCCTCAACGCCCGGAGTTCGCCGCGCTGGCGGCACACGAGCTTGCGCATGTGGCGGGCCGGGACGTCACCGTGGCATGGGCGGCCAAGTCGATCGGGTACGCCGTGGCGCCGCTGCTGCTGGTACCGGTGCTCCTCGCCGTACTGATGGGCGAGCTGTCGCTGCTGTCCGACTACGTCTGGCGCGCCGTGCTGCTGGGTGCGGTGGTCGCGCTCACCCGTGCGGCGATCCTCCGGTCCCGGGAACACGACGCCGACCTTCGCGCCGCCCGTAGGGGAAGCAACGTCGCGGCACTGTCGGCCGTACTGGCCGGAATGCCGAACGCCGGGCACCGGCGGCTGCGCCGGTTGCTCGCCAACCACCCGTGCTCCCACAGCAGGATCGCCGTGCTCGACAACCCGGCTGGCATCGCCCGGGCAAGCTTTGTGGACGGCGCGGCGGCCGCCTTCCTCGCCGGCCTCCTGCCCTCCCTCATCGACCTCGCCGTCATCCCGCTGCTGACCGGCACATCGCACATCGGGGTCACCGATCTGGCCGCAGCGGCGGTCACGGGACCGCTGGTCGGGGCGACGATCGGGCTCGCGTTCTGGCGCGCCTGCCTGGTACGGCGGGTCGCCGGCGGTGACGTCCGGCCGGCACCCGCGGCGGCCGGCGTCTTCGTCGGCTTCCTGCTGGGCGGAGCGGCATCACTCGCACAGTACGGCCACCGACCGCCTTTTCTGTGGGTGCCGGCACTGTGCGCCGTGGGGGCGACGGTGGTCACCGTCGGCTTGGGAGAGCTGTGGTCGGACGCCGCCGGCCGGCTGCGTCGGGCCCGCAGCTTCTGGCTGTCCGCGGTCATCGTGCCAGGGCTGCTGTTCACCGCGGTGCTCTGGGCAGGGATCAAGGTGCAGAAAAGCCTGGAGTGGGGCGGGTGGGGGCTGGCGAGCGCCACGCTGACCGGCTACTTCGCCCGCCCGGCCATGGTCGCGGCGACGATGCTGCTGGCCCTGTCCGCCGCGTGGCCGCTGTGGGCGGCACGGCGGGACACGCTGACACCCGCATGGCTGCTCGAGTACGGCCCGCGGAACCGGTGGGCCGCCGCTGACCGTCGAGGCGCCCGCTTCGCCGTCATCGCGGGAATCGTGGCCGGCGCCTGCGGTGCGGCAGTCATCGGGGCGTTCCGGGCGCTGGCGGGCGCGGCCCAAGACAACGCTGACGCGTCCCAGCGTCTGTACACCTACGTGCTCCTCGCGGGCACTGTCGCCATCGTCGCGGCGATCGCGGTCGAGGCGTGCTGGCCGGGCCGAGGGGCCGGAGCGGCACTGGTGACCACGCCGGTCGCCGCAGTCACGGCAATGGTCGGCGTCGTCGCGCTCAACACCGCTCTGGGTGGCGCTCTGACGTGGGGCTTCGTCGTCGACGTCGGCAGGCAGCCGCTCGGCCTCGCGCTGCTCGGCCAGACCCTTGCGCTCAGCGTGGTGGCGTTCCTGCCCGGACGAGACGGCGTCGCCCGCAGAACCGGGCTGGCAGCGACTGCCGTGGTGGCGGCACTGGCCGTTCTAGCCGCCACAGCAGTGATCACGGAGCGGGATGTGCTCGTGCCGATCGCCGTGGAAGTGGTCGCGAGTGGGGCGGAAGGTGGGAGAACCATCATCGGGGCGCGGCTGGCCGGTCGCGGCGACATCCCGCAGCACAGCCGTGCCGTCATTGCTGGTGCTGACGATGGTTTGCCGGTCCGATGCGAAGGCCACCGCGTCCAGGATTCCCGTGTGCCCGGTCAAAGGTTGCCCTCGGGTGCCCGTGATCGCGGTTGCGAACATCCCACCATTGGAGCGGTCCGTCCTGGCTCGCCGTGACCCGCGCGCTCCCGTCGGCGGAGAAAGCGACGCCCGCGACGATTCGGGTGTGTCCGACGAGGGGCTGTCCCAGCGCCGCCGGTCGTGGGTCGTGCTGACCGCCGGCTACTGGCAGACCTTCTGGCCATGGGCGGGCAGCAGGCGCCGGCGACCGGCGGGGAGTAACCCACCCGATCGGGCGACGCGGCTGTACCCGGCCCGGCGCGCGACCGACAATCGAGCGGGGTGAGGGTCCATGGGGGTGAAACCCAAAGCGCTGATCAAGGCTATCTGCCCGGCCGGAACCGAACAGTTCTCGCTGGCATCGAGCGGTCCGATCGGCACCGCGTACGGCAAGTGGCTGGGTTGCCAGTACGTCCTGTCCCGGATGCTCGTGCCGCCCGGCATCAAGTCGTACGTGATGGTGGATTTCGGTATCTGGCGATCGGCCGACTGGCTACCGATGACCATCTACGATCTCGGCCGGTACGACCCCCGCGTCGTCCTGGCGTTGACCGGGACGGACTGGTCCCGGCGCGGCCTGCAGCGCACCGACATCCTCGACTCCGACCTGGACCACGTCTACGAGATCAAGCCGCGGCGCAGAGCGGATGAGGGGCCGCCGCAGCTGGCCCGCTACCTTGACCAGCTGCGTCTGACCGCGCCGGAGACTGCGTCGATTCTCCAGCCCGATCGGAAGCGCAACTGGCAACCAGGCACCTGGGATCCGAGCCCGTACGTCCTGGTCATCCCCAGCATCACCGGCGAGATCACGTTCTTCATGGCCGAGCAGGACGTGCTGAACCCCGGGGTGATCATCTACGACATCATCAAGTGCCGCCGGAAGCCGGACGAGCAGGCCGAGGAGCTCGCCGACACCAGCATCGTCAGCCTGGTCTCGCCGATGTCCGACGCGCGTCCCCAGCTGACCGCGGTCCTGGCCCGGACCCTGCCGCGCGCGCCGACCGGCTCGACGTACGCGTTCATCGTGCCGGAGCGGTTCTTCCAGCTGTTCGTGATCGGCGCCTGGGACCGCGAGATCGACCGCAAGATCCAGTCGACGTACGGGATCCGCCCCGGGCCCGCGCTGACCTCGTTCGTCCTCTCGACCTGGGCCGGGGCGTTTTTCCTCAACCCCGAGCTGGCCACCGCGGCCGCGCTGACCACCGGGTACCTGCCCACCGACGAGATCGAGCGGTTCTACGGCATCACGTTGGCGATACGGGCGGTCGCCTCCGTCGCCGTGCTGATCGGCCCGGATGTCGGCTTCGCCGCCGCCGCCGTCGGAGAGACGGTCGCGGCGACGGCCGCTCCCGCGGTCACCGCGACCACCGCCGTCGAGGCGATCGGCACGGCTGCCCCGGTCATCGCGAGCGAGCTGACCGCGCTCAGCACGACCGTGGCGACCGGCGCCGGCACCGCCGTCTCGGCCGGCGCCCAGCTGGCCCCCTGGATGATCGGCGGCGGCGCGGCCACCGGATCCGGCGCGTCGTCCACCAGCGTCGGCCTGGTCGCCATGCTCGCCGTCGGCCTCATCTCCGCCGATGCCGACGCGGCGACCCGCACCAACCCGGGTGTGCCACCGGGTACGGTGGCCGCCGACCCGGTATACCTGGTCCCCACCGAGCTGTTGGTCCCACGCCGAGGACGGATCGAGGCGGGCGCAGAGGTCTCCTACGGCGACGAGCGGTACTTCATCATCGGCGTGGTCAAGGCCGAGCGATGAGCGGCGACGTCTGGACCACCCTCGCCGCCGAGGTCCGCGACCTCACCCTTCCCCTGGCCGTGGCCGCGCAGAACGAGGACGCCCGCCGCGCACTGCTCATCCGTCTGGGCCGAGACCCGGCGGACCTGTCCGCGCTCGACCCCGGTGCGCTCGCCGCCGTACCCACGGCCGCGGACGCGCTGACCGAGCTCGCCGAGGCCGGTGGCCGCGACCTGGGCGCGCTCGCCGAGCTGCTCGCCCAGGTCGGCGAGGTGGCCGCCGCCATCGACCGGCTCGGCGACGTGGGCGCCGAGCTCCTCGACGTGGTCGTCGTCGAACATCTGGCCCGACGGCATCCGGTGGCGTTGCAGGTGGCGCGGCTGCTCACCCTGGTCGAAGACGGCAGGATCCGACTCGACCGGCTCATCGACCTGCTGACCGACCCCGCCCGGCTGCTCCGCGACCACTTCCTCGGCGCGGACGCGTTGAGCACGGTCGACTCGGCCCGCGCGGTCGCCGCCCGGGTGTTCGACCCGATCGGCGTCCTGCTCGCCGCCTCGGGCGCGATCGTCACCACCGGCAGCGACGTCGCCGCCGACCCGGCCCGCAGCCTGCAGTTCCTCTACACCCTGAACGTTGCGGAGCCGTCCGTGCGGCTCGGCGCCCTGCTGCGCCTGCTGTCCGGGCAGGAGGGTGTCCGCGGCGTCGGCGTGACTGCGATCGGCGGCATCGCGGAGTCCTTCGAAACCCGCGGCCTGCTCATCACCCTGTCGGTGACCGCCGACCCCGGCGAGTTCGTCCTCAGCGGCGACGGCGTGACCCTGCCGCCGCACGCCGAGCACCTGACCGTCGAGGCGTCCCTGGCCCGCCGCGCTCAGGAGGGCCGGCCGGCGCTGCTCGTCGGCTCGCCCACCGGCACCCGTCTGGAGATCTCCCGGATGGCCGTCTCCGCGAGGTTCGAGCTGCGCGGCGACAGCCGGGACGTGGCGCTGAGCATCGAACTGTCCGGCGGCCTGCTCGCGGTCACCGGCGGCGACGACGGCTTCCTCGGCACCGTCCTGTCCGGAGTCCGGATCGCCGCGCCGTTCGACATCGCGTTCGACTGGTCACTGAGCAAAGGCTTCCGGATGCGCGGCACCTCCGGCCTGACCGTCGACATCCCGGTGAACGCAGAGCTCGGTCCGGTCCGCCTCGGCACCCTTACCTTGGCCGTGGTCCCCGACCCCTCGGCCCTGCTGATCGACGTGGCCGGCTCGCTGTCGCTGCGTCTCGGCCCGTTCGCGGCGTCCGTCGACCGGCTCGGCATCCGCGGCGTGCTCTCCTTCCCGCCGCGGTCCGGGAACCTCGGCTTCGCCCAGCTCGACCTCGGCATCCGGCCACCGAGCGGCGCCGGCCTCGCGATCGACTCCCCGGCCGTACGCGGTGGTGGTTATCTGTACTTCGACCCGCCGGCGGGTCGCTATGCCGGTGTCTTCGAGCTGACCCTGCTGGGCACCGTCTCCGTGAAAGTCGTCGCGCTCATCACCACCAGGCTCCCCGGCGGCGCGGACGGCTTCGCTCTGCTGCTCCTGATCACCGCCGAGGGATTCACCCCCGTGCAGCTCGGCCTGGGCTTCGCGCTGACCGGCGTGGGCGGCCTGCTCGCGCTCAACCGCACGATCGACGCCGACGCCGTCCGCGACGGGCTCAGCTCCGGAGTGCTCGACTCTGTCCTGTTCGCCAAGGACCCGGTGGCAAACGCGACCCAGCTGCTCGCCACCCTCGACCGGATCTTCCCGCTCGCCGCCGACCGATTGCTGATCGGGCCGCTCGCCGAGATCAGCTGGGGCACCCCGGCGATCGTCAAGATCCGGCTGGCACTGCTACTGGAGGTGCCGCAACCACTGCGCGTGGTACTGCTCGCCGCACTCTCGCTGGTGCTGCCCGACCCGGATGCCCCGGTCGTCGAGGTGCACGTGGACGCCATCGGCGTGCTCGACCTCTCCCGGGGCGAACTCGCGCTGGACGCGTCGCTGCACCACTCACGACTGTGGCGGCTCACCCTCTCCGGCGACATGGCGGTACGCCTGAACTGGGGAAGCGACCCGCTCTTCGTGTTCAGCATCGGCGGCTTCCACCCCCGGTTCGTCCCGCCGAAGGGCCTGCGCAGGCTGGAACGACTCGCCGTCAGCCTGGCCACCGGCGACAACCCGTTGGTCCGGCTCGAGCTGTACCTCGCGCTCACCACCAACACCATCCAGCTGGGCGCGCGACTGCAGGTCCGGGTCGTCTTCGGCGGCTTCGGGATCGACGGCGGTGGCGCGTTCGACGCCCTCGTGCAGTGGAACCCGTTCGGTCTCGACGTCGCCATGCAAGCCTGGGTGCGGGTGTTCACCCCGCTCGGCGACCTGTTCGCGGTGCGGCTGGCGCTGCAGGTCACCGGCCCCCAACCGTGGCACTTCGCCGGCCGCGCGGCGGTGCAGATCCTCTTCTGGACCTTCGAGGCGAGCGTCGACCTGACGATCGGCGACCCGCAGCCGCCGCCCGTTCTCGACAAGGTCGACGTGGCGGCGCTCATCCGCAAAGAGCTGACCGAGGCCGGCAACTGGTCGGCCACGCTGGGCGGTCGCGCACCCGGCGTCACGCTCGCGCCGCCGGACGCTTCGGCCACGCTGGTGCACCCGCTGGCGACCATCACGGCCCGGCAGCGGATCGCGCCGCTGGAGACGCCGATCAGCCGGGTCGGCGCGTTGCTGCCCACCGAGGGCACCCGCACCTACGGTCTTGTCGTCACCGCGCCTGCCGGAGTGGACGTACGCACCGCCACCGAGCAGTACCCGCTCGCGCAGTTCACCGACGACCTGGACGCCGAGACCAAGCTGCGCGCGCCGGCCGTCTCGCCGCGTCCGGGCGGCGTCACTCTGGCCGCGGCCGGCGCCGGCGTTCCGCTCGCGCTGGCCGTACGCACCGATCTCACCTACGAGACGCTGGAGCTGACCTCCCTCGACGCGCCGGCGGTGCCGACATGAGCCTGGTGCGCACGTTCCTACCCTGGTGGCGCGAGGGCCTCGCCGTCACGCTCGGCGACCGGCCGCCGGCCGGAAGGTCACGGGCGGCACTGCCCATTTCCGTGCGGCTACGGGAGAGCCCCCTGGATCCGGTACGACTGCCCTTCGAATTCGCCGGCCCAGGCGACGTGGCCGGGCTCGACCCGGCCGAGATCCTGCGCACCGAGCCGTACGACGGCTGCCCGGGCTTCGAACCGGCCTTCTTCCCGTATGTGGAGCTGGCCTCCCCCGACCTGCCCTGGCGTTTCACCCCGTTCGGTCCGGCCACCAAGGCGCTGCCCGATCCCGAGGGCGGCCCGGGATCCGAGCAGAACCGGCTCCAGCCCTGGCTCGCGCTCGTCGTGGTGCCTGCCGAGCGGGCCACCGTCGACCCGGCCGCACCCGGCAGGCTGCCGGTGCTCGCCTGCGACGCCGCGGAGCTGCCCGACCCGGCCGAGCTATGGGCCTGGGCACACGTGCAGCTCACCCACGACGCCGGGGCAGCGCCCGAGGACGCGCCTACCCGGGTCGCCCGGCTCCTCTGCCCGCGCCGCCTGCAGCCCGAAACCCGTTATCTCGCCGGCCTGGTGCCCACCTTCGCGGCCGGCCGCTCGTCACTCGTCCCTGGCCCGGCGCCGGCCGACCCGCTCGCTCCCGCATGGCCCGCGGCCGGCGACGTGCGGCTGCCGGTGTTCTTCCAATGGTCATTCGCCACCGGAACGGCCGGCTCGTTCGAGGCGCTGGTCCGCCGCCTGCGCCCGTTCTCCGCCCCCGCCGACGCCTCTGGTCGCCGGATCGCTCTCGACGCTCCCGGTTGGAGCGCCACCGGAACGCCGGGATCCTCGGTCCTGATGCAGGGGGCGCTGCGCCCGCTCGGCTCGGCCGAACCGGAGCTGGACGATCCCACGATCGAGCAGTCGTTGCGCGCGGCGGTCAGCACCAGCGGCCCCGGCGTGCAGCTGCGCCCGCCGCTCTACGGGCAGGACTACCAGGGTGGGGCGACCGTCGTGCCGGTCGGTCCCGGCTGGCTTGCCGAGATCAACTCCGACCCGCGCCGACGAGTGGCGGCCGGTCTGGGCAGCTGGGCCGTCGCGGTCCACCAGGACGAGCTCGTCGAGGACGCCTGGCAGCAGCTGGCCGCGGCCCGTGCCGCCCAACCGCCAGCCGGCGATCCGGCCCTGGCCGAGGCCGTGACCGGCGCGGTGCGGCGGCGTTCGACCGGCGACGCCACGACCGCACCCGCGACCGCGGACCGCTTCGCACCGAAATTCGACCGGGCCGGGTACACGCTGCTGCGCGCCGTGGCACAGGAATGGCTGCTGCCCGGCGTTGGTGACCTGCCGCCTGACTCCGTCTCGCTGGTGAGCACCAACGGCGCCTTCGCCGAGAGCGTGCTGCTCGGGATCAACCACGCCCTCGCCCGCGAGTTGATGTGGCGGCGCTACCCGCTCGACACCACCACGCTGATGGTCGACCGCTTCTGGGACGCCGGCACCGTCGACCCGGTCGCCGGGTGGAGCTCGACCGACCGGCTCGGCTCGCACGGCCCAGCCGCCGACAACCTCGTCCTGCTGCTGCGCGGCGAACTTATGCGCCGTTATCCGGGCGCGGCGCTCTACCTGGAACGAGCCGGCGAGCGCCGCGACGTCATCCTTGCCGGGACCATCGGCACCGACGTCGCCTTCTTCGGCTTCCCGCTCACCCCCGCCCAGGCCCGCGACGGCTGGTTCGCCGTCTTGGAGGAGCCGCCCGCACCCGCCCGCTTCGGCCTGGACGACCCCGGCGGCACCGCGCTGACGGCCCCGCCGCCGACCTGGCCGGACCTCGACTGGTCGCATCCACAGGTCGCCGGCCGATCGTACGTGCCGGTGGCCGGCCCGCTCGCCGGGATCCGCCGCCCGGCCGGCGCCACGGCCGCGGTCTGGGGCGCGGACTCGGCGAACCTGGCCGTCATCACCCAGCAGCCGGCGTTCCGGCTGCGAGTCCCGATCGCGCTGTGGCTGCCCCCGGCCGGATGAGGAGCGGACATGTTCGACAACCTCCGCAACGATGCGCTGGCCGGACGCGGCGCCGCCCAGGACGAGCTCGATCGGACCGGCGCGCTGCGCGACCTCGAGCAGGCGCACGCCGACGAGCTCGCCGCAGTGGTACCCCCGCTGGAAGCCCAGCTTGCCGCGACCGTCGCCGCGACCGCCGGGCCGGACGCGGCCGTGGCCGAGGCCCGCGCCACGGTCGCCGCCCGCACCGCCGAACGGGACGCCAGCCAGGCCGCGTGGGATGCATCCGCCGCCGCGCTCCGACAGCATGAGAACAACGAGCCGGAAGTGCTCGGCCCGAACGGCAAGCCCAGCCCGGAGCACATGGCGTGGCTGCGCGAGCTGCGCCAGCTGCGCAACCGACTCGCCGCGGCCGGGCAGCGGCTGCAGACCGCGCAGGCCGCCCTCGACCAGGCGAACCAGGTCCTCACCGTACGGTCGCAGGAAGCCGCCGCCGCCGCGGGAGCGGTCGCCGAGGCACAGCGCCGGCTGGAGGCCGCGCGGGCCGACGTCGCCCGGGCCGAGCAGGTCGTCGAGGGGCTCGACCGGGCCCTCGACACCCTCCGGCAGAACGTCGCACGCGCCGACGCCGGGCTCGCCGCCCTCGACGCGCGGGAGGCGCGGCTGCTGGCCGAGCCCCTCGATCGGACCGACCTGCAGAGCGCCGCGGACGACGAGCTGACGGCGTACCTCGGGCTGCGCCGCGGCCGGCGGGTGCAGCTCGACCGGCGCCTGGCGGCACGGACCGCTCGCGCCGCGGTACTGACCGCGAGCGACGCGACCGCCGAGGAGTTGGCCGTAGTGCACGACGACATCAGATCCTGGCCGGAACTGGGCAACGTGCCCGGACTGGCCGCGGCCGCCGGGCTGCTGGCGGACATCATCGCCCGTTCCCGCGCGCAGCGTGCGACACCGCCGGACAGCCGCGACGACGACCTCGCCGCCGTCACGGCCCACCTCACCGCGGTCGTCCAGATCCTCGCCGACACGGTCGCCAAGGCGGACGCCCAGCGCGATGCCGCCCGAGCCCGGCTCGACGCGCTGACGGCGCAGCTGCGGGAGCACCAGGCGGCGGGGGCCTGACATGCGACCACGCGACTACGACGACTCCGAGCCCGGCGGCGCGCAGAAGTACCGCGAGCGACTGGCCGAGTGGGAGCGGCGTCGCGACGAGCTGGCCGCCGCCTGTACCGCCGCCGGGCAGGAGCTGGTCACCCGGCAGCAGCTCGCCGTGGCGCCGGCCGCGTGGCTCGCCGCCACGCAGGCCGCGCTGATCGCGAGCATGGCCCAGGCGAGCCAGCTGGCCTCGGCCGACGCCGAGCTCGCGGCCGTGGTGACCGAGGTGACCCGCATCGACGGGTTCCTCGCCGACGTTCGACAGGCCCGGCAGACCGCGACCGCCCGACTGCTCGACGGACCCGTAACCGGCGCGGCGATCACGCTGCTGCCGCTGCGGTTGGAGAGTCGGTGGCTCGACGACGGCCTCTACGTCCGCGTCTACCCGGATGATCTGCTGATCCGGACCCACGATGAGCGGCTGACCGCCGACGAGATCACCTGGGGCACGCACTATTGGGCGGTGGGCGGCGGTGACATCGCCTGGCTGCAACTCTCGCGCCGGTACGGCCCCCAGCGCGCGGCCTGGATCATCAGGGCCTGCGACCCGGCCCGCCCGGGCCCGCAGGCACGCGACGACGGCTGGCCCCGGCCGGCCGGCGCGGACCTGCTGCCGGACCGGTTCGCCGTCGTCGCCTACTGCGCCGGGGAACCGGTCGCCGTCGCCTGGGGCGCCGACGTCGCCGGGCCGCTGGAACTCACCGTACCGGGCGGCCCGACCCCCGCCGAATGGACGACCGACCTGCCGGCGGCCGTCGCCGCGGGCATGGCGGTCCGGCTGCCGGTGCCGGCCGGCGCGCCCCCGATCGACCTGGTGGTGGCGATCGGCCTGCACACCGGCGCCGACGCCCGATCGTTGGCCGACCTGATCACCGCGCACGCCTACACCGACGGCCTAGAACTGCTCGCCGACGGCACACCGACCAACAACGCGGTGGCGGTCAACTCCGCGTTCTCCCCGGAGCGGCAGGCCGCCGTCGCCCGCCTGCTGGTGTCCGGCGGCTCCACACCGGCCGACGGCACCGCCGGTGCAGAACTGGCCGATGTCCTGGGTCTGCCGCGCGACACGTTCGCCGACATCGAAGGCGCTGCCACGGTTCGCTCGCCGCTGGACGCCGCGGCCGGGCTCCTGGTCGGGCTCGCGGCCGAGGGCGTCATGACCGCGCAGCTCGGCACGGCCGCCGACCCGCTGCGGCCGCTCGTGCGACCGGGCGGCCCCGCTCCGGTGCTGCGCACGGGCCGCCAGCCGTACGCCCTGCTGCCCGTCACCGACCCGGGCGCCTGGGTGGCCGCGCCGGGCGAGCTCGGCGCGGGGCTGAGCGCGCTGATGCACCGGTGGGCCGTCGCGTATGCCCCGGCCGCCGCCACCGACCCCAATGTCCCGGTGCCCCCGATCGGCGGGGGTGTGCCCCGGCGGGTCACCCGCGCCGACGCCGCCGACCTGCCGGAGCTGCTCCTGGAGTCGCCGCAGAGCGTGGAGTGGACCGCGCCGGACGGTACGGCACATTCGGGCGACGACCTGTTCGCGCTGCTGACGGCGGCAGCCCGCCGGGCCGCGACGCCGGTCCCGGAGGCGGCGGTGACGGTGCTCGCCGACCTCGCCCCGCACGACCGCGCGCGGTTGCTCGCCGGGCACCTCGACGCCGCGTCGCACCGCTTCGACCCCTGGGTCACGGCGGCGGTCACCGAGCGGCTCACCGCGTCGCGCGTCGCCCATCCCGGCCTGGTCGCGCTGGGCGCGGTCGGCTGGCTGACCGACGTCGCGCCGCGCACTCAGCCGGTCAGCTCCGAGCACGTCCTCGCCCCCTCGCTCGGGCACGCGGCCACCGCCGCGGTCCTGCGCTCGGCCTACCTGGGACAGACCGGGTCGAGCTCGTTCGACCTCGACCTGTCGTCGCGGCGTGTGCGTCAGGCACTGTGGCTGCTCGAGGCGGTGCGGGCCGGCCAGCCGCTCGCCGCCGTGCTGGGCTACCAGTTCGAGCGCGACCTCGCCGACGCCGGCCTCCAGCCATATCTGGCCGCCTTCCGCAAGCTGACCCGCTTCCACACCGGCACCGCCCTCGAAGCCCTTGAGGACGTGCGGCGGGCACGCCAGGTTGCGCTCCAGGCCGCGCAAGCACGGCTGGTCGAGCTGCGGGCCGCGGCCGAGGCGGCCCGGGCCGCCGTCGGCGCCGCCGCGGCCGCCCGCGCCGCCGGGCAGGGCCGCCTCGATCAGGCCGACGCCGTCGCCGCGCCCTACGACCAGATGTCGGCCGCGCTCACGACCGTTGTCGGGACCGAAATCCCCACCCTGGTCGCGGAGCTCGCCGCCATCGACGCGGGCCGCCCGCAGTCGCGGCGTCAGGCCTTCACCCTGCAGGTTCCCTGAGGAGGCGCCGGATGAAGTCGCAGGACTCCTACACCGTCGACCCCGAGCCCGCCGCCGACCTGGCCCGGTGGGCCATCGAACGGGCACGCAAGGCCCGCCAGCTCGCCGACGCCCGGGCCCGGGCCGACGCGCTGACCGCCCAGTTGCAGAGCCCGGCCGCCCAGGCCGCGATGCAGGCACGGGCGGTGGCCCAGACCGAGCTGACCAAGCTCGCCTCCGCGGAACTGACCGCACAGTCCATCGCGGACGAGGCCGACACGGCCGCCGCGCGATTCGAGAGCGGCGACCTGCTCGATGCCCAGGCGCGCCTCGACCAGGCCACCCGGGACATCGCCGACGCCCTGGCGCTGCTGCTGCGTGAGGCCAGCACCTCGGTCTCGCTCACCGCCGCGGTCGACGGATCGGCGCTGCGCGAGCGCTACCGCCGCGCCCTCGCGACCACGCCGCCGACCTGGGACCACACCACGATCCCGTTCCTGGCGACGCCGACCGGTGTGGTGGACCCCGACCTGCGCCTGCCGATCGTGGACCCGTCGGCCGGCAGCGAGTACCAGCGGCTGCTAAGCGTGCTCGACCGGCTCGACGACCGCGTCGACTCGATCGCCGACCTGATGACGGCCGAAAGCGTGCACCAGATGGTGCAGGGCAACCCGGCCCGGGCCGGCGGCGCGCTGGAGATCGCGGCATCCGGCCTGGTCCCGGACGAGCTCGACGTCATCGCCGCGCCCCGCCCCGGCCACGACGTGCTGCACCGCCTGCTGATCCTCGTCGACCCGGCGCTGCAGCCGGCCTGGCCGGTCCGCGTGGACAGCCTCGCCGCCCGGGCCGATCCACTGGCGGCGGCCTGGGTCAGCGGGCTGCTGCCCGATCCCGCCGGTGCCGTCGCGGTCGTCGACGGGATCGACGTCCCGGCCGACGAGCTCGGCCTCGACCCCCTCGATTGGCTGCGAATGGCCACCGCACCGGCCGAGCTGGCGGCCCGGATCGCCGCGGCGGTCGGCGCCACCGGCCAGGTCGAGGTCGACCTGGCCGGGCTCGGCGACCTGCTCGCGGCCGCGGCGGCCGCCGGTCGCCTGCTGGGCCGGGTACGCGCGGCCGGGCCGGACGACCTCGCCCACCCGCACGCAACGCCCGCACCGGCCGATCCGACCGACCTTCGCTCCCGGGTGAAAGCCCTGCAGGACGCGGTCACCTCCCTGACGTCCGCGCTGGAGAACGGGGAGCCCAGCGTCGCGCTGCTGCTGAAGGCGGCCGCGCTCGGCGTGCCCGAGGCGGTCCCCTCGACCGCCGACCCGGCCGTGCTCCGCTCCCTTGCCGACGCTGCGATCGCCCGGCTGCGCGCCCGCCTCGCCGACCCGCTGGCGTCCGACGCGACCGCCGACGCCTGCCGGGCCCGCGTGGAACGGCTGTGCGGAGTACGGCTGCCCCTGCTGACCACATTCCCGGTCCCGCTCGACCCGGCCGCCCGCGACGACCTTGAGCCGGGGGCGACCCGGCTGTCCGGGGCGACGCCCGCCGCCGTCCGGGACTGGATCGCCGACCAGGCGCGCGTCGCCCCCGCGACGGCCGCGTTGCGGGCCTGCCTGGATCTGGCCGAGGTGCTCGGCGCCCGGGAGCGGCTCGATCCGCGCGTCACCCAGCTCCCGATCACCACCCCGGACGTCTGGGCCGGCGCCACCGACGTCCCACGGGCCGGCGCGGTCTCGCTGGTCGTGCAGAGCTCCTACGGCGCGGCCCTGCCGGACGCTGCCGCCGGCATGGTCGTGGAGGCCTGGAACCAGGAGGTCGCCGCGCCGAGCCGACAGGCCGGTGTCGCCGTCCACCACGACCGGCCCGAGGGCCAGCCGCCTTCGGCGCTGCTCGTCGCCGTGCACCCCGACCCGGCCGGCTCGACGCCCACCTGGGACCTCGACACCCTGCTCGGCATCGTCACCGCGGCGCTGGCGCTGGCCCGTCACCGCGTCGTCGCCGCCGAACGGCGCGACCGGGCCGGCGTCTCCCTCCCGGATCCGGCGTGAAGGGCCCGAGATGCAGCTGACACCGCGATCGACCGGCGCCACCGACGCCCTCACCGCGCCCGTCGCCGATCCCCTGTGGATGGTCGGCCGTACCTGGCAGGTGAACGGCTTCCGCGGCGACGACGCCGGCACGCCGGTCAAGGTCGTCCTCGGACACACCCGCGTCGCAACCGGTCCGCCCACCCTGCAGCAGTTCGTCGAGGCCGAGCCGCCGCCCGCCGCCGACCGGCTCGACCGCGCGACGACCGTCGAGCTCGCCATGGCCCTGGTGCGCCGGCTGCGCGAGCAGGGAGTGCCGGAGGCCGTGGCAGAGCTCGCCGACGCGTTTCCCTTCGCCCCGGCCGACGCCGGCCCCGGGATCCGGCCGTTCATCGGACGCGTGCCGGACGCGGGCGCGCTGTACCAGGCACTGCGATCGGACCTGGTCGACGTGTCGCGGCCTGGGGTCGAGCGGGCCTGCCGTGACTGGCTGGCTTCGCTGGAAGGTCGGTTACGTCCTGCGGGCGCCGAGGGCGACGACCCGCCGGCCTGGGACCCGCAGCGCCTCGAATACACCTTCGGTCTCACCGCGACGCTGCCCGCCGGGAGCGTCGAATTGAGCGCCCCCGAATACCACGGCCTGGGCATCAGCTGGTTCACCTTCGACCGCGGCCCGCTGGACCCGGCGGGGGCGGATGGCGTTCCCGGTCCGGTCGCCGAGGTGGTACCGGTGCCGGTGTCCTATCCCGGCATGCCCCGGCCACGCTTCTGGGAGCTCGAGGACGGCGCGGTCAACCTTGACGCCCTCCACACCGACGACAGCCCGGCCTACCGCGTGCTGGCCGACTTCGTGCACCGCTACGCCAACGACTGGTTCCTCCTTCCGCTGTCGGTGACACCCGGCCTGGTCGTGGTCGACACGTGCGTGGTGACCGACTCGTTCGGCATCGACGTTTCCGCGCCGCCGGTCACCGGCCCATGGCGCATGTGGGAGCTCAGCTCCGAGGCGCCGACCGACCGGCTCGCCGGAGCCCGGCTCGTCCTGGCCGGGGCGCCGCGCCCCCGCGACGGCGGCCCGACCGAGGATGTCCTGCTGATCCGCGACGAGCTCGCGAACCTGGCCTGGGTAGTCGAGCGCACCACGGCCGACCCCGACGGCACTCTGGTCGACCGGCAGGCACGCTACCTGCGGCTGCGGCCGCCCGATCCCGCTCCCGCCGCGGTCGGGGACCGCTACCTGCTGGGCACGCCGGTGCCCGACTACTGGTATCCGCTGGTCGCCGCCGCCGGCCCCGACGGCCGAGCGTTGCTCGCGCTGGCCGACCTGCCGCCGGATGCGTCCGCCGTCGACGACCATGGCGTACGGGGTCTGGCCGTCCCCCACCGCGACGGCACCGTCATCGCCGACGAGGAGGTGCCCGGCGAAGGCGCCCGCCTGACCCGCCGCTTCCGCCTGGTCGCCGCCGAGGGTCGTCCCCTGCTGTGGCGTGCTCGCACTAAGGAGCCAGGCTTGGGTGAGGGCTCGTCGGGCTTGCGCTTCGACATCCTGCGTGCTGACTGACCGGGGCCGGTCGGAGAGGCGCTCGCGGGCATCCGCGTCGTTGGCGGCTGGTGACGTGGTCGCTACCGCCACCGCTGTAGGTGCGGCGCAGCTCCCGCAGCGCCTGGCGACGGGTGTCGCCGGTCAGGGTGTCGATGTAGAGGCGCCCGTCGAGGTGGTCGGTCTCGTGTTGCAGCGCCCGCCGCCTCCCCGGCCGGGGTGGCGCGCTGCGCCACCGTCGAGGAGGTCCTCGCGGCCGTTGAGAAGCTTGGCGCCACGCGAGGGCAGCTCGGGTTCGCCATCGACGGCGCCGTGGTCAAGTCCGACAGCGCCGCGGACCGGCAGCGGACCGGCTCGTCGAGCCGGGCACCACGCGCCACACCGATTCAACGACCGTCATCCATGATCGCCGCGCAAGATCCGCGGGACAGAACCTAGGCGAGGACCGGGCCGACGGGTTCAGCACCGGCGGTCCGTGGCGTACGCCTCGTCCGCATCGGATGATTCTCAGCCGGCACAGCCGGCTCGGCGGCTATCGCAGGATCACCGGGTCTGCACCTCTATCCGCTCGGTCTTGTCGGCACCCACCACCTCGATACCGATGTTGCCGATGGTGTCATCAAGGTCGAGCTCCACGACGTACGGGACGATCGCGGGCTGACCGATCTGCGGCATCGTGCCGACCACCTGGATCGCCCAGTAGTCCGGCGGACTGACGTAGACGCAGGGAACCAGGCTGACCGTCATGTTCGCCCACGGCTTTCGTCCGCTCACCACGAGCCTGGGACGGGCCGGGTAGATCATCGGTGAGATGACGTCCGCCCGCTCGAACTCGATCAGCTGACTGGACTCCCCGGCTGACCCGGGTGGGGGTGCTGGGCTCTGCTCTGTGGTCATGGCGGGCCTCCTGACCGGACATTCTCCTCCGCCGGTCTGAGTCGGCCGGGCCGGCTGCACCATCCGCAGGTTCGGGTATTGCTACGTGCCGGCCGCGCTGTGTGGGAACGGCAGGAGGAGGTCCAGTAGGTGTGCAGGGTCCGCGACGGTCTGGTGTGGTAGCGGGCCTGGTAGGCGCCCGCGAACCGGCCGGCGTGGAAGAAGCCCCAGCGCTGGGCGACCGCGGTCACCGTGGTGTGCCGCGGGTCCGCGGCCCGCAGTTCGTCGTGCGCCGGGGCCAGCCGGACGTCCCGCAAATACTCCATCGGCGTGCAGCCGAGATAGCGCCGGAATCCCGCTTGCAGGGTGCGTACGCCTACTCCCGCGACCCGGGCCAGCTCGGCGGCGGTAAACGGGTGCTCCGGACGGTCCTGGATGGCCTCGACCGCCCGCCGCACCGGTGGCGTGCGGTACGTGCGCCCCGGCCGGGTGAGCGCCTCGCGGTGGGGATGGTCGGCCAGCAGTAGCCCGACGGTCAGCATCTCGACCAGCGGCCCGCCGATCAGGGGCTGGTCGAGCAGGCCCGTTGCGTTGCCGAGCTCGCCCGCCGCCATGCGCGCTACGGACGCCCAGCTGCGCCCCGGACCCGCGGCGATGTCGAGTTCGCCGGCCAGCTGGAGCGGGCCGCGCACCGCCGTTTCGAGGTGGTTCTGCAGGTGGCGCTCGAGGAAGTCCCGTTCGATCTTGACAACGACCTGGCGGCAGTCGCTCGCCCAGCGGTCGACGATGACCTCCTCCTCCGCCCGCGAGACCACCGCCCGCCCTCCGGCGACCGCAGCGGACCCCGCGAACACCGGCGACCCGGACGACGGCCTGCTCCCTCTACTGCTGGGAAACCTGCGAGGACTTCCTCGCCAGCACTAGCTCAACCGTCGTCGCGCGGTCGACGCGCTCCAGCTCGCCCGCAAGATCACCAGCGGGCCTGGGTGGCTGACCGACATGATCGCGCTCACCCGCCGACGCCTCCATACCCACCGACCAAGGCGATCGAGATGCCCGGCTCCGCTGGCAGGTGGCTCTCAACTCACCGACATTGATCACGGTGTCCAGACCCGATGGGCTGTGAACACCGCGGGCACATGGTCCCCGCTTACGCGGACAGAATCAGCCCATCAAGAAAATCTGGTGAGGCATGTCCCTCGGTTCGGACCGGCACGTCACGACCTGAGCGCTGCCGATTCGCAACCTGTCGAGCGCGGTGTGGCCCCGAGGACGACCTCGCCGCCTTTGACGGCCGTGCGCCGGCGCACAGCAACGCGCCCCCGGTGGCCGATCGGCCAC
Organism: Actinoplanes sp. NPDC049681; assembly: GCF_044465265.1. Classification (NCBI taxonomy): domain Bacteria; kingdom Bacillati; phylum Actinomycetota; class Actinomycetes; order Micromonosporales; family Micromonosporaceae; genus Actinoplanes; species Actinoplanes sp. NPDC049681. The sequence continues at coordinate 480,851 of NZ_JBITLP010000009.1, forward strand.
CGGGGGCGCGCCTAATGCCGCGACGGCGTGTTACGACGTGGCCACGGTGGCCGGCGTCGAGTTGTCCTGCGCGGTGTACGCCACCACGTGGTAGACGGCGGGGCCGCTCGGCGGCGCCGTCTCGGTGAACTGCTCGGTACGCGTACCGGCGACCAGCCCGAGCCGGTCGACGAGAATGGCGTCCCCGGCGACCGTGCCCTCGATGATGTACCACGGCTGCACCGACACCGCGTCGGCCGGCGCCTGGTACGAGTAGTTGCTCGTCATCCAGCCGTTCTTGTAGTCCACGGTGGCCCGGTTGTTCATGGCGAGGTTGAGAACCTGACCGCTCGCGGTGGTGATCTTCAGGCCGGCGCGGACCCAGTGGCCCGAACCGACCATGGCCTTCGCCGAGAGGACCGAGGTGTAGATCTGGCCCGGGGTGGCGGGGACCGCGCGACCGGTGAAGCTGACCTCACCAGTACCGCTGGAGCTCACCAACATGGACGCCGCGCCGCGGGAACCGTTACCGACCTGACGGCTCAGCGTGGTGCGGTAGCCCGCCGTCCAGCCCGAGGTGCCGGCGGCGGCGTTCTCGAAGTTGGAGTCGTCCACGGGAACCAGGTTGCCGGGGATCGAGACGCTGCCGATTGACAGATCCCCGACGACATTGCCGTCCCGGTAGATCTTGTAGCCGGTGATCGGGCGGCCGTCCAGGGCGTAGGCCTCGTCCCAGGTCAGGGTCTTCTTGTTCGCTACCAGGCTGGCCGGCGGCTCCGGGGTCAGCTTCTGGTCGTGGACGGCCTTGCCGATCAGGTTGGCCGTGCTGTTGGCGTCGACGATCGTGCTCTTCGGCGAGGTCGGAGCGCGGCGTGCGCCCAGATCGATGCCGTACCAGGTGGTCTTCTTGGCCGGGTCGTCGCAGATGGCGTTGCCGGAGATCCGGTCGCCGGTGCCGATCGAGAGGCCGATGCCGGCGGTGTCGAAGAGGCCCGCGCCGCTGTCGTACACGGTGGAGCCACCCCAGCCCGAGTTCGTCACCGTGTTGCCGGTGATCGTGTCCGGGAGGCTCTTGGCGGCCTCGTAGCTGCCGTTGACCAGGATTCCGGACCGGTTGGCGTACTCGACGACGTTGTCGCGGATGACGTTGTTGCCACCGGTGCGCACGATGTGGTCGGAGCTGCTGGTGCTGCTGTGGTCCCAGTTGTCGTCGGCAGTGCCGAGGGTGCCGTCGCTGTCCTTGTAGTCGTCGTAGACGAGGCTGATGCCGACGCCGGTCGGGTAACTGATGTGGTTGCCAGAGATCACCGTGTCCCGCGGGTTGGTGATGTCCTTGTTCTCGCCGCTGTGGTCGTACCCGGCGTTGGTCTTGACGCTGATCTGCGCGCCCCACAGTGTGTTGTCGGCGACCGTGGCCTGGACCAGGCCCTCCAGGTACATGTTGCCGCTGGGAGCCTTGTCGGGTCGCGCATCGGTGACGGTGCCGTCAGAGCGGACCGAGTTGTTGCGGATGGTCGTCCGGATGGCATTGGTGAAATCAAAGCTGTTGCCGTGAATCGTCTTGTCGAACTGGTTGTACTCGACCACGACGCTGTCGTTGCGGCTGCCGCCGCCCACGTTGTCCTCGCCGCCCGACTCGGCGCCGCCCCAGTTGTCGAACCGGTTGTCCGTGATGTGCACGTCCTTCACGCCGTCGCCCACCCAGACCTTGAAGTACTCGAGGTTGGTGAAGCGCACCTGGCGTACGGTCCAGTGGTTGCCGACCGCGATGCCGCCGCCCGCGTTGTTCAGCGCGCCGGCGGTGTCACTCGCGCGGAAGTCGCAGAGAGCGCCCGGCCGGCCGGGCAAGTCCGCAGGAACCGGGTCGCCGGCGCCCTCGCGGCAGTTGCCGTTCACCGTCAGGTCGGAGACCAGGTTGCTGGTGCCCGGGTGCTCGATCTTGTCGTACTTCCAGGTGATCAGGAAGCCGTAATTGAAGTTCGCCGCATTGGCGCTGATCATCCGCACCGTGGTCAGCGCGATGCCCGCGCCACGCAGGTTCACGTTCAACGGCAGCACCAAGGGCTGGCTCAGCCGGTAGGTGCCCTGCTTCAGCAGCACCGTAGCCGGAACCGCGGGGGTGACCACGGCGCCGGAGGCGTCCAGGACCGCCGGCGTGGCCAGGTTCGCCGTGCTGTTGACGAGGTCCTGGAGGGTGCGGTGATCGTCCGCGCCCGACGGCGCGGGCGCTACGACGCAGGAACCGGTGCAGTCAGCCTCGATCAGGGCCGGCGGCGAGACAGTCGCGGCCAGCGAGTAGACCGGCGGGCTCGACGTGGCGGCCTGGGCCGGCTGGCTGGCCGCGAAGGGAACCGCCACGACCGGCAGCACCGCGAGCGCGGCGAGCCGCTTCGCGGCCAACGAGCGACGGCGCTCGCGGCGGGGCGGGATGGATCCGACGGGGTTCGTCATGTACGCCTCTCGATAGGGTCTTCGTTGGCCGGTACGCGGCCGAGTTCCTATTCGGCGTCGAACCTCAAGCCGACCTCACGGCCCGCTCCGCTCGTTCTCAACGTCGGCGCGCCCACGACTCCGGCGCCTCCTCGAGGTGAGGTTGAGGCGTACGGCACGCCGGTCCCGCTAAGCCGGACGCGCCATTGCGCACCACACCAACCAGGCACAGGTCACCAGCCGCGCCGACGCACACGCCATCTACCGCTCTACACAGCCATCTCTCACAGGAGGTCGCCTTTCCATGTCCATACACACGAACACAAGCAGCGAGCGCCGCACCTCCGCGGCATCCACCACCGCGCCGTCAACGACGACGCAAGTACTCGATGCGGCCCTGTCCTACGCCGCGGCGGGCATCCCCGCCTGCGCCATGGCCTGCACGACGCCTCCACCCGGCCAGCTCTGATCCGCGGCTGGTGGCGGCGCTGGCCCGCCGCCACCATCGGCCTGGCCACCGGAACGGTGGCGCCACCATCGGTGCATGCCAGCGGACGCCACTACCGGTTCCAGCAAGCGTGGACCGGTGCGCCCCACCCGGCGTGCCCGCCACAGCTGCGCGCCCTCGTCCAGCCGGGCGCGCCGCCAGCAGATCGCGCAGCGGCGGGCATCCTGCACCGCGACCGCTACACCCACGCCGCGCTCGACGGCGAACTCCAACGCATCGCACAAGCACCCCAGCCGGTGTTCCACAGCGGCCAGCGCATCCCCGCCGGGGGACGCAACAACGCCGTGCATCTGGCCGCGTTCCGCCTCGGTCAACTCGCCGCACGCGGCGACCTGGACGACGCCGGGGCACGCCGGGAGCTCATCGACGCCGCGGTGCAGGTCAGCCTCAGCCGCACCGAAGGGCACCGCACCGTCGACTCGGGATGGCGCGGCGGTCGGCGCCGACCACGCTGACGGCCACGCCTTCCGATAGCCCGAACACACCTGCCCGTCGTGCTGCCCTTGGTTACGCACCTGGCCCCGGCGGCAGCGCCACCGGGCACCCACGTACGAGGTAGCCGCCACGCGACGACGTCGACCACTGGATCCGCGAGCACCGCCCGGAGTCAAACTGACAGCGCCGCTCCCACGCAGATCGCCAGGGACGGCAACAGCGCGACATCCCGACGCATCGTCATGCCGAGATCAGTGTGTTGGCTGTGGTCTCTAATCCACTAGCCACCAGCCATGCCCGAGTTCGCGTTGTGGTTCGCCGCTGGCACCCGGCGCTGTAGCGATGGTCACGCCTGCCGGCCGCATGGGGAAGTAGGCGATCCCGGCACCGGCCTCTCCCCGCAAGTTCTGATACAGCAGTAGAAACAAACCGCAGCCGTAGTTTTCTTCGGCGCAACGAACATGCGCATGCCCGTCTATCGACAGAAATCGCAACCGCCAAGGTAGAGGGCGGTCTCGATCGATGCTTCCAGCACGGTACTCGGCCGCTAGCTGATCGAGGTCAGCGCGATGCCACTGATACACGCTGTCCACCGTGCGCGCCGGCGGACGCAGAACAGCCAGTAGGATTGCAGCCAGCAGCCCACCCGCACTCCACATCGCTATCGGGGCTATGCGGCGAAACCGACCAGACCGGACCGCCCCGTGAACCGGCCCGAGGATGGCACCAAGCCAGCCCACCCAGGCCAAGGCCCACGTCACAGTCGAAGGAACTCCAAAGACCGGCAACACCAGATAGTAGGAGCCGGCCAGCACCGCCCAGCCCACCATGGTGAGCACCGCAGGCCGCCTCGAGCGGCCGCCCGGGGGGCTGGTGGCCGGCGGAGTTGTCATGAAATCATCTTTGCATCGGCCCAGCCGCTATATAGCTGTACGCGTCCGGATCTGCCTTTGACCGGGCCTGGCGTACGGGCGACCTCGCGGCCAACCTCTAGGATTTCAGCACACGTCGATCTGGCTGCTCAGGGGTGATGGCCACGAACAGTCCGGGCACCCCAAGGTCCGCCCGGATAGCGTTGAGTAGTTCGAGTTCGGCCTCGTCGTACTCAAACTCCATTACCTCTTCGTCGAATCCGGGACGCGGGCCGTTGTGGCCCAGAGCCGACGCGCGCTGGAAGGCCACCAGCGCTGCGGCGGGCACCGCTCCGGTGCCGTAAAGGTCAATCAACTCCAGCTGTTCTCCGACCGCGAAGCCAAAGCCGGGCGGGAGTTCGCGTGGGTTAACCCCGTGAGCACGTTCGGATGCGGTCTCGACCATTCTCTTCAACGCGGCGTAGAAGTTGATGTAAGCGTCTCTGCGCTGCTCAAATGTTCGGGCTTGATCTTCCCGCTCCCAACGAAGAGCCTCGTGGCGCTGCTCGCGTTCCCACACCCTGTCCGACCTCACGTCAGCACGCCACTGCGTCCAAAGGACACCGGCGATCCCAAAACCAGCTACGACTAGCGGGACCCAAAGTGGCGTTTGCATACAACCATGCTGCGCGTCGTTGTCGACCCGGCGCTGCACGCCCGGCACACCCTCCGACCTCGAAGGACCAGGCTAAATGGCCCCAGCCGTCGAATTCATCGCCTCGGGTCTCGTGCCAGCGGCGGCGATAGAAGCGATTCGGCACAGCGGAAGGGTACCGTCGTGTGACGCCCTCTTCTGCCGCCATCCGTGCCTACTCGGGAACGAAGTCATCACGCCTCGTCTGAGCCCAGACGCGTTCGAACTCGACGCTTGTGAACCCGAAGGTGCTCCAGTCCTCACCGCGTGGAGGTCGACGACGCATGCTTCGCCTCCTGAGGCGGCCGGCGATGGTGGCAGCCGGGTTCGCCCTTACGGCGATCACCGGCTGCTCCACCGGTCCCGGCGGCGGGTCGCCCGACCCGCCGTGCGGCGGCACTCCCGCTAGCCGTACCGCACTGGGCGTCCCCCACACCGGGGAGACCGTTGCAGCATCCTTCACCACCACCGGCGGCGCCCTCTCCATCACCGTGCATGACCTTGGGCGCGGCGGCTTCGTGCCGGTACCCAAGGGATCACAGATCACCGCCTACATCGGTACCGCGGACACTCCACCCCGCCCCGATCCCCAGCAGAACGTCACCCCGGTCGGCTGGAAGGTTGTCGTCGCCGAGGACCACTACCAGTCCTTCGACCTGCCCGCCGGCCGGTACTGGCTGCAGATCAGCTACCCGGGACAGACCGAGCTGCTCAGCTGCACACCCGGCGCCGTTACCGGCACGCCACCACCACCCCGCTTGCCCCCGGCGCCATCATCACGACCCAGCTGAGAAAGCCCGTGATCACGATCTGCGCTGGTCCAGCAGCACATTGGCATGTTTTCGTCGGCCCAGACCGGCCGGAGGCGGTTGTCGGCCACGTAGGACGGGTAGAAGTGCTCCATGAATGGCCCCGAACGCGCTCTGTTCCTGGTGGTTACGATCAAACCGCGACTGGACCGACGAGAAGAGGCCGCAGCGCAGTTGCAGTCCATGCGGCAAAACAGTCTTACCGAGCCCGGATGCGTCTTCATGAACCTCACGCAGCCACAGGACGACCCGGACACCTGGATCATGCTGGAGATGTTCCGTTCCCGCTCAGCATGGGATGAGCACATGCAGCAGCCGTACATCGTTGACGGCAATGCCATTCTGGCAGATCTGTTACGAGAGCCGTCCGATCTCCGCCTGCTCGATGAGATGTAGGTCCTGTCCGGCTCCTCAACATGGTCATAAGGTGTCGCCGATGCCCCGGTTCACGGTTCGCCGCGACGGGCGGATCAAACCAGATTTTCGCCGTCCGTGACGTCGAGGCCGCGCTCGCCGCACCGATCGTCTCGTGATGGGCCGGTGTTGCTTCATGATGCTCGGGTGAGCAACCTGACTGTTCGCGCCGTATTTCCAGGCCTACACCGAGGCCAACCCCGCCGAGGTGAGCAAGACGTCACGTCAGGCGTGGATCGAAGGAAGTCCCTCGGTAGAGATCGAACTGGGCTGCTCCGATCAAACCGGTGCTCTCCCAGCCCGACTCTCCACCGGGCGGTGAGCCCGCAGCCCGACGAACGTCGAGCTTCGACGCGAGGCACCCCCATGCCTTGGCGGTCAGCGCTGCGGGATCCGGTCGTTCGCCACGGCGTTTCGCAGGTCGTCAGCGAAGGCATCCGGGCTTCTGGTGCGTACATACGTCGAGACGGCGTCGTAGAAGCCCTCCTGGAAGGCGGGGCTCATCGCCTCACCGTGCGCCACGGACAACAGCACCGGTGATGACCAGAGGGTCTTCGAGGCCTGCTGTTGGTAGGCGGGCAACGAGGAGATGTCGACGTTGCGCAGCACCGGCACCGATCCCTTGGCCTTGTTGAACGCCACCTGGGTCGACGGTGTGCTGATCCCGCCGAGGAAGGCGAGCGCGTTCTTGGCATTCTTGGCCTTGGTAGCGGCGACGAACACGTCGACGACGGCGAGGAAACTTCCGCCGGTACCGGGGAAGGCCGCCGAACCGAATTCCGTGCCTTCCCGCGCACCCGCGGCGATCAATTCCCCGTACGCCGAGTCGTTGACCGATTCGAAGGCGCAGCCGCCCGACGCGAGCTTCTTCGTCGCCGCGTCCCAGGTCAGCGCGTTCGCGTCGGGATCGGCGTAGGACAGCATGCCGCCGAAGGACCGCAGCGCCGACCGCACCTTTGCGCTGCGCCAGTCGAGCCGGTCGTTGGTCATGTCCTTCCAGCCGGACGTTCCGATGGTGCTGAGCAAGGTGTTCTCGAACAGCTCGGCGGTGGTGAACGGATCCTTGGCGCCCAGGCACAGGGCGGTCGCTCCCGAAGCCTCGACCTTCTGCAGATCGCCCAGGAACGCGGCGACGGTGTAGTCGGCCGTCGGCGCCGCGACGCCCGCCTTCTTCAGCAGGCCCATGTTGAACCACAGCACGTTGCTGCGGTGGGCCCCCGTCGGGATGCCGTACGGCTTGCCGCCGTGGTTGAGCGATTGCCGGATCGTCGGCTGCATCGCGGCGCTGACGTCGCTGGTCAGCACCGATGAGACGTCGCGGACCGTACCGCGAGCAGCGTAGCCTTGGACCGATTTGCCGGTGAAGGTCTGCCAGACGTCAGGCGGGTTGCCCGCCTGCAGTCGTTTCGCCAGTTCCACGATCGCCTGCGAGCCGGCGCCGCCCGCGACCGCCGCGTTGACCGTCTCGATGCTGGGATTGGCCTGTTGGAACGCGGTCAGCAAGGTGTTCAGGGCCGCCGCCTCCGAGCCGGACGTCCACCAGGACATGACCTCGAGCTTGCTGGTGTTCTTGGTGGCACTGGTCGGTTTGTCGCCGCAGGCCCCCACCGCCAATGTCATGCTCAGCGCGACGGCCACGGCCGCGCGGGACCGGGCGCTCATGCCGCGCTCCCCGTGACCGTGCTCGCACGGGCGGTGCGGTGCCCGCTCGGGCGGGCGACGAGGTCGAAGACGGCGTAGAGGCCGACGACGGCGAAGCAGGCGGCGGGCACGATGAACGAGATCGCGGCATTCGTTGCGTCGACGAGCGCGCCCTGCACCACCGGCATGACCGCGCCGCCCACGATGGCCATCACGAGCCCCGCAGCGCCGAACTTGGTGGCGGGACCGAGACCCTTGAGGGCGACGCCGTAGATCGTCGGGAACATCAGCGACAGGCAGAATGACACCGCCACCAGGGCCAGCACCCCAGCCAAGTTGGGGCTGACCATGGCGAAGACGCACAGCACGACTGCCAGGAACGCGAGGATCGTGAGGATCTTCGTCGCCCGCACGCGGCCGATGAGCCACGTCATCAGGAACCGCGAGACCAGGAAGACCAGCAGGCTGAGCTGCAGGTAAAAGCCGCCCTTCTGCAGGCTGCCGCCGAGCGCCTGTTGCACGTACACGATCAGATACGTCCACGTGCAGACCTGGGCGGCGACGTTGAAGAACTGCGCCACGACGCCGTAGCGGTAACGCTTGCTGCGCCACAGCACCCCGAACAGGCTGTCGGTGCCCCCTTCGCCAGGACCGGCATCCGGGAACTCCTCGACGATCGGCGGCGCCTTCTGGCTGGCGATCGCGAAGGCGATGACGAGCAGCACGAAGCCCAGTCCGAGGTAAGGGCCCATCACCGCGCCGAGCTCGCCGGCGCGGATCGTATGCAGCTGTTCCGGCGACAGCGATCCGATGTCCACCGGGTCGGCCAGCCGCGGAAGGATGAGGGTTGAGGCGAGTAGTACACCGATGTTCGTACCGACGGGGTTGAACGCCTGAGCCAAATTCAGCCGCCGGGTGGCAGTCGACTCCGGCCCGAGCGACAGGACGTACGGATTCGCGGACGTCTCCAGGATCGAGCAGCCGGCGGCGATCGCGAACAACGCCACCAGAAACGCCCCGTACGTCATGATTTTGCTGGCGGGATAGAACGCGAAGGCGCCGAGCGCCGCGAGGATGAGCCCGGTGAGAATGCCGACCTTGTAGCTGAAGCGATGGTTGATGAAGGCGGCGGGCAGCGCCAGCAGGAAGTAGGCACCGAAGTAGGCCAGCTGGACCAGCGACGCCTGGAAGGTACTCATGTCGAAGATGCGCTTGAAGCCGGCCACCATCGGGGTTGTCAGGTCCGCCGCCACGCCCCAGGCGGTGAAGCAGCCGATCAGCGCGATGAACAGGACGACCATCCCGCGGCCAATCAAAGGTTCGTGTCGCGTTTGCTCGTTCTCCGCCGCTGGCGACGTCGTGGCGACGCTGGCCATCAGGGCTCCCTCCGAGAGGTCCACGAGAGTGTTTCCCTGTCGCACCCGCCACGTCGAATGACCTGAACAAGTCCACGATGCGAGGACGGCGGGAACCGGATTATCGGCTTTAGCCCATTGTCGGCGATAAATTGATTATCTGCTGCAGTCCAGCCTTCTTGCAGGCTACATCGCCGCGCAACGGCACGGAACCACCCGCGGCACCGGGCGGTAATCGTCAGTAGACAGATGGTGCATGTTTGCCATGAAACCGTTGGGCCGCACCTGGTTTAGCGGTGAAGCGACGAATTTTGATCACGCGGTGCCCGGCCATCGGCGCGGTGAAGCCGTCGCTGATCACCGGGCGGCTCGCGGTGCTCGACCCGGTCGCCGCTACGGCCGCGCGCCTTCCTGCGGGGGCCCGAGTCGAATGCCGCACGGTCCGTTGCCTACACCTGATCCATCCGACGAGCACGGAGAGACCATGGCTGGAGCGGGCATCCGGATCAGCCGCGGACCGTACGTGCCGGGCCAAGCGAAAGCCGTTACGCTGAGTGCTCGATCCGGCGACCTGACCGACATCCTCATCTGCGTGCGTGGCACCTTCCCACACTTCTCTCCGAGGGCGCGAACGCTCGGTGGCGCTGTGAGCCGCGGAGTCGCCTCTTCGACGACGCCAGCCGGGCCGCGCAGCGTCAGCCGGAGACGCCCTGGACGTGAGGTGAACGCCGGTCCGTCACTCGTCCCCGAGGAGGTAGCTGCGGTAGTAGGCGCTTTACTTCTCCACGTCGAAGGCGCTGAAGTCCCCGGCAGCCTCGCACTCGAGCAGGTAGTCCAGGATCTGGCGTGCCTCCTCGTCGCCCTGGTCAGCGAGGTACGCCTTGGTCTCGGCCAGCCCAGCGCCGCACAGCAGGTGCACGTCGATCGTGCCGTTGGTGTCCATGGTCCGGATCTTGGCCCGCCAGACGGTCCGCACGTCACCGAGCGATCCGGCGTTGTACAGCTGCACGCAGTGGACCAGCATGACCGACGGGTCGGGGCCGTCCTCCCAGCCCTGCCGGGCGGTCTGCGCGACGAGCGCCCCGCGGATCTCGTCGAGGTCTGTACCCTGCGGGTGGAGGCCGTACCGGGCCAGGATCTCGTCTTCGTCGTCCATGCGTTGTCCTAGGGGTGGCGAGGGCTGCGCCGGTCTGCCGGCGTCGGCCAGTTTCGCATCGCCGACAAGCCCGCCGACGGCCAGGCCGCGGCGTGCTCGGGCACGCACTGGAGGTCTACGCGACCGGTCCGGTGCTGGGTGACCGCCTGGACCGGTTGACTCGCGTGTCGGACACCGAACGGCCGGTGCTCGTGGAGCCTCCGCCGTACCGGTATCGGCTCGTTCTCCCAAAGGCCGGTATGGCGGAGGTTGCCAAGGGCGCCGTGCACCGCTTCGGGCAATCATCGGCGGCAGTGGAACCCCGTACCCGGATCCTGATCTGGTCGCCGTCGCGTCGGTGAAGAGCCCGACGCAGGAACTCGGCGTTCGAGGCGGTCGCCTTCAGATGCTCCGGGAGCCGACGCATGCTCTGCCAGCGGTCGTCGCCGCCGAGCGGGTGCATGAGGGCGAGCTCGGTGCGTGCGACGAGCAAGCCTGGGCTGCCCGAAGGCTAAGGGGCCACCTTGTGGCCCGGAATACAGGGAGATGACCTTGCGGACCGCCGGAATGTTCGTCGAACTCCCCCAGACTCGTCACCCGGACCCGCCGCGGAGCATATACACCAGATTGCGGCGGAACCGATCGAGGACGCGGACCCGGCCGCGCGGCCGATGGCGGGAAGAGGGGCAGCGCCGGGCGCCTGGCCCGGCTGACCGCCGACACTCAGCGCCGCTCAGTCCATTTGCCAGCGAAGCATGGTCCCGTTGCGCACAGCGACCAGTTCTCCTGCGGTCGGGTGGTGGTGGGTCGGGACGAAGCCGGGAACGGCACCCGTCCTGGTGCCGCGGGCCGGATCCCACACTTCCAGGCCCTCCGGCGCTGCCGCGTACAACCGGCCGCCTGCGGCGAACAGCTGCCCCCGCGGGCCCGGAACCGGGTCTTGCTCCTTGCCGGTGCCCACATCGAAGATGCGAACGCCCGGCGTCATTTCGTCCTCGTCGTCGCCGAGCCCCGAGACCGCCAGGAGATCGTCGTCGAGCCAACACATCGGGTGGTTCCAGTAGTAGTCACGGTGGCACAGGTCGATCGGGGGGACGTCGCCCGCGGCCTCGCCGGGGTCGTTGTCGAGCCAGCGCCGGAGATCGTAGACCCGGGGGATGCCGACTGGGTGCCAGACCCAGCCGTCGTCGGCCAGCCACCGTCCGGACGGCGACAGTTTCAGCGTGCCGTGGAAGTAGTCCGGGTCGAGGTCGGGGCGGCCCTCAATGTCCCGCTCGGTAATCAGTTCGCCGGTGCGAGCGTCCGTGGCGTTCAGGCGGTTCCAGGCCGTGCGGTGCACGACCACGCACCGGCCGGCGTGCTCGGCGAAGGCCAGCGAGAAGGGGACCGTCTCGGGGTGGTGGTCGCCGCCGTGGAGAGTGAGGGTCACCGCGCCGGAGCGAAGGTCGAGGACCTGCCCGTGGTGGCCGTGGTCGTTGACGACCGCGGCGACCGTGCCGTCGGCGGAGGCGTGCAGCCGGGGCTGGGCAGCCCGTTCGCTGGTAGCCCCGCTGGCGGCTGGTTCGGCGGGCACGGTGTGCCTGACGACGACGCTGACCGCCCCGGAGTCCGCGTCGAGGCAAAGCAGGCGCCCGTCGGCGGTCAGCGCGAGCCAGGTCGAACGCTCTCCGTCGGCGATGGGCGCGAGGTCGATGAGGGAGTCGGTCTCGGCCGGTAGCGGCGTCTCGACGACGGCGGAGGAAGTCATGATCGACAATGATGACAGGGTCCGGCCACCCCAGCGGGCCTGACCTCAGGCGCCTGCCCATGCCGGCCCGGGTGGGTCGTACCGCCTCGGCGGCTCCGGCAGCTCGGTGACTCTCGTGCCGGAGCCGCGAAGGCTTCTTGTGCTCAGTCGTTGCAGGGCACGCTCGACAGCATCAGCCGCGGGGAGTTCCAGCCGGGATCGGCAACGTTGCTCAGGTAGCCGTCGGCCTTCTCGGAGAGGTGCAGTTTCTGGGTGACGACGAGCGACTCGGTGGTGCCGCAGCCGCCGATCAGCGCGCGATCGCTTGGTAGACCGTACAGCTGCCAGTTCTCGTCCAGTTGGGTCGGGCCGGTGATCGTGGTGCTCAGCTGGGTGCGGCCACTCGGTGAACGCACAGCCGTCGTCGCGGTGCCCTTGGTGCCGGCGTCCAGCCTGCTCTGGCCGGCCATCCACAGGTTCGTCAGGTTGTAGGCCTGTCCCTTCGGCGCGGTCACGCGCAGCGAGAAGGTGCACCACAGGTCGGTCGTGGCCGGCCGGTCCGGATCCAGGCCGCGGCCGAGGGCGTCGCCCTGGGCGTAGTAGGCGCTCGAGCCGTCCCCGAGCTCCGTCCTCGGCAGAACGGTGCCCGACGTTCCGCACACATCGCGTCCGACGGTCCTCCCCTTGGCGTCCAGGGTGCCGCCCCCGAGGACGGTGAGGTCACTGATGGTGAGCTTCGAGCCGGCCGGAGCGGCGACGGCCGGAGCCGCGGTGACGGCAAGGCCGGCAAGGGCGACGACGACGGACAGAGCGATCTTCGTAGTGCGCAAGGTTCCTCCTGCGGGATGGTCGCTCCGTGGACTCGTGATCCACGGTGGAGTGACTCTAGCCCATGGCTTTATATGACAAAGATAAAGCGCTCGACGGCCTTCGAATCAAAGGCAGTGTGTGTAGTGTCCTTGGGAATCGAAGTGCGGGGGCCTCGATCGAACGCAATGGGCGTCGGCTCGCCCTCCGCACACGACCGGGCCCGCAACCCCCACCGCGGGCAAAGCCTGGTGCCTGCGCACCGTCACGGAGATCCTGGCCACCCCCGTTACACCGGCCGGCAGGTTGGGAACCGTCACGGCGTCGCAACAAGGCAAGCCGGACCGACGGTCGCAAGCCCACACATCGGAACCCGCGAGAGTTGTGGGAGCTCTCCCGCCACCTCGCACATCCGCCGCTGGTCAGCGAGGCCTACTTTCCTAGCCGCCCAACGAGTCAGCGCGCTCGCGCAGCCCGATGATCGCAACACCGGCCGCTACCAGCTCCCCGAGTTGGTGATCTGCGGGCTCTGCAGCCGGCGCATGGAAGGGCACTGGGCGCACAGCCGGGCCCGCTACCGCTGCCGGCACGGCCGCACCAGCACCAGTGCCGCTGACCCGGACCGGACCAAGGTCCTCTACGTGGGTGAAGATCTCGCCCTCGAGCAAGCCAAGAGCCAGTACGTACATGTTCTCGGCTGCGACATCACCACGATGAGATCGGAAACCATCGCCGAGCAGCTCCGTCAGCGTGGAATCACCATCGTCTGCACCGCCGTCAGCATCACCCTCGACATTGGTACCGTCTCCGCGGACGTCACGCCCGAGCTCAAAGAGCCAGCCCCGGTTGAGCCCTTGTCCCAGGGCACCATCCAGCTGACCATCCCGCTACCGCGCGGACCAATGAGAAACCCCCACCGGAGCCATCCCAAACGTGAATGACTGTGGTGGGGGTTAACGTGTCCGAGCCCGACGCGAGGGACAGCCACACAGTGATCGCATCAAGAAAATTGACCTGCGCACCACCGAGCTGACGCGCATGACGGCTGGCCCGCTCTACTCCCGCGGACCGGGAACCTGGCGGTTGCTCGATGACCAGCGGTTGCTGATCGAAGGTTTGAGGCTACGACCACCGGGACCGTTGGCGGCGCACGCAGGATTTGCTGTTCGAGGCGTACGGAGCGGTACCACCCTGCGCCGTAGTCGGCCTTCTCGCCGACCGCGTACTACACGGGCAGCACGTTCCGGCCGGCTAGCCGCGAGCCCGTCGAGTCGGTGTGGCACGAGAACGCCTGGTGACGATCGTCGCGGCCGGCAACCGGCCGGCGGCGGAAGCTTCCGGTCGCGTTCTTTCGCGTCTCCTCGCGATACCACGTTTTTGCCTGGTCACGGGCCTGTGATTGTCGTCGTTCCGCTCTAGCGAATTTGCCTTCGGCTGTGCCGGAAAGGTACGCGCGGGGCGGCGTTGGGCATCAGGTCAGCGTCAACGTCGCGGCATCAGGAGCTGCCGCCACCATGGCGGGCGGGCGGCTGGGTGCGGTGGTGGCGCTCCGGTGCCTGGAGAAGCTTGCGGTGCTACGGGCGGCGGCGGCACTTTGCTGGAGATGTCCCTCGCGGCCGCCGCCAATGCCGCTTCGGTATATCCCCGCGTCGATCCGGGTTCAGCTCTGGCAACTTGGCTGTGCCCGACTACCGCGCTCGCATGGCGGTAGCAGCCGTACATTGTCTTGTCGCCGTCGATCACCCGGAGCAGGTCACGCGGCCCTTCGCACGGTCCGTCGTCCGCGCGCTGGGCGCACTCGCAGCGCTCTTGTCGGCATCGGCTCAGGTCCGCGGCGCTTGGCCGCGCCGCCCACTGGGCTTCCCTGCTGGAGGCGAGATCCACGACGAACCGAGGGCCGTCCCCGTCCACGTCGAGGTCGCGACCGCCGACCTGGTGACACAGCAGCCACGTGACGATGTCCGTTCCGTGGAAGTCCTCGATCCGCACCGGTTCAGCGGGCCGCCCGATGACGAGCTGGTGCACCTCGAACCACACCTGCGGACGGACAACCACCGGCCGGTAACCGTCGGCTGAGGCCCCGGCCGCCTTGACGCTGATCGTGCCACCGAAGGTGTAGTCGACGTCCCCCCAGCGCTCGCTGCGCCGCAACGTCAGCGGATGCCTGCGTACGCCGCGGGAGCGTAGCTCCTCCAGCAAGTCTTGCAGGTGCTCGTCGAAGCTGGACGTTACGGTCTCCGCATAGATCCACATCAGCGCCTCCGTTCCAGGGCCATCTCCAGGTGCCGAGCGCGTCGTCGAGCCGGAGCAGGCGACGCCGGACGATCCGGCCGGTCATCCGAAGGCCGGCCGAGGGGGTCGCGAGACGATGGTGACGCTCCAGGGCCGGCCGGTCGGCGGTTGCGTCGCCGATGCCGCGATGATCTGCCCGTCGCGCATGTGCAGAGTCACGGTGCCGCAGGACGCCCGGGCGGTGGTTGTCACCACCGTGTCCGACGAGGTCCCGGGAGAGCGGACCACCGCCGTCGCAGTGACCTCGACGTTGACACTCTCCTCGAGGCCGCCCCGTACCTGCAGGGCGACGACCGGCTCCACCCGGCCGCCGGCGTCAGGCACGCCGATCGGCTTCGACCGGTTGACGCGGTCCCGACCGAGCAGGTACGCCGAGTTGGCGGCCACGATGTGCCGGGTCGCGTCGATGTGAGGGACGGGCGTCGGAGCGGCGGCGAGATCGACCACGACGGCTACGGTCACGAGGCCGGAGCGCGACTCGGCGGGAGGCACGCCGGCCGCGCCGGTCGGCGGCGTGACCGGCTCGGCAGACGCGATGGCCGGCACCGGCCGCGAACCGCTCACTGTGCATCCTCGGATCAGGGCTGAGGCCACGCGTTCGCGGTCGGCGCGGTGCCGGTCGGGTAGGTCACGGTCGTCGCAGGACTTCATGCCGAAGCCCGCGCAAAGGGTGAGAACCACCAGCATGCCGATCAGGTACCACCCGACCACGGGAGCGGGAGCGCCTGCTTCATCGTCCATGGTCTCAGCGAAGACGATGGCGGTGGACGGCGTCCAAGTACGGTTGCCCATCCGGCCATAAGGGCCGCTTATCGCTGCGGTCCTGTCCTACGGCAACAGGGCGGCAAGGCGGTGCACCGCGGGGTTGGTGGAGTCGGTCCGGTTGGCGAGGGCGGTTTCCACGGTGGGTGTCGGGGCGGCGAACCGGCGTAGGCGTACCCCTGGCATGGTCAGCGCCCGGGCGCGGCCCGCCGGAACCGGGGCGATGACCGTTCGGCTTGGCTTGGAGATGACATACCGTCCGGGCACCAGCACGGTGCTCGCGGAGATTCGATCGAACAGCATCGATCGTGGAGGTAGGTGGTGTCCGAGGCTCAACACAACGGATCCGCACACGGTCATCACGGCCAGGGCACTGGCGATCTGAGATCTGGCCGACCTGGCTGAGCTGCGGAGTCACAGCAATTGAGGGAAGGTTCTAGCGAAAAGCGGTGATGTCGGCGCGGAGCTCGTCGTCATCGACCTCGTCAAGGTCGATGCCGGCGACCAGGGCCCGCAGCCGGGCCAGTTCGTCCGGGTGCGCGGCCCAGTGCTCTTGGGGAACCCGACGCAGAACGGCAGTCAGCAGGTTCTCCGGCTGGAACTACTCCGCGGCGAAGGTGTGGTTCGAGACGGGCAGCTCGCCCAAGGTCGTCATGAACGAGGGCAACTACGGCAGCACGGGCTGGGTGGGCCACACCAACCGGCCGTGCAGTTACGGCGTCTACACGCCGCCCTCGACCACCCAGTTCAACCAGTACTACATGAACGGGCAGCCGGCCGGCTACAAGAAGGAGGTGATGGTGCACGAGCTCGGGCATGCGCTGGGCCTCAACTACGTGCACAGCACCGCCTGTGCGTCCATGGCCATCATGGAGGGCTCCTCCACGATGCGCCCCGCTCCCGGTTAGATCGAAAAAGATTCGACGCGATCAGGTAACCACTCCTTCGCTCGATGCCCCGACCGCCAACTTCAGCCGTTCTACTGCAGCTCCTGTAGCGCCAGACGGTTGTAATCGACCATAGCAAGGTAGAACTCGTCGAAATTTGAGTACAACTCGTAGTCGCTTCCCCAGAACCAAAGGACTTGACCGGCGTTCGCGGCATCGGGTTTCGCAAGCAGCCACAGGTCGGTCTGCGAGTCACTCCCGCCAATCGGAACGACGTCTCTGATATCGAATCCAGCGAATGCAGAGAATGCCTCCTCGCCCACGGCGGCTATCGCCTCTCGCACCTGGCGCATCGGCGGAGCACCCATGAGTTGGGCGGTACCGAACAGATCGATTTTCTGCAGGAAGCCCTTCCAACCATCCGCATGCTTGAGGAAGGTGCGGTGCCGCGCATCCAATGGCCCGACGACCGCTTCGGCGGCTTGGATGTCTCCTTCGCTCGCAGCAACCTCGGGAAGCGGGTAGGAGTAGATTTCGTCCCGACTTTCCAGATGCCGCCTTACGACAACGGCTTTGACGATTTCCGTACGCCAGTCATTAATCATGGAAGTTGCCGAAATTCGGCGATGTAGTCATCAACGAACCAGAATCCAGCCGGTCGGTAGCCGATCGGATAGCGCAGAGCCTGCGCACCGAGGCTGGCACGGGTGGGTGACCGTCAAATCTCGTCAGCGTTGTTCGGCGGGCCCGGGTGCACTCATGCCGATGAGGGTTGTGCATGGCTCGGGGCATGTGGGCAGGGGCTGCCGCGAGCCTTTCTGGATTGGCACGTGGAAGTGGGGACTCACAGCACCTTGGCCATATACACATTGTTGGGATCCTCCCTGTATCCGGCGAACGGCTGGCACGGCATGAATCCGAATTTCGCGTAGAGAGCGCGGGCTGGGGCGAAGAATTCTGCCGCTCCGGTCTCCAGATAGAGCCGGGCATAGCGACGCCGCCGCGCCTCCGCAAGGATATGGTCGACAAGCGCCGAGGCCACCCCGCGCCGCTTGGCGTGTTGAGCTGTCCGCATGGACTTGAGCTCGGCGCTCGAGGTGTCCAGCTCTTTCAGGGCGCCGCATCCGACCAGCCGGCCGCTGTCGTAGACCGACCAGAACGTGATTTCCGGTTTGCGTAGGCCGTCAAGGTCGAGCGCATGCTTGCTCTCCGGCGGGGTGATCGCTTGCATCTCCTTTACATGTTCCTGCAGGAAGGCGCTGATCTCAGGTCCGGACAGGTCATCTACGACGATCTTCATGCGCTCAGCGTAAAGACAGCACACTCCACTGCCCGAGCGACGACTCGTCCACAACGGCGCAGGACAGGGCCATACCCCCTATCGACCGATTTCGGAGCCAACACGGTCGGCGCGCTCTTCTGCCGCGAGGGGTGCGCGGCCGCGTGTTGAGTCGTCATTACCGGTGGTAATTTTCCCGGCGCGCCGAGGATCGTCGGGCTTGCCGGTGACAGTGGGTTCGGCGAAGGCGCTGGCGAGGTCGGGTTGCGCTGACGGTGTGCAGGGCTCGGACTTCGGGTCTGCCTCAATCGTGGGGCATCAGCATGTCGTCCTTCTCGGGCTGGCCGGAGAAGCCGCCATACACGCTGTTGGGGCCGGTGACGAGCGCCCCGACGCTGGCCTTGGTCAACCTCCGGACGGTCGTACCGTCGTCGAAGCCGTTTTGGACGCAGCCGGCGTAACGCATCGTGATTTCTGCGGTGCCAGTGGCGGATCGTACGAGAAGCACGATGATTTGGTCGCCATGCGCCACCTCCGGCGCGCAGTCCGCCGGCGTATCCAGGCCGCCGGCTCCGGCCGGCGCGGCGGCGATTCGCCGAATCTCGTCCGCAGCCGCCGCGCCGTCCAGGTAGAGGCTGGACAGCAGGCGCGGCCAGGACGGATGGACGGAGCTGCTCTCCGGCAGCGGGTACTTGCAGACCGAAACTGAGGTCACGTCATGCAGCGTCGTGATGTCTGTCGGCGGGGTGGGACGCAAGTCCGGTCCGGTACTGATCCGATGGCTGGTCGGACAGCCGGCGTCGTCGACTCTTACCCGATGAATGGTGGCGGCGATCCGGTCTCGCAACTGCTTCGGCGCCTGGATGACCACCTCGACGCTGTCGCGACGCACCGTCGTACGGTCACCCTCCTGGGTTGTGCCGTCGCCTTTGTCCGTGCGGTCGAATCCGACCGTCCAACCGGTGTTCGCGATGAGGAACCCGGGCTGCGGCCCTTTCACGTCGGCGCCGCAACTGATGGCCGGGACCGGAGCGCCGGGCCGGGTGACCGCGGGTACATGGTTCCCAGCCTTTATGCACCAGGCGTCCAACCGCAGCGCCTGGTTGTCCCACCCCCAGTCGCCGGGGACGCCGACCTGGACGCCGCCGAACGACTCCCAACGCCAACCGGCCGGCAGCGCCGGCTGGTTGCCGACCGGTTCTGTCAGCGACGCAGGACGCACTGACGGTGACGCCGTCGGAGACGATCCCGCGGGGGGTGCACACGCCGCCACCAAGGCCATTGCCATCACGATGGCGACCGGTTTGGCCACACCAGGCATCGTCGCTCCCCGAGTCCGACTTGACGATTCAGGTGATGAGACGTAGACGGCCCGCCGCCGGTTCCATCCTGAAACAACGAAGCGATCGGGCCGTTCGACAGCAGCGCGCTGCACGAATGCTACTCCGCCGACCGCGGGCGGAGTCGACGCTTAGCCGTCACCCCAGGGTGACAGATCAGGGGCGGCCCGACGTACGCTCGTCCCGAGAACAGTGCGTCTACAAACCCAGCTCGTCTGCTATTCCCCACCAGGGAGCGTTTCCTCGCCGTAGAAATCAAGACCCTTATCTGTGGTCGCGAACCAAACCAAGGTCTCCGCCTCTACCGTCCAGGACAGGTCGGTTCGGAGGATTGCGGATCGATCTTCCGGAAGCACGACTTCGGCTGCCTCGTTGTCCAGCGGCCACCCACACGTGTACAGGTCGATCAGGCCGTCAGCCAGCAAAAGCTCCAGAACTTCCCGAGCCTTCTCCCGACATTCCTCTGGCGAGGACTGGGTGAATCCCTCGGTCCGTTGCACCTCGAATACGACATCCCAGAGGCCTGTGAAGTCCTCGACGCCATCCCACAAAATGTTCTTCACAAGAGGGTCCACAAGATCAAGAGTACCGGCGGCCTTTCGAAAATGGCTCGGACCACATGGAGCAGACACTCAACGTTCCAGGCGTCCGGATCTGCCGCTGACCGCGTGGCAGACCCGATCCGCGGCACGGTAGCTCAAGCGGTCCTCAATTGGGTCTCAGTAGCGGGTCATGACATCCGCTGAACGCTCACGTCGCCGGTCGTACGCGCCGATGAAGACCGCGCCCGCTGTGTGCCGGGCGAAGCAGATCGCACAGTGAGGGACGATGCAGACGACATCTGGAGCTCGCTTCGCCGGTGCTCTGTGGCGTTCGGGGCAGGGACTCGCCGGTAAGCTGCTCATCGTTGCCCTTGCCGTGACCTCATGCTCTGTCACGCTCGGTGATTGGTCCCGACGCCGCCTGGCATCCTGAACTGCCGGGATGAGTGCGTGGCGCCTTCCAGCACTCACCCAGAAGCGTGAACGCGCGGTGGCGCTGCTAGCCGCGGAGTCCCGTTCTTCGACGACGCCAGAGATCCTGGCTCCGCCGGCCACGGGGACGGCGCCCATTTACCGCCTGTGCAGATCCGGGGCCTCTCGTGGCCCGAACAACGTGACGGCAAGGACAGCCACCGGCACCGGCGTGCAGAGAACCCAGCACTCTCATGCCGCCGGTCGTCCGCGGCGGCGGGGACGACCGTCCCACTTCGTACGGCCAGTTCGGAACCCGGGCGCATGCTCGTGCCGAGAAGCGTGTACCTGCACTGTCGCGAGGCCGTGGGCTTCCGGTCAGTGGAGGAATGTTGGATCGTTGAATCCGATGTCCCGCATCTTGTCCGCGGCGAAGACAACCATAATCTCGTCGCCCGGTATGAAGACACGCTGTATCTGCGGGAACTGCGGAATGGCGGCGACGAACCACACCGCACCGGCCTGGAAGTCCACCCGCAGCGCGGTCGGCACGTCGACCGCGTACGCGGCCCCGACGATAGTGCCGTCGGCTCGCCGGCTCGGCCCGATTTCCAGCCTCTCCCAATGGAAGGCGCCGCCGCGAATCGGTGATCCAAGGTAGGGTGTCCACACGCCCAGATGATCGTCGTTCGGGCCGACGCGCTGCGGGCCGTCCTCACCCAGAACCAAGTGATCCGTGATCGGGTCGTGGAAAACCTCAACGCCGTACGGATAAAAGGCGGCTGTCCAGGTCAGCGTGACGGGTCCCTGGTCGGTACTGAGTTGAACACCCATGACTGCGTGGTGCCAGTCGCCGTAATCCCAGTCCGCCGATTCCGGGCCGAAATTGTGGACGTCCCAGTAGTCGACCGCCGTGAGGCAGCGTCCGCGAAGGTCCGTCAACTTCGCCTCGAAGTCGGCACGATCGTCAACCAGGCTGCTCCCTGAACTCACGTCGCTCATCCTGTCCGGCCGGCCGCTTTCAGGCACGCCATTTTGCAGTGCCCGGCCGTACTACTGGGAAGTACGACCACCCGGTCTGCGCGACTCAAGCGCGCACACATCCGCCGCCGTCCATGCGCGCCGGCCGACCGCGCGTCGTCACAGCCAGTGAACCGCGTGCTGTTTTGCCGACGGCCTTGACTACCGACGAGAGCGCTCCGGACGTCGACTTGCGCAGGGCGTCTTCCGGTACGGGCAGGAAATGTCGATGGTAACGCGGCCAATGCTGATCGGCGCGGTGGCAGCCATCTGTACCGAACCTATGGAAGCAGAGGTAGTCGTCACCGGAATGCCGCGAGATAGTGTCGCCGATCCCGCGATAGCGTGGCGAACGTAGTGCTCTATGGATACGGGACGCTACGTCCGGGGTCCAGGCTCAGCCGGTGCCGTCCTGCACCGGATAGTGGATGACGACCGCACCACCGGTGGCGTAGTTGGCAACATCGGCGGCCACCTGCTGGCCCTGCGGCGACGCCCTCGCCGCGGTCATCGCAGCGGCATCAGCGAACTCTGCTTCGAAGACCGCGAAGTACGGTGTCTGTCCCTGCGTCGCTGCCACGTCGAAGCTGTAGCGCCACGCGAGCAGGCCGGGCATGCGCGTGACCAGCGGGAGGTGGTTGGCTACGTAGTAGTCGCGGAAGTGGTCGGGGTCGGCGGGCTTGGGATACAGGACCACCAGCTTGTGCATGACAACCTCCGTCCAGCGGCGAGCGACCACAATACCCGGAGATCTCGGGCCTTCGCCGTAGGGCACCATTGACCATCCGCAACGTTGAGTTGGACGAGACACCCCGACCCGGCGGCCGAACGTGAGCAATCACGACTCCACCGGCAGGGCAGCCTGAGCGTCCTCGCTGTTCAGAAGCGCAATGCCGGTGTAGAAGCGCCGTCCCTTGCTGCCCCGTGCGTCCGCTACCGCGAAGCGGCCCTGCAGCTCCTGCGTCAGCCGCTTGGCCGACACCGGCCGCTCCCCCAGCTGCTCGCACCACTGCTCGTAGGACTCCCGTAGCACACTCACCGCGGTGCGGATGTGCGCTGCCCCGGCCTGAACCCGGCACTGCTCGTCGACGAAGCGACCTACCGTGTCCTGGTCCCGCGCGTAGGCCGCTGTCGCGGAGGACACCGACGCCGGCTCGCGCAGCCCTCCCTTGTGATAGGCGGCGGCTCCCGCCATGATCCCTGCCAGCACTACGGGCGCCTACTACAAGCCGGGCTGGTCGCTCCCGGCTCCTCCCGGAACGGTTCCACGCCTGGGACGCCGAGCAGCGGCTCGGCATACGGTCCCCTGCACCCGGCCGTCGGAGGCGCGGCGAGGCGCCGGCTATGTCGTGACGCCGGGCCGACCGGACGACCACCGCCGTGCCGCCCGGCCTCGCAGAAAA